>NZ_JBICUB010000025.1:0-72862 GCF_043197935.1 Micromonospora sp. NPDC048930
CACAGCCGACCACTTCCTCGCGTTCGCCGACATCGGCTGCCTGCTCATCTGCTACCGCAGGCTGACCAAGGCCACCAACTGAGACGCGCCCTAAGAGACGAGTAGGCGCGGTGCGCGAACATCAACAACAGCTCCGTAATCGGTTCCTCGCTGCCCAGGTCATGCCCGCACCAGAGCCGTGGCTCGCACTGCCCACGCCGCACAAGTACATACCTGTGGGCGGGCTGCTGGGCGTCGGCTTCGCGGCCGATCCGACCAGCGGCGCCGACATCCTCATGGTCCTCTCCCACGACGGCCGCGGCCTGTTCGATCCGGCCACGGGCGCGAAGATCGCCCGCGATCGCGAACCCGATCCGGACCTCTGTATTCCGACCGGGCCGGACCTGTCCTGCCCGGGATTCGGTCCGCTCGCCGACGCGCGAGTCCGCATCGCGGGGCTCTTCGGCGGTGGCCTCCACACCACTACCGAAGACGGCTGGACCGTCGATGTCGTCGCGCCCGACTGGCCCAACGAACGCGTCATGCTCTCCATCGACGGCGGCATCTACCGCGGCACGGTCGGTACGCACTGGTGGCACATCTTCGACTCCAACTACTCGGAGCTTCGCGCTGCCGGCTTCTCGGCCTCCGGGCGCACGCTCGTGGTCGCCACCAGCAGCGATATCACGCTGTGGCACCGCAGCTGATTGAGTAGGGTGCGGCGATGGCGATGAGGGCGTACCGCGAGCTGACCGGCGACGAAAAGGCGGTCTGGGACTGCTTCGACGCGGTGTTCGACTTCCGCCCTAGCATGCACCGGTATCCGGCCATCACCGAACCGACCCCGTCGGTCACCTGGAGGCTGAACGGCCTTGAGGATGATCCCGAATACGCGCGCCTGGATCGCCTGGTCGAGGTCATGCACGCCGGGTTCACGGCGCTGGCAGGCGCGGGTTCGATCCTGTGCCTGGACTGGCAACACCCGAGCTACCGGGTCTGGCCCAGCCTCATCGGGCCGGAGAACATCGACCCGCCTGGCCAGCCTGGCTGGCCGTTATCGCCGTACCCCGACGGTGACTACTACATCTACCTCGCGGAGGACTTCCGGTTCGGCACCTTCGGTCATCCGTGGGAGCTGTCGCTGTGTGTGTTCGGCGGCGACCTACTGCACCTGGTCGAAGCCGATCTACATGACATCCTCGGCAAGGTGATGAGACGCGGCGGCCGGCCGGTGACGGTGTGAGCATGGGCCTGTTCGATGGCGGCACAGGGTCAAGGGCCGCGTGGTTGAGCATCGGTTCGTGCTGATCATTTCACAAGCCCCATGCCCAACCCTCCAGGTCAAGCCCGGTTTCGACGTCTTGGCTCTGAGACGATTCGAACCCCAGCAGGCTGTACTGGCTTGTGTCCGAACAGGGGCTCGACTGGTTGCCGCTCGTGGTCGGGGGTGCCAGGGGGCCCTAGCCGCCTTGAAGTCGATGTCCTAGGACGGTTTAGAGGGTGTGCATCAGCGCAGGCGGTGGCGGCTTCGACCGCAGTGTTCAGCGCCGTCTCGGGAAGCGTGCGCTGGGAGATAGACGGTGGCGTGTGGCACAGCGGCACGTCGGAGCGCCCGTCGCCAACGGCAACGCAACGCTTCGGGTCCACGCCCAGCTCGGCGGCCACGCTCACCGCGAAGTCGCGTTTGCTCAGTTCGTCGAACTGCTCGGCGACCGCCCCGCTGTAGCGGCCGTCAACGAGCTCCAGACGCGGTCCGCAAGCGCGATCGAAGCCATAGCGGTCGCACAGATAGGCGCCCACGACGTCCCACGCCAGCGTGGCCAGTACGGGTGCCAGCCCACGCCGACGGCACCACAGAACCGTCTCGGCAATGCCGTCCACCAGCGGCAGCGACTCCAGCAACCCACGCACCTGCATGGGCGTCCGTGTTGCCCAGCCACGAGCTTCGAGGACCGCCGCCTCCTGGCTGCTCAGGGTGCCGGCGCCGTAGCCGGCCTGCACCTCTTGAATGACCTTGGCATGGCCGAGGAACTCCGCCAGGTGCTGCCCGCTGCTGGTCGGCGTCAGCGTCCCGTCGACATCAAAGAACACCGCTCCACGGATCACGGTCGAACGCTACCGACCGCCAGGGGCAGCGCGAACTCTGGCGCAGCAACGCGCGTTCATGCCGCAAGTCGCGCGTTACGCGGCATCACGGCCAATGGGTTGCCCTGCCGGTGAGGACGACGCCGACGCTGTACCGGAGGTCCGGCCGACAGGCACCCTGGACAAGACCAGCGGCGTGGTTTTGTTGATTGACGGGCAGCAGGCAGCCCGGATGGAGGTCTTCGGTGTCGACAGTGCCGTGGCCCGCGATCATCTCAAGTGCGTCCGCGCTGCTTGGGGTAGCCGTGGGTGGCCTTCTAACCGCACGGATACAGAAGCGGCAATGGGCGCGGGACCAGCAGATCGAGGCGTGCGCGGCGATCGTGGTCGAGTCGACCCGCGTTCAGCTTTCGCTGCGCGGGCAGTGGAAGCACGACCAGCGTGTCGACTGGGTGCCGTGGAATGAAGCCCTCGCGAAGATCAGCCTGGTCGCCGACCGAGCGGTTGTCGAGGCCGCGGGCGACGTGGATGCGGTGTTCTGGCAGCACAGTGACCGCATCGACCGCGGCGAAATCACCAATGAGGCGACATGGTTTGCGGCGACGGAGCCGATGGAGGCTGCGCGGTTGGCGTTCGTCAACGCAGCAAAACGTCACGTGCTGGGCTCAGCGGACCGGCTGGATCGGCTGCCGATCCGCCGACCGAGTGGCTACATGCCGGGCGCCAGCAGCACTCCGCCCCGCCCCTCCGACCCGCCGTGACGTCGCACAGCGGCGGCCTGCGAACTGTATGAGTTGGACGCTCGGCGCCCACAGCGGCAATCCGGATCTGCCGCGGAGTGCTCGTCACGCAAGGTAACCAGCTCGCAGATGCCGCGATCCGGGTGCTACCGAACGTCCCCGCCGCTGGCCCGCCGGCTGTACGGAAGCCGATGTGAGTGCGGCAGTTGCTGTCAGGGCCATGTCTAGGATCGGTGCCGTCCCGGAGCGGGAATGGGTGTGCGATCCCGGCCTAACTTCTGCGCCGACCGGTACGTGTTGGCGGCGATCTCGGCGAGCAAGTGAATCAATGGGCTCTCGTGAGTGGTGCCCAGGCGAGGACGAGGGGGCTTGGGGGCATCGGTCAGGGGTACGCAGGTTCGGCTGGAGCCTTTGTTGAGGGCTGCCCGGGATGTGGGTCAAGAATGGAAAGGTGCCTTTTGAGCTGGGAAGCGCCTGGGCCACATCCCTCGTGTATCAGCCGGATCAGTCGCTGAGGAGTGCGTCGCCCCGCGCGGTGCGCACGTAAAAGACCAGACGCCCGGCTCGCTGCCGAGTGACCAGGCCAGCGGTCACGAGCCGCGAGAGGTGGGCCGAGACTCCGCTTGGGGTCAGCCCGGTGCGGCGGGCCAGCGACGTCGTCGTCGACGGGGTCGTCAGCTCGACTAGCAGGGTCGCGCGGGCCTGGCCGATCACCGGGGCGAGATCGGCCGCGGGTGGGTCGCTGTGCCACATTGATCCCACGCCCCGGGTGGGATATCGCAGCACCGGAGCCCAGGGCTCGGACGCCTTGACGAAGACGTTCGGCCACGCGAACAGCGACGGCACGAGCACCAGGCCGCGACCGCCGAGTTCGTAGTCCCGGTCCAGCGGCCGGTCCACCGACAGGACGTCGTCCGACCACGAGACCGCGGGATCGAGCTCGGGGAACATCCGGTGCGGGCCGTCGTCCGCCAGCCGCCGCGCCCGAAACATCACGTCGGCCTCCAGGATCCCGCGTATCCGCCCCCAGTACGGCGCCAGCGTGAGGCCCCAGTACGTCCGCATCTGGCCCACGATCGTCGGCAGGGTACGGCGCGGCGCGCGGCGCAGGTCCGACAGCGAGGCCGGCAGCCGGTCGCCGTACACCGTCTCCAGTTCCTCGCGCACGACCGCCGCCGGCGTCTCCCGCACCGCCACGAACTCCGCTTCAGGCTCGGCGACGGGTGAGTGCGGCGCCGGCGCGAGGAAGCCCGGCAGGTGCCGCTCCGGTGCGATCACCAGGTCGCGCAGCTGACGCAGGTCGGGTGAGGCCAGCACCCTGGCCCGGTGTCGGGTCACCCATGGCAGGTGTACGGCGTGCGCCCCGGGATCGCGGAGTACGCGCAAACTCGCCACGACCTCCCAGGCGGGGGAGATCGCGAACCTGACACTGGCGAGATCGGCCAGGGACAACGACAATTCGCAGCATCAGACCGGCTCCACAAGGATTCACCGTAGTCTGAATCGTTGGCGCGCGGGGGCGGCCGAGGCCGAAGGTTCCGGCATGTCGATCCAGCACGCCTCCCGCCGTGGGCACGACGCCGCACCGGCCCTGCCCCGCGACTTCACTCGCTACCTCGTCGCCGCGGTGGCGGCGAAATGGGGTTTCAACATCGCCAAGGTGGCCATTCCGCTCGTCGCGATCACGTCGCTCGGCGCTGGTCCGGGCGCGGCGGGTTCGCTGGCCGCTGCCGGCACCGCACCGTTCCTGCTGCTCGGGCTGCCGGCGGGTGCATGGCTGGACCGGGTTGCTCGTCGCCCAGTCATGATCGCCATGGATCTGGCCCGGTTCGTGCTGATCGGCTCGGTACCGATCGCCGCCGCAGCATCCGCTCTGACCATGACCCAGCTTTGGGCGGTGGTGTTCCTCAACGGCGTCGCGACCGTCCTCTTCGACGTCGCCATGCAGAGCCACCTGCCGGACCTTGTCGGGGATAGGGGCGGCAGGCGCCTGGTCGCGGCCAATGGGCGCCTCGGCATCGTGGACCAGATGGCGTTGATCGGCGGACCCGCGCTGGCCGGCTGGCTGATTGGCCTGTCGACAGCGGCAGTGGTTCTGGTCGCGACGGCACTGGGCTACCTCTGGTCGGCGCTGTGGATTCGCCGAATCGAGCGGCCGGAGCCGCGCCGGGTTGACGTTGTACGACGCTCGCTCGTGGCCGAGGTGCGGGAAGGCCTATCGTTCGTCCGGCGCAACCACACTCTGCGTGCGATCGCCGTCGCCGGCGCGCTCGTGAACTTCGCAACCGCAGGCACGGTCGCGATGCTGCCGCTTCTCCTGGTTCAGGAACTGCACTGGTCGGAGCGCCAACTGGGCCTCTTCCTCGGTGCCGGCGGAACCGGTGGCCTGCTCGGGGCGTTCTGTGGGCAGCGGTTGTCCAGGGTCCTCGGCGCTGGCCGCTCCGTGCTTGCGATCGGGCTGGCCATCGCCCCGGTCTCGCTCGTGCTGCCGCTCGTCGGTCAGCCCGTGCCTGGGCTGGTCGCCGCGCTCGCGTGGGCACTGGTGATCTTCAAGGTCGGCTTCGACAGCGTGATCCTGATGTCGTTCCGCCAGCACATCACGCCGTCACGGCTCCTGGGACGCGTGAACGGCAGCCTGCGCGTGATGTTCAGTGGCGCGCTCACACTCGGCGCGGCGATGGCGGCATTCGTCGGTGACCACGCCGGTCCGCGCGCCGCCACCTGGGTTGCCTGCGCCGCGCTTGCGCTGGTGTGGGTGCCGATCCTGCGCTCCCCGATGCGCCGGCAAACCCTCGACGGATCCTGAAGAACGGCAACCTGGCCCAGCCATAGAGCAAGATCGAGTGCACCTCCCGCCGCTGACCGAGCGGTTCGGTAGCCAGGGGTCATGAGCAGCCGCCAGCTTCAGGGGAGCATGCCAGAGCCCCTCATGTTGGGCTGGCGAATACAGCAGGTAACGACTAGGCGGTCCTCCTGCTTCGCCACCTCCGTGCGCGACCGTTCGCCGGAATCGGGGAGAAGATGTTCGGTCATCCGGTCGCCGGGATGTTCGGCTATTCCCGTCTGACGGGCGGCTTCGCGGGAGGTCAGGCGCAGTATGCGCGGGTGCCGTTCGCCGACGTCGGTCCGCTGAAGATCGAGTCCGATCTGAGCGACGAGCAGGTGCTGTTCCTCTCCGACATCCTGCCGACCGGCTACATGGGTGCGGACTTGTGTGACATCCAGTCCACCGACGTGGTGGCGGTGTGGGGCGCCGGCCCGGTCGGACAGTTCGCCATGGACAGCGCCCGGGTGCTCGGCGCCGCGAAGGTCATCGCCATCGACAAGGAGCTGTACCGGCTGCAGATGGCGGAACGGGCGGGCTACACGACGATCAATTTCGAGGAGGTGGACGTGCGGTCCCGGCTGCTGGAACTGACCGGTGGGCGGCGACCGGACAAGTGCATCGACGCGGTCGGAATGGAGGCCAGCCACGGCAGTGCACACGTCCACGCCTACGACCGGGTCAAGCAGGCGGTCCGCTTGGAGACCGAGCGCCCGCACGCGCTGCGGCAGGCGATCCTGTCGTGCCGAAGCGGTGGGATCGTGTCGGTGATCGGCGTGTACGGCGGTTTCCTCGACAAGTTCCCGGTCGGCGCGTGGATGAACCGTGCGCTGACCCTGCGCACCGGGCAATGCCACGTACAGCGCTACATGAAGCAGCTGCTGCAGCGCATCGAGCGCGGGGAAATCGATCCGACGCGGGTCATCACCCACACCCTGCCGCTCGACGAGGCGGAACGCGGCTTCGACATCTTCAAGAACAAACAGGACCACTGCGAGAAGGTCGTCCTCAAACCCTGACGACCACCCGCATCCGGCAACCGCGGCGTGCGCGGCGGCCGGATGCGGCGTCTATCGGAGGCGCCGGTCACACTGATTCGCATTACGGGCGGCGGATGCCTGGGTGTTTGCCGCGTACGCCCCTGGGTAGGCACGCTCGGTGAGTGGGCCAGAAACGGACCTAGGCACCCGGTCGGACACCAGCCGTGCCGTGGCGTTCAGCGACGCCATCTTCGCCATCATCATCACGCTGCTGGTCCTGGACCTCCGGGTGCCGGACGTCCCGCCCGGCCGCCTCCTGTCCGGACTGCTCAGCCAGTGGCCGGCATACGTCGCGTATCTCGCGTCCTACTCGTATGTGGCCGTCGTCTGGCTCAACCACAAGGCGGCATTCAACCGCATCCAGCAGACTGATCGCGGCCTGCACTGGATGAACCTGTTGGTGCTGTTCGCCACGGCGCTGCTGCCGTTTCCGACCATCGTCGTGTCGCACGCCCTGCAGGAGCACGACAACGCGGACCAGCGCGTGGCCATCGCCTTCTACGCGTTGATCGGCGCGTCGCTGTGCGCGACTTGGCTGGCGTTCTACCACTACCTGGCCCGGCACCCCGACCTGCTGAAGGAACAGGTCAAGGATGAGTTCTTCGGCGTCGAGCGGATCCGGGCCCTCGCCGGGGTCCTCCTGTACGCCCTCGCGGGGGTGCTCGGCTACCTGGTGACGCCGCTGGTCGGCCTCGCCATCTTCCTCCTCCTGCCCGCGTTCTACGCCGTCACCAGCGCCGGCCTGTACCAGTTTCGGGTGACCCGCCGGATCAGCCACCGCCCTCCGCCACCATCCGGCTGAGGGGCACCGGCCAGCAGGACATCGGCGAGCATGCATACCGACGGGAGCCGGGAAGGTCCTGTCGGATCTTCCCGGCTCCGGCGCGGCGCTGTTCGCCGTCAGCCGACCGGTACGGCTGGCTTCCGGTCCGGACCGAGGTGCAGGGCGTACGCGCCGGTGGTGAAGAACGCCGGCAGGTCCTCGCCGAAGGCGGTGTCCTCGACGATCCGCGCGGCCTGCTCGGCCCGGTCCCGATCGGCGCCCTCGCGGCCCGCGATCAGGGCGGCCAACTCCTCGGCGAGGATGGAACGGACCAGCTCGTCGGTGACGCAGCCGCCGCCGGCCAGGGGAGTGCCGTGCTGCAGCCACTGCCAGACCTGGCAGCGGGCGATCTCCGCAGTGGCCGCGTCCTCCATCAGGTTCCACAGCGCCACCGCACCGACACCGCCGAGCCACGCGTCGATGTAGCGCAGCGCGACCGCGATGTTGGACCGCAGCCCCGCGGCGGTGACCTGGCCCGGAGTCTTGTCAACGGCGAGCAGGTCGCCGGCGGTGACGGTGACGTCCTCACGAAGCCGGTCGAGCTGGTTCGGGCGATCGCCCAACACGGCGTCGAACTCCTCCCGGCACGTCTCGACCAGGCCCGGGTGGGCGACCCACGAGCCGTCGAACCCGTCACCGGCCTCCCGCCGCTTGTCCGCACGCACCCGGCCCAGGGCCACCTCGTTGACCTCAGGGTCCCGGCTGGGGATGAACGCGGCCATTCCGCCGATCGCGTGCGCGCCGCGCCGGTGGCACGTCTGCACCAGCAACTCGGTGTAGGCGCGCATGAAGGGCACCGTCATGGTCACGTCGGACCGATCCGGCAGGACGAAGTCCGACCACTGCCCGAAGTTCTTGATCACGCTGAAGATGTAGTCCCACCGCCCGGCGTTCAGTCCCGCCGAGTGCTCGCGCAACTCGTACAGGATCTCCTCCATCTCAAAGGCGGCGGTGATCGTCTCGATCAGCGTGGTGGCCCGGATGGTGCCCTGCGGCAGGCCCAGGTACCGCTGGGCGAAGACGAAGATCTCGTTCCACAGCCGCGCCTCGCGGTGACCCTCCAGCTTCGGCAGGTAGAAGTACGGCCCGGTGCCGGCGTCGAGCTGCCGTCGGGCGCAGTGGAAGAGGTAGAGCCCGAAGTCGACCAGACTGGCCGAGATGGGCCGGCCGTCCACCGCGATGCCCTTCTCCACGAGGTGCCAGCCGCGCGGGCGGACCACGATCGTGGCCAGCTCGTCGCCGAGGGCGTACCGCTTGCCGCGCGGGTCGGTGAAGTCGATCCGCCGATCCAGGGCGTCGATCAGGTTGAGCTGGCCGCTGATGACGTTGTGCCAGGTCGGGGCGGTGGCGTCCTCGAAGTCGGCGAGCCACACCTTCGCCCCGGAGTTGAGGGCGTTGACGGTCATCTTGCGGTCGGTCGGGCCGGTGATCTCGACCCGCCGGTCGACCAGGCCGGGCGCCGGCGGTGCCACCCGCCAGGTGGGATCGGCGCGGATTCCGGCGGTCTCCGGAAGGAAGTCGGGCAGCTGGCCGGTGGCGTACCGGTCGCGGCGGGCCCGGCGGGTGTCCAGCAGAGCCACCCGGCGGGCGGCGAACTCGCTGTCCAGCGCGACCAGGAAGTCCAGCGCCTCGGCGGTGAGGACCTCGTCGAACCGGTCGGCCATCGGGCCGATGACCTCGTACCTCATGCGAACTGCTCCTCCTCGGTGGAGCCGCGCAGGGCGGTGGTCTCGGCGGCCGGGTTCAGCACCGTGCTGATCAGGTCGAAGTAGCCGGTGCCCACCTCGCGCTGGTGCTTGACCGCGGTGTAGCCGGCCGCCTCGGCGGCGAACTCCCGCTCCTGCAGCGACACGTAGGCGGACATGCCGTCGGTGGCGTAGCCGCGCGCCAGATCGAACATCGAGTAGTTGAGCGCGTGGAAGCCGGCGAGGGTGATGAACTGGAACTTGTAGCCCATGTGGCCGAGCTCCCGCTGGAACTTGGCGATGGTCGCGTCGTCGAGGTGCTTGCGCCAGTTGAACGACGGCGAGCAGTTGTAGGCGAGCAGCTGGTCCGGGTACTGGTGCTTGATCGCCTCGGCGAACCGGCGGGCGACCTCCAGGTCCGGCGTGCTGGTCTCCATCCACAGCAGGTCGGCGTGCGGGGCGTAGGCCAGGCCACGGGCGATGCACGGCTCGACCCCGTTACGCACCCGGTAGAAGCCCTCGGCGGTCCGCTCGCCGGTGACGAACGGCCGGTCCCGCTCGTCCACGTCGGTGGTGAGCAGCGTGGCGGCCTGCGCGTCGGTGCGGGCGATGACCACCGACGGCACGCCGGCGACGTCGGCGGCGAGCCGCGCCGCCTCGAGGGTACGGATGTGCTGGCCGGTGGGGACGAGCACCTTCCCGCCGAGGTGGCCGCACTTCTTCTCGGCGGCGAGCTGGTCCTCCCAGTGCACCCCGGCCGCGCCGGCCGCGATCATCGCGGTCATCAGCTCGTAGGCGTTGAGGGGGCCACCGAAACCGGCCTCGGCGTCGGCGACGATCGGCGCCAGCCAGTCGACTCCCCGGGTGTCGCCCTCGGCCGTGGTGATCTGGGCCGCGCGCAGCAGGGCGTTGTTGATCCGGCGCACCACCGCGGGCACCGAGTTGGCGGGGTAGAGGCTCTGGTCGGGGTAGGTGTGCCCGGCGAGGTTGGCGTCCGCGGCGACCTGCCAGCCGGAGAGGTAGATCGCCTTGAGGCCGGCCCGGACCATCTGCACGGCCTGGTTGCCGGTGAGGGCGCCCAGGGCGTGGATGTAGTCCTCGCTGTGCAGCAGCTGCCACAGCCGCTCCGCCCCGTGTCGGGCCAGGGTGTGTTCCTCCTGGATCGCCCCACGCAGCCGCACCACGTCCTCCGCGCGGTAGCTGCGCCGCACGCCCTGCCAGCGCGGACTGGTTTCCCACTCGGTACGCAACTGCTCAACGGCGTTCTGCATGATGTCGTCCCCTCGCATGTCGATGACGCCGGCACGTCGGCGCATCCGTGGCGGTGCCTCCGGATGCCGTTGCGGCGTGCCGCCAACCGTCACACGCTGCCCGCGCTGGGGTCGAGAGACGGAAAATGCCAAGTTCTGAGAATTTTCCGCCTCATTTTGCGAAGTTGTGAACGGCTATATTTGCAGCCTGCAAATGGTGCTGGCCCCCCAGCCAGCAGTCGGGGAGGTGAGGACGATCGCCAAGACCTTCGCGGGCGCCCGACTGCGCCGGATGCGCGAGGACCGCGCCCTCAGCCAGTCACACCTGGCCCGCCTACTGAACATCTCGCCCAGCTACCTCAACCAGATCGAACACGACGCGCGACCGCTGACCGTTCCCGTGCTCATGCGCATCACCGAGGTGTTCGGCGTCGATCCCACCGTCTTCGCCCCGCGGGACACGCCACGGCTGGTCGCCGGGCTACGCGAGGCGCTCCCCGGCCGGGTGCCCGTCACCGGCCTCACCGAACTCGCCACCCGGCTGCCCGAGGTTGCGGAGGCGGTCATCGACCTGCACCGCCGCTACCGGCAGGCGGACGAGCAACTCGCCGAACTGCTCGGCGATCGCGAGACGATCGGCCGCAGCCCCCACGACCAGGTGACCGAGTTCTTCTACCGCCGCCAGAACTACCTGCCGGACCTGGACGAGGCCGCCGAGCGGCTGGCGGCGAGCATCGGACTGCGCCGTGGCGAGGTCCGAACCGCACTGCAGGACCGGCTCGCCCAACGGCACGGCGTCCAGGTCCGCCGCGACGACAGCGCCACCCTCGGCGACGAACTGCACCGCTACCGCCCGCAGACCCGCACCCTGCACCTGTCGACATCGCTGCGGGCCGGCCAGGAGGCCATGCGGATGGCGGCGCAGATCGCGCTGCTGGAGTTCGCCGACGTCATCGACGAGATCGTGGAACAGGAGCGATTCGACGACGTCCAGACCCAGATCCTCACCCGGGTCGGTCTGGCGAACTACTTCGCCGCCGCGCTGATCCTGCCGTACGAGCAGTTCCTCGCTGCGGCCGAGCAGCGCCGGTACGACATCGACCTGCTCACCCAGCACTTCGCCATGGGGTGGGAGACCGTGTGCCACCGGCTCAGCACCCTGCAACGCCCCCGCGCGCGTGGGGTGCCGTTCTCCTTCGTCCGCGTCGACCGGGCCGGCAACATGTCCAAACGGCAGTCCGCCACCGGCTTCCCGTTCTCCCACACCGGGGGCACCTGCCCACTCTGGAACGTCTACGAGGCGTTCAGCTCACCCGGCCGGGTCGTCGTCCAGGTCGCCGCGATGCCCGACGGGCAACGCTACCTGTGGATCGCGCGCACCATCACCCGCCACCACGGCGGCTACAACCAGCCCGGCAAGGTCTATGCGATCGGCCTGGGCTGCGAGAGCCGCCACGCCGACCGGCTGGTCTACTCCGCCGGGATGGACCTGCACGCGGCTGACGCCGCCACCCCCATCGGCCCCGGCTGCAAAACCTGCGAACGGATGACCTGTCCGCAGCGGGCGGCCGCGCCGATCAGCCGGCAACTCGACCTCGACGAGAACCGGAGCACCTTCATCCCGTACCCCTTGAAGCACTGAGCCGGGCCCGGCGCCGGGCGAGCCGGAGGTACGTCCCGCCCGGCGCCGGGTCGGTCAGCTTCCGCACAGCTCGGGTGTCGGCCACCAGATGTTCCAGCGAGGCTCCACCTCACGGTAGCCGCGGGTCTTGAGGCCCGGTCGGGGTTCACCCACAGCCGCTCGACGTGCACCACCGCCCTTGCCCGCCGCACTGCCTCGACGACCTCGTCGCGTGATGGCACCCAGGGCGAGTGGATGTCCCACAGACCGGACACGAGACCACGCCGATACGGCCTCATGGGCGCGCTGCACTGGCGTCCGGGCCACCGCATCAGCATCCACCCGTAGGCCGGCATCCTGGCCATCGCCTCGACGCTGGCCGGGCTGCCTGTGGTGGGCAGCCGGGGGGGGGGGGGGGGGGGGCTGCCGCTAACGGTCACCGCACGGCAGATGTGCGGCGCATTTTGGGGGTTGTGGTTGGCGGCTGGCAAGAATCCCGCGACGGTTGGTTGGGGCGATGGGGGCCATGCGCGGATTTCCTCAGCGTGAATATGGTCAAGGGCGGGACCCCTCGTCGACCACATGCTGGATCCGCTGCGGCCGCTCCTACCTTTTGATCGTCCCCGGCCGGGCTCCCCGCCCGGCTTGGTACGACTTGTCAATAGCGGTGCCGCCTGGCTCCGTCCTCGGCATGTGCTGGCCCGTAATGAACGCGGGCCTCAATGACTTGGCGGCGCTTCGAGGTGCCATCGAATTAGGAAGAGTTGGTGGCCACGAAGCGGTAATTGAGCCGAGCCGTCATTCTCCCTGAGGGAAGCGACGATCGGCGCCGGGGCCTGGAGTACGAGTTGGCGCAGCGCGGCCAGGCGGCCGGGGAGCGCCGGGACACCGAGGTCCCGGATGAGCGGGCGATCGTGTCGAGGGTGAGGGGTCGGCCTGGTTGGCTGGAGCCGGGCTGTGTCTGGTTTCATCCCGTGTCGCGCTGACACAGCACGCGGTCGGGCGTGAGGATGTGGGCATGAGTTCATCGCAGCCCGTCGTCGACCCCGGGCGCGAGCCGGACACGACTGCGGGCGGGCCGGTGAATACTGCTGGCGCGCGGTCCAGGCCTCCATCGCCGGACTCCCCCGGGTCTTCCTCGGATCACCGCTACCTGCTCGACAACGCCCGGGTGGAGGCGGGCGAGCGGTTCGCCTGGCTGGCCGAGCTGTTCGACGGTGTCACGCGTGGGCACTTCGACCGGCTCGGAGTGAGGGCGGGCTGGCGCTGCTGGGAGGTTGGTGCCGGAGGCCCCAGCATTCCCGAGGCACTCGCCACGGCCGTCGGACCAACCGGTTACGTGCTGGCCACGGACATCAATCCGGCCTGGTTGGATCCGCACAGCGGGTACGAGGTGCTCCGGCACGACATCGTCGGGGACCCGCCGCCGCAGCCAGGCACGTTTGACCTGGTACACGCGCGCCTCGTGCTCGTTCACGTGCCCGACCGTGCCCGGGCGTTGGCGACGATGGTGGCGGCGCTGCGGCCCGGCGGTTGGCTGTTGGTAGAGGATGCCGACACCGAGCTGCAGCCGCTGGCCTGCCTCGATGAGGTTGGCCCGGCGCAGCGGCGCGCCAACCGGCTGCGGCGCGCCGTCCGCGAGTTGATGACCCGCCGCGGCGCCGATCTGCGCTACGGCCGCACGCTGCCGCGGGCGTTGCGTGCGGCGGGCCTGGTCGATGTCACGGCGGCCGGCTGCTTCCCGGTCGGCGGGGTAGCCTGCGACCGGCTGGAAACCGCGACGGTGCGCATGGTCCGCGCCGAGTTGCTCGCCGCAGGGCTGGCCAACGACGTCGAGATCGACGCGCACCTGGCCGCCGTCGATGCCGGCGAGCTCGACCTCACCCTCGCGCCGCTGATCTCGGCATGGGGACGCCGCCCAGGCTAAGCAGCCTGCCTGAAGTTCTGCATGTAACTGGGTGGCAGCATGGAGCGACCGACCGGCCGGCCTCCACACCACCGTGAGCACAACTCCAGACGGGACCTAGTACGGCACTGCTGGGACGTTTTGGCAGAAGATTGCTCGGCGAACGGATGGGGCATTCACCGATAAACACGACGGCGCGTGCGAGCACACGAAGATCGACCGGCGCGGCTGACCACACGTCTGCATAGTTCAGCTATGCAGGGGGACCGCTGGCCTGCGTTCCTCGCGGCGGTCAGCGCGCCGTGGTGTTGGAGTGTCGGGTCAGTCGCCGAGGTTGGTGGGGGTCGCCGTGACGAGGCCGGTCTCGTAGGCGACTACGACGAGTTGGGCGCGGTCGCGGGCGTTGAGCTTGGTGAGCAGCCGGCCGATATGGGATTTCACGGTGGCTACGCTGAGTGTGAGGTGCGTCGCGATGTCGGCGTTGGACAGTCCGCGTGCGATCAGTACCAGGATCTCGCGTTCGCGTTCGGTGACCCCGGTCAGTGTGCGGTGGAACGTGCGGGACGGGCGGGGCTGCGCACCGAACGCGGCGATGAGTCGTCGGGTGACGCTGGGGGCGAGTAGCGCGTCGCCAGCGGCGACCACTCGGAGGGCGGCGAGCAGGTCGGCGGCGCTGGTGTCTTTGAGCAGGAAGCCGCTGGCGCCGGCGCGTAGCGCGCCGTAGACGTACTCGTCGAGGTCGAAGGTGGTGAGGATGAGTACGCGAGTGTCGCCGGTCTCCGCGCAGATCTGTTCGGTGGCCTCGATACCGGTCATGTCGGGCATGCGGATGTCCATCAGGACCACGTCGGGGCGTTGGGCCGATGCCAGTTGGACGGCTTCGCGGCCGGTGCCGGCCTCGCCGACCACGGCGAAGCCCGGGGCCGTGTCCAGCAGGACGCGGAAACTGTCACGCAGCAGCGCCTGGTCGTCGACGATGAGGATGCGGATCGGGTCGGTCACGGCTGCTCATCCTCACCGGATTGGCGGTACGGCATACGCGCGGCTACCGCGAATCCGCCGGCCGTGCGCGGTCCGGCCTGCAGGCTGCCGCCGTAGGCGGCGATCCGTTCGCGCATGCCGCGCAGCCCGTACCCGGTTCCGCCGGGTGCCGCCACGGTCGCGGTGCCGTCATCGACCACCTGGACGGTGACCGTCTCCTTGCCGGCCTCGACACTGACCGTGCACTGGGTGGCTTTGGCGTGCCGGATCACGTTGGTTAACGCCTCCTGCACGATGCGGTACACGACGAACCGGACCCCTGCCGGCGGTGTCGTCTCGCCGACGAGCGTCAACTCCACCTGGATGCCGGCCTGCTGAGCGCGGTCGGCCAGCACGCGCAGGTCCGCGTCGGAACCCGACGGCATGCCGGGATCCTGGTCCGCGCGGAGCAGGCCCACTGCGCGGCGCATCTCCACCAGCGCTTCCCGACTGGCAGTCTCGATGA
This sequence comes from Micromonospora sp. NPDC048930, assembly GCF_043197935.1. Lineage (NCBI taxonomy): Bacteria > Bacillati > Actinomycetota > Actinomycetes > Micromonosporales > Micromonosporaceae > Micromonospora > Micromonospora sp. NPDC048930. The sequence goes on from NZ_JBICUB010000025.1 coordinate 15,440, forward strand.
CCTCCAGGGCGGCCACGCTTTCCTCGGGCCGAACCGCGGCGACGTGGCGGGCAACGCTGGCCTTCATCGCGATCATGCTCAAGTTGTGTGCGACCGTGTCGTGCATGTCGCGAGCGATGCGTAGCCGCTCCTCCGACACCGCCCGCGCGGTCCGCTCGTCGGCGATCCGCTCCGTGAGGCGCCGCCGGTGCCGGACCAACCAGCCCACCAGCCACGGGACCGCGACCGCCGGCACCGCCACCAGTGGCGCAAACGGCCACAGCAACGCGAGCGCGGCGGCGCCCGCGAGCCCGGTGGCCAGCACCGGCACGGACCGGGACAGCGGCAATCCCGCCGCTACCGAGTATTGGGTCAGCGCCACGGCAGCGAACAGGACCGGTGCGGCGTACGGCGGTATCACCCCGTAGGCGAGCAGGGCGGCGGACGCGGCGAGCGCCGTCAAGCCGGCCGGCAGCGTCCACCGGTCGCGGATTGCGACCGGCGCGGCGACCGCGGCCACCATCACCCACCTCCACCAGGATGGCCGGCCGGCCTCCTGCGCCGCGAACCCGCACACCGCCAGCACGGCAACGGCCGCCACCGCGTCGACGACCTGCCACCGCATCCGGATCACGTCGCCAGGTTACCGAGCGCCACCGGTGTTGCCGTCCGACTCAGGGTGCTCATCCCCTGGTAGCAACTGGGCGCCACGACTCAGCCCGCCAACGCTGCCGCAGATTGGTGTCCTGGCCGGATGTGCCGCACGCGGTGTCGCTGGAGAGTCATTGACATGATCACAGCGACAGTCGACCGGCGGCGCACCGCCGAGCGGAGCGTTACCTTCCCGGGACCGTGGTTGGGCGGCGTATCCCTCATCGTCGGGCCGTGCCTGCTGCTGACCGGCACGCTTCTGCGGCTCGGCGTCCCGTTCTTCTTCCCGCACCAACTCGCCGAGTATCAGCGGCAGCCCACGCTGATCAGTGCCGCGTACGCGATGTTCCTCTCTGGCACCATCGCGCTATGGCCGGGCATTGCCGCGGTCGCTACACGAGTCGGCGTCACTCGGCCCGCCTGGGCGCTCTGGGGCGGCAGCCTGGTGATGTTCGGTCTGTTCGCCCGCGCCTTCCACTATGGCGTCAACACCTTCGCCTTCGCCCTGGTCGACAGCGCGGGCCTGAACACCGCTACACAAGCCGTCAGCGTCTATTACGGCTATCGCGAGTGGGTCGCCTCCAGCCTGACCATGGCTGTGATGCTCGGCTGGATCGTCCTGGCGATCGGATGTTTCCTGTCTCGGACCCTACGTCTGCTACCAGCCATCGCGTTGGCGCTGATGTCCGGCCTGATGGTCGGAGTTCTCAAGGGGAGCACCTGGGCCTCGGCCGTGCAGGTCGCCGGCTTAGCCGTGGCCTTCGTACCACTCGGTCTCACGTTCCTGCGCAGCGCCAACCGCCCATCCCCGCGGGCGGCCTGGTTGACGATGCCACTGCTCCTGCTGTTTATCGCCGGTTCGATCGTCTTCGGGCAGCTTGGCTGACAACGCTTGATCGGACGGCGACACCGATAGAAGCAACAGGTCTGTCTCATGAGACAGCGGCGAGTTAGTTCCTCGGTGGATGCTGACGTGATCAACGCAGCCGACCTGGCGGCCACCGTAGCGTGACATCGAGGGATGAAGAGCTGCTGGCCTCGGCCGGCGGCGAACGAGTTCCAGTGAGCGGCCAGTTGGTGCAGGCCGACGAGGACACGGTGCGGGACGTGATCCACCGGTTCAACCAGATCGGCCCGGCCTGCCTGGACCCTCGGTGGCGGGAGGCCGTCCCCGGCTGCTCAGCCCTGACGACGAGGACTTCGTCGTCCGGACGGCCACCACCCGCCCGACCAAGCTCAGCCAGCCCTTTACCCGCTGGTCCATCCGCAAACTGCTCGCCTACCTGCGCAAGGTGCACGGCCGGGTGATCCGCATCGGCCGCGAGGCCCTGCGCTAACCCCGGGCGCAGTGGCGCCCGCAGGAGCGCGCGCACAACCGACAGATGCGTCACACGTGCGTCGTTTTACGCGTTCGGGTCCCAGTCTGCGAGCTGCTCCATCGGCTCGGTGTCGCCGGTGGTCTCCAGGCCGTTGAGCGGGACGCGCTCGTAGAAGTAGAGGACCAGTTCGCTCGCTGCGCCTCGCATCGCCATGTCACCCGGCTCCGCGTCGGCGGCGAGGTCGTCGCAGCGGACGCCGTCGGCGTTGAGGGTCAGGCGCCAGGAGCGGCCCTCGGTCGTGTGCAGGTCGATGGTCGCCGGCTTGAACGGCCAGGGGACGGTCGTCGCCGAGACGGTCGTCAGGAACTCGTCGACGCCCTCGACCGCGACGTCCGTCGGCAGCGGCTGTGCGGCCCCCTGGGTGAGCTGGGCGTCGTAGGTGTGGACGGCGATCTCCTGGATCTGGTGCCGGGCCACGGCTCCGCTGGTCTGCGGGGCCTGCGAGCGGCCCCACCAGGTCCAGCAGCCGCGGTCCGGGCCGGCCTCGCGCATCGCGTCGAGCATGAGCTCGGTCGACTCGGCGAGCCAGGCGTCCAGGGCTTCGCGGTCGCGGGGCGCGGTCGGGGCGCCCTTCGGGTCCGTCCTCGCCGGGGGCTCAGCGCCCGGGCCCGACGCGATGATGGCGGCCTGGCGGCGGCGGCCGTCGCCGAGGTGCTGCGCCAGTTCGCGCAGCGTCCAGTCCGGGCAGGTCGGGACGTGGACGTCAAGGTCGGGGGCGGACGCGATCGCGGCGCGGAACGCGGCCGAGCGGTCTTCGATCAGCCGCAGGACCTCGGGGAATTCCAAAGCGTTTTGCACCTCGGTTGTGTATCACCGCGCTCCGGCCGCCGGGTAGCGAATTTGTCGGACGAACGCGTCGACAGCCGGCGGAGCGCCGGCGCCGAAGCCGTCCTGAAACTCCGCGCACTGCTCGCCAACGGCGACTTCGACCGCTACTGGACCTACCATCTGGGCCAAGAGCACCAGCGCAACCACCCGGCCCGCTACCAACTCGCTGCTTGACCTACGAAGTCACTCCCAGCAATCCGTACCCGTGGCCGATGTCAGCGGCCTGCGTAGTGCGCGGCCCGGCGGCGCCAGCGCCAGAGGAGTGAAACGAGAGCTAGACCTCTGACCGGGAACGTTCACCGGATGGGCCCGGGGTAGCCTGCGCCCGCGAAGGTCTATCCCCTCTGACACATCAGCCACCAGAACGAAGCCGGCCCCAACGACGAGACGATTCACCTCGACGACGAGGGCGTGTTCATCAACGAGCAGGACGGCGACGACGTCAAGCTGCTCGGCATCTACTCCTCCGATGCCGTGGCCGCAGAGCGGATCCGCCGCGCGCGTCTTCTACCGGGCTTCGCCGACGAGCCAGACCGCTTCCAGATCGGAGAGTACGACCTCGATGAGGACCACTGGACCGAGGGCTTCGTCCGCGTGCCGGTCTAGGCCTTCGGGTGAGCGACCCTACAGAGGGTCGTTCACGCCGCTTCTGTGAATGTCCTTCCTCCCCAGCGAAGGCCCTTTCTGGCGCCGTCGATGCGCGTCGATCGTCAAGGATGGCTGCCGACTGTGATGCGCCTGGAAGGGCTATGTCGCCCGGCTCGGGGGCGGCGAGCTATCGAGCAGGGCGGCCAATCGGTCGGCGGATTCGTCGGTCAGACGACGGATGCTCTGGAGGCTGACGGAGCGTTCGAGGCGGCCGTTGACGACGTACTTCAAGGTGCGCTGTTCTCCGCGCCGGTTGCGCCAAGTCAGCTCGCCGAGCAGGTCGCCGGGAACGGCGACATCGAAGCGGACCGGCGTCGCTTCGACATGTATCGGGCTCGCCCCGCAGCCGCCGGCGCCGAGCATCGCCCAGGCGTCGTGACCCGGATAGGCCGCGTCACGCCATGTTGCCGGAGCGGGGCCGCAACAGTCGCGTCGCTGCTTGTCGACGACGCGCAGACGGCTCACCAGGTAGACCACGCACCGGTTGACATGCAGCGCGAAGACATCATCGCCGACACCGACGCTGGTCCAACTGGGAAGAGACTGGTGCACCCCGCTGAACGCCAACGGGGGCCGCTCGCCGGCGCGATGCCTGCGTAGCTCCCGGCAGACATCATGGGTCCACAACACGGTGAAAGCAGACGACATGGCCGCGATCATAAGAGCGCCGACCGACAGTCCCGATCCATCGCGGCCATCCGCTGAGGCACGACGCGCACCGACGCGCGTGCCATTACGCACCGCCCTCAATCACATCCGGATCTTCCGCCCTTCCGACCGCCACAGCGGGTGACGGGCCTGTCGTGGCGCTCGACGCACGGGCCTGCCGAGAAGGTGGTCTTCACGGCATTGGGTAGGCGTACATGTTGGCCGCCGTAGAGTCGCTGGGGTGAAGCCAGGTGATCATTGGCTGTCATCCCGGCGGCGCCAAAACTCTCGCCATGCTGCCGGTGGACGGCGTCGACCTGTTGCTGTCTGCCGGCGGTGCGGCATCCGGCGAGAGCGAGGCGCCTATCTCCGGCCGGCTCGCGGACTGCGGACGGCGCCGTGATGACGGTTGACTGGGGTCGGCTCCGGCATGCGTACGGCTGGGCGACGGACACTCCGGCGCATTTGGACGCGCTGGAGTTCGGCGACGCGGAGGCCCGAGCTGCCGCGCTTGACCATCTCGATATCGCGGTGCTGCATCAGGGTTTCCCTGAGACGGCGACCGCGCCCGCCGTACGGGCCGTAACCGCGCTCCTCGCCGATGGGCGGGCCCACCGGGACACTGTCGAATCGCTCCTGGAGTTCCTGGGCGACGCGGCCCTGAGCGTGACCTCCCTTGCTGACGATCGCTACTTCGCCGAGATACTGCCCGACCTCGCCGACGCCGTGGCGCAGGCATATCCGGTGGTGCTTCCGCTGCTCGCGGCGTCCCCGCCGGACCGGGCCCTGTTCCGCGCGGAGAATCTTGTGGCGATTGCGCAGCTGGCGTCTTTGGCGGACCGGCGGGAGGAACTGGCCGTTCTCGTCTTGCGGTGGTCAGAACGAGGCGTCGGGCCGCAGGCGCAGTGGATGGGCTGCCTCGGCCAGCTTGGCGTCGACCTTTACGACCGGCTCACCGATCCGGACCCGGGCGTCCGGCTCCGGGCCGCGCTGGCCCACGAGGACAACTCGCGGAGCCGGGAGCTGATTGTCGCCGCGCTGGCGGAGCTGCCGCCCCCGGGCCTGCACCAATACGAGCTCGTCGCCGCGGCGATCCGCGTCGCAGCCGACTTCAACGCTATCGCCACCGCTGCATGCCGGGTGGCCAGTCGGGACAGTTGGGCTGGCTTCGACAACGGCTGGGGCGCGTTGGTGCGCTTCGCTTTCCCCACGCCATACGGGAAGCACCGACCGCTGACCGAACCGCAGCGTGCGCTGCTTCGAGCATTGATCAATAACGACACGCTCTGGGATCCCACGAACGGGAGCTGCGGGCTCGTCTTCAAGCAGGCCGGACTACCACACAGCCGGAGTGCGTGCCGCCGGCTCGCTGGGTGACCGCCCTGCAAGATCAGGCGTACTGGGATCTGGGGATTTCGCGATGGCCGTCTCTTACACCACCAGCGTCGCGACCACGCGCTGCCCAAGACCTGTCCGTCGCCAAGAGGATCAGTCGAGCTGCTCGTCCGCCTCGCGGTAACCGTGAGCCGACAGCACGGCCAGGAGCCGCTCATCCCACGCCCTTTCATCGGCGTCACGCCAGCGATGCCGCTGGGGGCACTCCCAGTTCGGTGGCTGATCGGGAAGGAAGCAACCGCCAAGTACGATCTCACCCTTCGCCGCTGCGTCAACGGCTTCGGGAACGGGTAGACCGAATAGCAGAGGCGCACCTGCCGCACCACATTTAGGGCAGTCCGGGATCACACTCGCACCCTACTCGGCGGGCATCCTGTTCCGTCGCCGACCGAGCGTCACGTACGTTGGAACGCGCGGTGGCACTCGGCGTGAGTCTTGCCGAAGTCCGCGTGCACCGTTCACCGGCAGCCGTTCCTCTGATGCACCCGCCGCGGCGCCCTCCGCCCGCACGGCGAGTGCGGTCGGGTATGAAGGCGCGATGAGCGACATGGTCGTTGGCGCGCTGTTGTCAGCTATCGCAGCCCTCGAGGCCTTCCTCGAGCTTGACTCGCAGGCGTACATGGCTACCAACGCGCTGGAAGAGATCGCCTACCGGCTCAGCGAGATGAGCGACGGGGAACGGCGCAACTTCGGCGCAGCCATTTCGCGCATCGCGGCTGCATATGACCTGGAGGAGCCGGGCACCGGCGAGTGGGTTCGCAATGTGCCACGGAACCTGGGCCTGGCGTAGCCGCGGTCGTGCCGAGTTGCGGATGGCGTGCCAAGGAATAACCGTGGGGCCGTCCAGTTGATCGAGCCGGCCGGCCCCGCAAGCGACCCGAGATGCTCATCGCCGACAAGGGCTACGCGGACGACTCCACCCGCCGGGCGCTACGGCAGCGGGGCATCCGGCATGTCATCCCCGAGCGATCCGACCAGGTCGCCCGCCGGGCCGCCAAGGGCAGCGCCGGCGGCAGGCCACCGGTCTTCGACAAGGTGATCTACAAGAAGCGCAACGTCGTGGAACGCTGCTTCAACCGCCTCAAACAGTGGCGTGATCTGGCCACCCGCTACGCCAAACGCGCATCCCTCTACCGCGCCAGCCTGGTCCTCATTGCCGCCATCATCTGGCTTCCATGATCGGCAGAAAACCTAGTTGCTGCGTTTGCTGGCGTCGAGGGCAGCCTGCTCCACTCGCTGGCGGTAGTCCAGCCACCATGACTCGTCGGCGGCGGGCAGGTTGTCGTTCCTGGGCAGCAGCCCGGCCGCGCCGTCGATGAGTTCGCGCACGATGTCAGCGTGGCCGGCGTGCCGTTGTGTTTCCGCGATGACGTGGACCAGGACGTGGTGCAACGTGACCGCTGCATCGCCCCACCACGGCACGCGGCCGACCTCATCCAGTGCAAGGGCTTCAATGGTGGTGTCGGCGTGGGCGATCGCGCGACGGTAGAGAGCGACGATCTCCTCGCGGGTCTCATCCGCAGTCGCCCACATGTCGGCATTGGTCTCCGCTCCGTCGCCGACGTACGGCAGCTCCTGCTCGAACGGTCGGCCGAACACGACGCCGAAGTAGAGGATCTCCATGGCCGCCGAGTGCTTCACCAGACCGAGCAAGTTGGTGGCGGTCCGGGTCAACGGACGCCGAATATCGTATTCGCTGAGCCCGTCGAGCTTCCACAGCAGCGCGTCGCGGCCGCCCTTCAAGTAACTGTGCAGGTCTGCCTTCATGGCGGCACTATGGCATCCGGTTGGGTGTCGGCGCTGCCCCGGACGATCCACGGAGCTCATGATCGGCAGGACATGCCCTAGCCGAGTTGGCGCGCGTTGGCGAAGCGGAAGTTCCGCCATATCCCGCGCATCCCCTGACCGCGGATCGATGTACTGCGGCCGTCGGCCTGGGGGTGCAGCGTGAACAGGCCGAAGCCGAGACTCACGCTGTCGGGTAGTTGGTCGAGCGTGACCGTGTAGGTGAGGTTGCCGTCGACGAACCAGCAGGCGCGCGGTCGGTCGGTGTCGAGTTCGATCACGTATTGGTTGAAGTGGCCGGGCGCGCTTCGCGCGCCGGCGAACGGCGCTTCGATGAGGTACGTGAACGCGGTTTCGGGTGCCACACCAGGCAGCGGTAGTTGCTCGTGCAACGCCCAGATCCGCTCCCCTGCGGGTCACCCGTGAGCAGCGTCGAGGCGAACGAGGTGTCGGCCCGCGACGGCTCCCAGGTGAACGTGGTCAGCGTGCCGGGGACGGCCGTACCCGCCGAGCGCTGAGCCCGGCGGGAAGTCGGCGCGCGAACCGCTCCATCAACGTCGGGTGATGCTGGTCGCCGCTCCCGTCGCGGAGGAAATCCGAAGCCGCTGCGGGGACGGAATCCCGCCAACTACCGTGGGACGTGACACGGGTTTCCGCGCCGGTCGCGTTCCGGGCTCCCGCCTGCCGCCCGCTCGCCGATGAGGCCTTCCTGACCCAGCTCGTCGCTCCCCGCCCCCGCCTGACCGTCCCGACGTACACCGCCGGCAACGAGTCGTCACGGAGGCCGCACCATGCCCGGAACCACCTCGACCGGCCCCGGCTCGCCCGGCGCCGAGACGGCGACAGCGGCGCACCCGCGGCGTTGGGTCGCGCTCGCGATCATCGCGGTCGCCCAGCTGATGGTGGTGCTGGACGCCACGATCGTGAACATCGCGCTTCCCCAGGCCCAGGCCGACCTGGCGATCACCGACGCCGACCGGCAGTGGGTGGTCACGGCGTACACGCTGACCTTCGGCGGCCTGCTGCTGCTCGGTGGCCGGATCGCCGACTACTGGGGCCGCAAACGGACCTTCCTGGTCGGCATGGCCGGCTTCGCGCTCGCCTCGGCCGTCGGCGGGCTGGCCACCAACGGCGGGATGCTCTTCGCCGCACGCGCGTTGCAGGGGGCGTTCGGCGCGCTCCTCGCCCCGGCCTCGCTCGCGCTGCTCACCGTGCTGTTCACCGAGACGCGGGAGCGGGCCAAGGCCTTCGCCGTCTACGGCGGGATCGCCGGTGGCGGGTCCGCCGTCGGCCTGCTGCTCGGCGGCGTGCTCACCGAGTACGCCGACTGGCGGTGGTGCCTGCTGGTCAACATCCCGATCGCCGCCGTGGCGCTGGCCGCCGCGATCCCGCTGGTGCCGGAGAGCCGGGCGCACGGCGACACCCGGTACGACGTGCCCGGCGCGCTGGTGGTCACCGCCGGCTTGGTGAGCCTGGTGTACGGGTTCACCCGGGCCGCTGAGGACGGCTGGGAAGCCACCGCGACGATCACCTTCATCGTGGCGGGCGTCGCGCTGCTCGCCACGTTTGTGCTGATCGAGTTGCGCTCCAGCCACCCGCTGCTGCCGATGCGGATCCTGCTGGACCGCAACCGCAGCGGGGCGTACCTCGCCTCCACCCTGATCGGCGCCGGCCTCTTCGGCGCGTTCCTCTTCCTGACCTTCTACTTTCAGGTGGTGCTGCGGTACACGCCGCTGGAGGCGGGCCTCGCCTCGCTGCCGGTGACCGTCGGCGTGCTGCTCGCCGCGGGTGGCGCCAGCCAACTGCTGCCCCGCGTCGGCGCGAAGCCGCTGATGCTGGGCGGCGCGGCGCTCGCGGCGGTGGGCATGCTCGTGCTCACCCAGATCGACGTGCACACCTCGTTCGTCACCCACCTACTGCCCGCCCAGGTCGTCCTCGGCCTAGGGCTCGGCTTCACGTTCGTGCCACTGTCCAGCCTCGCCCTGTACGCGGTGCCCGAGCACGACGCGGGTGCGGCCAGCGCCACGCTGAACGCCACCCAGCAGATCGGCGGCTCGCTCGGCACGGCGCTGCTCAACACCATGTACACCAGCGCGGTCACCGGATACCTCGCGACCCGGGTGCCGGGCCCGGCCACCCAGGTCAGGGCGCTGGTCCATGGGTACTCGGTGGCCTTCGCCTGGGGCGCCGGGTTGATCCTGCTCTCCGGCCTGACAACCCTTATCCTGATCAAGGTCCACCGGCAGGACGTCCCCGCCGGCGGCGCAGTGCACATCGGCTGAGCCCCGCCGCCGCATTTATATCCTTGACCAGTCGCTGCCTTGACGCCCCGGTTGCGTAGGTCGTTCAGCACGCTCATCCAAAACTTGGCGTCCTCACCACTGGCGCTGGCCCACAGCCCGAGGATGTCCTTGTCCCTGCCGAGGGTGACCCCGAAGGTTGGGCGGGTGACGGTGACGGCGCTGGGATGCGGCGTGCGTTGCCGGAGCCCTCGGAGGCGTTTGTGCTGGGTTGGGGGCTTGAGGCCGACGCGGATGATGTTGACGGAGGCTGCACATTAGGTAGTACGGCGGCTTCCGTGTCGCAGCTGGTGACGGGCGACTCCGCCGATTCGGGCGACGATGCCGTTTCGAGTTTGTGTCGCGGTCGCGAAGACCGATGATGGGCGGCCGAGCATGTCGCCCTGATGGACTTCGATGCCGCCATTGCGGGACGTGTCCATGAGGTGGGCGGCCAGGCAGCCGGCGCTGTTGGCGTTAGCGATGTCTTCGTCGACACCAATCGCGGGGGCGAACATGCGAGCGTCGGCCGTTCTTGCGGTCGGCGACAGTGCGTAGGTGAAGCAGCCGAGGTAGCCGAGCCGGCGGCATTCGGCTGCCAGCCGAGCGAAGTCGGGCCGCATTGCCAGCAGCGTCCGGCGGTGTCGGACGGGAACGAGGAGTCGCGGCGTACCGGGCGAGGCGATCCGCAGGTCGTTGGCGATGACGTCATTGGGCGTCAGGCCGAGTGCCGCGATGATGCCGCTGGTGGCCGCGCCGGCGCAGTCTCGCAGCGCGATGATGCCCTGGTCGAACCAGACTTCGATGCCGTCGTGGCGGCGGGTGGCGGTGATGGCGAAGGTGCGGTTGCCGGTGCGCTGGTGTCCGTGGTGCTGGGTGGCCCCGCTGCGGTGAAGCAGGACGGCCCGCGCGGCGATGATGCCGTGGCCGCAGTTGGTGAGCTCGCCCTTGGTGGTGAAGAACCGTACGGCCGGGGCATCGGCGGCGCTGGTGTCGACGAACGCGGTGTGTGAGGTGCCGGCCGTTGATGCGATCGCGTGCCGTTCGTCGTCGGTGAGTGTGGCATCGTCGATCACGACCGTGGTGGGGCTGCCACCTCGCCCGTCGCGGGTGCAGGCGTCCACCACCGTCGCCTGGATGCTGCCCATCAGGTTGTGACGTCGGCGAAGCGGGGCGCGCCCGGCTCGAGTTCGACGAGGGCGGCCCGGGCGGCGAAGCTGATCGCGTGGTACCAGCCGCAGAGCAGGAGGAGGTCCAGCAGTTGCGGCTCGTCCAGGACCTCACGGGCGATTCGCCAAAGTTCGTCGTCGATGTCCGATGTGTCGTGCAGGGCGTCGGCCACCTGGATGAGCGCTCGTTGCCGGCCGGTGGCCCAGCACGAATCGTTCGGCATTCCGTGGGTGAGCGAGGCGATCTCGGCTTGGGTGAGTCCGGCGCGGTGGCCGAAAACCATCAGATGGACGCCCCACTCGTACTCGCAGCGGCAGCGTGCGCAGGTGCGCAGGATGACGATCTCGCGCTCGCGGAGCGTGAGGGACAGTTGCCGGCCGAGCTCGTATCGGCCCCAGTGGCTCATCGCAATGGTCATCGGCAGGTTCTTGGCGAACGTCCGGAACAGGCCGATCGGCGGCATGCCGGTCGGCATCATCGCACCGAGTTGGGTCGCGACGTCCGCGGTGAAGGGCGGTTCGAGCGCAGGTATGCGAGCCATGGCCACCCTCCCGATGATTCGGATTCAGAAGCACCATAGCGATTCGCTTTTCGAAGCGCTAGGGGCTGCTGCCTGGCGCTACGCCCCACCCTCCTCCGTCACGACCGAAGCCCACGCGTCGGACCAGCGGGCGAGTGGGCGCAGGGCCTGGTAAACGCCGTGGCCGAGTTCGGTGAGACCGTAGGTCGTGTCCTGCTGCTGCGCGACGAGATGCGCGTCGAGCAGTTCAGTCAACCGCTGTCGCAGCACGCTGGAGGACATGTTGTCGCAGCGCTGCTGCAGCGCGCGGAAGCCGACCGGCCCGTCCTGCAACTCCCAGATGATGCGCAGATTCCAGCGGCGCCCGAACAGGTCGAGGGCAGCCATCAACGGACGTCCGGTGCTCGATCCTCGTACCGGCCGCCCCGGCCTGGGCATCGCCATCGCCCGTCCCGCCCCTCTGGATGCTTCGATATCCGATACAGTAACGTCCGAGCCGACCGATTCGATTTCCGAAGCGAAGGGGGCTTCGTGCGGCGATTGCGTACCGCCTTGTGCGAACGGCTAGGCATCGCGCTGCCGACCATCCAGGCGCCGGTGGGTTCGGCCGCGGGACCAGAACTTGCCGCAGCCGTATCCGAGGCCGGCGGCCTCAACGTGGCCTGCATCCCTTCCGCAGTGCTGCGTAAAGGATCATCTCCACCGGCCCGGTGGACCTTCGACTTCGCGGCCACCCACCAGAAGATTCACGGGACCGCGACGTTCGCCGACGCCGGAACCCTGCATGTCACCGATTCCCCAGGCGGCCCAAGCCGATCGGGCTCGACCACTGCATTATCGCGACCGGCGCCAACTCGCTGATTCTGGCGGTGCCCCACCGGACGGGGCGCGAAGAGCCGTTGCCGATGTTCGTGGTGGTGCCCGTATGGCGACGGCTCCTGATCTCTAGGGCGTTATGGTCGTCCGCTCTCAAACGGAGGTTGTCATGCACAAGCTGGTGGTCCTGTATCCCAAACCCGCCGATCCCGACCACTTCCGCGACTACTAGGTGACCAACCACCTCCCGCTGGTCACCCGCATGCCCGGCCTGCTCGCATGGCGCTACAGCCTCGACGTGGCAGCGACGCAGGGACAGACGCCGTACTTCGCGGTCTTCGAAGCCGAGTTCGCTGACGCTGCGGCAATGACCGCGGCGAGGACGTCGCCGCAGGGCCAGCAGGTGGCCGCCGATGTCGCCAACTACGCCACCGGTGGTGCGATCGTCATCCACTATCCGGTGCAACACGGCACCGGCTGAGCCTGAACCCCAGACGTAGCCCCCCGTATCCACGGAGCGCTACGTCGGCCTCACAGCCAAAGGCGCCAGCCCCGGCGGTGCCAACATCGCGGCCGTCGTCACCGCCGTGAACGCGTTCCTGGCCACTGCCGAGCGGCTGTAGGTGTTGGGTCGCCCGTGATGAGGCACAGGACACTGCCCCCCCGTAGGACCGGTCGTCGACATCGAGGCGCTTGACCCGACCGGCCTTGACCTTGACCTCGGCCCTAGAGGGTGAGATATCGCAGTTTCACGGCTGGCCCGCCACCGCTTGATTCGGCTTTCCGCACATGCCGCGATCCGCGCGGCACGCAGGGTGACGGCGACGCTTGCTGCCCGCCGTCCAGAACAGCGATGAGCGTGCGTTTGAGGCGCCATGCAGTCAGGTGTGTGGCGTCAGCGTGGCATGGCGGGGGCCAGGGCATCGGCAAGTTCCCGCAGACGGACTGGGTCGCCCAGTGCGCCGAATCCGCCGGGACCCACCGAGACATCCCGCGGGTCCAGCGTGGCAGGTGCGTGCAGGGAAGGCACAGCGCGGCCAGCACGGTCGACAAGAACGAGCGCGGTGGCGAGGAAGCCCTCCAGCAAAGACCTCAGAATCGCGTGGCTGGCGGACAGGTATTGCTTGACCAGGGCGTCAACGAAGCCGACAAAGACGTCCAGATCAACTTCGTAGTCGTCGGCGTCCATCGCACCGATTCCGGTTGGCGTGGCCACCAGCGGGGCGACCGCCTCACTGGTACGGACGAAGAGCTCCGCCACGCGGTTAGAAGGGTTCCACAGGACCAGGTCGCCAACCTGGAAGTACTGACTCACCGAAGCATGATCACTGACCGGTGCCAGTCAGCCAAGACCGCGTCCGCGACTCTCCTACCGCCGGCTGCGCCTTCGGCGTCGCCCTGTCGTGCAGACATGCGGATGTCCGTGAGGCGTCTGGCACCCAGGTCCCGTGCGGCGAGATCCGACTAGGCCCTGTCCTGTCGATCATGGGGAGGACTTCAGGGCCGCTGCATTGCCACTACGATCTCGACGATGCGAAAGACAGGGCTAGCGGTTCGGCCGGCGACGTTGGCCGATGTTTCTTCGTTGGTGGAGTTGCGCCTGGCCAACGCCGTGGCTCATGTCGCTCTCGATCCGCGCATCTACCGCGTCCCGCAGCGTGAGGCGGTGGTACGCCACTTCACCGCGATGTTGACCGATGAGTCGGGGCGGGATGCTGTTCTCGTTGCTGAGCCTCATGATGGCCGCGTGGTCGGGATGGTTGAGGTGTTGCGGACCTCCGAACCGCCAGAGCACCAGATCCTTCGGCCCGAGCCCTCGGCGCAGGTACACACGGTTGTCCTGGCCGATGTCCGAGGGCTCGGGGTGGGAGCCGCGCTGCTGGATGCGGCCGAACAGTGGGCGATCGACCAGGGGATCGCCTATTTGTCGGCCGGTATCTACCACGGCAACGTCGGTGCGGTGCGCTTCTATAGCCGGCACGGCTACACCGATTCCGGTGTCTCCCTGGTCAGACGCCTGCCAGGTTAGGGCCCGCGGTGTCGGTCATCGGAGTCAGATGACGGCGGCGATGAGCACGAGGCTGGCCCGGTAGAGGGATGCACGTTTGGCGTAGCGGGTGGCCAGATCACGCCACTGTTTGAGCCGGTTGAAGCAGCGTTCCACGACGTTGCGCTTCTTGTAGATCACCTTGTCGAAGGCCGGTGGCCTGCCGCCGGCGCTGCCCTTGGCGGCCCGGCGGGCGACCTGGTCGGATCGCTCGGGGATGACATGCCGGATGCCCCGCTGCCGTAGCGCCCGGCGGGTGGAGTCGTCCGCGTAGCCCTTGTCGGCGATCAGCATCTCGGGTCGCTTGCGGGGCCGGCCGGGTCGGGGCTCGTTGACCCGGATCGCGTCCAGCAAGGCCAGCAGTTGAGGGTTGTCGCCGGCCTGGCCCACCGGTGCGAGAGCAGCCGGTCCACCGCGGCGACCAGCCGGTCGGCAGGTGGGGCGAGCTCACCAGCGAGATGGCGGGCGAAGGGGGAGGGCTGCACCGGGACGCCGCCCAGGTAGATCCGGCCCGTCGTGCCGTCGATGGAGATGACAGGGCCGGACGGGATGTGGGCCGGGGCCGGAGGCCCCAATCACCACCGGGCCGGTGCGTTGGCATTTACGGGGACAGCCGCGTTCACTGCCGGCCTCGTCGGGGATTACATGCCGGCCGGCCGGGCACGACGGCGAGGCTCTCGGCCTGACGTCCGGCTCTGACTGGGCTCAGGGAGACGGCGGTCACCTTGTATTCGGGGCAGCCGGTTTCCGTGTCGGTGGCGTCTGAGGTGAGGGCGTTGGTGCGGGTGTCGGGGAAGTTGAAGGTGGTGAACATGTGGCCGGGGGCGACGGTGTCGGTCAGGTGGACGGGGTAGGTGATGGTTGCCCGACGGCTGGTCACCTCGACGAGATCGCCGTCGGCCAGTCCGAGCCGCGCGGCGTCGTCGGGGTGCAGATCGAGGACCTCGTGCGGGCGAAGCTGATGGTTCGGGGTGCGGCGGCTCATCGATCCGCTGTTGTAGTGCACCAGCCGGCGGCCGGTGATCAGGATGTACGGGAAGTTGGCGTCGGTTTGCTCGCCCGGGGGCAGGTACGGCCGGGCGGCGAGCGCGGCGCGGCCGTCGGGCGTGGCGAACGAGTCGAGGTAGAGGCGACCTTCGCCGGGTTGGTCCGGGCTGCGGCACGGCCAGTGCAGCGGCCCGTCCCTGTCGAGTCGGGTGTGGGAGATGCCGGCGAATGTGGGGGTCAGCGCGGCGCATTCGGCCATCGCGTCGGCGGGGGTGGGGCAGCCGAGGTCGGCGCCCATCGCGCGGGCGAGCAGGTGCAAGATGTCGAAGTCGCTGCGGGCCTCTCCGGGTGGGTCCAGCGCCGGTCGAACCCGCTGGACCCGTCGGTCGAAGTTGACGAAGGTGCCGTCCTTTTCGAGGAAGGGCACGGCGGGGAACACCACGTCGGCGTGTTCGGCGGTGGTCGAGAGGAACACGTCGTGGTTGATGACGAGGTCGCAGGCGGCCAGTGCCCGGCGCACATTTCCGCTGTCCGGGTCGGTCTGCGCGATGTCCTCGCCGATGACGTATATCGCGCGCACGTGGCCAGCGATGGCTGAGGCGAACATGTCCAGGATGCGCAGCCCTGGCCGCTCGGGTACGGCGACTCCCCAGGCCCGACTGAGTCGGTCGTGGACGTCGGGGTCGGTGACGCGTTGGTAGCCGGGGAGCATGTCCGGCAGGGCGCCCATGTCGGAGGCGCCTTGGACGTTGTTCTGTCCGCGCATGGACAGCACACCGCAGCAGTCGGGGGTGCCGACCGCGCCTTTGAGGATGGCCAGGTTCGACAGGGTGCGTACGCCGTCGGTGCCGTGGGCGTGTTCGGTGACGCCGAGGCCGTAGACGATCGCCGGGCGACGTGCTGCCCCGTACAGGCGGGCGGCCGCGACCAGCGTCTCGGGCGCGACCCCGGCGAGCCGTGCCGCGTGGTCGGGTGGATAGTCGGCCAGCAACGCGGTGAGTTCCGCGAGCCCGCTGGCCCGGGTGCGGAGGAAGTCCTCGTCGGCGTACCCCTCGTCGAGCAGCACCCGGGCGACGCCGTTGAAGACCGCGACGTTGGATCCCGGTCTGGCCTGGACGTGCACGTCGGCCATCTCGGCCAGGTCGATGCGGCGGGGATCGATGACGACGAGCCGTGCCCCGCGTAGCACCAGCTGTTTGATCCTGGCCCCGATGACCGGGTGGGCCTCGGTGGGATTCGCCCCGGCGATCAGGATGCAGTCGGTGTCGTCGAGGTCGTCGACGGAGTTGGTGCCGCCGGCGTAGCCGAACGAGGCGGCCAGCCCGACCGCGGACGGGGCGTGGCACAGCCGGGAGCAGTTGTCGATGTTGTTGGTGCCGAGCACGACGCGGGCGAACTTCTGGGCGAGGTAGTTCTCCTCGTTGGTCGCCCGCGCAGAGGAGATCATGCCGATGGCGTCGGGTCCGTGGCGGTCGCGGATGCCCGCCAGCCGGGTGGCGGCGAAGGTGAGAGCCTCCTGCCAGGACGCCGGTCGTAGCGGCGTGCCCCGGCCGCCGTCGCGGATCAGTGGGGTGGTCAGCCGGTCTCGGGACCGGGTGAAGGCGTGTGCGAAGCGGCCCTTGACGCAGGCGTGGCCGCGGTTGACCGGCGCGCTGTGCACCGGGGTGATCGCGGCGACCGTCTCGTCACGTACGTGTACCCGCAGGGTGCAGCCCACCCCGCAGTACCCGCAGGTGGTGGTGGTCGTCCGGCTGATCGGGCGCGGGTCGGCCAGCCCTGGTTCGGACAGCGCCCCGCTCGGGCAGGTGTCGACGCAGCCGCCGCAGGCCACGCACGGGGACGAAACCCACGGCTCTCCGGTGCCGGCCACGACGACGGTGTCGAACCCGCGCCCAGCCAGGGAGAGCGCGAACGTGCCCTGCACCTCGGCGCACATGCGCACGCACCGGTTGCAGGCGATGCACAGGTCCCGGTCGAGTTTCACGTACGGGTGGGAGTGGTCGACGCCCGCGTTTCGGGTCGCACCGTCGAAGCGGCTTGCGGTCAGGCCGAAGTGCTCGCAGGCGCGCACCAGTTCACTGCGCTCGGCGGGGATGTCGAGGGCGCGGGCGGGCAGTTGGGAGACGAGGAGCTCCAGGGCGAGCCGCGCCGACCTGCGGGCGGCATCGTCGTCGGTGTGTACCTCCATGCCCTCTGCGGCGGGGGTGGTGCAGGCCGGCATCGCGCGCCCCCGCACCCCGACCAGGCAGACCCGGCACGATCCCTGCGGGGTGAGCCGCTCGTCGTAGCAGAGGGTCGGCACGACGGCCCCGGCCGCCCGTACGGCGTCCAGCACGGTCGCCCCCTCCGCCACCTCAAGGCCGATGGTGTCGACGGACAACCGCATCTACTCGCCCCCCTCGTTGGTGGGGGCCGCCTGGTGCAGCTCGTCGGAGTACACCCGCAGCAGGCTGCGGACCGCGCAGGCCACCCCGCGACCGAACGCGCACAGGCTCGCCACAGTCAGCACCTCGAGCAGTGGTTCGTGGTCGGCGAGCACCGCCGCGGCCTGCGCGGGTTCCCGGATCCGCTCGACCAGTTCCATGCCACGGCGGGTGCCCACCCGGCAGGGTGTGCAGGCTCCGCAGCTCTCCGCCGCCCCGAACGCCCAGGCGTGCCGCAGGATCGCGGCGGCCGGCACGGTCGAGTCGACCGCGACGAGGCTGGCATGTCCCAACGCGGCGCCGGCCTCCGTGAGCGGTCGGGTCAGCAGCGGCAGGTCGAACTGGTCCGGGGTGAGGAAGCCGCCGAGCGGGCCACCGACCTGCACCGCGCGCAGCTGGTACGGCTCCCGCAGGCCGCCGCCGAGATCGTTCACGAGGTGGCGCAGCGGCACGCCGAACTCCACCTCGTACACCCCGGGCCGGCGGAACCGCTGGCTCAGGCAGACCAGTTTGGTGCCGGGCTCGTCCGGGTGGCCCAGCCGGGCGTAGGCCGCCCCGCCGTGCCGGACGATCCACGGTACGGCCGCCAGGGTCTCCACGTTGTTGACCGCGGTCGGCCGTCCGAGGAAGCCGTGGCTGGTCGGGTACGGGGGGCGTGCCCGCACCGCCGCCCGCAGCCCGGCCAGGGCGTGCAGCAACGCCGTCTCCTCCCCGGCCACGTATGAGCCGGCGCCCACCACGATCTCCACGTCGAAGTCGACCGGCGAGCCGTGCACCCGCTCGCCAAGATGACCGGCCTCCCGCGCCTGCGCCACCGCGGCACGCAGCCGATCGGCGGCCGCCGGGTACTCCGACCGCACGAGGATCAGCCCGTGCCGCGCGCCCACCGCGAACCCGGCCAGCGCCAGGCCCTCCAGGATCCGGTGCGGATCGTGCTCCATCAGCAGCCGATCCCCGTACGAGCCGGGGTCACCCTCGTCGCCGTTGCCCACCACGTACCGGGGCGCGGGTTCGCTGGCGGTCATCGACCATTTCTTCGCCACCGGGAAACCGGCCCCGCCTCGCCCGCGCAAGCCCGAGGTGGCGATCTCGGACCTGATCTGCTCAGGTGAGCCCGTTACCACCACGCTGGGCCACACCGTCCACGGCTCCTCGCCGCCGACCAGCCCGGCCAGCACCACCGGCTGATCGACCGCGCTCGCGTACGGTATCTCCGCCGCCCGCATCTTCAACGGCTCGACCCAACCAGGCCTCGTCCGCCGCTGCGCGGCCAGCGGGTCACCGAACAGCCCGCCCAGTGTCTCCCCGCTGGCTGGTAGCTTCCCGTCGAGTACGGCGGGGGAGTCGTAGCAGTAGCCCAGGCACCGGACGCCCTGCAGCGACACCGACCCGTCCGTGGCGCGCTCGCCCAGGCGTACGCCCAGCGCCTGTTCCAGCTGCGCGATGTGCTGGCCCTGGCTGCTCACAAAGCACGAGGTCCCTTCGCACACCCGGACGTGCCGCCGGCCCCGCCGGCCCTCCGCGAAGTCCGCGTAGTACGTCGCCGAACCGGTCACGGCCGCCACCGGCCAGCCGAACTCGCCCGCGGCCCGCGCCAGATCCTCGGCGTCGACTCGCCCGTCCTCCGCTTGCGCCTGCCGAAGCCGATCCAGCATCCGCGTACCCGGCCGGCGCAGGCGGTCCTGCAACTCGACGAACGCCTCCCGCGACTCGCCCATCACACCAACCCCCGCGCACGCCGATCCGAAGGAAAACGTACGTCGGCTTCGAGACGGTTCGCGGGCAAATCGGCAGGTTATCGCTCGGCGATGAAGAACCTCCGGTCGGGCATCACCCGGCTCCCCGCGCCCGGGTCCTTCGACCCGTTCCGGATTGCCCCGGTTGCCCTGTCCGGCGACCCGCGTCGCTGAGACGATCCGCAGGTGGCAGCGGAACCGCGCGAGCGCGTGCCCGGGCAGCCCCATGGTTGCGGTTAGACCGGCAGCGCTGGCTCCGCCGTCACGTGCGGCGCCGGCACGGGTACGGGGATGACGACGACCGGGCACGAGGCCTTACGGATGCATTCCTCGCTCACGGAACCGAGCACGGTGTGCCGGACCCGGCTGTGACCGTGGCTGCCGAGAACGAGCAAATCCGCGTTGCGTGCGGCATTTGTCAGGACGTCGGCGGCTCTTCCCTCCACGACCTCACTGGCGATCGGCGACGACGAGTGGAGATCGGCGGTGAGTGCCTGGATCTCACGGTCAAGGATGGCCCTGGCCCGCTCCTTCTCGTCCGTCGGATTGTCGGCCGTCATCGGGCCGGATTCGATCCCGTCCCACCGCCAGGCTGCTACCGCCTGCACCGCGCCCCCGCGAGTCGCCGCTTCGCGGGCCGCCCAGTCGAGGGCGCGCCGCCCGCCTTCGGAGCCGTCGACGCCGACGACGATCAGATAGTTGCTGGTCATCTGCCTCACTCCCTCCACGTCCTGACCTCATCGCACATCCGTCATCGCCGGCGAGGTAGACGCGAAGGGCCCGCGCAGCCGGGCCGTTCGACCTGTTGGGTGCTTGACGAGAGTGCCCCCTGGGCCGGGATGATCGTTTTGTCTGGAACTCGGATCACACCAGCTCAGGAGGGGCAGTCTCGGTGCAAGGATCTCATGCCTGGCGTGCGGGAGCGGGCTTCTGAGGTGCCTGCTCCTCGGCCGTTTCCGCGGGGGCCCTGCGGTTGTGGAGGAACAGCGACACGAGGGCCGATGGCACCCAGATGATCTCCAGCACCAACCGGAACAGCGACGGCGCCGCCGGGATGAACGGGATCGGAACCACGCCGTGGTCGATCGCGCCCAGCACCGAGAACACGGCGATCAGCAGACTGAGCACACCCAGTTTCGTACGCCCGACCCGGCGCAACCCGAGCCCGAGTGAGAGCCAGCCGATACCCGCGAGGCCCAGCCCGAGAGCGTCGAGGCGGGCGCCGTACTTCAGTGTCCCGAAGACCCCGACGGCCAGACCGGCCACCGTCGCCAGGACCGCGAACGCGCCCAGCGGCGAGCGGCGCAGGCGGCGTACCCAGGTGAGCAGGACGGACGCGGCGAGGATGACCGCGCCGCCGAGGGCGACCCGAACCTCCACGCGCTCGAAGTCGCGGGCGCCGTACGCACCCCACCAGTCGCAGTCGACCGGCATCTTGTCCGACTGGAGGCTGTACTGCGCGCAGGTGTACATCTTCGCGACGCCGAGCGGCTCACCGAGGTAGCGCTTGGTGCCCCATGGCGTCGGCAGCTCGTCATCGCCACATTCGGGCAGGATGCCGATGTTCGAGGAGACGTCGACGCTGTCTGTCGCGGTGGTCCAGCAGTTGTCGACGCCCTGGCCGTCCCACCAGTAGTCGACACCGTTCGGGCTGGCCGCGCCCTTCTCGCTGATCCCCATGTGGTTGTTGAGGTAGCGGTTGTGGTGAGAGGTGTCGAACTGCTCGGCCAGGCCGGTGTCGTTGCGCACGAAGCCGGGCACCCAGCTCGTCACGAAGCCGTAGCGCTGGTTGCCATAGATGTGGTTGTCGCGCCAGATGTTGTAGTTGCCGCCCGGGTTGATGACACCATTGCCGACCGGTACGCCCACCACGGGACACACGACGCCGTTCTCGTACCCGCGCTCCTCGTAGGGTTTGTGGCAGGTTCCATCCTTGGCGTACCTGTAGTAGTCGCTGTTGTTGTCAGCGATGATGTTGCGCTCGAACGTGGAGTGGTTCTGCGGCATGCCCGGGTGGTCCGGGAACGCGCTGTCGGTCGAGATGCCCGTCGAGTTGTGCGTGAACACGTTGTCGTGGACCCAGACCGAATCGCCGGCCGTACCCGAGTAGCCGAGCATGTTGTGGTGCCCGTAGCTGTTGCGGATCTCGACCGCGTAGCGGGGGACGTCGTAGCCGCGGTCCTTGTTGATGTTCGACGCCGCGCCGGGATAGAACGCCGAGTCGCCGTTGCCGTAGCCCTCTACCTCCGTGTACAGGCCATGGTCGACCGCGAAGGTGAGGAAGCCGTACTCGTCGTTCCAGCGGCCCACGGCGTGGTCCACGACGAAGCCGTCGGTCTCCATGATGTAAAAGGCGTTGAACTGGCTGCGCTCGGCGGTCAGGTTCTTGAGGTAGACGCCGTCGGAGTTGTCGGCCCGGATCGTGTTCAGCTTCTTGTACTGCGCGTCCACGATCACGTCGGTCGGCGCCGCGCCGGTGCCCTCGATCTGCAGGTTCTTCTTGTTGAAGATGCCGACGAGGTTCTGGTTGTGCGGGCAGGCGATCTGCTGCTGCAGCGTCAGCACGTCGTACTGGTAGAGCGCCGACTTGCGGATGCCGTTCAGCGCCGCGCACGGCCCGGTGACCGGCTCCAGGCTCGGCTCCTCCTGGTAGAGGCCGGGCAGCATCTTGATGTTCGTGCCGGGGAGGGTCACCGCGTCGACCGCCGACTGCAGATGCCGGTAGCCCGACCTCTGGCAGTCCGCCCACAGCGCCTCGTTCGTGGCCTTCAGGTCGGCTGGGAAACCCGCGATGCGCCGGTCGAAGTCCGCTTTGTTGGACTTGCAGACCAGCAGGGTCGGCCCGTCGGTCCGGTACGTGGGTACCGAACCACTGCCGTCCAGGGTTCGCGTCGGCCGTTCGTCATGGGCGTACGCCGAGGTGCCGGCCAGAGGCCCGGCCAGCGCCAACAGAGCGAGCGCCAGGGCCGAACCGGCCAGTGTGATCCTCCTCATAGTCGCGGAGCGTAGAGAGGCTTTCGCCTTTACGCCAGCTTGGCTCGGCCACGCTTTCGCAGTGCGTTGGGCGGCTCTGAACCCGGGCGCGTGCCAGTCATCCGCCAACAGGCCGCACAGTGTCGATCGCGTGGGGGAGCAGCCGGCGGCTGGCACTGAGCACGGCGCCGTCGGGGCGGACGACGGCTGCGCGAGCGCCCCCTGTCCGCAGCCATAGGTGCAGTTCGCTGCCCGGTCGGGCAGTGATGAGAACGGCTCCGCGCCTGTCGATGTCGGCTCGTTGTGCGGCGGACGGCTGGGTGGACGTGACGATCGAGAATCGGCCGGCGGCCACGTCGTCGAACCGGCGGTCGCCGTCGATGATCGCGTTCGGGCACAGTCGGCCGGCGAGGCTGCGGCGCAGCCGTGGCCGCACCACCAGGTCGGAGCGGTGCAGCGGGGGTGTCTGGCTGTCCGTGGCCACGTCCGTGAGGCCGGGCACGAGGTGCAGCCGTGGCGCGACGGCGCGGCGGATGATGTCGCCCAGCTCGCCGCCGGCCGTCATCGCGGTGCCGATCAACTTCGCCAGCTTGATCATGGCACGCGCGTGGTGCTTGCGTTCGATCTCGTACGTGTCGAACACGGTGTCGGTGAGGGTCCCGTCGAGCACGCCGGCGAGTTTCCACGCGAGGTTCATCGCGTCGCGCAGCCCGGCACACATGCCCTGGCCGATGAACGGTGGGGTGAGGTGGGCGGCGTCGCCGAGCAGGAACACCCGGCGGTCGCGCCACCGGTCGGCGACCTGGGCGCGGAAGGTGTACTCGGCCGCGCGGAGGATCTCCAGCTCCCCGACGGGAACGTTTCCGGTCCAGGCTGAGATCAGCGGATGGAGGCGGCTCATGTCGTGGAAGTCGTCGGCGGTTTCATCCGGTGCCAGCTGGAACTCCCACCGGTAGCGGGTCTTACCGACCCGCATGTACGTGCCGGCGCGGGCCGGGTCGCAGAGCTGGTGCACCCCTTCCCACTGGCCGAGCTCGGCCTCGGTGACCACGTCGATGACGAGCCAGCGTTGCGTGAATCCCAGGTCCTGCATGGTCGCGCCGATAGAGGATCTGGTGAGACTGTTGGCGCCGTCGCACCCAAGGACGTACGCCGCGCGGACGGAGTCGGGCTCGCCCGTGGCGGTGTCGGTGAAGTCGACCCGCACCCCGCTGGCGTCCTGGGTCAGCGCGGTGACCTCCGTGCTGCCGCGAAGGGTGGCGGTGCCGTACCGGGCGAGATTGCGGCGGAGGATCGCCTCCAGTTCCGGTTGGTCGAACAGGCTGCCCTGGGGGTAGCCGTGCCGACCCTGCTCGACGTCGCGCTGGAACTCGGCCAGCACGCGCATGTTCCGGTCGAGGAGCCGCAGGCCCCGGTGCGGCCGGGAGATGGTGGCGAACTCGTCCCGGAGCCCGAGGCGGGCCAGGATGCGGTGGACCTCGTCGTCGAGGGCGACGGCCCGGGGCCGGGGGTAGATCGACTCCCAGCGCTCGAGGATGAGGCACTCGACGCCGTACTGGGCGAGCAGCGTCGCGGCGGTGAGCCCGGTGGGGCCCGCGCCGATGATCACTACTGGAACTGCTGTCATCACGTCAGCAGGTGAAGAACGAGGTAGGCGGCGGCGAGGAGTCCGCAGACGAGGGCCGGTGCGTACTTCTGCGGGCCGTCGCCCTTGCGCAGGTGCACGGCGAGGGCCCCGGTGAGCAGAAGCAGCAGCCCGGCGCCGGCGAGGACGCCGAACAGCGGCGCGAGCAGTCCGACGAGCAGTCCGACCGCGCCGGCGACCTCGAGCAGGCCGATGCGGCGATAGGCGGCGACGGAGAAACCGGCCTCCGCGGCCAGCTCCCGCATCGGTGGTACGGCCCGGATCTTGGCCGTGCCCAGGGCGAGGAAGACCAGCGCGAGCAGCACCGCGAGGATGGAAGCAGCGAGGGTCATGACATAACCACCAATCGCCATTCGATGGCATAACGGCCCAGAATCGCCTTGACGGCATCCTCGGCAGAGGGAGAAATCTTGACGGTGGCCACGATGGAGCTGCCCTCGATCGTGGCCTCGATGTCGTGCACGCCGGCGGCCCCTTCGAGTGCCGTGCGGAGTTCCCTGCGGGCGGCGTCCGCCCGCAGCCCGAGCTTGTAGAGCTTGCCGACGGCGGTGACGGGCAGTTCGTCGAGGACCGTGACGGTCCTGGGCGCTGCGGCGCGGTCGGGCACCCGCTCGCGCGCCCAGGCGCACAGCTCCTCCTCCGTGACCGTGGCGCCGGGCGTGAGGGTGACGTAGGCGACGGGTACCTCGCCGGCATGGACGTCGGGGCGTGCGACCGCGCTGGCCGCGGTCACCTGCGGGTGGGCCAGCAGCGCGTCCTCGACGGTGGCGGGGTCGATGTTGTGTCCGCCCCGGATGATCAGGTCCTTGGCCCGGCCGGAAAGGTAGACGAATCCGTCCTCGTCGATGCGTGCGAGGTCGCCGGTGTCCAGCCAGCCGTCGACCAGCTTGCCCAGGCCGTCCAGGACCGGGCCGTTCTCGTCGCGGTCGGTGACGTAGCCGGGAAAGACGGTCGGGCCGCTGATCGCCAGAATGCCCGTCTTGCCGACGGGTAGCTCGTCCCACGTCCCGTCCGCGGCGACCACCCGCACCCGCTGATAAGGCAGGCGCTGCCCTACGGAGCCCGGCCGCGACACGTCGGGGAAGGTACGCGCGCTGGCGCAGGTCGCCTCGGTCAGGCCGTAGCCTTCGACCAGCGTGATCCCAGTGTTGGCCTGGAAGTTGTCCCGGACCGCGGCGGGCAGGGGCGAGGCCCCCACCATCGGAAACCGCAAGCTGGTGATGTCGGCGTTCACCGGGCACTGTGCCAGCACGGCGTACACCGTGGGCACCGCGCTCATGGCGGCGATCCGGTAGTGCTCGACGATCTTCCAGAACGCGCCGAAGAGCGCGGGGTCGCGGTAGCCGAGCGGGCCGGCCCACACGACAGCCTGCCCTTTGAACAGCGGTGCGAGCAGGGTGACCACCAGTGCGTTCACGTGGAACAGCGGGAGGGCCGCGAAGACCACCGTCTCCTGGTCGAAGAGGTTGCTGGCGGCCAGCATCCACGCGTCGGTGACCTCGTTGGCGTGCGTGTGCGCGGCCAGCTTCGGGGCGCCGGTGGTGCCGCCGGTGTGGAACATCGCGGCCAGGTCGGCGGATCGGGGCAGCTCACCGGCGAAGGCGGCCGGATCCTCCGCCGCGGCAAGCTCGCCGAGATAGCCGATGCGTACCCCGTCGACGGCGGGAAGCGGCTCGGGCGTGCCCGTCGCCCCGGTGGGCCGGAGCACGAGGATCACGTCGAGCAGGCCGTCGCGGGCGAGCGCCTGGGCCGTGTCCCACGTCGCTGGCGCGAGCTCGGGCCCGGCCGTGACCAGGACGCGGCCACCGGAGCGCCGGAGGAGTTCGGCGAGGTGCTGCCGGGACAGACCGCCGCCCAGGGGTGCCGCGATCCCGGCGAGCTGGGCGGCCAGCGTCGCGGTGATCAGCTCGGCGCAGTTGGGGGACATCAGGGCGACCGCGTCACCCCGCCGCACACCGAGGTCGTGCAGCAGGTTCGCCACCCGGTGGACGTCGGCAAGGAGGTCGGCGAAGGTGCGGCGCAGCGGCTCACGCCAGCGGGCGGCGTCCGGCAGGACGGCGAGCGCCGTACGGTCCGGCCAGCACGTGGCCGCTCGCGCGAGCAACGCGTACGTCGATTCCGGCAGGTCCCGTGCCTCGAGCGGAACGGCCTCGATCGCGGCCAGGTCGGCGGGCGTGGCGTAGTCCGGCCACAGCAGGGGGCCGGTCATTGCTCGTACCTCACGACCGTGCGCTGCCGACCCAGATCGATCGCGCCGTCGTCGGTGGCGATGGTGGCCTCGATGACGTCGCCGTCCTGGAGGTACTTGGGGTTCTGAATCTGGCCCTTGAAGAACAACTTCCACTTCACCGCGGGCGGGAGCAGCGAGACGACGAACATGACCGGCTTCGGCGGTGCGCTCAGGGCCGTCCCGACCGGTGTGCCGGTCAGGAGCAGATCACCAGCGTCGATCCGCTGGAAGCGGGTCAGCGCCTGCACCGCCTGCACCGGCGTGTAGATCATGTCGGTGGCGGGCATGTCCTGCCGGAGTTCGCCGTTGACCCACAGCCTCAGCCGCAGGTCGGTGAACCGCTTGAGTTCGTCGGCGTCGAGCAGCACCAGCGCGGGGCCGACCGGGGTGAAGGTCGGGTAGGACTTGGCCTCGTAGAACTGGGTCTGAGGAAGCTGGACGTCGCGTGCCGAGACGTCGTTGGTGACCACCAGGCCCGCGACGTAGTCGGCGAGGTTGTCCGCGGTGATGGCGGTCCCGACGGGCATCTCGCGGCCGAAGACGAGGCCGATCTCGACCTCGTAGTCCAGCAGCCGCACATGGGCGGGGCGGACCACCTCGGCGAACGGGCCACTGATCGAGCCCGAGGTCTTGCGGAAGAACGTCAGGGGGACGGTTTCGGGGTTGCCGTTGGTGTCCTTGACGTGCGAGGCGAAGTTCGTCATCTGGGCCACGACGCGGCAGGGTGCGGTCACCGGGGAGACCAGCGCAAGGTCGTCCACTGGAACGATGTCGCTGCTCGTCGCGGCCGCGACGATCGCCGGCCGGTCGGCCAGGAGTTCGGCGGTGGTGGTGGCGCTGGTGTGCACCTTGGCGGCGCCGGTGGGGGTGAGCACCCACCAGGCGTCGGCGGTGCGCAGGACGGAGGTGCTCATGAGGTGAACGCTTTCATCAGGCCGCGCAGGCGGTGGAGGTCGAATTCGTTGTCCTCGCGCAGCGCGCTGATGACCGCGCGCAGCTCGCGAAGCGCTTCCGGGCCGGGTTTCATGCCGAGGAAGTCCTTGGTGGCGGGCGGACCCCACTGGGCGAGCCCGGAAGCCTTCATCGGCGCCCAGCCCGGCTCGAGCGTGCAGTCGAACAGGTCGCCGTCGGTGAAGTGCTCGACCAGGAAGTCGTCCGGGTCGCGCCAGTAGTCGAAGATCTGGCTGCCCTGGATGTGCCGGCCGATTCCCCAGGACCGCTGGTAGCCCCGGTCGAGCAGGTACTCCCCGCCGGCGGCCAGCGAATCGAGATCGGGGACCTGGTAGGCGGAGTGCACATACCGGTTGGCCGGGCCGAGGGTCATCGCGAGGGTGTGATGGTCGGTGGGCGTGCTGCCGCGGTCGCAGCGGATGAAGCTCATGACCGGGCCGCGCTCGCGCTGTCCCTGGTGGTAGAGGAAGTCGCTGACGATCAGGCCCAGGTGTTCGAGGTACCAGTTGAGCGTCTTCAGGTACCGGGTCGTCTGCAGCACGACGTGACCGAGGCGCTGGACCCTGGCCGGCTCCCGCGGCGGCCGCTGGGTGGCGTTCGCCCGCGCCACCTCGTGTCCGACGTTGAAGGTCAGTGGCTGCTGGGTGGGCAGTGCGGGGAGCTCGTGGGTGTCTGCGACCACGCGTACCCGCGCCCCGCTCGGGTCGACCAGATCCACCGTCACCCCGCCCAGGCTCTCGGGCAGGGAGGTCATCGTCCTCCCGGTCGCCTCCGCAAGGCGCAGCACGTCCTTCGGGTCGGCAGCCCGGAAGGCGGGGCCGATGAACCGGGACCGAGGACCTCGGCGGATGAGCACGCACGGGGATCCGGGGTCGGTGCCCCGCAGGTGCAGCTCGTCCTGGGTGCGCAGCGACGTC
Organism: Micromonospora sp. NPDC048930; assembly: GCF_043197935.1. NCBI lineage: Bacteria > Bacillati > Actinomycetota > Actinomycetes > Micromonosporales > Micromonosporaceae > Micromonospora > Micromonospora sp. NPDC048930. Next base: position 43,447 of record NZ_JBICUB010000025.1, read on the forward strand.
GTGAAGCCGAAGGCGCGGGCGAAGATCTCGGCGCGCTCCAGATCGGGCTTCTGGAACTCCAGCCAGGCCAGGTCGTGCACCTTGACGATCGGGTTGCGCGCCCGCCCCGGGTGCTCGCCCGGCAGGGCGCCCTCCTCGCTGTGCAGACCCGTGTGCGGGTCCTGCCGGTCGATCATGTCCCGCTCCTTTCCAGGCGATGACGAAATCGTCACTTACGAGAGTAGCGTCAGTCAAGACCAGGTGACGATTGCGTCATCTCTGAAGGTCGCCGGTTAAGGTGGGTACGGACCCGACCTGGGAGAGGTGATCAAGTAGGGATGGCGCAACAGATCAGGCACGCCCCGAACCGCCTGGAACGGCGCAAGGCGCGCACCCGCTCCGCGCTCGTTCGCGCAGCCCAGACCTTCATCGCCGCCGGGAAGCTGAACGTCCCGATCCTCGAGCTCACTCAGGCCGCGGACGTGGGGATGGGGTCGTTCTACAACCACTTCGACAGCAGGGAGCAGCTCTTCCAGGCCGCGGTGGAGGACGCACTCGACCGCTATGGCGCCCTGCTCGACGAGCTGACCGTCGGCTTGGACGACGCGGCCCACGTCTTCGCGCAGAGCTTCCGGCTGACCGGACGCCTCCACCGCCGGAGCCCCGAACTGAGCAAGGTCCTGCTCAACAACGGCCTGGCGCTGGCCGGCTCCGGCAAGGGGCTCGCGCCGCGGGCCCGACGCGACATTGAAGACGGGGTCCGCGCCGGCCGGTTCCGCATCCGCGACCCAGAACTGGCGATGGTGATCGTGGCCGGAGCCGCGCTGTGCCTCGGGCAACTGCTGCACGACCACCCCGAACGTGACGACGCCGCAGCCACGGACCAGGTGACGGAGGACGTGCTGCGCATGCTCGGCCTCGCGGCCGACGAGGCCCATGAGATCTGCCAACGGCCGCTGCCCGACCTGGACGACCGTCGCCCGTAGGCCGATCTTGATCCACCTGAGCGGGGCCGCTCCTAGGCGGTGGCCGCCTCGCGTACCATCTGGTTGGCCGTCGCCGGCTCATACCCGGTCGCCCGGAGCAGGTCGCTGGCCAACGTGCGAAGCTGGATCACCATGGCATCCGCGAACGGCTTGGCGCCCCTGTGGTACGCCTGCCCGGCCAGGCGGGCGCCGTCCAGCACCGCGGCCCGGGTCTGGTCGAACGGCCCAGCGGTTCGCGCCTCTCGCGGCAGCAGCTGGATCGCCGCGGCGAGCCGGTCCACGGCGGCGGGAAGTTCCTCCGGCACCGGCTCGTCGTATTGCAGCGTGGTCGCGGCCCAGCGGGTCAGCGCCCGGCACGCGAGGGTCATTCGATCGAGTTGCTGGATCCCGTGCCGGTAGTGCTCGACATCGGTGCGGCGCTTCCACCGCGCCGGCGCAATGATCGTTACCTCCTCGGCGCCAGCAAGGGCCTCGTGCAGCCGGGCGAGGTCGGGTTCCATCCCACCGAACTGGTCCAGAGCCCGCACCGCCCGTTCCGGATCACGCTCGGCGAGTGCTTGTGCGACCTCTTGCAGTTGCGCGTGGAGGGTAGCGACGACCGGTGCGACAGCCTGCTCAAGAATGCGTATCGGGTTGACCGGTAGCAGCAACGCCACCACCGCCAGCCCGACGACACCGCCCACTCCCGCGTCGATGATCCGCGCCCATTCGAGGCCCTGCTGCGCGTGGGAGAGCGTGGCGATCAGCACGGCGGTGCTGCCGGCCTGAGCGACCAGCGCACCGCTGCGCCCGGTCATCAACAGGGCCACCGCGATGGACAGCATCACCACCAGGCCGATCTGCCAGGGCCCGAACCCGATGGAGCGGATGAGAAGATCACTGACGAGCAGGCCCAGCCCGACGCCCAGTATCATCTCGGCGGTGCGTAGGGCGCGCTGCCCGAGCGAGGCGACGATGGTGCCGACGGCAGCGCTGGGCGCGAAGATCGGCGCGGGGCGACCCAGGACGTCGTGCGCCAGCCCCCAGGACAACGTCGCGGCCAGCCCGCACTGAGCTGCGACGACGAGAATGATCGTGAACAGCCGCAGCCGCAGCCGACCTGCCTCGCCACCGCGACGCCGTGCCTTCCCCGTCAGGGCCTTGGCATGCTCGGCCGCGGCGTCGGGGCGAGCCGGACCGCGCCGTTCAGCCGCCATGTCTCGGGTTACCCGACCCATCCCTGACAAACCTCCAACTGCTGCCGTTGCCCGCCCGCGATCGTTCAACGGGATGGTGACGGCGGCTCGAATGGGAATCTTCGAGTACGGACCTCGTCGGCTACGGCGACGCCGGCCAGGATGAGGGCGGCGACGGTAGCTACCGCGAGCGGCGGAAACGGCCTCATCGCTGGGGTGAGGGCGACGAGGGCGAGTGCGCCGATCACGCGGACGAGCGATACGCGCCCAAACACCGCGTACTCGAAGATGGCCCGTCCGGTGAGGAACAGGGTGGGTCCGCCGAGGATGACGGCGATCCAGGCCGGTTCCGGGTGACCGAGCGGGTGCGTGATGACGAGTTCGTCGCCGACGGCCACGGCGACAATGGCGGCGACCATGATCACTTGGGCGTAGAACGCCGAGACAGCAACGCGGAGTGGGTTGCGGCTGGCTGTGATGGCGCCCGCCAGCAGCGCTCCGGCGCGGTGGATGTATATGCGCCACAGGAGTGCCGTGGTGGCGAACGCCACTAGCGTCGCAGTGCTGCGGGCGGCCCCGAACTCGCCGTTTGCGAAGGTCAGTCCGGTCACGAGGATCGGCTCGCCGAGCGCGATGATGAAGAACTGCTGGTACCGCTCGGCCAGGTGCTCTTCGGAGACCACGACCTCGAGTCGACGCGGGCCGTGGCGGCCCAGCTTCGGAGTGGGGAAGCCGAGCGCGAGCGCTGCGAACTCCACGACGGCCGCCGTCATCCACAGCGCCGCACGCACCGAGTCGGGTAGGACTGCACCTGCGATCCATGGCGGCGCGGACATGCCGACCCAGAAGAATATCCGTACTGCGCTGGCCTGTGCCTCGTGGCCATGCAGGAAAAAGATGGCGATAGCGAGGCCGCCAAGCCGGATGGTGAGGTACGCACTGGCGAAGACCAGGCCCCGCCGGCCGAACGCCTCCGGCGCGGCAGCCGCCAGCACCAGGGTGCCGAACATGATCGGCATGGTCAGCAGTTGTACCAGCGGATGTCGCGGATCGAACGCGTCCAGCAACCTCGTCGTAGCGCCCCAGAGATGCAACACGGCGAACAGCAACACCAGTGTCTGGAACGCGCCAGTCCAATTCAGCTGCTCGAGCAGTTGGCGCGAGAGCTGAAAGAACATGAGGACGAACACCAGGTCGAAGAACAGCTCCAGAAACGCCGACCGCCCCTGCTCCCGTCTTCGCAGCAGTACGCTCGCTCTACCTGTCGTCATCCGTCGCCCGCTCCTGCCGTTTCTGCCCGTCCTAGCGGTCGTCGTAGGTAGTTGTTGATCCTCGAAAACTGCCCGGCACAGGCACCACCCGCAACGACCGCTGCGCAGGCTCGGCCTGCCGCCCGACCAGGCCCACCAAATCTGCCGACGCCCTCTGCCCGACCTCGACCGCCGTCCGTGACCGGCGTCCGTCGAGCCAAGAGGCCCTCGACCGGCTTAAGGGTTGACGGCCTCGCGCACCATGCGGTTGGCCGCGTCCGTCTCGTATCCAGTTGCTCGCAGTAGGTCACTCGACGCCGTGCGGAGCTGGATCACCATGGCGCTCGCGTACGACCTCAGGCCTTTCCGGCACGCTTGGCCGACCAGCCGTGCGACGTCCAGTACCCCGTCGCGGGTCTGCTCCAACGGCCCAGCCTTTCGTGCCTCACGTAGCAGGACCCGGACCGTCTCGGCCAGCCTTTCCACGGCGGCAATGAGTTCCTCCGGCACCGGCTCGTCGTACTGCAGCGAGGTGGCGGCCCAGCGGGCCATCGCCCGGCACTCGAGGGCCACTCGATCCATGTACTGGATGCCGCGCCGGTAGCGTTCGACATCGCGTCGCCGCTGCCAGCGGACCGGCGAGATCAACGTCACCTCCTCGGCGCCACCCAGGGCCTCGTGCAGCCGGGTGACGTCGCCGTCCGTACCGCGAAGCTGGTCCAGTGCCCGCACCGCGCGATCCGGATCCCGCTGTCTCAGCGCCTGGGCGACTTCCCGGAGCTGCGATGCGAGTGTCTCGACCAGGGGTGCGGCTGCGCGGTCGAGAGTGCGCATCGGGTCGATCGGCACCAGCAACGCCACCACCACCAGCCCGACGACGGCGCCCGATCCGGCTTCGATGATCCGCTCCCACTCGAGATTGTGCTGGACCGGCGACAGCGTGGCGAGCAGAACGGCGGTACCGCCGGCCTGGCCGACCAGCGCGCCGCTGTGCCCGGTCATCAACAGGGCGACGGCGATGGCCATCGCCACCACCAAGCCGATCTGCCAGGCCCCGAACCCGATGAGACGGAGTATGACGTCGCTGACGAGCAGGCCGAGCCCGACACCGAGCATCAGTTCCGCCGTGCGTCGGGCGCGCTGCCCGAGTGCGGCGACGATCGTGCCGACCGCCGCGCTGGGCGCGAAGACCGGCGCGGGCCGTCCCGCGATCTCGTGCGCGAGCCCCCAGGCCAGGGTGGCGGCGAGCCCGCACTGGGCCGCGATGATCAGGATGGTCTCGACCTGACGCAGCCGTAGCCTGCCGGCCCTACCACCGTGGTGTGCGGCCCGCGCCGCCAGGCGTCTGGCCTGCTCGGCTACCTCCTCAGCGCGGGGCAGGGGGCTCCGGTCAGCGGCCATGGCGGGGGTTACCCGGCCCGGCCCTCACAAACCTCCGACCCGTTCTCCCTGTCGAGGCGATACCGTTGCCACCGCCCTCATGGCCATCACGCTCGGTGACGCCGCCACCTGGTGCGTTGCCGCCATCCACGATGCCGGCCGCGAGTCGTTGGGCCAGCATCGGGGCACAGTTGAGCACCGGATCGGCTGCCTGTGGCGAGGGGCTAGGCGGGTGGTGACGGCCGCTCGGCTGGGAGTCTTCTCGTGCGGGCCGCGTCGGCCACGGCAACGCCGGCGAGGATGAGGGCGGCGGTGGTGGCTGCCGCGAGCGGCGGCACCGAGCGCATCGCCGGGGTGATGGCGACGAGGGTGAGTGCGCCGATCACGCGGGGCTTGGACATGCGGCCGAAAACTGCGTACTCCAAGGTGGCCCGTCCAGCGAGGAACAGGGCGGGTCCGCCGAGGATGACGGCGATCCAGGCCGGGTCGGTGTCGCCGAGCGGGTGGGTGATGACGAGCTCGTCGCCGACGGCGATGGCGACGATGCCGGCGACCATGATCACGTGGGAGTGGATCGTCAGAACAGCAACGCGGCGTGGGTTGCGGGTCGCTTCCATGGCGTCGGCCAGCAGCGCTCCGGCACGGTGGATGTAGATGCGCCACAGCAGCGCCGTGGTGATGAACGCCACCAGGGTCGCGGCGCTGCGGTCGACGCCGAACTTCCCGTTTCCGAACGTCAGTCCGGTCACCAGGATCGGCGCGCCGAGCGCGATGATGACGAACTGCTGGTACCGCTCGGCCACGTGCTCTTCGACGACCACGATGTCGGCTCGACGACGCGTACCGGCGCGGCCCAGCCGCGGCGTGAGAAAGCCGAGTGCGATTCCCACGTACTCCACGGCTGCCGCCGTCGCCCACAGCGCTCCGCGCGCCCAGTCGTGGAGGAACGCACCCGCGATCCACGGCACCGAAGCCATGCCGACCCAGAACAGTAGCCGCACCGCGTTGCGCTGCCCCTCCTGGCCACTTAACACAAGCACCCCGACAGCGAGGACCCCAACCCGCACGGTGACGTACGCACCTGCGAAGACCAGGCCCTTCCGGTCGAACGCCTCCGGCGCCGCAGCCGCCATCAGGAGAGTGCCGAACATCGTCGACAGGACCAGCAGCTGAATCAGCGGATGCCGCGGGTCGAAGAGGTTCGTGAATCTCGCCGTATAGAACCAGACATGCAACACGGCGAGCAGCAGCACCAGCGTCTGGAACGCGCCGCTCCAGCTCAGATCCTCCAGCAGCTCCTCGGAGAGCCGGAAGAACGTGAGGACGAACACCAGATCGAAGAACAGTTCCAGGAATGCCGCCCGCCCCTGCTCGGGTCTTCGCAGCATGCTCGCCCTGCCCGGCGTCGGCGGCGACATCGCGGGACCACTCCTTTCACCGCGGGCCACAGCCCCGACCGGCTGCGCTCTCAAGCTGCCTCGATCATGGATTGCAGCGCCGCACCCCTACCGGCCTCCGGTGGGCGCAAGCCCGGCGGCTCGCGCCGACAGCGCACCGGGAAGCCTTGAGGTCGGCAGAAGGACGGGCGGCGCATGGCTGTGAAGGTTTCTAGCGCACGGTCCTGGCTAGCTCGTCGGCGTATGCCCGGGCGTCAATCGCGTCCAGCATGGCGAGCTCTGCGTTGTAGGCCGCCCATTCGGCGTAGTCGAGAGCATCCTCCGCACCGCTCTCGGCCCAGCCCGCATCTGCCGCGGCGGCCTGAGCATCCATCTGCCGAGTCCGCTCATCGAACTTGGCTTTCACATTGGCCCTTTTGGCGGCGGCGTCGGCCCTCATCTGTGCCCACACGCTGCCTCCGCCTGCGCGGACCTCGTCTGCCCGCTGCTGTGCCTCCATGGCGGACCGCTCGATCTCGCTCTGTGTCCGGTCGATTCGCTCTCTGAGCGGCTCACGGGACTCGGTGGTGGCTGCCTGCACCTCTGCCTTGGTGGACGCAAGACGCTGCGCGAGCATGCTCAGTCGTTGGGTGAAGTCCATCTCTTCTTCCTGAATCACGAACTTGCCATCCCAAAACCACTCAACTCGACAGTCATCCCTGCCCGGGTGAGCTGGCGTCACCCGGGCGGGGTGATATCGAGCGGTTACCCATCCGCCATGCGCGGGAACTGGTGGCAACGAGGGCGCCGCGAGAATCTGATGGGAGCCTCTGATCGTCGGGCGCCAAGCATGGCGGCCCTGGTCGCCCGAGCTGACGGGGCGCCGCCGTCTGGTCAGTCGCTGACGCGTGACCGGTCCCCGTCACCGCGCTGCGTTCGTCCGTCAAGTCCCGGGTCGTTTGGTGGTTGATCCGGGCCGGCGCGCGCCGCTGGGACGAACTCCCGCAGCAGGATCTTTGCGATTCCGGCGGCGGGTATGGCCAGCAGGGCTCCGACCAGGCCGCCAAGCTGCGCGGCGGCCAGCACGCTGACCAGCACGGTCAGTGGGTTCAGCTGGACCGCGTGGGACATGATGGTCGGTTGCAGCACGTGATTCTCGAACTGCTGGTAGACCACGAAGAAGACCAGCACGATCACCCCGGCGGTCGGGGAGTGCAGGAAGCCCGCGCCGCCCGCGACGATCGCCCCGAGGGTCGCACCCACCATCGGGATCAGGTCGGCGATGGCGACCAAGAGCGCGACCACGGCGGCGTACGGCACGCCGGTGAGCAGGAGCACCACGAAGGTCAGCAGGCCGCAAATCAGGCTGATCAGGAGGTTTCCGCTGACGTAGCCGGTGATCGTGCGAGCCGACTCGCGACCGATGCGGTGCAGCCGTTCCGCTCGGGTGCCACCGCCGGCCAGGGCCAGCGTCCGGGCGGTGATCTGCGGGGCCTGCACCACGATCAGGTAGGTCAGCACCACCACGGTCAGCATTCCGGCGACGCCCTGCGCCGTCCCGCGGGCCAGCCCGAGCGTCGAGCGGCCGAGTTGACCGCCGAAGCGCCGGAACTCGTCGGCGTGCGCCTCGGCGTACCGGCGTACGTGGAACCGCTCCAGTAGTTCGCCGGCTGGCCCCCGCCCTGCCCGTACCTCGCGCAACAGATCGGGTGCCTGGTTGGCGAACCGGGCCAGTTCGTTCAGCAGGGGCACGACGAGAACCACGGTGAGCGCAGCGAGCGCCACCAAGGCGGCCAGGAACACGACCAGCGCGGCGGCCGCCCGCTGCCGGACGAGTCGTCGCTGCACCCGGTTCACCAGGGGATTCAGGGCCACCGCGAGAAACGCTGCGGCCACCAGCCAGCTCAGCACCCGCCGGGTCTGCCAGACCAACGCCAGCCCGACCAGGGTGGCGAGGACCAGACCGATGACGATCAGCGCCCGGCGGGCCGTGAACCGGTCGTCGGCAGTGCTCATTGGGCACGACTACCCTCTGCAAGACAAAGGAAAAGCCAGCGGAGCAGTCTCGATCTCTCAGGGCCTCGTCAGCCGAACGGGCTCGATGCGAGGGCGTCGAGTGTTGCCTGCCGGCCGCTTTCAATCATCTCGGTCGCGCGGTGGAAGTCGTACGTCCGGACGGCGTTTGTCGGTACCTCGATCAGCAGGTCCGGCGGGTAGCTGGCCACCTGGTAGCGGATGAGGAGATCCCGTACAGCCTCCAAGGACAGGCTCATGACGTCGGTTACGCGCAGGTCGGCGGGGAGCTGGCCACGTTTGCCCTCGTCGGTGGTGATGGTCTCCGCGGCGGCGTTCGCGGCCGGGCCGCCGTCGTCGGATACGCCGTGGGAGATCACCCGGTCGACGAATGCGGCGGGGCCCCGTGGGTGGTCCGGCCTCCCTTGTCCCGGCTGCGGGTCGGCTGATTCCCGGACAGCTGTCGCGGGGTGGGCGTCGGTGCCGGCAGCCTTGAGGGATACGGCGACGACCGCGTCGGCCGGCATGATGACAGTCGGCGCCATCGGCAGCGGCTCCATCAGGCCGCCATCGGCGAGGAGCCGGTCGTTGACCATGACCGGGGTGATGGCGGGTGGCAGCGCGATGGAGGCCCGCACCGCGATGTCCACCGGACCGTGCTGGAACCACACGGCTCGGCGGGCCAGCAGGTCGGTCGCCACCGCCGTGAAGGGCACAGGCAGCTGTTCGATGCGTACGCCGTCGAGCAGCTCGCTGACCCGGGCCATGATCTTCTCGGCCCGGATCGCGCCGGGCGCACCCGCCCGCGGGTCCATCAGGCGCAGCACGTCGCGTTGGCCGATGGTGCGCACCCAGTCGGCGTAGGCGTCGAGCTTGCCCGCGGCATACAGCCCCCCGACGAGCGCGCCCATGGAAGATCCGGCGATCGCGACGATGTCGAACCCACGCTCCTCAAGGACCTGGATCGCCCCGATGTGCGCATAGCCGCGCGCCCCGCCTGCGCCGAGCGCCACCGCGATCCGCACGTCACCACCGTCCACTGTCCCGACCCAGGTTGGGCACGAGGCGTCGATGTCGAGGAGGTCGAGCCGTCCTCCGCTTGCCATTCGCGGGCAGGCTCAGAGACACCCGTCGGTGCTGATATGCAATCACGAAACGGAAGTGCGGATGCCCAGTCTCCGGACTTCACCGACGGCCGGACCCGGCCCGACGGCGAGCATCAGTTCGGCGCTACGCCCGGCGCGCTCCCCGAAAGCGGCGACCATGGCGGGGAACGCCGCCTTGCTGTGCGGCCAGCGCTACTGGCCAGCCGCGGCCAGTGGGCCCTTCCCGGAGGCGTCGCGAAGCTTGCGCTTCAAGATCTTGCCGGTGGAGGTCATCGGAAGTTCCGGTCGGAACTCGACCAGGCGGGGGTACTTGTAGCTCGCCATCCGCTCCTTGCACCAGCCCATCAGCTCGCCCTCGGTCAGTTGTGATCCCGAGTTGCGGATCACGAACGCCTTCACCTCCTCGCCGTGAGACTCGTGCGGTACGCCGACCACGGCCACCAGGCTCACGTCAGGGTGCGTCATGATGATTTCCTCGATCTCGCGCGGGTACACGTTGAAGCCACCGCGGACGATCATGTCCTTGGCTCGGTCGACGATGAAGTAGTAGCCGTCCGCGTCGCGGCGGGCGACGTCGCCCGTGCGGAACCACCCGTCTCGGAGCGCCTCTGCCGTCGCGTCGGGGCGGCCGTGGTAGCGCTTCATGACGTTGTGGCCCCGGATGGTGATCTCGCCCTGCTCGCCGTCCGGGACCTCGTTCCAGTCGGCGTCGACGAGCCTCATCTGCACGCCCCAGATCGGCTGCCCGATCGAACCGGGCTTGGCCTCGCGCCCCGGGTGGTTGAACGATGCGACGGGGCTGGTCTCCGAGAGGCCGTAGCCCTCCCGGATCCGAACGCCGTAGACCTTCTCCACCTGCTCCAGGATCTCCACCGGCAGGGGGGCGCCGCCGGAGATCGCCATGCGCAGGTTGGCCGCGGCCGCCGGAGCGCTGCCGTCCTCCGGGTTGACGGAAAGCAGGCCCCAGTACATCGTCGGCACTCCGGCGAAGAAGGTGACCCGCTCTCGCGCCATCAGCGCCAGTGCCGTCGCGGCGTCGAACCGGCGCAGGAGAACCAGCGTGGCGCCGCCGTACAGGCCCGCGTTCATCTGCACTGTCTGCCCGAACGAGTGGAACAGCGGAAGCGTCACCAGATGGACATCCTCATCGGCGGCGCCGAAGAGGCGCCAGCACGTGAGGGCGTTCATGACCATGTTGGCGTGGGTCAGTTCGGCGCCCTTGGGCTGTCCCGTCGTCCCGCTGGTGTAGAGGATCACCGCGGTGTCCGTGGCCTCGGTGACCACGGTCTCGAACCGGGTGGCCTTGCCGGCGAGTGCGGAGCCCAGCGTGCGGGCGCCCTCGATCGGGCTCGGCGCCTGGGGGTCCGCGGTGATGAGGAAGAAGTGCTCGCACCCGGCGGCCCCACCGAACCCCTGTGAGCCCTCGGCTCCCATGGGCAGCTCGGGAGTGCCCTCGAAGCAGAAGTACGCCTTGGCGCCCGAGTCCTGCAGGTGATAGGCGATCTCGCCGGCCTTGAGGAGCACGTTCAGCGGCACGACGACGGCGCCCGCCTTCAGGATGCCGTAGTAGACGATCGGAAAGTACGGAAGGTTCGGGCACGACAGCGCGACCCGGTCGCCCGGCCGGACGCCGCTGTCGACGAGCAGGTTCGCGACCTGGTTTGCCGCAGCGTTGAGTTGGGCGTACGACAGGCGGGTGTCACCGAGCACGACGGCGTCTCGGCTCGGCAGCCGTTCGGCGGTGCCTTCGAGCGTGAGCGCGAGGTTGAGCATTGCGGCTCTCCTTGATCGGGGGTGTCAGGGCGTCGTCGTCGCGGCGGGCGGAAGCGTCTGTTCGCCGACGGGCGTCTGGGGTGCGGAGACGAACGGTGGCCGGGGCAGGTCGGCGTCACCGGTGGCGGCGGCGTAGACGACGACGTCGGGGCGCAGTGCGAGCACGGTGGCGTGGTGCTGGCGCATCCAGGGGATGAGCACGTCGTCGGAGTCCACGATCGTGCCGGGCGCGGGGGCCGAGCCCGTGGGCGTGATCTGCAGGCACGGGATGCCGCTGGCCGCCCAGGCGGGCCAGGGTCGCGCCGGGCCGGTGTGCAGCAGTGTCCACCGACCGGCGAGCACGTCGTCGAGACGGGCTCGGTCACCGCCGTCCGTCTGGACCCAGGGCTGTGGGAGCTGCTTGCCGACCGCCCGATTGCCGCCGCTGTGGTTCAGCAGGCCCTTCCGGTAGCTGGTGTCCGGGAACCACCCGGCCTCCTGCATGTAGACGCGGATGGCCGGGATCCGCATGACGAGCCGGAACGCGATGTTGCGCAGGGCCGTCAGCCCGGGCCGTCGCTCGGTGATGATGCGCCCGAAGCGCACCGCCTGTTTGGTCATCGCCCGCACGTGTGGATTGCGTTCGGCCTCGTAGCTGTCCAGCGCCTCGGCGGGTAGCTCGCCGCGCAGGACCGCGGCCAGCTTCCAGCACAGGTTGCCCACGTCCCGTACGCCGGAGGACATGCCCTCGCCGATCCACGGCGGCATGGCGTGTGCGGCGTCGCCGGCGAGGAAGATCCGGCCGATGCGCCAGCGTTCGGCGAATCGGACGTGGTGGTTGTAGACGACCGCGCGGAGGATCTCGACCTCGTCGGGCGTCCGGCCGTAGCGACGCAGCAGCCGCCAGATGTAGTCGTGGCTGACCAGAGCCTGCTCGTCCTCGCCGGGCAGGACGGGGAACTCCCACCGGTGGTGGCCCAGCGGGGTCGGGCAGTCCACGGCGGGCCGGGCGGGGTCGCAGTGGAAGCGCAGGCGGTCGACGGTGTCCCAGCCGCGCTTGACCTTGGTGTCGATGACGATCCACCGGTCGTGGTAGGTACGGCCGTCGAAGCCGACGCCCAGCCGGGTCCGGATCGGGCTGGAGCCGCCGTCGGCGGCGATGAGGTACGTCCCGCGCAGGGTCCGTACCGTGTCGTCGGTCAGGTCCCGCGCGGCGACGGTGACACCGTCGCTGTCCTGCTCGACGAGCTCACAGTCGTGGCCGAGCAGGACCTCGACGTTGGGGTAGCGGCAAACACCGTCGCGGAGGACCTGCTCCATGACCGGCTGGTAGATGAACAGCTGCGGTGGGTGCCCGTTGCCCCGGGGGGCCGGTGCGAGGCTCAGGAACGATTGGCCGTTCGCGTCCACGAAGTCGATCGGCCGGCCGGCGAGCATGTCCTCCTTGAGCCGCTCTGCGAGGCCGATCCCCTGCCAGATCCGGATCGTCTCCTCGTCCGTCGAGATCGCCCGCGCGCGAGGGAAGATCGACGCGTCGCGCTCGACCACGGCGACCCGTACGCCCATGCCGCCGAGCAGATTGGCGGCGGTCACGCCGACCGGGCCGTATCCGACGATGATCACGTCGTAGTCGTGCAGTTCGGTGCTCATGCGGTGGCTCCGCTCAGTGCCGGGACGGTGATCTCCGCGCGGCGCAGCGAGGCCGCGCCGTGGCGGAACTGGTTGAGCTTGTCGATGACGGTCTGGCCCTCGGGGGTGTGCCCCCAGATGCTGATCCCCTGGTGGGTGGTGGGCTCCCAGGTGGCCTCGTCCACGACGATCGGATTCCAGCCGACCTCCCACTCGAATCCGGACGGCGTCCGGACGTAGTAGGAGAGCTCCTTGTCGTTGGTGTGCTGCCCGATGCCCAGGGCCATGGTGAAGCCGAGCTGCTTGAGGCGCTGGTAGGAGGTGGTCATGTCGTCCAACGTGGCGACCTGGGTGTTGAGGTGCTGGATCGCGGTACGGATCGGATCGATGCGCAGGCCCTCGGTATTGGCCACGGCCACGGTGTGATGGCGGCCGTTGACCCGCAGGAACCGGATCCGGAAGCGCACCGCGCTGATCGTCTCGACGATGAAGTCGCTCAGCCGCGCGTCGAGCAGGTTGTCGTAGTAGCGGTGGATGGCGTCCGGCTGCCGTGAGGTGATGGCGATGTGACCCATGCCGGCGGCGCCGGTGACGAAGCCGCTGGCCTGCATGCGCAGCGGCGCGGTGGTGGTGACCGGAGTGGTGTACAGCTCCTGCACCAGGCCCTTCGGGCCCGGGAAGCGCACCAGCCGCTCCACGCCGCGCAGCGCCGCCTCCTCGTCCTGGCCGTGCTCGACGGTGATGTCGCGGGCGGTGATGCGGGCGACGATGTCGTCGAAGGCCTCGTGGTCGTCCACGTGCCAGCCGACCGTGGTCACGTCCTCGGCGGTGCCCCGCTGCAGCAGCAACCGGCACTCGTGGTCGTCCAGCCGGAATCGCATCCGGTCGCGGTCGAGTTCGTCGACGTGCAGGCCGAGACCGTCGGTGCCGAAGCGGCGCCAGTCACCGAACCGGGTGGTCTCGATGCACAGGTAGCCCAGGTGGACCTTGCCGAAGACGTTCATTTTGACTCCTCGGAGAGGAAGGCAATGGTGAGGCTGTTGAACAGGTCCGGGCGTTCCCACTGCACCCAGTGGCCGGTCTTGGCGACCAGGTACAGGTCGCAGTGGGGCATCCGCTCGGCGAGGAGCCGCCCGCCGGACGGACGGTTGACCTTGTCGTCGGCGCCCCACAGCACGAGGGTGGGCGTGGCGGCCCGGGACAGCCGCTTGTCCCGCAGCAGATCCATCCGCAGCAGGGTGCGCAGCCCGCCGGGGCGCCGCAGCGGCGGGTTGGCGACCACCTCCGGGTCGATGCTCGCCTGGTATCGCTCCTCGATCATCTCGGCGGGGACGGCCGTGCCGTCGTAGACCAGGTAATCGCGGACGAACCGTTCGAGCTTGGCCCCGGTCGGGCCTTCGCCGCCGTAGTAGCCGAACAGGCACTTCAAACCGGGCGTCGGCGGACGTCGGGTGGTGCCGATCCCGCCGGGGCCCATCAGGATCAGGCGTCCGACCCGGTCGGGCCGGTCCAGCGTGAGCCGCAGCGCGGCGGCGCCACCGTAGGAGTTCCCGATCAGGTGAGCCCGGTCGATGCCGAGCGCGTCCAGCAGCCCAAGAACGGCGCCCGCGAGGTCACCGAACGGGTCGGACTGGTCGATGTCCTTGCTGGACCGGCCGTAGCCGGGCAGGTCCGGCACGATCACGCGGAACCGCCGGGCCAGGGCGTCGACGTTGCGGGCGTAATTCGACATCCCGGAGGCTCCCGGCCCGCCGCCGTGCAGCAGCACCACCGCCGCACCGGCTCCCCGCTCGGTGACCGCGATGTCCCGCGCACCGACCCGCACCAAGCGCTGATCCGCGGTGATTTCCTCGACGCTCACGCAACCTCCCGCAGCCCGACGCCACTAATGTAATGAGCGTTACAGTTGTAGTGGCCGCTACGGTAAGCTTCACTGCTGACATCGTCAAGACATCAGCCGGAAACCTGGGAAGGGTGCGATGACGGAATCTCGCAGCGAACGCAAACGCCGGGCCAACGGCGAGGAGTCCCGCCGCCGCATCCTCGACGCGGCCGCCGAGGTCGCCGGCGTGCGTGGCTACGACGGCACCAGCATCGCGCTGGTCAGCGAGAAGTGCGGCCTGCCCGCCAGCTCGATCTACTGGCACTTCAAGAACAAGGATGACCTCATCGCCGCGGTCATCGAGCGCAGCTTCGACATCTGGGCCGACGCGCTGACCCTCCCCGGCGACGACAGCGACCCCGCGCTGGAACGCGTCGCGGCGCTGGCGGGGCAGGTCGCCAAGACTTTGCTGGACTCGCCCGACTTCCTCCGCCTGGGGCTCATGCTCACCCTCGAGCGCCGTCCGGAGGAGCCCAGTGCCCGCCGGATGTTCCTGCAGGTCCGGGACGTCGCCCGCGCGCGGCTCGCCGCCGTGCTCGCCACGCTCGCCCCGGACGCCGACCGCGACGGGATCGACCTGGTCGCCACGTACGCCATCGCCGGCGCCGACGGGCTCTTCATCGCCAAGGAGATCGGCGGCGACAGTGTGGACCTCAGGCCGCTGTTCGAGCTGCACGCCCGCGCCCTCTTCGACGCCCTCGCCCGCCTGACCGGCGGTCGCCCGGCCATGGAGACCCCATGACCGACGGCGGCACCGATCCCGTCGCCGCCGCCTACCGTCGGTTGCGCACCGCCGCGCGGACGGGTACACCGTGCCCGCCGGTTCGCGACCTCATCGGCCCCGACGACGAGACCCTGGCCTACGCCGTCCAGCGCCGGCTGACCGAGGCCCGGATCCGGGACGGCGGGCGGCCGGTCGGGCGCAAGGTCGGGCTCACCTCGGCGGCCGTGCAGCGTCAGCTCGGCGTCGACCGGCCCGACTTCGGCATGCTCTTCGACGACATGGCCTGCGCGCAGTCCGCGCCGATCCGTCTCGACCGGCTGCTGCAACCCCGCGTCGAAGCCGAGATCGCCTTCGTCCTCGCCGACGACGTCACGGACCCCGGTGCCACCGGCGTCACCGTGCGGAAACGGGTCGAATACGCCCTGGCCGCACTGGAGATCGTGGACAGCCGCATCGCCGGCTGGGACATCAGCTTCGCCGACACCGTCGCCGACAACGGCTCCAGCGGCCTGTTCGTCCTCGGCGCCGACCGGGTTCCCCTCGATGCCGTTGAACCAGCGGCGGTGCGGATGACCATGTACGTCGACGATGTCCCCGCCTCGACCGGCTCCGGCGCGGCGTGCCTCGGCGACCCGCTGGAGGCCCTCGCCTGGCTCGCGCGCACGGCCCTGGCCCACGGCGACCCGCTCCGGGCCGGCGACGTCGTCCTCTCCGGCGCACTCGGGCCGATGGTTCCGGTCACCCACGCCATGCACGTCCGCGCACACCTCACCGGCCTCGGCGGCGTCGAGGCCACCTTCACCACCCCCTGACGAAAGGCGGCAGTCGATGTCGCGTACGAAGGTCGCCGTCATCGGTTCCGGCAACATCGGTACCGACCTGATGATCAAAGTTCTGCGCCTGTCGGACAGGCTGGAGATGGCCGCCATGGTCGGCATCGACCCGGCCTCCGACGGCCTGGCCCGGGCCCGCCGCCTCCGCGTGCCGACCACCGCCGGGGGCGTCGCAGGCCTCATCGCGATGCCCGACTTCGCCGACATCGCCGTGGTCTTCGACGCCACCTCGGCCGGGGCGCACCGCGCCAACGCCGCCGCCCTCGCCCCGTACGGCAAGACGCTCGTTGATCTGACCCCGGCGGCGATCGGGCCGTACGTCGTGCCCGCCGTCAATCTCGACGCGCACCTCGGGGCCCGCAACCTCAACATGGTCACCTGCGGGGGACAGGCCACCATCCCCGTCGTCGCGGCGGTGTCCCGAGTGACGCCCGTGCCGTACGCCGAGATCGTCGCCTCCATCGCCTCCCGGTCCGCCGGTCCCGGTACTCGGGCCAACATCGACGAGTTCACCGAGACCACGGCCGCCGCCATCGAACAGGTCGGCGGCGCCCGGCGCGGCAAGGCCATCATCATCCTCAACCCGGCCGAGCCGCCGATGATCATGCGGGACACCGTGCAGTGCCTCATCGGCCCGGCCGACCACGACGCGGTGCGTGCCAGCATCGAGCAGATGATCACAGATGTGGCCGCGTACGTCCCCGGCTATCGGCTCAAGCAACCCGTGCAGTTCACTTCGCTGGCCCCGGACGAGCCGGTCCACACCCTGCTGCCCGACGACAGGACATCGGTCACCACCAAGGTAAGTGTCCTGCTGGAGGTCGAAGGCGCCGCCCACTACCTGCCCGCCTACGCCGGCAACCTCGACATCATGACCTCCGCGGCACTCCGGGTCGCCGAGCGCCTCGCCGCAGCACAGGGAGCCACCCGATGACCGCTACCGCGCCCGCCCGCCGCCTGTTCATCCAGGACGTCACCCTCCGCGACGGCATGCACGCCACCCGGCACCGCATCACTCCGGCCGACGTCACCCGGATCGTCACCGCGCTCGACGCCGCCGGCGTCGACGGCATCGAGGTCGCCCACGGTGACGGCCTCGCCGGCGGCAGCCTCACCTACGGCCCTGGCAGCCACACCGACCGGCAGTGGATCGAAGCCGCCGCGGCCGCGGTCACCCGCGCCCGCCTCACCACCCTGCTGCTGCCCGGCATCGGCACGATCCACGACCTCAAGCAGGCCCACGCCCTCGGCGTACGGTCGGTCCGCGTGGCCACCCACTGCACCGAGGCCGACATCGCCGCCCAGCACATCGCCACGGCCCGCGAGCTGGGCATGGACGTGTCGGGATTCCTCATGATGAGCCACCTCGCCGAGCCGAAGGGGCTCGCCGCCCAGGCCAAGCTCATGGAGTCCTACGGCGCCCACTGCGTCTACGTCACCGACTCCGGCGGCCGGCTCACCCTCGACGGCGTCCGCGACCGGGTCCGCGCCTACCGGGACGTCCTCGACCCCGCCACCGAGATCGGCATCCACGCCCACGAGAACCTCTCCCTCTCCGTGGCCAACAGCCTCGTCGCCGTCGAGGAGGGCACCACCCGCGTCGACGCGTCCCTCGCCGGGCACGGCGCCGGCGCCGGCAACTGTCCGATCGAACCGTTCATCGCCGTGGCCACCGTTCAAGGCTGGCAGCACGGCTGTGACCTGTTCGCTCTCCAGGACGCCGCCGACGACCTCGTCCGCCCGCTGCAGGACCGGCCCGTGCGGGTCGATCGCGAGACCCTCACCCTCGGCTACGCCGGCGTCTACTCCAGCTTCCTACGCCACGCCGAAACCGCCGCACGGCAGTACGCCCTCGATGCCCGGGACATCCTGCTCGAAGTCGGCCGACGCAGGCTGATCGGCGGGCAGGAAGACATGATCATCGACGTTGCCCTCGACCTCAGCAAGGAATGATCATCAGCTGAGGCGACTCGAGCTAACCGTTCTCGTCAGGAGCCGTCCGGGGGCTTAGCTGCCTCAAGGGCGTCAAGGATGCGGGTTGACAGTGCGCCGAGCTGGTCGAGTTCGTCGTCGGTGAGTTGGTCGATGACGAGGCGCCGGACCTGGCGTGAGTGTGGCGGCGCTGCGGCCAGCAGGGCTTGACGCCCGGCCGGGGTGAGCGTGACGTACCTGGCCCTGGACCGAGGCGTGCGCGGACGTCCGCCGTGCCTGCTGTCATCTCCGTTGAGAACCCACCCCCTCCTGGTTCGGGAGAATTCGGACCGAACGCGGTTGTCAGGATTCAGGGGCCTTTGCCAAGCGCCGGCGGTGTTCGGACGGTTTCACGGACCTGGCAGAAGATCACGAGGTTCATCGCCCCGCAGTCCCGGGCTGGGCGGTTTCATCCACGCCTTCCCGGGAAGCCGCCACGTATGTCTTCTGACCCGGGCGCATCGGCAAGACGGACCCTGGAGCGGGCGCGACAGTCGGTTCAGCAGATCCACGAGGCCGCGGTGCGGCATCGCGACCCGAGCCTGCACGAACTAGCCGACGAGATAAGCGAGATCGCCATGATCCTGGGTCACGACGCCGGCCCGGTCCAGGAGTGGCGGCCGTGCCCGGTGTGCGGAGCCCAGCCAGGGTCGCATTGCCTCAATACGCCGGGGCACAAGATGGTCGACGGGATGCACCCGGAACGGACCAAGCTCTAGCGGAAGCAGTGACGGGCACAACCAGGGTACGGCCCCACCGGCATGTCGCATGCCAATGTCCAGGTGAGCGGGCGGTCAGGAGAGGCGTGCCTCGAGGCCCGCGATGAGGGTTTGGATCGCGAAGTTGAACCTGCGATCTCCGTCTACGTCTGCGCTCGGTGCATCGGCTGATGCGGGGGCTGTGGGTTGCAGGGCGGCGAGGCGCCGGAGGGTTCCGTTGCCCTCGGCGAGCAGGAAGCCCGAGAAGAGGCTGGTGAGCACCGCTCCCACCGAGGCGACCTCGCGAGACGGCACACCTGCAGTTTTGAGGATGCCGGTCAGCGCCGTCCAGAACGGGTCCTCCGGCTCGATGGAGTCCGGGCTGGCCAGGATGTGCACGATCAGGTTGGGGTGCCTGTGCGCCAGGGCCCGGAAGTCGTGCGCGAACCGGCCCAGCTGTTCCTGCCAGGTCCCGCCGTCGACGCGCGGCTGAAACTGCGCGGCGACGAGATTCTTGACGCCGCGTAGCAGCGCGGCCTTGTTCGGCACGTGGTGGTAGAGCGACATGGGGTTCACGCCCAGCACCGCTGCCAGCTTCCGCATGCTCAGCGCGCCGAACCCGTCGGCGTCGATGATCCGGAGCGCCGCGGTGTAGATGCCCTTTTCGGTGAGACGTGCGTCTCCTCGGCCGCCTGCGGCCTGTCCGATCGTAGCCATACACCGTATGGTAGCAGTCGCCATACAGCGTATGGCTGGCATCCGGAACCCGGTTCCATCGGCCGGTCACCGCCGGCAACCTCAAGGAATGGAGTCCACGTGTCGAGCAACCTTCACACCATCCCCGCCCCGCGCGGGGTTCCGATCGTCGGCAACGCACTGCAGATCCCGTCGGATGGACCGGCCGCCTACTTCGAGGAGTTGACCGGCCGGTTTCCCGAGGGCATCTACCGGCTCGCCCTGCCCAACCGGGAGATCGTCCTGGTCTGGGACCCGGACATGGTGGCGGAGGTGTGCGACGAGTCGCGCTTCTACAAGCCGATCGACAAACCGCACAGTGACGTTCGGGCGATCGCTGGGGACGGCCTGTTCACCGCGAGGCGGGACGAGCCGAACTGGGGCAAGGCGCACCGGATCCTCATGCCCGCGTTCAGCCAGCGGTCGATGAAGGCGTACTTCCCCGAGATGCTCGAGGTTGCCGAGGCGCTGGTCGGCAAGTGGCGGCGCAACGAGGGCAAGGACCTCGACGTCGTCGCCGACATGACCCGGCTGACCCTCGACACGATCGGGCTGACCGGCTTCGACTACCGCTTCAACTCCTTCGGCACCGAAGAGGTGCACCCGTTTCTGCAGGCCCTGGCTGACTCTCTGCACGAGGCCATGGGGCGGCTGAAGCAGCCGCCTTTCGTCACCGCGATGCGGCGCCGGCAGATCCGGACATTCGAGGAGAACGTGCGGGTCATGCACTCCCTCGTGGAGGAGGTCATCCGCGAGCGTCGCGCGGGTGGTGGTGATGATCGCCGCGACCTGCTGAGCCTGATGCTCGGCGCGGTCGACCCCGAGACTGGCGAGCCATTGTCCGACGAGAACATCCGCAACAACGTGGTGACGTTCCTCATCGCCGGGCACGAGACGACCAGCGGTCTGCTCTCCTACGCCCTCTACCAGCTGCTGCGTAACCCGCACGTGCTGGCCCAGGCGTACGCGGAGGTCGACCGGCTGCTGCCGGGCGACACGGTGCCCACCTACGAGACGATCATGAAGCTGAACGTGATCCCGCGGATCCTGGACGAGACCCTGCGCCTGTGGGGCCCCATCCCGGCGATCGCCCTGGCGCCGTACCAGGACACGGTGATCGGCGGCCGGTACGCGCTGCCGAAGGATCAGCAGGTCATGGTCCTGATCCCGGCGCTGCACAAGCACCCCAAGGCATGGGACCGGCCGACCGAGTTCGACATCGAGCGGTGGCTGCCGGAGAACATCTCCACGCACCACCCGCACGCCTACAAGCCGTTCGGCAACGGCGAGCGGGCCTGCATCGGCCGGCAATTCGCCCTCACCGAGGCCCGGCTCGCCCTCGCCCTGGTCCTGCAGAACTTCGCGATCACGGACCCGAACGACTACCAGATCAAGGTCAAGGAGACGCTCACCCGCAAGCCGGAGAACTTCACGGTGCGGGTGCGCCCCCGCCAGCCGTACGAGCGATTCGGCACCGAGGTCCGGGCGGCGCAGGAGCCGCAGGCGCCAGCGGCTGCGGTGAACGCCGTCGGCGTCACGCTGCGCGTCGCGTACGGCTCGAACCTGGGCTCGTCGGAGGATCTCGCGCGGCAGTTGGCCGGCCGGGCTGAGCAGTCCGGCTTCGACATCACTCTGCTCACGCTGGACGAGCTGGCCGACAACCCGCCCAGCGACGGAATCCTGGTCGTGGTCACGCCGAGCTACAACGGCAAAGCCCCGGACAACGCCCAGCGCTTCGACGCCCTGGCCGCCGCCGGCGGACTGACGGCCGGAGCGATGTCGGAGGTGCGGTTCGCGGTGCTGGGCAACGGCAACACGCACTGGGTGACTTACCAGGCCTTCCCCAAGCGGGTGGAGGCGGCGCTGCTGGCGGCCGGTGCGACGCCGGTCGTGCCGCGCGGCGAGGTCGATGCGAACGGCGACTTCGACGGCATGGCGACCACGTGGATGGACGCACTGTGGACGGCGCTGGCCGAGCAGTACGGCGCGGATACCAGCGCCACCACCAGCCAACAGCTGTCGCTGGAGGTCCTCACCGAGGCGCAGGTACGACCGGCGGTGGTCTCCGAGAAGGCGTACCCGATCACCGTCGTGGCCAGCGAGGAACTGGTCGGCGACCCGACGGGCCTCTGGGACTTCAGCGTCGAGGCGCCCCGGCCGCAGGCGTTGTCGATCACTGTGGAGCTGCCCGACGGGGTCAGCTACGACACCGGCAACCACCTGGCCGTCTTCGGCAAGAACGACCCGGAACTGGTGGCGCGGGCCCTGCGGCTGTTGCGGGTACCCCGCGATCAGGTGGTCCGGCTACACCGTGCGGAGGGCACCCAGCCCACGCACCTGCCGATCGACCTGCCCGTGACCGCCGAGCTGCTGCTGACGGAGTTCGTCGAACTGCAGGAGGTCGCTACCCGTACCCACCTGCGGACGCTGGCCGAGCACACCCAGTGCCCGTGGACCGGCGGCCAGCTCCAGGGCTACCTCGACGACACCGACGAGGCGCGCCAGCGCTACCGGGACGAGATCCTGGCCAAGCGAGTCTCGGTCCTGACCCTGCTGGAGCGCTTCCCTGCCCTCGAGTTGCCGCTGGCCGTCTTTCTGGAACTGGCCGGGCCGATCCGACCGCGCTTCTACTCCATCTCATCGGCCGCCATGGTCGAGCCGAACCGGCCGCGACTGACCGTCGGCCTGGTCGAGGGTCCGGCACTGTCCGGCGACGGGGAGTACCGGGGGCTGGCCTCCCAGTACCTGGCCCGGCTGCGGCCCGGCGACGTGTTCTTCGGATACGTACGCGTCCCGGCCCCGCCGTTCCACCCGCCGGCCGACCCGGCCACGCCGATGATCCTCGTCGGACCCGGCACCGGGTTCGCGCCGCTGCGTGGCTTCCTCGAGGAGCGCGCCGCCCAGCAGGCGAGCGGTGTCGAGGTCGGTCTGTCAAAGGTGTTCTATGGCTGCCGGCACCCCGAGCACGACTGGTTCTACCGCGACGAGATGCAGTCCTGGCAGCAGGCCGGCGTCGCCGAGGTGCACCTGGCGTTCTCCACCGTGCCGGATCACCCGTACCGGTTCGTGCAGGACGCCATCACCGCCGACGGCGACGGCATCTGGGACGCGATCCAGAACGGCGCGCACATCTACGTCTGCGGCGACGGCAGGCGGATGGCCCCTTCGGTACGGCAGGCGCTGGCCGGCATCTATCTCAGCCGCACGGGTGGTAGTGGCGACGACGCCGAGAAGTGGCTCGACCAGCTCGAGGCCGACGGGCGCTACCAGCAGGACGTCTTCGCCTGATTGCCCTTCGGCGGTGCGGCGCGGGTCGCCGCATCCGACACCTATGCCCTGCGCGGTGGGGGCCACCGCACACACCGCGAGACAAGGAGAACGTCATGTCCACCATGCTTGCCGGCCGACTCGACTACAAGACGGGCGAGTTCGCGATGGAGGAGGTGCCTGTCCCGCAGCCGGGGTCCGGCCAGGTGAGGATCAAGGTCGCGGCGGCTGGCATCTGTCTGTCCGACGTCCATCTCATCGACGGGAGCCTGCGGTTGGAAACGGGCGTCGACAAGGTGACCCTGGGGCACGAGGTCGCCGGCGTCATCGACGCGGTCGGGGAGCAGGTGCCCGCCGAATGGCAGGTCGGGCGGCGCGTGCTGCTGCAGGCCGGCCAGCCCTGTGGCGCCTGCCCGCCCTGCCTCCTCGGCCGGGTCGCACAGTGCCAGCACCCGCTGACCCGCGGGGTCGACTACGACGGCGGCTGGGCCGAGTACGCCATCGCCGAGCACTTCACCCTCGTCGGCGTGCCCGACGACCTTCCCCTGGAGCAGGCCGCGATCATCCCCGACGCCGTCTCCACCCCCTGGGGCGCGATCGTCGGCACCGGTGATGTACGTCCCACCCAGTCCGTTGGCGTGTGGGGGTTGGGCGGTCTGGGCGCCCATGCCGTCCAGTTGCTGCGTCTCGTCGGGGCCGCTCCGATCGTCGCCGTGGATCCGATCCCGGATGCCCGGGCCCGGGCTCTCGCCCTGGGCGCCGACCACGTCCTCGACCCCGGCGCCGCCGACTTCGCCGAGCAGGTCCGCCGGATCACCGGCGGGCGCGGCCTCGACGTCGCCTTCGACCTGGCAGGCGCCCCGCCGGTCTGGACCCAGGCCCAGACCGTGCTGGCCAGCGAGGGCCGGCTGGTCCTGGTCGGGCTGGCACCCCAACCGCTGACCATTCACCAGACGACCCTGTTCAGCTACCTGAAGCAGCAGGTCCGCGGCCACTACGGAAGCGCACCGGAGCACGTCGAGCAGCTCGTCTCCCTGGTGGGCCACCACCGCCTCGACCTCTCCGGGTCGATCAGCGACGTGCTCCCGCTGTCCGAGGCGCCCCGGGGCGTCGAACGGCTCGTGAAGAAGGAAGGCAGCCCGATCCGACTGATTCTCAAGCCCTGACACCCCCTGCGGGTCGTGAGACTCTCGACTCCCGCCCCGCGTTCGGCGCCGGCGGGCCGGCAGGCGAGGTGGGCCTGCCGGCCCGCCGGCCACGTTGACCGCGCTGGTCCGGGTCGAAGCCACCGGACAGGCACTACAAGGGTTCCGTCGCGGCGTTCGCAAACGGCTGGTGCGCCAGTGGAGTTCATATCCCGCCCTGCGGCCGGTGAAGCGCTGGGCCTACAACCACAACCCCACCCGCATTTCGGGCAAGCACACAGCTTGTTGGGCGGCCATCCCCGCGCCCATAGTTGGCTCCGGCAGTGAGGCTCGCAGAGGGATTGAACCGCCGACTTGTATGGGGGCAGCGGTTCTCGGCCTTTTGGTCGTAGGTTCCGTAGGACGCTGGGCGGGGTGACTCGTGAACCGCCTGCCGCCTTTCGGGGTTGGCTCTCCCGGGGTGTGTTGCCCGCCTGGCGTCCGGCCGTGGTCTGACTCAACAGAGGCGTGATCGTCGTCCGGTACTGCAAGTCGGCATGTCGTCCGCGGTCTTCGTCGTTTCGTCGAGCAGTGGGAGGACGACCAGGTGATCACGATCGGGGTGGACCCGCACAAGCTGTCTCACACCGCGACCGCAGTTGACGACGTGACCCAGCGGCCGTTGGCCAGCCTGAAAATCGAGTCCACGTTGCGTGACTACGGGCGGTTGCTGCGCTGGGCCGGCCGCTTCGAGCAGCGGCGGTGGGCGGTGGAGAATGCTCGGGGGCTGGGCCGGCATCTGGCGCAGTGGCTGCTGGCCCGGGGCGAGGCGGTCATCGACGTGCCGGCGACGGCAACGGCGAGGGTGCGACAGCTGTCGCGCGGTGGGCGGCGAAAGAATGATGTGATCGACGCCGCCGCGGCCGCCAGTGTCGCCGCGTTGCACGGCGACGCCGCGGCGCTGTCGCCGGAGGACTCCTCGACGGTGTTGAGCCTGCTGGAGGAACGCCGAGCGAACCTGGCCGCAGCCCGCACCCGCTCGGTCAATCAACTGCACGCGCTGCTGCGTGATCTACTGCCGGTGGCGCGCCGACGGATCTGAGCGCTGCTGCTGCCGGTCGTCTGCTGGCCGGAGTCCGGCCAGCCTCACCGGTGGAGCAGGCCCGCAAGCAGCTCGCCCGTGACCTGATTGCCGAGATCCGCGGCACGGATGCCCGACTGGCGGACATCGCCAAGCGGATGAGCGTCGTGCTGGCCGAGCACGGCAGTCGGCTGACCCAGGTCAACGGCGTCGGCCCTGTGCTGGCTGCCCGCATTCTCGGACGCGTCGGCAAGGTAACTCGCTTTCCGACTGCGGCGACGTTCGCCAGTTACGCCGGTGTCGCCCCGATCGAGATCGCCAGCCGCAGACCGAGCCCGGCATAGGCTCTCGCGTTCAGGAGACCGCCAGCTCAACTGCGCCCTGCACCTGGTCGCCGTCACTCAGGTCCGCATGCCCACCAGCCAGGGCAGGGCCTACTACGACACCAAACGGGCCTGCGGCAAGACCCACAACGAGGCCATGCGCTGCTTGAAACGACGGCTCGCTGATCACGTCTGGCGCATCATGATCGCCGACGACCGGCGCCGCTGCTCAGGGACGGGTCCGGGAGGACAACCGGGGGCGACTCTGCAATCCAGCGCGGCTGGCCTAGCCCCGAACGCCAGCTCTTCGGACAAGTCACTTCCCGGACCCGCCGCCACACAGCCTACGACCACAACAAGATCAGCGGCTTGACAAACACAGAGGCACCTCGGGTTTGGTGGCGGCCCGGGGTCGGTAGCGGGCACGGCGGCGTTCGATGCTGTCGTGGCCGTGGATGCGGCAGCCTCCGCCGTCGCGTAGGCGTCCGAGTTTCTCGACGTCGACCTGGATCAGCTCGCCAGGGCGTTCGCGTTCGTAGCGGCGGACCGGCTCGCCGGCGGCCGGTCGAGCCAGGCCAGGCGGTGCAGGCCGTGCCGGGTCAACACGGCGTGCCCTGTCGAGGCGGGTATCCGAGCATCGGTCCGAGCCGGCGAGTCTGCGGTCACCTCGCCGAGGTCCTTGGCGAGCCTCGATCCGAGAGTATCGGCCGTCGAGTTGGGCGCGTTGCGACGCGTGCCGCGCGCTGTGAAGTTGCTCGCCGTCGGGCCGCTCAGCGTCCCGGCGGTCAGACCGAGGCCGACTGTTACGACGAGCCAGAGCGCGACGACGAGCCGCAGCGCATCGAGACCCGGCCGAGCCGGTCGAGCAGGGTGGCCGCAAATTCGTGTCCCCGGGCGTGGTGGGATGGTCAGTCGGCGGGGTCGAGCGCCCCGCGTAGCAGCGCCAAGAGCGTCTCGCGTAGTTCGTCGTCGGGTACGTCGTCGAAGTCGCCGGATGTCTCGGCGATCCCGGCGAGCATCACCCGCGCGGCGATCCGGGCGGCCGGGCGTTCGGGATGTCCCGCTACCGTGTCGACGAGTCGGTCGGCGAACCGTTCGAGGTGTGCGAACTCGGGGCTCTCGAGCAACTCCCGGAACTCGCCCCGCAGCAGGGCCATCTCCCGCCGGAACTGGACCGCGAGGTCGACGAAGCCCTCCATGGCGACCCGCTGCGCGCTCGCCGGATCGGCCGCGGCGGCGATGCTGTCCTCGATCGCCCGGATTACCGCGAGCGCCGGTGCCATCAGCTCAAACAGGAGGGCTTCCTTGTGGGGGAAGTGGTAGAGCACCGCCGCCTTGGAGCAGCCCACGTCGCGGGCGATGTCCCGTAACGAGGTGCCCTTGTAACCAGCGAATGCGAAACGCCGCGCCGCGGCCGCGAGGATCTCGTTGTGCATCTCCGGCCCCATCCGTGCCATGCCGTTCCACCTCCAGAACCAGCATGCCTGACCGATCGATCAAGGGCTGACCGATCGGTCAGATCGGTGGGATCGTTCACCCCGTGGCCCATCCACGTGACATCGAGGGGTGAAGAGGCCTCAGCACAGGCGCGTCGCACGGTTCAGCCAACGCTATCGCGGGTTGGCGGCAAGTTCTTCGCGCCATCGCGAGGGGAGTCCTGCTCACTCCGATCATCGGCTGTACCGCGCCAAAACTCGTTCAATGGCCGTGACCTGAGGTTCTGAAGATCGCGTCAGGCTGCCCGGTGCGCCCTGGGCCGAGATCGATGGCAGGGGATTGGCTTGCAGGCGTAAGGCGCGGCGGACCACGGGTCCTCAGCGAGGAGGAAGGGTCGCGGTCCGCCGCACGTTTGGCTAGCCGCCGAATGCCTGGAAGAAGGTGGGGAAGGTACCCACCACGCCCAGCCCGATCAGGACCAGGGCGATGATCAGGGCCCGGCGGGTTTCGTACTGCTTGCTGCGGTAGACGAGGTGAAGGGCTGCCCAGGCGACCAGCCACACCACGACGCTGACGATGGTCTTGCCGGACAGTGGCCCGACGTCGTTGTTCCAGTTGAGTGCGTCTTTGAACCCGGTGCTCGCCTCGACCAGGGTAGTGACGATGCCGAGGGTAAGGCCGCCGACGCCCGCGGCGAGGATCGCGGCGGCGATCGGGCCTTCCGGCTTGTCCGGGTAGACGATGCCTTCGGCCTCGGTGCCGGCCGTGTCGGAGGGCCGGTTAGTGATGGTGCTCATGTGGGTGTCCCTCCTTAGTGGACCGGTGCGACTTTGGTGATCAGGGCGCCGAGTGTGCCGGCGACGGCGGCGAAGCCGAAGGCGAGGATGAACAGGGTGATGGCGGTTTTGCGGACTCGGTCGTGGCGGATGAGGTTGGTGCCGTAGTACATGACGATGAACGCGACCACGGTGGCCAGGATGGGGCTGAGCCAGGCGATGTGCTCTTTCCATTCCATGGCGAACTCGTGCCAGTCTTTGGTGTTGGGGTTGGCGAGCAGAATCGACTTCGGGCTGGTTTTGCCGGTGGCCCGGTACCACGGGTAGACGATCCAGGTGCCGGTCAGCACGGTGCCCCATGCGGCGACGGCCATCGCGACCACGCCGATCTTGAGTCGGCGCATCCGTTCGACGATGCCTTGTGGGGTGACCAGGCCGGCGCGGAGGCTGTAGAGTCCGGCGAGGCCGCCCGCGAACGCGAGCAGGAACACCGCACCGAAGCCCATCCCGTGGATGAGCCCCCACCATTCTCGATCGGTCAAGTGCATTGGGACCCTCCTTCGGGCCGTGAGCTGCTACCAGCAGGGTCGGTGCACCGATAGGGCGGCCGGTAGGGCCGTTCGGACCCCATCGGTCATTGCAATGGTCCCGATGGTTGAGCCAAGCCGTGATCCCCAGCCAGTTTCGGGGTTGTTTGGCTAGATTCGGCTCGTTCGGCATCGATGGAGGCGCGGCTGTGTCTGATGATTACCGCATGGTGCGGGCGGCGGAAGACCCGTCGCCTGCTGAGCGGTTGTACTCGTTGCTGGCCGCCGCCGGGTCGCTGACCCTGCGGCGCTGCTGTTTCTGAAGCTGGGCACGACCGCGTCCGGTGGCCCGGCCGCCCACACCGCGATCGTGTTGGCCCGCCTGGCCGAGGCGGTATCAGACGCGCTTGGGGACGGCGCGGGTGAACAGGCAGCGCATCAGCTTGTGCCCGGTGTCGGCCGTGGGGTCGAACATCAGCGGGCAGCCGCCGTCGATCACCGTGATCCCGTGCTGGCGGCCGTATTCGGTGGCCGTGGCGGAGACGCTACCTGTTCCGTACAGGCGGTGCATCCAGACGTGTCCGATGCCGAGCTCGACGCATTCCCGCATGGTTTCATCGGCGGTCTCCGGACGCGTGCCGATGACGACTGCCTCGACGCCGCCGAGCACCGACTTCAGGTCGTGGTAGCAGGCGTCACCCTCGACCCGGTCGGCGTTGGGATTGATCGCGTACACCTGATAGCCGCGCTCCCGCAAGCGCTGGTACACGACGTTCGCGCCGTGATTCCGCGGGTTGCGGGACACCCCGGTCACCGCGATCCGCTGCTTCGCCAGGAACTGCGACGCGGCTTGTTTCATCGTGAGCATGGCCATCTCCGCCTGCCAGGGAAGCCCATCGACGGCTTCACATGCCCACCTTCCACCCGGACCAGACCGACCGATCAGGGTCTGATGACACCCCAGCGCGTGCCATCAGACCCCGTTGCGTCACCGTGGCGCCGGCTCTGGTGTTCGGTGGTCAGGGACGCGTGGCAGGGGTGCGCCTGGCCCGCGGGGCGGGGTGGGCTGGCGTCGCGGCCACTGCGGCGAGCTGCTCGCCGGTCAGCGCCTCGCCGCCGATATGATCAGGTCGGCGCTGGCGACAGCTCGCCAAATCGCAGGCCGAGCAGCGGCAGGAACCGGTCGGTCGAAACATCACGGTCACAGTCCACCATATCCGCCGCAACGCGAGGGTGTAGCCAGGTCAGGTCCAGGATCGTGGTTGCTTCGACGGCGAACATCCCGCCGCTTCGTCTTGGTCACGTCCGCGTTGGTGGTGTAGGAGACGGCCATCGCGGGATCCGGTCTGATGTTATGCGGCGATCGGGGCGGGGTTGGGCTGGTCGGTGTCG
>NZ_JBICUB010000026.1:0-59233 GCF_043197935.1 Micromonospora sp. NPDC048930
GGCGCCCACGTGCGCACCATGTCATCGAGCATCGCTGTCACGAAACGAAGATCATGCCGCAGCTACCGCATCGTCCATCTGAGACACCCCCTTAGGTGACTCGAACCTGTCGGGAGCCATCGCGCCCGACGCGGAAGACCTCGTCATCACCGACAACAGCGCGCTCGGCATCTACGAGGCCACGATCGGGGGCCGGGCAGCCGAGGGCTCGTCTACAGCGAGGTCGGAAGCCGCGTCATCCTGTTGGCGACATCCGTGCTCCCCGAGTTCCGTGGGAAGGGAGTAGCCGCCAGGCTTATCGGCGGCGTCCTCGACGAGCCGCGCATGCAAAGAAAGACCGCCACCGTCACGTGTCCGTTCACGGCAGCATTCGTCAAACTCACCCGGAATATGCCGACGTTCTAGACCCGGCATTCCCTCGGTCGTATACAGCCGGGCATGGCCATTGAACACGCGTCATCGCGTCAACCCCGCGCGCCGACCGCTGAGAAGGTTCAGGCGTCCCCAACGGCCGGGGTACGTCGCGCGATGGCTAGGTGGGCGCCAGCGACGAGCAGACCGGCCTTGCTGAACTAGCCGGCATGCTGGGGTCGCTGATCTCAGCATCGAGCGCAACGACGTGCGGGTCGGCCAAGCCACGGTTTCGCCGAAGTTACGGGTGGTTTCCGGGGTAGTTGCGGGCTGCGGACGCGTACGGACACGTCCACAGCCCGCCGGGTGATTCCGGTGTTGCGTTCCGAGGATCGGTTGCGGCCGGCCAGGACGTCGGGGATGGCACCGGTCATTCAGCTCGACTTGGGCGGCAGCAGGAACGACACTGCGTTCGTGATGGCTTCCGGGCTGCCGGGGAGCTGGCTACGCCGGGTGCCCACCCAGGTAGCGGATCAGGACGATGACATCTTCGGTATGAGTCGCCCGACCTGGCCACGCCGTTGACACTGATCCACAAGGAGGGTGGGACGTCTCGCTCTCCCGAGTCCTCAGGGGCGAACGCGGATGACCGTCTTCCCGGTGATCCGCTCGGTCGGGTTGAGAGCGGCAACGGCATCGTCCAGGCTCGCGACATTGCCGATGTTCGTCCGCAGTCGCCCGTCCCGCACCCGCTGGACGATCTCACCCAGTTGGCCGCGATCGGACTCCACGACGAAGTCGATCGCCAGGCCGTCCGCAGGCCGCGCCTCGGGCGGCCCGACAACGGACACCAGCGTTCCTCCGGCCCGAACCAGACCCGCGGACCGTTTCTGGATGTCGCCGCCGATGACATCGAAAACCACATCGACTCCACCGACGTCTTCGAGGACGTCGTTCCCGAGGTCGACAAACTCCTGCGCGCCGAAGTCGAGCGCCTTCTGACGGTCGGCAGTGCGCCCCGTGCCGATGACGTAGGCGCCGAACTCACGAGCCAGCTGCGTCGCCGTCGAACCGACTGCGCCAGCCGCACCATGCACCAGGACGCTCTGCCCCGCCTTCAGACGGCCGTGCTCGAACAGACCCTGCCACGCAGTCAGCCCAGAGATCGGCAGGCTCGCGCCCACCGTGAAGTCGACGTCGCCGGGCAGCGGCGCAAGATTGCGCGCCTCGACGGCCACAAACTCCGCCAGGGTGCCGTCACGAGTCCAGTCCGTAAGGCCGAACACCCGCTGTCCCACCGACAGCCCCGTCGTGCCATACCCGAGAGCACGGACCACTCCGGCCAACTCGTGCCCGGGAATCGACGGCGTCCGGTCACGGCCGAGGCGATCGGTCCAGGTCGAGGGCCACGACATCTCAGTCGGGACGAACCCCGACGCATGTACCTGAACGACAACGTCGTTGATCGCTGGTTCCGGCTCAGGCCGCTCCACCAACGTCATCCCGGCCGTTCCCGCGGCCTCGTCCGTCACCACAATCGCCTTCATCCGATACCTCCCTGTATCCGGTCCTCGCCCGCACGGTCACGAGGAGCAAACTTCCGCTTCCCCACCATCAACAACGCCACGCCCCAGCCCCTCACCACACTGATCGGTAGCGGTGGGGACGCCAGGGTGTGGCCGGGCTGACGGGACGTCCGTGGAACTCGGTGCCGGCGGGCAAGTCGCCCAGTTCGTCGCTAGCGGAGGCACCCAGTCGGGGGCCTCGACGCTAGTGGCGGCTAAATTGGTCTGTCAAGTCCAGTCTAGGTGATCACAGAGTGCCCCCCCCGGCGACGCCATATCCCAGGTAAACCATCGCTACAGGGCACCTCCGTCCGCTGACCTCCGCGCCGCCTTCCCGGACTCTGCCGTCCAACTGGAGTAGGGGCTGCGGGAATACAACGGGCCCATAGGGTGTCTGTATCTGCGTGTCCGGGTGCCTTTCACCCCGACACACAGCTTCGGCCGAAAGGCCGGAAGGGAGAGCTGTGCCACAGCAGGCCCAATACCACAAGAGCCCGGACGCCATTTCGCGGCTCAACCCGGAGCAGTACCGCGTGACCCAGCAGGACGGCACCGAGCGACCGTTCGCCAACGCGTACTGGGACAACCACGAGCCTGGCATCTACGTCGACGTCGTGTCTGGCGAGCCGCTGTTCGCGTCGATCGACAAGTACGACAGCAACTCCGGCTGGCCGAGCTTCACGAACCCGATCGCCAAGACGAACGTCGTCGAGCGCGAAGACTTCAGCCACGGGATGATCCGGATTGAGGCGCGCTCCCTGCACGGGGACAGCCACCTCGGCCACGTCTTCGACGACGGTCCCCCGGACAAGGGTGGACTGCGCTACTGCATCAACTCCGCGTCGTTGCGGTTCATCCACCTCGACGACCTGGAAAACGCTGGGTACGGCGAATACCGCACCCTGTTCACGAATGACACCAACAGTGACACCGGCGACAAGTAGGGAGACGACGTGACCACCGCAAAGGCGATCCTCGCCGGAGGCTGCTTCTGGGGCATGGAGGAGTTGTTCCGCCGCCAGCCCGGCGTCGTGTCCACGCGCGTCGGCTACACCGGCGGCGACGTCCCGAACGCCACCTACCGTAATCACGGCACCCACGCGGAGTCCATCGAGGTCGTCTACGACACCGAGAAGACCGACTTCCGCGCGCTGCTCGAGTTCTTCTTCCAGATCCACGACCCCTCGACGAAGAACCGCCAGGGCAACGACATCGGCAGCAGCTACCGCTCGGCGATCTTCTACACCAGCGACGAGCAGAAGCGGGTCGCCGAGGACACGATCGCCGACGTCGACGCCTCGGGCCTGTGGCCCGGTAAGGTCGTCACCGAGGTCACCCCGGCAGGCGACTTCTGGGAGGCCGAGCCCGAGCACCAGAACTACCTGCAGACCTACCCCAACGGTTACACCTGCCACTTCCCCCGCCCCGGGTGGAAGCTCCCGAAGCGGGCGACGGCCTGACACCTCCGGCGCGCGGACCCCGGGTCCGCGCGCCCGGCCCGGGCCTGGACGAGGAGTCAGCCGGATGGGTGCAGGCCCTCTCGGGCACCGGTGCCGAGCGAGACGTGGCATTCGATCGGCTGCCCGAGATGCTGGCGCCCGCGGCGTTGCGGGAGGTGCGCCGGCACGCGACGCGCTCCCACGGTGGCCCGAGCGGAGCCGATGGGGACTGACTCGCCCTTGATGCGGCGGGTCCGGTGGCTACTGCAGTCGACCTCGCCAACGGCAACCTTGCGCATCCGCCGGGCGTCAGTCGTGACGGCTGCCGAGCGGCAGCGGCCGGCGCGCCCAGCCAGGGCCTGCGGCCCGTTCAGCAGCTGCGGGTGATGCGGGTGACGTGCAGACGCATGTCAACGAGCGTTGACGCACGCTGACCTCCGGCGCGCCGCTCACGACGCATCGCCGAGCAACTCCTGAGCGGCGGCTTGCCACACCGAGGACCAAATAGTCCCGGAAAGATTCGCCCTATAGATGATCTCGCGGACAAAACAGCCGTTCAATCAAGCTGGCGGCGCATGCGTTCGTCCTTCCACCACGCGAATGCGCCATGACGCCGGGTGGACTCCAGGGCCCCATCCTCCATGGATTAGCTGGCGCGCTGGATACACTTGACCGATGGGCGACGAGCAGGTGGCTGCGCCGTCGAAGCAGCGGAGGATCAGCCAACGGGGCATCGCGACGCGGGAGCGGATTCTCGAGGCGGCGAACCGGCTGATGTTCGTGCGGGGAGTGAACGCGACGACCCTTGACGACGTCCGCGAAGCAAGCCAGACGAGCAAGTCTCAGCTCTACCACCACTTCGCCGACAAGCAGGAGCTCGTGCGCGCGTTGGTCAAATATCGAGGCGCGCTTGTGCTTCAGCGCGAGCGTGGAGGGCTCGAACGACTGAGATCGTTCTCAGGGCTGGTCCGGTGGCGTAACGCGCTGGTCCAGGCCAACTCGCTGAACAACGGCAGATACGGGTGCGGCCTCGGGTCGATGGCTGTCGAGCTGTCCGATCAAGATGAGCAGGCTCGATCGATGCTGTTGGAGACGTTCGCAGCATGGGAAAAGCTGATCAGTGATGGTCTGCACCGGATGCGGGACAGCGGCGCACTGCGCCAGGACGCCGACCCGGAGAAGTTGGCCACGGGGTTGATGGCAGCTTTGCAAGGCGGCTACTTGCTGGCGAACGCCGCGCACAACGTCGCACCCATGGAAGTTGCTCTGGACATGGCGCTGGATCACATCAAATCGTTCCTCTCGGAGCCGTCTGGCGAGCCGACCCGTTAATTGAGCCCTTTTCATCATGACCAGGCTGGTCACGGCGGGTGCAAGCAGCCCGGAGATCGATGAGGGCGAGGCTAAGGCCTGCAGCCGAACCACGGTCCTATGCCCCGACCGGGAGCTCGCCGTGCTGTCTCACCCCGCCACGATCCCGCTGTCGAACCGAACCCTGAACCCCTCGCTGAGTGCCTCCGTAACCACCGCCAGCAGCGTCGATCCCAGTGGCGACGCCTGAACCCCGGTTGGATCGCCTCGTACTGCGACTGCACTGAGCACCGATGTTCCTCATGTTGTCCGGACTTGAGTCCGCCCGAGCCGCGGGAGCCGGCGACGATCGCCGCCCTGATGCGTGAACGACGGCAAGCCTAGCCTCAACGGACTAGTAAGTCCACTTGTGGGTTTGGCGTTGAGCGAGTTCAGCTACGGGCACCTTGGCCCTAACGCCTCTGAACGCAGCTCATAGCGCCCCGAGGTGATGGTTCACGAGGGCCAAGCGGTTCTGGCAACGATCGGTCAACTGGACTATCCAGTCCGCGGAGGCTAGCCTGCGGAGGTACGCGGTCACGAGGTGATTCGCCCGGCCACAGCCCCCTCTCAGACTGCGGCTCGGCTGCTGCTGGATCCGCGTGTCTGGACCGTCACTACCAGGATCTACAGGAAGGCGCGGCTGATGGAAACCGATCGGGATCGTGTCGTCGCATCCGCCCGAGCTGTCCTTCCGGCCACTGAGCGCCGGCGCACGGACATGACCACCCGCAGCTTCACGTTTGTCGCTGATGAACCGCACAACGGCGAACTCGGCGAAGGCCCGACGCCGACGGAGTACCTGTTGATGGCGCTCGCGTCGTGCACTGCTCAGACGCTGCGGCAGTACGTCGACTATAAGTACGACACCGCCGGTGACATCACCGTCGAGATCGACTACCACGAACCCGAGCAGGAAGGCGCAGAGCGTTACCTGCAGCGCACGATCACGCTGAGCGAAGAACCTGACCCCGACGACTTGAAGGTGATGCATGACATTGCCGAGAAGTCCCCGGTTACCCTGCTGATTCAGTTCGCATGGAGCGTGAGGACCGAGTTCGTCGGGCCGCGCTGAAATCAGGCCGCTTGCTGCTCGACGTACGGCCGAGCAGCAAGCGGTTGTCGTTCCGCCCCAGACGGCGACAGTGTTTCCGTCGACCGCGACAGCCTGAACGCGATGTGGCGCCTTGGATGCGGCGCAGGTCCTGGTCCTGGCGGATGGCCGGTGACTCGTGCCGGCAGCTCAGAACAGAGGCGGTGCGGTCGTATCGGTGACGGCGGAGCGTCTGCCGAGCAGGGAGAACTTGTCGGAGGTCCTGTCGTCGGGGATCGGCAGCCCGTGGCGCTGCAACGCCTGGTCCACCCGTACCAGGACGAGGTCGCGGTAATGACGGGCCGTGCGCGAGCCGCTCACAGCGTGATCGGCCGGGCCACGGTGGACGGCGCGCCGGGTTCGAGCGAACGTTGCAGTGCCTCGTCGAGGAAGGCGATGGACATGCCGAGCTCGGCGTTGGCCCGCTGAGCTGCGACAGCGAGCTGATCCAGGTCGCGGCCTGGCCGCGCTGATCCTGCTGGCCGGCGCACTCGGCGACCGCTACGGCCGCAGACGAATCTTCCTCGTGGGTATCGCCGGTGCTCACCATCGCTCGATCGTGTGCGCGGCCGTCCCGACCATGAGCTCACCTGATGGGCGCCCGCACCCTGCAGGGCATCGGCGAGCTTCGTCGCTCTTGCCGCAGCCGGCCACAGCTGGGGCAGCGCGATCAGTACTGAACCGAGCGGTCGCGTGCCCGCATCACGGTACGTGATCTAGCTATCCATGCTGGCCCGGCCAGCGCGTCGGAAGGTGACGTGTGACCGAAACCAAGATGAGCGGCCGAACGATCTGGAAGCGGAATCTAGTCGCACCGCTGCGAGCCTTTCTGAGAACTGAGTCCGGCAGCGCCGGTGTGCTCGTGGCCGCCATCGTCGCCGCACTGCTCTGGGCCAACATCGACCTCGGCTCCTACGAAGCCGTCTGGCGTACCCAACTGTCGCTGCGCTTCGGGCACCTCGAGCTCTCCCGCGACCTGCACACCTGGATCAACAGCGGCTTGATGACTCTGTTCTTCCTGGTCGTCGGCCTTGAGACGCGGCGCGAGTTCGACCTCGGCGACCTACGCGACCGGCGACGGTTCGTGCTGCCCAGCGTGGCCGGCGTGATCGGAATGCTGATCCCGGTGCTGATCTTCCTGGTGATCAACCACGGCGGGCCGGGCGCGCATGGCTGGGGCGTGGCTATGTCGACCGACACTGCCCTCGCGTTGGGCCTGCTGGCACTGCTCGGCCGGGGCGTGCCCGACCGGGTCCGGATCTTCCTGCTCACCGTGTTCGTGGTCGACGACTTGATCGCACTCATCGTCATCGCCCTGGTCTACAGCGACGACCTCAAGATGATGCCCATCGTGGTGGCCGTAGCGGCGTTCGCGGTCATGCTGGCCATCCGCGCAGCTGGCGTCCGACGTGGCTCGGCGTACGTGCCGGTCGCCATCGTGATGTGGGGTGCGCTGTTGGTCAGCGGAGTCGACCCGGTGGTGGCCGGGCTTGCCATCGGGCTGACCGCGTTCGCCTACTCTCCCGGCCGAGCTGAGCTCGAGCAGGTCAGCGGGCTGTTCCGGTCGTTCCGTGAGCAGCCGACGCCCAAGCTCGCGCGTACGGCTTCGATCGGCCTCGCGAATACGCTATCGCCCAACGACCGCCTTAGGCGCATCTACCACCCTTGGTCCAGCTACGTCATCGTGCCGCTGTTCGGCCTGGCCAACGCTGGCATCAGCATCGACGGTCCGTTCCTGGCGCAGGCGTTCGCGTCGCCTGTCACCTGGGGCGTGCTGCTCGGGTATGTCGTCGGCAAGCCGCTCGCCGTGATCGGCACCTCGGCCGGGCTCACCTGGATCTCACACAGCCGCATCCGTCCGGCCGTCGGCTGGGCGGGCGTGCTAGGCAGTGGCACGATCGCCGGTGTCAGCTTCACGGTGTCGCTGCTGATCGCCAGCCTGGCCTTCACCGGCGACCAACTGGCCGAGGCCAAAGTCGGGGTGCTCAGCGCCGCGATCGTATCCTCAGCGCTGACCTGGAACGCGTTCCGCGTCACCAACATGTTGCCCAAGGACAAGCGCACCCGGGCACTCTTCGGCGACATGACGGAACTGATCGACCTCATCCCAGCGGTCGACGAGAAGCAGGACCACGTCCGCGGCCCAGCAGGCGCGTCGGTAACGCTGGTGCAGTACGGCGACTTCCAGTGCCCGTACTGCGGGAAGGCCGAGCCAGCCGTCCGGCAGTTGCTGGGTCACGCCGACCTGCGTTTCGTGTGGCGTCACCTGCCTTTGTCAGACGTGCACCCGCAAGCTCGGCTAGCAGCCGAGGCCGCCGAAGCAGCGGCCGCTCAGGGCAAGTTCTGGCAGATGCACGACCTGCTGCTCGACCACCAGGACAAGCTGAACATCACTGATCTCATCAAATACGCCGGCGACCTCGGTCTGGATCAGAAACGCTTCCACGACGATCTGAGAAGCCACGCCCACGCTGGCCGCATCCAAAGCGACATCGACTCGGCCGACAACAGCGGAGTGTCCGGCACCCCGACGTTCTTCATCAACGGCCGCCGCCACTACGGCGCCTACGACATCACGACCTTGACCGCCGCCATTCGTATGGCCCGAGCCCGGGCCCGCCTCGGCCGCGAGGCAGCAGCGACCCTTAAGGGCGCGTCTCATCTGGTGAGGCGGCAGTAGCAGGGTGCTGGCGATGGTGCCGAAGGCTTCCTAGTGGTCGCCCTTGCGGTCGTAGCGGCGAACGAGGCGCCGGTAGCGCATCAGCCGCGACATGCAGGCCTCGACGATCCAGCGGTGGCGGCCCAGGCGCGTGGAGGACTCGATGCCCTGACCGGCGATGCGTGCCTTGATCCTCCGCCGGCGGACCTCGCGGCGCAGTTCGTGAGCGTCGTACACCTTGTCCGCGTGCAACTTGTCTGGCCGCCACGGGCGGCACCCGTCAGTCGCCTGAACCGGCTCAAATCCCGAGACCACGCCCGCGACGACGCCTACCGGCGACCCCTCCTTGGAGTGCGGTTCGATGGTAGTAGGCGCTTCCGTCGGTGTCGCCAAGGATCCGAGTGGTGGCGATGACGTGCAGGTCACGGTTGAGGTCTACCTCGTAGGTAGCCGGTCGAACGGGTGTTCGGTTGGCTGGTGCGCAACCGGCGGCTGCCCCACGGCCACGAGCGTGACCGCCAACTCCGAAGCCGTGATCACGATCGTGATGATACGACTCGTGACCGATACGTCTGGCAGGTCGGACAATCCGCGTGAGGAACGCCGTCGCGCAAAGCCACCGGACAAGCAAGGGCAACAGGTCCTCGCACCTAGGCGCCCGTTCCCGACAGGCTGACTGATCCTCACCCCATCGGTACGTTTCCGGCCGCCGTCAACGGGTAGCACGGGCCATGCCTGGACTGTCACTGGCGACGGTCGGCGCCAGTCTGGCGCCGGCCGATCCGGCGCAACTGCTGCCGGCGCGCGAGCAGATGGCCTTCACCCTCGGCTTCCACATCATCCTGGTGCCGTTCGGGGTGGCCTTCACCTTCCTGATGCTGATCGCGAACGCTCGCGGGATTCGCCGGCACGACGAGACCGCGCTGCTGCTGGCCCGCCGCTGGTCACAGGTGGCGGCGGTGCTGTTCGCCGTCGGCGCGGTGTCCGGGACGGTGCTGTCGTTCGAGCTTGGGCTGCTCTGGCCACGACTGATGGGCACCTACGGCGCGGCGTTCGGCATCCCGTTCGCGATCGAGGGCTTGTTCTTCTTCCTGGAGGCGATCTTCGTCGCCATCTACGTCTACGGGTGGCGGCGGATGCGCCCGTGGCCGCACTTCTGGACCGGGGTGCCGGTGGTGCTGTCCGGGATCGGCGGCACGCTGTCGGTGGTCGCGGCGAACGCCTGGATGAACCGGCCGGGCGGGTTCACCATGCGGGACGGCAAGATCGTGGAGGTCCGCCCGCTGGAGGTGATCTTCAACGGCGCGTTCTGGTACGAGGCCATCCACATGCTGCTCGCCGCGTACATGGTCGCCGGGTTCGTCGTCGCCGGCGTGTACGCCGCCGGGATGCTGCGTGGCCGCCGCGACCGCTACCACCGACTCGGCCTGGCGATACCGCTGACCGTCGCGGCGCTGGCCACCCCACTGCAGATCTTCGTCGGCGACCTCGCCGCGCGCGAGGTCTTCCGGAACGAGCCGGCGAAGTTCGCCGCGATCGAGGCCGTCCCGACCACGGGCACCCACGTGCCGGAGGTGCTGGGCGGCTACTACGCGAACGGGGAGGTGCACGGCGGCATCAAGATTCCCTCGGGGGCCTCGCTGTTGTCCGGCTACTCGCCGTCCACCCGCATCCGGGGCCTGGACGCCATCCCCGCCGAGGTGCGGCCGCCGGACCACCTGGTCGCGATCGTCCACCTGAGCTTCGACGTCATGGTCAGTATCGGCTCCGCGCTGCTTGTCCTCTCCGCCTGGTACGCCCTGGCCTGGTGGCGCCGCCGTGACCTGCCGCGCAGCAGATGGTTCCTGCGGGCGACCGCGATCAGTGGCGTGCTCGCGGTGGTGGCGCTGGAGGCGGGCTGGGTGGTCACCGAGGTCGGCCGGCAGCCGTGGACGGTCGTCGGTCACCTCCTCACCCGGGACGCGGTCGCCACGTCCGGCAACCTATGGCTGTTCTTCGCCGCCATCGTCGCGCTGTATGCCGCGGTCGGCGCTACCACCGTGTACGTCCTGCGGCTGCTGCGCCGCCGCTGGCGCGACCAGGGCGGTGCTACCGAGACGGACGTGCCCTACGGCCCGCCCCAGGCCTCGGAGTCCACGCCGGCGGCAGGTCAGGCGTGAGTACGCTCGCCGCCGTCGTGTTGTTCATCGGCGTCACCGCCTATGCCGTGCTCGGCGGCGCGGACTACGGTGCCGGCTTCTGGGATCTCACCGCCGGTGGTGCGCGACGTGGGCAGGCCCCGCGGCACCTGATCGACCACACGTTGGCACCGGTGTGGGAAGCCAACCACGTGTGGCTCATCTTCTGCCTGGTGATGCTCTGGACCGGCTTCTCGTCCGCGTTCGCCGCGATCATGACCACGCTCTACATCCCGCTGGGCCTCGCCGCGTTGGGCATTGTGGTCCGCGGCAGCGGATTCGCGTTCCGGAAGGTGGTGGTGAAGACCGACCAGCAGCGGGCGACCGGGGCGGCGTTCGCCACCTCGTCGGTGCTCACGCCGTTCTTCTTCGGCACGGTCGCCGGCGGGATCGCCTCCGGGCGAGTGCCCGCCGACGGACACGGCAATCCCGTGACCAGCTGGGTCAACCCGACGTCGCTGCTCGGCGGGGTGCTCGCGGTCGGGGTGTGCGCGTTTGTCGCCGCGGTGTTCCTCACCGCCGAGGCCCGTGCCTACGCCGACGCCGGCCTGGAGCGCTGGTTCCGCCGTCGGGCCCAGGCCAGTGCCGTGGCGACCGGCGCTGTGGCGCTGGCGGGGATCGCCATCCTGCACGCCGACGCCGGGCGCCTGTTCTCCGGGCTGACCGGCCGCGGCCTGCCGCTGGTGCTGGTCTCCGCGGCATGCGGGCTGGCCAGCATCGCCCTGCTGCACCGGGCGGCGCCCCGGTTGCTGCAGGCGCTCGCTGTCAGCGCGGCCGGCACGGTGGTGGTCGGCTGGGGCGTCGCGCAGTACCCGTACCTGCTGGGCACCCACCTACGCATCGACGAGGCTGCGGCTCCCGACGCCACCCTGGTGTCGCTCACCCTCGTCGCCGCCGCGGCGCTCCTGCTCGTCGTGCCGGCCATGGCGCTGCTGTTCGTCCTGCACCAGCGCGGTCGTCTGGACACCGCCTGACTTGGAACTCCTAACTCTTTGAGCGTTTGGAGTCGTCGCCAGCAGATGATGGCGCAGGCGAGGGTGAGGAAGGCTTCGTGGATGTCGTCGCGGTTCTCCCAGCGGATGCGTAGCCGGCGGAACCAGTGCAGCAGGGCGATGGTCTGTTCGAAACGATCCACGGCGCGCTGTTCACCCCTCCTCACACCCGGAGCGAACAATCATCACGTCCCGAAGACACGCCCAACATCATTCAGTTAGGAGCTCTAAGGCCGTGGATGGCCCGGGTTCCGGGTAGGGATCGAAGGTGGCGGCGCGTCGCTGCGTGGTGCGGAAGTGCGAGGGGTTCACGCCGTACCGCTCAACGAAGGCTTGGCGCATCGTCTCTGCCGAGGTGAAGGCGCACCGCTTGGCAACCTGCGCGAGCGGGAGTTCGGTCGCGGCCAGGAGCCGGGCGGCGACTTCCAGTCGGATCCGGCGGACGGCCCGCCCGGGTGGCTCGCCGAGCTGGTCGCGGAAGAGCCGGTTGAGCTGTCGGACGCTGACGCCGGCCCAGGCCGCCAGCGTGGCCGCACGCAGGTCGGCCCCCGGGTTGCTGGTGATGTGGTCGATGGTTCGCCTGACCAGCAGGTCGTCGGGCCGCGGGGCGCTGGTGAACATGCTCATCTGGGCCTGGTTCCCGGGCCGCTGCAGGTACGTCACCATGCCGAGAGCGACTCGCCGGGCCAGTTCGTGGCCGTGGTCCTCCTCGATGAACGCGAGGGTGAGGTCGAGCGCGGCGGTGACGCCGCCTGAGGTCGCGACGTGGCCGTCCCGGACGAAGACCGGGGCGGGGTCGACGTGGACCTGCGGGAAGCATGCGGCCAGGTGGCGGGCGTACAGCCAGTGGGTCGTCGCACGGCGGCCGTCGAGCAGGCCGGCGGCTGCCAGGACGCTGGCGCCGGTGCAGACGGAGGCGACACGGCGTGACTGAGCGGCCAGGCGTCGCACGTGCCCGACCAGCCGTGCATCGGCGGTGGCATGTTGGTGGCCGAGTCCACCGGAAACCACGAGGGTGTCGACGGTCTCGAACCGGCTAGCCAGCCGGGCCTGGGCCTTGAGACGCAGACCGGAGTCGCAGCGGACCTCCCGTCCGCCCAGCGTCGCGAGCGTGACCTCGTAGCCAGGGTCGGCACCAAGGCGGGTGGCGGTGAACAGGCCAGTCGTCACGCAGGCGATGTCCACCAGCTCGGATCCGTCGTAGGCCACGACGACGACGTGACGGGATCGCATGCACCCACCGTAGGCGGTTCGGCCGCGGCCAACAGGACGGGTTTCCCAGGATTTGTGCCAGGTCGGGCCTAGCCTCTTGTCCACGGCGCGGGCTCGCCGTGAGGCTCGTCCTCGTCCCCCTTGCCCGGCGGCCAGCGCGCAGCAGGGACAGGTGACGCGACCGAGATCGCGTTACCGC
This sequence comes from Micromonospora sp. NPDC048930, assembly GCF_043197935.1. Taxonomy (NCBI): domain Bacteria; kingdom Bacillati; phylum Actinomycetota; class Actinomycetes; order Micromonosporales; family Micromonosporaceae; genus Micromonospora; species Micromonospora sp. NPDC048930. Next base: position 13,038 of record NZ_JBICUB010000026.1, read on the forward strand.
AGTTCCGGGGGTCAGGTTGAAAATCGCACAACTGCCTGCAGTAGACCTGCGATGGAAGGGGGTGTTGCGGGTGCGGCGGCGGTCCGTTGGGTTGGTGGCGACGCTCGTGGCGGGTTTGGCGGCGGCGGTCGCGATCGGTGCGGTCGGGATCGCCCGGGCCCGCGAGGTACTCGCCGGGGCGGGACTGCTGGGCTGGCGGCCGGCGGCTGGACGGCCACTCCCCCGCCCCCGGCTCCTGTCACCTGGGCGTGCTCGCGGAGTGCGGGCTGGGGAGGAGCCGCCGGAGCGGACGCGGGTGGTTCACCGACGCACACCTCGTAGACCAGTGGTCAGCGGCGAGATCACCGTGCCGGCGGTCGAATGACCGGCGGCCCGGCCTCCGCCTAGACGGAACCCGTAACACGACGTGTACCTACGCCGAGAGGACGGTTCGATGCGAAAGCTGATGGTGGATTTCATCATCTCCCTGGATGGCTTCGGAGCCGCCGAGGGCTGGCCCGGGCTGTGGGGCATGGCCGGGCCCGAGTACCTGGCGTGGCTCGAGGCGGAAGAGAAGCACACGGCCCTGATGGGTGCGACGACCTACCGGCTGCTCTCGGGCATCCTTGCGCACTCGCCCGACGAGGTCGGCACGGCGACGTTGAAAGCAATGCCGAAGATCGTGTTCTCCTCCACGCTGACGGCGCCGCTGGAGTGGGCGAACACGGAGTTGATCAGCGGTGATGCGGTTGCGGAGGTGCGGGCGATGAAGCAGGAGGAGGGCATCCCGTTGCACACCCTCGGCAGCCTCTCGCTGAGCCGGTCGCTGCTGCGGGCCGGGCTGGTAGACCGCTACCGGGTCGTCGTCTTCCCCGTCATCAACGGCGCCACCGGCCGTGACCGGATCTTCGACGGATACCCCGATGTCGCCCTCCAGCTGGTGGACCACCGCACCTTCGACGACCGGCTGCAGCTGCTCGAGTACGTGCCCACGGTGCTGGAGGCCCCGCCTGGGCTGGCGGCGCAAGGAGTGGAGTAGGCGGGCATGGGCGCGATGCACCTGCACGCGGTGGCCCCACTGGACGGCTACATCGCCGACCAGCGTGACGACGTGGGACCGCTGCACAAACTGGCACTTCAGCGGCGACCACCCCCTCGTCGCCGAGGACTACGCCGGCATCCACAGTGCTCCGATCCGGGTGTCGGCGACTGCGGCCGCCTACGTGCGCGGCATGTGGGCGGGCCAGAGGATGCTGGTCATCGGGCGGCGCCTGTTCGTCCTGACCAATGGCTGGGAGGGCCGATCGACGGCTGCCGACACGTTGGCGCGGCGCACCGACCCGAACCGGCGGGCTGGCACCCAAAGGCGTCGTACCACGGAACGCCGGCGATCGTTGCGGCCCGGTGATCTCGGCACGCGTTCACCAATGGCATTCGGGCGTTGAGGCGCCGACCTCACTGTACGTGTTCTTAGTGCGTTGGAATGTGCGGTCGAGCAGTTACGCGCCCAGGTCACGCAGCTGCTGGGAATGGACCCAGTCAGATCTCGCTGAGGCATTTCGTTACGAGCGGGCCCCGCGCCGGGACGTCAATCCCCACACACACGGGGCCCCTCGAAGAGGCGCAAAGGTGTCACTCGTGGGGGTCGTCGACAGAGGGACCGCGCTCCCGGATATTCTCAACCGGCTCGAGGTTCGCGGTCTCCCACGACCCGTCGGCAACCGCCTCCAGGATCGCCATCCCCGCCACCTCGGCAGTTTTGGCAATGTAGCCGTTGGACTTGGCGTCGATGTCGCCACGCATCTCGAACAGCACCGAGGCAGAGCCCAGTAGCCCGTAGGCGTTCCGGGCGATGCCGGGGGTGGACGTGCTCGGGTAGCGCGTAATGTTGGCGTAGCCGTACTCGTCCAGAGCAGTCAGCAGCACCGACACCGCCCGCTTCGACCGAGTGACGGTGTCTGCGAACTCATCGGCAATGCCCAGCCGCTCCGCCTCGGCCTCGGCATTGGGCCACATGGTCGAGCCGGTGATGAGCCCGCCCTCCTCATCGACGTACGAGCCCTGGTGGTGGAAGTCGAGGACCAACTCGGGTCGCCGCTGTTCCCACAGCAGGCGCATCGCGATAGCCTCCGGGACCGGGTTCAGGTTGTCGTCGCCCGCCTTGTACGGGTGGTCGTACGCGTTGCTGCTGTAGGAGTGGTAGCGGTTGATGTCGTAGCCTCGCCCGACCTCGTAGAACGGGTCGCACGGTGCCTGAGTGCAGCTCGGGTCGTAATTCTGCCGCCACGGTGTGGTGCGTCCCGCCAGGTCTGTCACGTCGGCGTCGAACCCGTCGACATTGACGCGGGGTACGACGGTGATGGTGAGCGCCTTACGCAACGCCACCGCTGTTTGCGAGTTACCGCTGATGCTGCGGATCAAGTTGATCATCGCCTCGGAAACGACATACTCGTCGCCGTGCTGGTTGGCGATGTACATCACCGACGTAGGTCCGTCACCGACCGTCACGACCGGGATCTCCCGGCCAGTGTTGCTCGTCAGCGGTGCGGCGGAGAGGTCGAACGAGCCCTGTGCGTGGTTCTCGATCTGTCGCAGCGTGGACCATAGTTGGTCATAACTGTGGATCGCGGCCAGGCTAGAAGACTTCTCTCCAGACCACGGTCCGTTCGGAGTGGTCTGCGGGTCCGCCGCCGCCGGCACGGCGGAGCCGACGGGGAGCAGCGCGATGGCTGCCGTGACAGCGATCAGCCGTCTCCGCGTCAACCGCCGCGGGAACCGGCCTGCGGCAGACGCTTGAAGGGAATGGGATGCGGTCACGCCGATCTCCTTTGACCAGGATTCGCGAGCGGCCAGCATTGCCCGCCCTGGAGAAACCTGTCAAGAGGTTCTTCGCCATCAATGGGTGGGATTTGCGGGTTTTGAACTCCTGCTTACACTGCCTCGCTGGCGGTTGCCATGGTTGAGCCGCGTGGTGCAGAACAATGCCGACGCCACAACGCCGCCTCATCTGCCTCACCCGTCGAGCCCTGCGGCGTCTTGGTCGCCCCGTCAGCCCTTACCGCTCCCGGATCCGCTGGTCGAACCGGTGATGAAGGGGGCCATGCGGTCTATCGCGCGTCGTGGCTCTTGCTCGCTGCTGACAGTCGCAGCAAGAAGCAGGCGCGCCTTCGGAGCCGGCAGTGACCCCGCGAAGAGTGCGCCGGCGGCGGCGAGGTCAGCCCCTCCTCCCGCGCCGTAGACCGGGGCGACGTCCCGCCAGGGCAGCGGGAGGTCACCAGCACCACCATTCCCACCGCCACAGAGGCCCGCACCTCTTCCAGCACACCTGGCGTCGGGTTGCCGATGCCGAGGGCCTGAAGCACGATTCCCCTGGCACCTGCGGCCCGGCACGCGGCGAGTGGTACGCCATCGGCGTCCAGGTAGACCGGCACAATGTCGACGCGAGCCGGCAAGTTGCCGAGTTCGGCCAAGTCGAAGCCGCGCGGGCGCGGTGGCAACTCCCGTATCGTCGCCCTGCCATCGGCGATCGCGCGGGCGCAGGGACTCGTGGCGGTCGCCGCCGGGACGCAGGCGATCTATACCAGCCCACGGGACGTGACCCCGAGCCTTACTGCCCTATCCAGCGTCAGCCGTAGGTCGGCTTGGGATGCTGAGCAGCGCGACGCGGCCCGTGCCCCGCATTCGCTCGTTCCCGGGAAGCGTCTATGGCCGGACCGGATGGCGGTCGGTCGGCATGCCGTCCCGACCCGGTCCAAAGGACCGGGTCGGGACGGCGGGGAAAGGTCCTACCGAAGGGTCCATCGCTGGTTCGCGGCGCCGGTGCAGGTCCAGAGGATCACGGTGGTCCCGTTTCCGGTGGCGGCGCCGTTGACGTCGAGGCAGAGGCCGGACTGCTGTGCCCGGATGGTGCCGTCGGAGCTCCGGGTCCAGCGCTGGTTGGCGCCACCGTTGCAGTCCCAGATCTGGGCCTTGGCGCCCGGGGTGGCGTTCAGCGGCGCGTCCAGGCACTTGCCGAGGGCCTGAAGCGTGTCTCCGCTGACGGTCCAGCGCTGGTTGGTGCCGCCGTTGCAGTCCCAGATCACCGGCTGGGTGCCGTTGGCGGTGTTGCTCTGGGGAACGTCCAGGCACCGACCGGAGGCGGCGCTGACCAGCGTGCCGCTGGTGGTCGGTGGTGGCGTGGTGGTGCCGCCGCCGCTGACCCGGTAGACCACCGTGCCATGCGCGGGGACGCTGGCGGAGATGGTGCCGGTGGTGGTGCTGGTGGCGTTGCTCCAGGCGTCGAGCAACGTGAAGCTGGTGCCCGTCTTGCCGATGGCGGCGGCGGTGGTCGAGATCGTCGTGGTGGCGCTGCCCTGGTTGAACAGCGCGACCGCCACGTCTCCGTTGGCCAGCGGCTTGGCCAGCACTCGGCGGGTGCCGTCGAAGGAAATCTGGCTGCCCTGCCGGCCGAGGCTGTCCTGGTTGATCGCTATCAGGTTCCGGTTGGTCAGGATGTTCTGGGTGGCCGACGACATAGAGCGGACGTCGTTACCGGCGACCAGCGGCGCCGCGAGCACGGCCCACATCGCGAAGTGGCTGCGCATCTCGGTGTCGGTCATGCCGCCCCGGCCGACCTCCATCATGTCGGGGTCGTTGAACGCGCCGGGGCGCGCGTACCCGGCCAGCGGCACGGTGACGTTGATGATGTTCTGGATGCCCATCGGGTAGCCGTTCGTCTGGCCGGTGTCCCAGGCGTTGGTGATGTCCTCGGTGGTCCGCCACATGTTGGCCACGTCGCCCCAGTCGCGCTGCGGCCCGGTCTTGGCGTGGATGCTGTTCGGGTTGATGCTGTAGACGATGGGCCGGCCGGTGGCCGCGAGGGCGTCGCGCATCTTGGCGAAGGTCGCCACCTGCTGGTCGATGGTGCCGTTCGGCGAACACCAGTCGTACTTGAGGAAGTCCACGCCCCAGGCGGCGAACTGCCGCGCGTCCTGCGCCTCGTGCCCCTGGCTGCCGGTGGCGCCCGGGTAGGAACCGAAGTACTGCGCGCAGGTCCGGTCCACCGGCACCTGGTAGAGGCCGAACTTCAGGCCCTTGCTGTGCAGGTAGTCGCCGAGCGCCTTCATACCGCTGGGGAACCGGCCGGGGTCGCCCTGGAGGTTGCCGGCGGCATCGCGGTTCGGGTTGAACCAGCAGTCGTCGACCACGACGTACTGGTAGCCGGCGTCCCGCATTCCGCTGGCGACGATCGCGTCGGCGGACTGCCGGATCAGCGACTCGTTGATGTTGCAGCCGAACGAGTTCCAACTGTTCCAGCCCATCGGCGGGGTGCGGGCCACCCCGTTCTCCAATGCCTGGGCGTCGGGGGGACGCAGCCCGATCAGGGCGCCGGCCACCAGCAGCCCGGCTGCGACGCCGGCGGCCCAGCGACCCGAGGCGAGATGTCTCATCGGTTCTCCTTCCCGCGACGGCTTGTCCCCGTCGCAGGTCATGGTCCGGCCGGTGGGCGGCGCTGTCCGCCGGCGGGACAGGGTGGTTGATTCCGGGCAGTCTCGGCGCGACCCGGCGTGGTCGGGCCGCGCGATCGGGTTTGGTCAGAGTGCGGTGATGGTCCAGTGGTTGTTGGTGTTCCCGTTGGGCGCCCACATGCAGACCGTCGACCCGACCGTCGCGTTGCCCATCCCGTCCAACGCGGTACCGGTGCCCTGGTTGATGATCTGAGAACGACCGTTGCCCACGGCGTTGAGCCGCCACTGCTGGTTGTTGCCGCCATTCCACGGGGCCTGCAGCGCGTTCGCCCCGTTGGCCGCGTTACCCCAGCTGTCGACCACCATCCCGTTGGCTCGATTCACGATCCGGTGGTAACCACCGCCCACATCCACCAACTGCCACTGCAGATTCGGGCTGCTGACATCACTCCACTGCTTGACCACCGACCCCGACCCGACACTCCCGCCACTGTCCAGCACCAGACCCGTCGTCAAATTCGCAATCTTCACGTACCCGGTGGGCGTGAGGCCGCTGTCGAACGGGGGGATCTGACCCGCGAAGGTGCGCTTGACGACGTACGCGAGGGCGCTGAACGGGGCACTGGACGAGGGCATGGTCAGGTACAGGCCGGAGCCGTCCTGGGTGCGGTTGGGCAGGTCGAGGTACGTGCCAGCGGCGGAGCCGAGGAGCCGCGCCGAGGTCAGCGTGCCGAGGGAGCGCATGCATCAGGGACCTGGTGGAGTAGTAGCCGATGCCCTGGGTGTAGCACCAGCTGGAGCTGGAGACGCTGTCGTCGGTCAGCGAGTACGGGGTCTGGATGCCAGCCGGGCCGCCGCGCTCGAAGTCGTACACCTCGCCGCGGTTGTTGAAGCCGTCCTTGTAGGTGGCCACCACGTCCTTGCTCCAGGCGACCGCCCGGTTGTAGTAGTAGGACAGGAAGTTCAGCCGGTACGACTCCGGGATCCGGGACAGGTTGAAGTCCTGGAAGATGATGTCGGGCTGGTAGCCGTCGATGATCTCGCGCAGCTTGTCGTACCAGAGCTGGTATTCGGCGGTGGCACCGAGCTGGCCGTAGAGCTTCCTCAGGCTGGTGTCCGACTGGCTCGGCGCCCACTGGAAGTAGCCGGTGAAGTTGTACGCGTGGTGCAACGACACCCACAGCTTCAGGCCCTTGGCCCGGATCGCGTCGGCCTGCAGCCGCAGCAGGTCCAGCCGCGGTCCCCGGGCCACCGAGTTCCACTCGTTGACGCTGCTGTTCCACATCGAGAATCCGTCGTGGTGCTCGGCCACCGGCCCAGCGAACCTCGCCCCGGCGTCGGCGAACAGCTGTGCCCACTCGTTCGGGTCGAAGGTCCCGCCGGCCGAGCGGAGCTTCGGCGCGAACTGCACCCAGTTGCCCGCCCGGTCCGGCGCCCCGTTGATGAAGTTGTGGTACGGCCACACCGACGGGTCGCCATACACGCTGCGGTGATAGTTGTTCTCGTTCGAGCCCGCGTTGTACATGTTGCGCGGGTACCACTCACTGGCGTACGCGGGGACGCTGTACACCCCCCAGTGGTAATAGATGCCGAACTTGGCGTCCTGGAACCACTCGGCGGCCGGCGGGTGCTGGTCGACCGAGGACCAGCTGGCGGTGTAACTGCTCGGGCCCACCGTGGCCAGGGCCAAGCGTACGTTCGACAGCCCGGCGGCCGTGGCGGCGCCGGTGAGCCCGACGGCCGCGAGCAGGCTGCGGCGGCTGAGGTGCGACGGGGACGGGGACATACCTGGAAACCTCTCTCGGAGGGTGCGAACAGTTGCCCTTCGGCCTACGGGGACAGCCGATGAGGTTGCGACGCGGGGAACTCGGCTCCGGCCCGGGAAGGGTGGGACGAGCGGTAGCCCGGACGCCGATGGGCGCAGGTTCCCGAGCCGCTGGAGGGTGCACATCGAATGCCGGCGGCGAACCAAGGTTCGTCGCGTACCGGTGGCACCGCATGGCGTGGTACGGCCGGCGACCCGGTGCCCACGAACCGCCTTCGACATGCGGGCGAGCCACTCGACCCCGCCCTGTTATCGCTAACACATCCGACTTCGCCTATGTAACAGGTCAATGAACGCCGATGTCAATAGCGGAGTCACCCAGCTGCGGCCGGCGTGGCGCACCTCGCCGGGCTCGACGAACCAGTAACGCCGATCAACTGGACCGTAGAGGCCGGTGGCGAGCAGCTCACTTCCGCGGGCACTCGCCCGCTCCGCACTGGACGTTGACAGACGCGAATGTAGACCGGGAGGCTAAGAATCGATGTTAGCGCTCACACGAATGTCAACTATCCGGGAGGGCACGATGGAACCGAACGTCGGCCGTCGGCGTCGTCTGGCGGCCACCCTGGCGCCCCTGGCACTGCTCATCGCGGTCACCGGCGCCGTGGCCTCCGCGGCCGTGGCGTCGTCCCGGAAATCGGGACGGCTCCGCCTCGCGAACCGGGCGCGGCAGCGGGCCGCGGCTGTCACCGGGGCGGGGCGCCGACGCTCTGCCGGGGGATCAGGATCGGCGCGATGGTCTGCCGCAACTCACCCGCCGCGCCGGACTCGATCTGTGCCAGCAGCAGGTCCAGGCTGGCCCGGGCCACCGCGGCGAAGTCCGGCCGGACGGTGGTCAACGGCGGGATGAAGTACGCCGCCTCCGGCACATCGTCGAAGCCCACCACACTGATTTCGTCCGGCACCCGGCGGCCGTACTCGTGCAACGCCCGCAGCACACCCAGCGCCAGGTGGTCGTTGGCCGTGAAGATGGCGGTCACCTCGGGCATCCGCGCCAACATCTGCCCGCACCGGTAGCCCGACGCCGCAGACCAGTCCCCGGGGACCAGCGGCGGCACCTCGGCGCCCGCCGACCGCAGCGCCTCCCGCCAGCCCTCGATCCGCCCGGCGCTGTCGAACCAGTCGGCCGGCCCGGACACGTGCCACACCGTCCGGTGACCGGCCTCCAACAGATGCCGCGTGGCCTCCCGCGCGCCCGCCACCTGGTCCACCGTCACCAGCGGGACCGGCCGGCGCGGGTCGCCGTCGACCGTCACCAGGGGAACATCCTTCGGCAGGTGCTCCAGCGCCTCACCGGCGGACTCGACGGGAGCAATGACGACGATCCCGGCCACCCGGTGTGCCAGATGCCGCTCCACCGCCGCGGAGATGGAGACCCGGTCCAGGTCCCGCACGCTGCCCACGGTGACCGCGAAGCCCTCCTCGGCGGCGGTCTGCTCCAGCGCCGCCAGCAGCGAGGCCGGGCCGTACAGGGTGGTGTTCTGCGCGACCACCCCGATGACCTGCGACCGGCCGGTCACCAGCGCACGGGCGGCCCGGTTGGGTCGGTAGCCCAGCTCGGCGATCGCCGCCTGCACCCGCAGCCGCGTCTGCTCGCGGACGTTGGGGTGCCCGTTGAGCACCCGCGACACGGTCTGATGGGAGACCCCGGCAAGGCGGGCCACATCCGTCATCGCGGGACCCCGCACGGCCCTCACCCTCCCCGCCAAGCCCCGACCGCGCTCCGGCGATCGACGCCGGAGCGGCTGGACACCATCCGCAGCCCTGCCCCGGCCTGGCCGAGCGCCCAGGGCAGCCCGGCACAAGGCCAGCGCCAGTGTACGCCCAGGTCCCGTCCCGCCCGCCGAGGCACGGCCTCACCCGGTGATCGGCGCGGCGCGGGTGACCCTCGGCCGCCGCCCCGCCTCGACACCCGCCGATGCTCCCGGGGCGTCCGGCCGGCGGCCCTGGTGGCCGGCGGTGCGGGGTCGGCGCCGTTCGGGCTCGCGGGCGACGGGCCTTCGAACGCGGCGAGGGCCGATCCGGGATGGGCCGGCGGGAGGTATGCCGGCGAACGTGCGGCTGGGCGGGCTCGGCCGTGCGCCGAGCCCGCCCGCTCCAGATCCACCGCGGCCCTGCTCGTGAGCCGGGGTATCGCCGGTGCGGTCCGGCAACGCCGTTGCCGCGGACGTCAGGAAGATCCGAACCGACCCGGCATCACGCCCTAGCGCTGCAGAGTCAGCACACCCGGCCGGTACGGCAGGAGACCGTAGTCCCCGCCGGAGTTGGTGGCACGTCCCTGGTAGAGCAACTGCAGATTGCAGGGATCAACGGTCATGGTCTGATCGGGGTTGCTACGCACCAGATCGCCGTGGCTGATGTCGTTGGTCCAGGTGGCGCCACTGTTGGCCTTGCCAGCGAAGGGATTGCTCTCGCTGGCGGCCTGCGGCGTCCAGGAGCCGCCCAGGCTGCTGGCGGTGAACGAGCGGAAGTAGCGGCCCTGCGAGCCGATCGCCTCGACCAGCATGAGGTACTGGTTCTGGCCCTGGACCTTGTAGACCTGCACCCCTTCGAAGAGGTTGTTGGTCGTGTCGCTCATGATCACCGTCGATGACGTGCCGAAGCTGCCCGGGAAGTTTCCGATGGGCATGCTGGCGCGGTAGATCTTGCCGTTGTCCCCGGCGAAGAACAGGTACATGTTCGTGCCGTCGCCGATGAGCGTCTGGTCGATGGGCCCCGTACCGGAACCGGAGATGCTCCCGGAGAAGAGCACCTGCTGCGACGACCACCCGTTCACGTTGGTGGGATCGCTCGACGTCCGGTAGGAGAACGCGGTCCCGCCCCACTGGTAGGCGAGCACCCAGATGTTCTTCGGAGCGAAGTAGAACAGTGTCGGCGCGACGGCGGAGAAGGGCATCGCGTTCTGGCTGGCCGAGGCCATGTCGGACCAGTTCGTGAATGGGCTGAAGTTCATGGAACCCCACGACGTTCCGGTGTCGTGCGTCGTGGCGTAGACGACGTGCCGGCCGTTGTGCACGACGTTGGTGAAGTCCTTGAGCGACACCCACCCCGACCTCGGGTTCGCGAGCGCGCCCGTCGACGACCAGCGGTACGTCGACGGCAGGGTGCACGTGCCGCCCGGCGGCGGCGTGGTGGGGTTGGTCCCGCCGTCGACCCGGACGAGCTGCCACTGCTGGTTGGGGCCGTTCCAGTCGTCGTACTGCACGATGCTTCCGCCGTCGGCGGTCGAGGCGCCCTGCACCTCCACCACCTTGTTGCTGTTCCGGTTGATCAACCGGACGTATCCGCTGTCGGAGTCGGCCAGCCGGAACTGCTGGTTGGCCTGATTGCCGTCGGTCCACTGCACGATGTTGGCGCCGTTGGCGGTCGACCAGTTGTAGACGTCCAGCACCTTGCCCGAGAGCCGTGACCGCAACCGGTAGTAGCCACCGCCCGAGTCCACGAACTGCCACTGCTGCTGGTTGCCGTTGTTGCGCGTCCACTGCACGATCCGCGCGCCGTCATTCGTGGCCAGGTTGTACACGTCCAAGGCCTTGCCACTGTTGCGGTTGATCAACACGTACCACGCGGTCGTGTCGACCGTCGCCGCGGCGGCGGGCGTCGACACCACCACCGCGGCGGCACCACCGACCAACACCGCCGTCGCCGCAGCGGCGACAACCCGTGGCAACCACCCACGCCGCCGCGAGGGCGGCGCGATCGATGGAGACCTACCAAAGGCAGACATGGTCCTCCTTCAATGAATAAGAGCCGAACGGTCCACCCGAGAACGGGCGCACCGCGACGCATGGCCGGACGCGTGCGACAACGGCGTTAGCGCTAACATTCTGGGGTCGCATGCCCTGGCCGGCGCCCTGATCCAAGGTCCCGACGAAACCAGGCCCTGCCCGGGTGAACCAACGGTTTCGCCGTCCTTGCCCATCGACTGTGAGCGATAACATCTTGTTCGTCAAGTCGTAACGTTCGTGGTCTACCAGCCGGCGCGTCGCAGCCCCTGCTGCGGCCCCCCACCGATCCGCTGGCATCATCCCGCCACCGGTACGGACCCGGCGGACATGCCGATGAAACCGCGATGCTGGCGCAGACAGCGCGTTCACGCATGACTGGGCCGGCCTGATCCCCGCTCCGGGGACGATCGTGGGCCGCGCCGCAGTCACTGGGCGCAGTGTGGTTTCACCGGGACCTCCCTAGGTGCTTGCCGCTGTTTCGCGGAACGGGATACGCCGGGCGTGCGGCCGGGCCGATACCCGGCCGCACCCGCCGTGCTCAGTTGCGCAGGCTCCAAGGGCACTAGAACTGGGCGAAGAACCTCCACACTTCGCCCTTGGTCCACGTCGTGACTCCGCTCTCCGCGTAGGTCCCGTCCACCGGGCCGGGCATGTGCCCGTTGTCGAAGGCGGCCCACTGCACGGGGTAGCCGGCTCGGCAGCCGGAGTAGGCCGTGGTGATGTGGGTTCGGCTGCCAGCCGCCGGCTCGGGCGGGCTCTGCGGCGTGCAGCCGTTGTTCCGGACGAACGTGTCGCGCAGCGCCCGTCCCTGCGAGATGTTGAGCACGGTGTCGCCGATGCCGTGCAGCCCGAAGTACGCGATGGGCTGGGTGCCGCCGCTGCACCCGCTGATCTGCGCGCCGCTGAAGACCGCGACGGCCCGGAAGACGTTCGCCCGGGCGCACGCCAGCGCGTAACTCATGCCCCCGCCCCAGCTGAATCCGAGGGCGAAGAGCTGCTGGGTGTTGACGCAGAGGGCACCCTCGATCTGCCTGATCATGTCATCGACGAAGGTGACGTCCTCGCCGCCGGAGTTGGCCCAGCCGTTGCCGAGGCCCTGCGGTGCGACGAGGATCGCGCTGTTGTTCGACTGCTCCAGCTGGCCGTAGTAGGACCAGGCGGCACCGCTGGTACCGCCCGAGTCGACCTCGTTGGCGGTGCCACCCCGCCAGTGGAACGCGAAGATCAGCCGGTATTGACGGTTGCTGTCGTAGCTCCCGGGCAGTCGCAGGATGTAGCTGCGGCTCTTGCCACCGCTCTGGATCGTGTGCGTGCCGTTCGACAGCCCGGGGGACCTGCCACATCCCCCACCGGTGCCGCCACCGCCGGACACCATGACCAGTTGCCACTGTTGGTTGGCGCCGTTCCAGTCGGTGTACTGCACGACGTTCGCGCCGTCGTTGGTCGCCGCGTTCTGCACCTCGACGGCTTTACCGCTGTTGCGGTTGATCAGTCGTACGTAGCCGTCGGGCGAGTCGGCGAGCCGGAACTGCTGGTTGGTGCCGTTGTGGTCGCTCCACTGCACGATGGGTGCGGCGTCGGCGGTGGAGGCGCCGGAGACGTCGAGGACCTTGCCGGAGTTGCGGGACCTCAGCCGGTAGTAGCCGCCACCGGAGTCCACGAACTGCCACTGCTGGTTGGCGCCGTCGTTGCGGGTCCACTGGGTGATCCGCGCGCCGTCGGCGGTTGACGCGCCGTACACGTCCAGCGCCTTGCCGCTGTTGCGGTTGACCAGGACGTACGAGGCGTTGGTGTCCACCGTCGCCGCGGCGGCGGGTGCCGCGTCCACTGTGACCAGCGTGCCGGCCGCGACGAGCGCTGCCGCCGCGGCAGCCGATCGGGACCGCCAGCGATGTCCGGGTCGAGCGGCGGGACGAGCCGCATCGTTGACCTTCATGAATCACTCCTTCATGTGGGCCACCCGCCAGCGGGACGGGGCGGGTGCCGCGGTGATGTGCCGGCGGCGGTGGCGCCGGCACGTCGAGATGACCTGCGAGCAATGCAGGTACGCGGGAGGCTCGCGGCCGGAGGTGTGGGTCCGCTGAGCCGGGGCATCCCGGGTTGAGCGGGCGCTGGGGTCGCCCGGCGCAATGAAGCGCGTCTATTTCGGTGCATTGAGATTCACGGCTGCCCGATTATCGAAATCGTGGCGTCAAAAACTGTTGTCACCGATGCCTGCGCGTGGTCGCAACGGCCAGGTTGACGCATATCGCCGCGACGTGCCGCTGGGGGGGCCACAACCACAGGCGCAGAGGTCCAGCCGTGGACCGGCGGCGACGACGACAGCCACCGGTGGCACCGGGCGCAGCCGCCGACCGGCGGCGGGTCAGCCCGCCAGGGCGGGGCGGATCCGGAACGAGGTGTCGGCTCGGAAGGCGGCAGTGCCGTCCGCCTGGTCCACCCACAGCTGCCCGTCGCGATGCCGCAGGAACCAGCCGGGATAGTTCGACGCCTCCAGCGCCGTGGCGGAGGTCGCCGCCCGGTCGCGCGCACAGAAGGTGGCGTCACCGCGGAACAACTCCGTCCCCTCGGCGGGGCTGAGCCGCAGCCGCCAGTACGAGTGCCGCAGATAACGGCCGTCCCCGGCACGGAAGGAGAAGCATCTGGGGTCGGCCAGACCCGCGAGCACGGTGAAGGTCGCCTGGCGGCGCGCCGCGTCAGTGCTGTCCGGCCCGACCGGCATCAGGACGCCGAGGCCGTCGACGGTCGTGACGTACCGGCCGGTCCGGTTGGCCGACTCCAGCGACACGAGCCGTCCGGCGGTCAGGGACGCGGTACGGCCGACCGAAGGTCTCGCGGCCGGAGTGGTCGGTGGTTTCGGCTCCGGTGCGGCGACCGCCGGCGCCGAGGACGGGATGGTACGTGGCCCGGCCGGCACCGCAACCGGTGCGGACGCCGAGGGCGGCCCGTGCGTGGGCAGGGCCGTCACGGTGACCGCGGTGCCGACTGTGAGGGCGCCGGCAACGACGGTCGCGGCGACGGGGTGTGACACGACCGCCTGGAGCAGGTGGCCGAACGGTCCGGCCTTGAAGAGCGCGCCGACACCGCCGCCGGATGCCAAGCCGGTGGCACCGGACAGGGCGACGGTCGAGGTGGCCGTCGCGCCGAGTGGGCCCGTACCGGCCAGCACGGCGGCGAGCCCGACCGGAACGGGTAGCAGCGCGAACCCGAGGAGCAGCCGTTCCGCGGCGATCATGCCGTCGCTGGCGCGTGCGCAGCGCTTGCAGGACCGGGTGTGTCGGGCGAGGCGCTTGCGCCACAACGGGCTCGGGATGCCGTCCCACGCCGCCGCCGTGGTTTCCAGCTCGGCGCAGCTCGGCCTGGCCTCCAGGGCGGCGACCAGTTCGCGGCAAACGTCGAGTTGGTGACGCATCCGCTGCACCCGCACGGCCGCGTGCGCGACGCTGACCGTCAGGGCCGCCGCGAGTTCGCTCCGGGTCAGCTCTCCCGCCACCTCGAGCCACCACAGGGAGAGCAACGCGCGGTCGTCCGGGTCGAGCCAGTGGCGTGCCCGGACGATCTGGCGGCGCTGCCCGGACATCTCCGCGCGCAGCGCCGTCAGGTCCTCGAAGGCGGCCTCGACGTCCGGCATCTCGGCCGCCTCGTCCAGCGGGGCGGCCCGCCGGGCAGCCACCTGCGCGCGGTGCAGATGAGTGCTGAGCTGGCGCATGGCGATCGCCGCCAGCCACGGCCGGAAGCTCTCCGGGGCGTGCAGCTCCGGAAGCCGGCGGACGGCACGCACCATGGTGTCCTGGACGACGTCGTCGGCGTCCGGGTGCCGGCCCAGCGCGCGGTGCACGAGGTTGTAGACCAGCGGCAGGCCGCGTGCGACCAACTCGCCCATGGCCCGCCGGTCGCCCGCCTGGGCCTCGACCACGAGGTCCGCCTCGTTCGTGCCGGTAGCTCGTATTTTCACGTCGCAGTCACACAACTCGATTCCGGCGGCTGATCATGGCCGGCCGTCGCACCGCGGGGACACCAGGAGCAGCCTGTTGGCGGTGATCGTTGACTTTCGCCCAAGACCGACCGTCGCGTCAAGAAGGGGGCCGGGTCGCGGCGGAGACCTCGCCCGCCCGGTGCATGGGAAAGGTCGCCCGAATTCGCGGGCCCGGGAACTGAGCCGGCCGTTCCGCCCGACCTCAATAGGCCGCCGAGAAAGTGTTATGAGGCGTGACGGTGGCGAGTCGGTATACGGACGGGTCCACTGCCGTCGATTTCCATTGAAACGGGGATCGACTCAGCATGCCGCGCCGTCGAGCCGGCATTGACCTGCCGAAACGGCTCACCAGCTGATCACGCCGCAGCTATCGCACGCGACGCGAAGGCATCGACCAACGCCTAGCTCTTGAATGCGACGAAACATTCTGGCAACCTTGGCGGCCTCGATGTATGTGCATTCGGCGCGCGGCGTGCACACCTCGGGATCCCCGGACCACCGCCGTTCACTGTCCGACGTCGACCGTCTGTTGTTAGCGCTAACAGCAGGGAGTTGAGTCCCGACCGGAGGGAAGACCCCATGCCCATCGACGACGCACCCCCGGCGGCCGCTGGCCACCGACGTGGCCGGCGGCCGGGTTTGGCCATCGCCGTTGCCGTCACGCTGCTGGCGAGCGCGGCCGCCGTCGCGGTGACCGTCACCGAGGCGGCCGCGGCGTCGGTCGACACGAGTGCCTGGTACGTGCTGCTCAACCGCAACAGCGGCAAGGCCCTCGACGTCTACGGCGCCTCCACCACCGACGGCGCCCGCATCACCCAATGGACCCGCAACAACGGCTACAACCAGCAATGGCAGTTCGTCGACTCCGGCAGCGGCTACTACCGCCTCAAGTCCCGAAACTCCGGCAAGGTCCTCGACGTCTCCAACCGCGCCACCACCGACGGCGCCCCCATCATCCAATGGACCGACGCCAACGCCACCAACCAACAATTCCAACTCGCCGACTCCGGCGGATACCTCCGACTCCTCAACCGCAACAGCGGCAAAGCCGTCGAAGTACAGAACGCCGCCACCACCGACGGCGCCAACATCGTCCAGTACACCGACTGGAACGGCGCCAACCAGCAATGGCAACTCGTCCGGGTCGACACCCCCGGCCCGACCCCCACCACATCGACGCCGCCGGCGACGTCGTACACGAATCCGGTCGTGTGGCAGGACTTCGCCGACGGTGACATCATCCGGGTCGGCGACGCCTACTACTACTCGGCCTCGACCATGCACTACTCCCCCGGCGCCCCGATCCTGCGCTCCTACGACCTGGTGCACTGGGAATACGCCGGACACTCGGTACCGAGTCTCGACTTCGGATCCAGCGCCTACAACCTCACCGGCGGACGGGCTTACGTCAAGGGCATCTGGGCCTCGGCCTTCAACTACCGCAGGAGCAACAGCACGTACTACTGGATCGGCTGCGTCGAGTTCAACCGCACGTACGTGTACACCTCGACGGCCGTCGACGGCACCTGGCAGAAGCGCTCGCAGATCAACAACTGCTACTACGACGCCGGCCTGCTCGTCGACGACGACGACACCATGTACGTGGCGTACGGCAACACCAACATCAGCGTGGCGCAACTGTCGGCCGACGGGCTGAGCCAGGTCCGCACCCAGCAGGTGTTCACCACCCCGTCCAGCGTCGGCACGCTCGAAGGGTCGCGCTTCTACAAGCGCAACGGCTACTACTACATCTGGCTCACCCGCCCCGCCAACGGCCAGTACGTGCTGCGGTCCAGCAGCCCGTTCGGCCCGTACGAGATGCACCAGGTGCTGCTCAACATGCCGGGCCCGATCGCCGGCGGTGGTGTGCCACACCAGGGTGGCCTCGTCCAGACCCAGAACGGCGACTGGTACTACATGGCGTTCCAGGACGCGTACCCCGGGGGTCGGGTCCCGGTCCTGGCGCCCATCACCTGGACCGCCGACGGGTGGCCGACCGTGCAGACCGCCAACGGCGCCTGGGGCACCAGCTACCCGGTGCCGAACATCCCCGCCTCGTCGCAGACGGTGCGGCCGATGACCGGCGCGGACACCTTCACCGCCAGCACCCTCGGCCCGCAGTGGGAGTGGAACCACAACCCGGACAACACCAATTGGTCGACCGGCAGCGGCCTACGCCTGCAGACGGCAACCGTCACCAACGACCTGTACGCGGCCCGCAACACGCTCACCCACCGGATCCAGGGATCGACGTCCACGGCGACGATCGAACTGGACTACTCGGCCATGAGCGACGGCGACCGGTCCGGCCTGGCGATGCTGCGCGACTCCTCGGCGTGGATCGGCGTCAAACGCGACGGCGGCGCCACCCGGGTCACGCTCGTCAACGGCCTGACCATGGACGGCAGCTGGAACACCACCGGCACAGGCACCGAGGCGGCCTCCGTCGCAATCTCCGGCGGCCGGATCTGGCTGCGCGCCGCCGCCGACATCCGCCCCGGCACCGGCCGGCAGGCCCAGTTCTCCTACAGCACCGACGGCGTCACCTTCACTCCCCTGGGCCCGGC
Source organism: Micromonospora sp. NPDC048930 (assembly GCF_043197935.1). Taxonomy (NCBI): domain Bacteria; kingdom Bacillati; phylum Actinomycetota; class Actinomycetes; order Micromonosporales; family Micromonosporaceae; genus Micromonospora; species Micromonospora sp. NPDC048930. The sequence continues at coordinate 30,560 of NZ_JBICUB010000026.1, forward strand.
CTTCACCCTCAACAACGCCTGGCAGTTCTTCATGGGATACCGCTACGCGATCTTCAACTACGCCACCCGCGCCCTCGGTGGCTCCGTCACCGTCCGCAAGTTCGACATGACCACCCCCTGACCGCGCACCGCCCACCATCGACAGAAACCCGGAAGGTGTGAAGATGAGGCAACGTCATCGCCCGCCGCAAGGACGACTCTCGCAGCGGCTACGAGCGATCCTGACCCTGCTGGCCGCCACGCTGATTGCTGTGGGTGCCCCACTGGTGATCACCGGCTCCGCCGACGCGGGCACCACGCTGGGCGCCTCGGCCGCGGAGAAGGGACGCTACTTCGGCGCCGCCGTCCCGGCGTTCAAGCTGTCGGACAGCCAGTACACCGGCATCCTCGACCGCGAGTTCAACGCGATCACACCTGAGAACGAGATGAAATGGGACGCCACCGAACCGTCCCAGAATCAGTTCCGCTACACCGGCGGCGACCAGATCGTCAGCCACGCCCAGGCGCACGGCATGAAGGTCCGCGGCCACACCCTGCTGTGGCACTCGCAGGAGCCCGGCTGGGCGCAGAGCCTCTCCGGCAGCGCGCTGCGGTCCGCCATGATGAACCACGTCACCCAGGTCGCCACCCACTACAGGGGCCAGATCTACGCCTGGGACGTGGTGAACGAGGCGTTCGCCGACGGCACCAGCGGCGCCCGCCGCGACTCCAACCTCCAGCGCACCGGCAACGACTGGATCGAGGTCGCCTTCCGTACCGCCCGGGCCGCCGACCCCGGCGCCAGGCTCTGCTACAACGACTACAACACCGACGGCGTCAACGCGAAGTCCACGGCCGTCTACAACATGGTCCGCGACTTCAAGTCCCGGGGCGTGCCCATCGACTGCGTCGGCTTCCAATCCCACCTCGGCACCACCCTGCCCGGCGACTACCAGGCCAACCTCCAGCGCTTCGCGGACCTCGGCGTCGACGTCCAGATCACCGAACTCGACATCACCCAGGGTTCCAACCAGGCCAACATGTACGCCGCCGTCACCAGGGCCTGCCTGGCCGTGACCCGTTGCACCGGCATCACCACCTGGGGCGTCCGTGACAGCGACTCCTGGCGCAGCGGCGACAATCCCCTGCTGTTCGACAGCAACGGCAACAAGAAGGCGGCGTACACCGCCGTCCTGAACGCCCTCAACGCCGGCGGCACCACCCCACCCCCGGGGCCGGTCGACACGAGTGCCTGGTACGTGCTGCTCAACCGCAACAGCGGCAAGGCCCTCGACGTCTACGGCGCATCCACCACCGACGGCGCCCGCATCACCCAATGGACCCGCAACAACGGCTACAACCAGCAATGGCAGTTCGTCGACTCCGGCAGCGGCTACTACCGCCTCAAGTCCCGAAACTCCGGCAAGGTCCTCGACGTCTCCAACCGCGCCACCACCGACGGCGCCCCCATCATCCAATGGACCGACGCCAACGCCACCAACCAACAATTCCAACTCGCCGACTCCGGCGGATACCTCCGACTCCTCAACCGCAACAGCGGCAAAGCCGTCGAAGTACAGAACGCCGCCACCACCGACGGCGCCAACATCGTCCAGTACACCGACTGGAACGGCGCCAACCAGCAATGGCAACTCGTCCGGGTCGGGTGACGGGCGGGCTCCCCGCGGCGGATGTCCGTCCGGCGACCGGAAGCGGCCCGGCCTGCTGACCGCGTGTCCCGGTGCTCCCGCCCAAGGGGCACCGGGGCACCGGACGCGCCTCCCGTCATCGCCACCAACCACCTTCTATGAGGGCGCCATGGTGGCGGGCTATCCGTCTGACGCCACCGAGGACGCGGTCCAGGCGAACGTCGTTGCCGCCGGCTACCGCTGACCATCGCCGCATCCCACCGTCGAAGGGACCTGACTCATGTTTCGACCAGGAAGACTCGCCTGCCGTTCACGGCTGACGGCGGCGCTGGGCGCTGCGGTTCTGGCCGCCACCGGTCTGGTCGCGGTGACCGCCGGTCCGGCCCAGGCCGCGACGTCGATCACCATCAACGGATCCTCCGGTGGGCAGGCGTTCGACGGTGTCGGCGCGGTCAGCGGCGGTGGCGGTAACAGCCGACTGCTCATCGACTACCCGGAGCCGCAGCGTGGCCAGATCCTCGACTACCTGTTCAAGCCCGGCTACGGCGCCGCCCTGCAGATCCTCAAGGTGGAGATGGGCGGCGACACCAACTCGACCAGCGGCTCGGAGCCGAGCCACGAGCACTTCCGTGGCGACCTCAACTGCAACCGCGGCTACGAGTGGTGGATCATGGAGCAGGCCAAGCTCCGCAACCCCAACATCAAGTTGGCGGCGCTGCCCTGGGGTGCCCCGGGGTGGATCGGCAACGGCACCTTCATGTCCCAGGACATGATCAACTACTACCTCGACTGGCTGGGCTGCGCCAGGCAGCACAACCTGACCATGGATTACATCACCGCCGCGCAGAACGAGAAGCAGACGGACGCGAGCTGGACCATCAGCCTGCGCAGTGCGCTGAACAGCAACGGCTACGGCGGCGTGAAGATCATTTTCGGTGACGACTATCCGGGCAGTTGGGGTCCGGCCAACGCGGTCGCAAGCAACTCCACGCTGCGGAACAGCATCGATGTGCTCAGCGGCCACTACCCGTGCGGCTACCTCAGCGCGCAGACCTCATGCTCGGTGTCGTCGACCGCCACCAGCACCGGAAAGACGCTGTGGGACAGCGAGGGCGGGTCACAGGACTACAACGAGGGCGCCAAGCCACTGGCCCGGGGCATCAACCGCGGTTACCTCGACGGCAGGATGGTCGCCTACCTCAACTGGGACCTGATCGCGGCCATCACCCCGAACCTCCCGTGGGCCACCGTCGGGTTGGTCCTGGCCAATCAGCCGTGGTCGGGCTGGTACTCCGTCGGCAAGAACAGCTGGGCGCTGGCCCACACGACCCAGTTCACCGCGCCGGGCTGGAAGTATCTGGACTCCTCCAGCGGCTACCTCGGCGGCAACCGCAACAACGGCAGCTACGTGTCGTTGAAGTCGACCAACAACACCGACTACAGCACCATCATCGAGACGATGGACGCCACCAGCGCCCAGCAGCTCAACGTCAGCGTCACCGGCGGCCTGTCCACCGGCCAGGTACACGTGTGGGCGACCAATCTCAACTCGAACAGCACCAACGACATCTTCGTACACACCAGCGACATCACCCCGTCGGGCGGCGCCTTCTCGCTGACCGTCCAGCCCGGCTACCTCTACAGCATCACCACCACCGCCGGGCAGGGCAAAGGCGCCGCCACCAGCCCCGGACAGGGTTCGCTGAACCTTCCGTACCGCGATGACTTCGAGAGCTACGCCAGCGGCCGGATGCCGAAGTACCTGCAGGACATGCAGGGTGCCTTCGAGACCATCGCCTGCGGGGGCGGCCGGTCCGGCATGTGCCTGCGCCAGATGTCGCCGCAGGCACCCATCACCTGGAAGACCCTCGCCGACCCCGCGACCTACGGCGGGAACCTGAGCTGGGGCAACTACACCGTCTCCGCCGACACCATGCTCGAGAAGCCGGGCTACGCCCAGTTGGAGGGCCGGGTCGGCACCACCAACCTGGATCCCATCGGCCGTTACAACGCCTACTTCCTACGGGTCACCGACACCGGTTCCTGGTCGATCCTGCGCAACAACACCGCCGGACAACTGGCCACCCTGCGCAGCGGCACGGTTTCGGCGCTGGGCACCAACCGCTGGCACAGCCTCGCCCTCGGCTTCTCCGGCAGCACCATCACCGCCACCGTCGACGGCACGACGGTCGGCACGGCCAGCGACTCCTCATTCGTCGCCGGCCAGGTCGGGTTCGGCACCAGCCAAGGTGAGACCGCCCAGTTCGACAACCTGTCCGTGGTGGCCGGCCCCGGCGGTGACCCGGGCGGCACCACGAGCCCGGTCCGCAACACCAACTCCGGCCGGTGCCTGGACGTGCCCAACCAGTCACAGACCAGCGGCACCCAGGTGACGCTCTGGGACTGCAACGGCGGCGCCAACCAGCAGTGGACCTACACCTCCGGCAAGCAGTTCCACGTGTACGGCAGCAAGTGCCTGGACGCCGACGGCCAGGGCACCAGCCCCGGCACCAAGGTGATCATCTGGGACTGCAACGGCGGCGCCAACCAGCAGTGGAACGTCAACGCCGACGGCACCATCACCGGTGTCCAGTCCGGCATCTGCCTCGCCCCCAACGGCGGCGGGAGCGCCAACAGCACCCCGATCGTCCTCGCCAGCTGCACGGGCGGCAACGACCAGAAGTGGAACCGGGGCTGATCCCCCGCCCCCCTCGACCGAAAGGTTCCCAACCATGTCAGTGACTTTGCCGATGATCGGTCGCCGCGGACCGCGTGTCGCGGCGCCGCGGGCCGCCGTGATGGGGGGCAGCTAGCGATGTCCAGGCTGTCAGTGTGGGACAACCGCAGGGCCAGGCGCAGGACGGCCCTGGTCGTGAGCCTGCTGGCGGTGCTGGGGTTGTTCCCGGCGATCGCCCGGGCGGACAACCCGATCGTGCAGACGATCTATACGGCTGATCCGGCGCCGCTGGTCTACAACGGTCGGGTGTACCTGTACACCGGGCACGACGAGGACAACTCGACCTACTTCACCATGAAGGAGTGGCGGGTCTGGTCCTCGGACGACATGGTGAACTGGACCGACCACGGCTCACCGCTCAACCTTGCGAGCTTCAGCTGGGCCAGCGCAGACGCATGGGCAGGGCAGGCGGTCTACCGTAACGGCAAGTTCTACTGGTACGTGCCGATGACGGTACGTGCGACCGGCCAGCGCGGGATCGGGGTGGCGGTCGCCGACAGCCCGACCGGGCCGTTCCGGGACGCCATCGGGCATCCGTTGGTGAGCAACGGGGAGATCGACCCGACGGTGTTCATCGACGATGACGGCCAGGCGTATCTGTACTGGGGCAACCCGCACCTGTGGTACGTGAAGCTGAACCAGGACATGGTCTCGTACTCGGGTAGCCCGACACAGATCCCGTTGACCACGGCCGGGTTCGGCACCCGCACCGGGGACGCGAACCGGCCGACGTTGTTCGAGGAGGGGCCGTGGGTCTACAAGCGCAACGGCCTGTACTACCTGGTCTTCGCGGCAAAGTGCTGTTCAGAGTTCATCGCCTACTCGACGGCGCCAGGTCCGTTGGGGCCATGGACGTATCGCGGGACGATCATGCCGACCCAGGGAAGCAGCTTCACCAACCATCCCGGGGTGATCGACTTCAAGGGCGGCTCGTACTTCTTCTACCACAACGGAGCGTTGCCGGGCGGCGGTGGTTTCACCCGGTCGGTGGCGGTGGAGAAGTTCGCCTACGGAGCGGACGGGACGATCCCGACGATCACCATGACGACCACTGGTGGCCCCCAGGTCGGGGCGCTGGATCCGTACGTCCGGCAGGAGGCCGAGACGATCGCCTGGGAGTCGGGGGTGGAGACCGAGGCGAGCACCGAGGGTGGGATGGACGTCGGCTGGATCGAGAACGGGGACTACCTCAAGGTCAAGGGGGTGGCCTTCGGTACCGGCGCCGCCTCGTACACCGCCCGAGTGGCGTCGGCCGGCAGCGGGGGCGCCATCGAGTTGCGCCTGGACAGCGTCACCGGCCCTCTGGTCGGCACCTGCCGGGTGACCGGCACCGGTGGCTGGCAGACCTGGACCGACACGACCTGTCCGGTCAGCGGGGCCACCGGCACCCACGATCTCTACCTGAGGTTCACCGGCGGCAGCGGCTACCTGTTCAACGTCAACTACTGGCGGTTCGCTCCCGGCGCCGGCAGCCCGCCACCGAGCAGCCCGCCGCCCAGCAGTCCGCCGTCGGGCGGCGGTGCCTGCGCCGCGAGCTACCGCACCACCAACGTGTGGTCCGGTGGCTTCCAGGGCGAGGTGACCGTTATGGCCGGCACCGCGGCGCTCAACGGCTGGGCCGTGCAGTGGCCCCTGGATAGCGGGCAGAGCATCAGCCAGGTCTGGAACGGCACCCTGAGCACCAGCGGCTCCACGGCGACCGTTCGCAACGTGTCGTACAACGGCTCCCTGCCCGCCGCCGGATCGACCACCTTCGGCTTCCTGGCGAGCGGCTCGCCGTCGACACCGTCGCTCACCTGCGCCAGCGGCGTGAGTTAGCGATCGGGCACGGGCGACCTGCCCGAACCCTCCCGCACGGCAGGTGGCGGAGTGGCATGTTCTCCGCCACCTGGCGCGCGACGACGTCCGGATACAGCTCCTCGATGCAGGGTTGCCACCGCAACCTTGTGGGCTGCATCGACGGGCCGTGTACGCGGCTGGTCGGCAGCTGCTGCTATCCCGTACGTCTTGATCCGCCACCCGTCCATCCGCTCGATGCCGAGCAGCCGCACCGGACGCGGACGGTAGGGGCGATGGTCGCGACGTCAGACACGCCCAAAATGATGCCGTACCGTTGACATCGCCGGTGCGATCAGCGCGGCCGCCTCCGATTCTTGAGCGGGCAGGTAAACACCAGCAGCGCGTGCGCCGCCAGCACCGTCAGGTAACCAGCCGCCGACTTCAGCAGAATGGTGTCGTTGCTGGGCGAGGCGAACATCGCCCCGAACACCGCCGCGACCGCCAGCGTGAAGACCAGCACCGTCCACCAGGGCTCGCGGGTCCGGTAGCGAGGCATCAGCGCCACCAGCAGCACCGCGCCGGCGACCGCGGCCCACACCACCAGCGCGATCAGCGGACCGAGCCCCTGCGAGTAGGCCCGTCCCCATACGCTCATCTTCGTGTCGTACACGTCGAGCCAGGCGCCCAACTCCAGATAGCGCACCGGCGCGTAGTTGAAGTCCCGCGGCGGGCTGTCCACCCCGGCGTACGGCAGCCCCAGGAAGCCGAGCACCAGGAGCACCGCCACGATGCCGAGGACCAGACACCGAACGAACAGCGACCCGACCGGAAACGTCGCGGACGGCTGTCCCGGCGCGGGAGCCGCATCGCACACGCTCGGCGGCGGGCCCGGCGGAATGGGCGGCCGGCCGGCGTCATCGGGCAGCGGGTCCAGTTGTGGCTGCTGCCGGCCGTCGATCACGTGTGCTGTCCACCGGCCGCCATCGAACCAGCGCACCGGCTGTCGCCCCGAGGGATCCGGATACCAACCGGGCCGCGGCCCGCCCGTCGCACCCTCCCCGCCGACCTGCACGCGGTAACCTTGCCACGATCATCCGCGCCGGTGAAGGGGCGAATGAGGGCGCGAGAAGCGGCGGCTCTCCCCGGTCTCCGCTGAGAGCCGCCGCCCTGTTCCGCTCGTGGTGCCTAGCGGAGTCGGAAGTCCGCGGTGAGCGTGGAGCCGTCGCGGGTCTGCACCGTGAGCCGGTAGTCGCCCGGCTCGGTCGGTGTCTTCCAGTTGTACTGGTAGACACCGGCGCTGGTGTCGTACGTCAGACCGGTGCCGCCGGTGGCGAGAGTTTCCACTTCGTCCGTCGGCGCCGAGCCGTCGACCGACATAGGTCGGTGAGATTATTGAACATTGACGACATAAGGTGTCGATGGTGCGGACAGCCCCCGGTCGGCTTCAGCAGGCCCAGCCGCCCGGTGGTGGACGAGACGAGCTCCAACGTGAGCGAGACGGAGGGCTGGTCGACAACCGCCCAGAGGCGAAGGTGGCAGCCCTCGGCGCCGCCGTGCAGGCAGGTGTCCCCCTCGTTCGTCCGGAGGGAACAGGTCTTTCCATCGAGCGTGAAGCGGCCGCCGGCGATCCGGTTGGGGACGGTGGCCATTGTGCTCCTGCGGCGGTGAGCCGCCCCCGGCCGTGCCGAACCGGTCCCGCCACTCGCGGCAGGGGGGAGCCGGTGGCGCTGGCGGGGTTCCGGACACCAGCGCCACCGGAGTCGGGGCGGTGGTTACAGCCGGGCGGCGAGGCGGTGGTACGCGGCGGTCCAGCGCAGTTCGCGCTGCAGCGCCTCGGGCGTGGCGTGCGCGTCGATGACGACCAGTTCGGTACGCAGCATCTCGGCCAGGTCACGGAACTCCGGCGTGCCCACCGCCTGGGAGAGCACCGTGTGATGGGGGCCGCCGGCGAGCAGCCAGCACTCGGCCGAGGTGGAGAGGCTGGGACGCGGCCGCCACACGGCGCAGGCGACCGGGAGCTTCGGCAGGGCCTCGTCGGGCTCGACGAGGTCGACCTCGTTGAGGGTCAGCCGGAAGCGGTCGCCGAGATCGCTGATTCCCACCACGACGGCGGGGCCGGAAGCGGCGGTGAAGCGCAGCCGCACCGGATCCTCCCGGCTGCCGATGCCGAGCGGATGGATCTCGAGGGTCGGCCTGCGCCCGGCGATGCTGGGGCAGACCTCGAGCATGTGGGCACCGAGGATCTTCTCCTGCCCGGGCACCAGGTGGTAGGTGTAGTCCTCCATGAAGCTGGTGCCGCCCGGGCGACCGGCCGCCATGGCCTTGGTGGTGCGCAGGATGACGGACGTCTTCCAGTCGCCTTCGCCGCCGAAGCCGTAACCGTCGGCCATGAGCCGCTGCACGGCGAGGCCGGGGAGCTGGCGCAGGCCGCCGAGGTCTTCGAAGTTGGTGGTGAACGCGCCGAAGCCGCCGTCGGTGAGGAACGTCCGCAGGCCCGCCTCGATCCGGGCGCCGTACCGCAGGGATTCGTGGCGGTCCCCGCCCGGGCGCAGCTCGGCCGCGACGTCATAGGCGTCGAGGTACTGCTCCATCAGGTCGTCGACCACCGCGTCGGGGACGTCGTCGACCACCTTCACCAGGTCGTTCACGCCGTACGTGTTGACCGAGACGCCGAAGCGCAGCTGCGCCTCGACCTTGTCGCCCTCGGTGACGGCGACGTCGCGCATGTTGTCGCCGAAGCGGGCCAGGCGCAGCGTCCGCAGCTCGCGCGCGCCGAGGGCGGCGCGGGCCCAGGTGGCGACCCGGTCCACGACCGCCGGATTGCTCACGTGCCCGGCGACGACCTTGCGGGCCACGCCGAGCCGGGCGGTGAGGTGGCCGAACTCTCGGTCGCCGTGGGCGGCCTGGTTGAGGTTCATGAAGTCCATGTCGATGGTGGACCAGGGCAGTTCCGCGCCGGCCTGGGTGTGCAGGTGCAACATCGGCTTGCGCAGGGCGTCCATGCCGGCGATCCACATCTTCGCCGGGGAGAACGTGTGCATCCAGGTGATGATGCCGATGCACCGCTGGGCGGCGTTGGCCTCCAGAATCTGGGCGTGGATGGCGGCCGGGTCGACGAGGACGGGCTTCCAGATCACCTTGGCGGGTAGGAGGCCGCTGCCGTCGAGCTGCTTGGCGATGGCCTGCGACTGCTCGGCCACCTGGCGCAGGGTCTCCTCGCCGTACAGGTGCTGGCTGCCCGTCAGGAACCACAGCTCGGGGGTGTTCTGGGGGTCAGCGGGCATGGTGGATCTCCTCGTGTGGCCGGGGCGGGGTCAGCGCTGCCCGTAGACGTTCTGATAGCGGTCGAAAAGGGAGTTGATGTCCCGCTCGGCGATCGGCAGTGGATGGCCGAGCTGGCGGGCGATGTGCACGGTCCGGGCGACGTCCTCGCACATGACGGCGGCCTTGACGGCGGCGCGGGCGGTGCGTCCGATGCTGAACACGCCGTGGTTGCGCATGAGCACCGCCGGGGATCGGTTTCCGGAGAGGGTGTCGACGATTCCGCGCCCGATGGAGTCGTCGCCGATGAGCGCGAACGGACCGACCGGGATGTCACCGCCGAACTCGTCGGCCATCATCGTCAGCACACACGGGATCGGCTCGCCGCGGGACGCCCAGGCGGTGGCATAGGTCGAGTGGGTGTGCACCACGCCGCCGACGTGCGGCATGTGGCGGTAGACGTACGCCTGGGCGTCGGTGTCGGACGAGGGCGCGTGGTCGCCGTCGACCACCCTGCCGTTCAGGTCGCAGACGACCATGTTCTCCGGGGTGAGCTCGTCGTACGCCACGCCGCTGGGTTTGATGACCAGCAGGTCGCGCCCGGGCACCCGCGCGGACACGTTGCCGGCCGTCCACACCACGAGTTGGTAGCGGAGCAGCTCGGCGTGCAGCCGGCACACCTCCTCGCGCAGGCGCCGGATCGCCGCGTCGACGTCGGTCAGGACGGTCACGGTCAGGCCTCCTCTCGGCCGGCGGCGGCCAGGGCGGTCCGTCGGGTCTGCTTGAGGCGCTTCATCACCGGGTTCGCACCCCGGCCGAAGTAGTCGTAGAGCACGAGGTAGTCGGCGAACAGCGCGTCGTAGGCGGCGGCCCGCTCCGGGTCGGGAACGTAGGCGGCACGGGTCACCCGGCCCATGGCCTTGGCGGCGGCCGTGATGCCGGGGTAGGCGCCAGCGGCCACCGCGGCGTGGATCGCCGAGCCGAGCGCGGGACCCTGCTCGGAGGCGAGGACCGACAGCGGCATCCGGGTCACATCGGCGTAGATCTGCATGAGCAGCGGGTTCTTCGTCAGGCCACCCGCGACGATGAGCTCCTCGACCGGCACCCCGCTGAAGCGGAACGTCTCGAGGATGACGCGGGTACCGAACGCGGTGGCTTCCAGCAGCGCCCGGTAGGTGTCCTCCGGACGCGTGGCCAGGGTCTGCCCGACGACGACGCCCGACAGCTCATGGTCGACGAGGACCGAGCGGTTGCCGCTGTGCCAGTCGAGCGCGATGAGCCCGTGCTCGCCCACCACCTGGCGGGCAGCCCGCTCGGTGAGCAGCTGATGCACCGAGATGCCGCGCTCCCTCGCCTCGGCCTCGTACGCCGCGGGCACGCCGGTGCGGGTGAACCAGCCGAAGATGTCACCCACTCCGGACTGGCCGGCCTCGTAGCCCCACAGCCCCGGGACGATCCCGCCGTCCACGACGCCGCACATCCCGGGTACGTCGCGCAGGACCGTGCTCGACATGACGTGGCAGGTGGAGGTGCCCATGATCGCCACCATCTGGCCTGGCTCGGTGGCCTGCGCGGCGGGCGCGGTGACGTGGGCGTCGACGTTGCCGACGGCCACCGCGATTCCGGCGGGCAGACCCGTCCAGGCGGCCGCCCGTGCGGTGAGCCGGCCGGCGGCCTCGCCGAGCTGGCCGATGGGATGCTCAAGCTTGTCGACGACGAACCGCTCGAACGCGGGGTTGAGCGCGGCGAGGAACTCCGGAGCCGGGTACTTCCCGTCCTGGAGGATGCCCTTGTAGCCGGCAGTGCAGGCGTTGCGCACGTAGCTGCCGCACAGCTGCCACACGATCCAGTCCGCGGCCTCCACCCAGCGCTGCGTCGCGGCGTACACCTCGGGGTCCTCCTCGAGGACCTGCAGCGCCTTCGCGAACTCCCACTCGGAGGAGATGAGGCCGCCGTAGCGCGGCAGCCACGTCTCCCCGCGCCGGCGCGCCAGTTCGTTGATCCGGTCGGCCTGTCCCTGGGCGGCGTGGTGCCGCCACAGCTTGACGTAGGCGTGCGGGCGGTTCGCGTACGCCGGCAGCTCGCACAGCGGGGTGCCGTCGGCGGTCGTGGGCAGCACCGTGCAGGCCGTGAAGTCGGTGGCGATGCCGATGACGTCGGCCGGATCGATCCCCGCCGCGCGCACCGCGTCCGGCACGGCGACCTGCAGGACCTCGCGGTAGTCCTGGGGCACCTGCAGCGCCCACTCGGGCGGCAGCGCCGGGCCGGAGGGCAGGGCGTCGGTGACTACCGCGTGGCGGTACTCGTGCACGGCCGACCCCAGCTCGGCGCCGTCGGAGACCCGGACCACCAGGGCCCGGCCCGACAGGGTGCCGAAGTCGACGCCCACCACGTACTTGTCGTCACTCATGCGCTGGTCCTTGTCGGTGGAGCGGTGCTCTCGCGCACCACGAGCTTGGGGGTGACCAACGGCGAGGGCTGCAGGTCCTCGCCGTTGATGGCCTGGGTGATGACCTCGATCGCCCGTCGGCCGATGGCTTCGAAGTCCTGTTGGATGGTGGTGAGCGGGGGGATGAGGTAGGCAGCCTCGGGGACGTCGTCGAACCCGACGACGGAGATGTCCTGCGACACCCGGCGGCCGCGCTCGTGCAGCGCACGGAGCACGCCGATCGCCATCTGGTCGTTGGCCACGAACACCGCGGTGGCGTCGGTCATCTCGCAGATCCGCATCCCGGCGACGTACCCGCTGCCGGATCCCCAGTCGCCGGGCACCGGCTCCGCCGGGCGCAGCCCCGCGTCGCTCATCGCCAGGCGCCAGCCCTCGACCCGGGCGCGGGCCTCCGCCCAGTTGAGCGGGCCGCTCACGTGCACGATCTCGCGGTGTCCCAGGTCAAGGAGGTGCTCGGTGGCCAGCCGGGCGCCCAGCACCTGGTCGACGCCGACGGTGAGGGAGCCCTTGGACAGGTCACCCTCCACGACGACGAAGGGCACGCCGGACCGCTGCTTGCGCACCACGTCGAGGGCCTCGTCGTGGCCGGCGATCATGACGATGCCTTCCACGCCGACCCGCATGAGGTGGTCGGTGGCGTCGTCGAGGGCCTGCCACGTCACCTCCGACAGGCTCACGGAGGTGGCGAAGTAACCCGCGGCGCGGGCGGCGTCCTCGACACTGCGGTGGATGCTCGTCGGGCCGAACAGGGTCCGGGCGGTGCCGATGATGCCGATCATCCCGGAGCGTCCGCGCACCAGCGCGCGGGCCGCGGTGTTGGGGCGGTAGCCGAGTCGTTCGATGGCCTGGAGCACTCGCTCCCGGGTCTCGGGTTTGATGTTCGACGATCCGTTGATCACGCGGGACACCGTCTGGTGCGACACGCCGGCGAGTCGCGCCACGTCGGCCATCACCGGGGCCTTGGCGGCAGCCGACGTCACGGCTGTCTCCGCAGGAAGGCCCGCTGCATGACGATGAACAGGAGCAGCAGCGTTCCGATCGCGATCTTCGTCCACCATGAGCTCAGCGTGCCCTGGAATGAGATCAATGTCTGGATGACCCCCAGGACCAGCACCCCGAGCAGCGAGCCGAGAACGTAGCCGACGCCGCCGGAGAGCAGCGTGCCACCGATCACGACGGCCGCGATCGCGTCCAGTTCCATGCCGACGGCGTGCAGGCCGTACCCGGAGAGCATGTAGAGGGCGAACAGCAGTCCGGCGATGGCGGAGCAGAGCCCGCTGATCACGTAGACGCCGACCTTGACCCGGTCGACGGGCAACCCCATGAGGGTCGCGGAGCTCTCGTTGCCGCCGACCGCGTAGGCGGTGCGTCCGAACCGGGTGCGGTGCAGGACCCAGACGGCGATCGCCACGATCACCAGCGCGATCACGACGCTCCAGGTGATCGACACGTCCGCCGACAGCGGCAGGGACGCGGTGGCGAAGTCGCGGAAGGTCGGGTCCTTGATGGAGATGGACTGAACGCCGACGACGAAGCAGAGCCCGCGGGCGAGGAACATACCGGCGAGGGTCACGATGAACGGCTGGATCTCGAAGTAGTGGATGACCAGGCCCATCAGCAGGCCGAACGTCGACCCCATGGCGAGCACCAGCAGCACCACCAACGGCGCCGGGATCCCGGCTCGCAGGCCGGCCGCGGCCACCATCGTCGACAGCGCGACCACCGCGCCGACCGACAGGTCTATCCCGCCGGTCACGATCACGAAGGTCATGCCGACGGCGAGCACGATGAGGAAAGCGTTGTCGATGAACAGGTTGGCCACCACCTGCCCGGAGGTGAACCCCTCGTAGCGGACGGCGCCGACGCCGAACAGGAGCACGAACAGCACGAACGTGGCGAGCACCGGGACCACCCGGCCGGGGACCGACCGGCCGGCCGCAAGCACCCCGAGCAGGTTCTTCTGCTTGGCCGGCGTTGCCGAGGTTGTCGTCATGGCTGGGCCACCTTCTCCACCAGGGGTTCGGTCGGGGTCTGCGTACGCTCCCGGGCCGCCGGGTCGGCACCCGGGTCCGCCGGTCCGTGCCGTCGCCTGGCGCGGCCGAGCAGGACGGCTCGCACCTTGGGCGCCTGGAGGAGGCATACGGCGATGACGACGACGGCCTTGAAGACGAGGGTGATCTCGGGTGCGATGCCCATGCTGTACACCGTCGTGGTGAGCGTCTGGATGATCAGTGCGCCCAGCAGCGTGCCGGTGAGGCTGTACCGGCCGCCGGCCAGCGAGGTGCCGCCGATGACGACGGCCAGGATGGCGTCCATCTCGATCCAGAGCCCGGCGTTGTTGGCGTCGGCGGCGCTGACGTTGGAGCTGATCATCAGGCCGGCGACGCCGGCGCAGATCGCGGCGAACACGTAGACGGTCCATCGGATGGTGCGGGCGCGCAGGCCGGCCAGGCGGCTGGCCTCCGGGTTGATCCCGACGGCCTCGATGAGCAGGCCCAGCGCGGTCCGGCGGGTCACGAGGGCGACGAGCACGAACACGGCGACGGCGATGAGGATCGATACGGGCAGGACCAGGAAGCCGGCCCCGATGGTGCGGAACGTCGGGTTGCGTACGGTGATGATCTGGCCGTCGGTGATGAGCATCGCGATGCCGCGCCCGGCGGTCATGAGCACGAGCGTCGCGATGATCGGTTGGATGCGCAGGGCGGCGACGAGGAAGCCGTTCCACAGTCCGAGGACGGCGCAGAGCACGAGGGCCAAGCCCATGCCGATGATGGCCGCCCCGGCGCCGCCCGGTGCCGCGGCGTCCGCGATCCAGGAGCAGGTGGCCGCGCCGGAGATGGCGACGACCGCACCGACTGACAGGTCGATGCCCCGGGTGGCGATGACCAGGCACATGCCGAGCGCGATGAGCATCGTCGGCGCGCCGTTCTTCAGGATGTCGATGAGGCTGCCGTACAGGTGGCCGTCCTGGAACCGCAGGGCCAGGAACGACGGGCGGACGACGGCGTTGGCCGCCAGCAGCACCACGAGCGCGACCAGGGGCCACAGCAGACCGCTGCCACGAAACCGGTCCAGCAGGCGGTCGGAGGTCATGCGGCCACCGCCTCGGAGCGTTCGTCGACGTGGGCGATGAGCCGCATGATGTCGTCGACGGTGGCGTGCTGGTCGAGTTCGGCGATCTTGGCCCGGTCCTTCATCACCACGACGCGGTGGCTCAGGCGTACCACCTCCTCGAGTTCGGCGGAGATGTAGACCACGGCCATGCCTTCCTGGGCGAGTTCGGCGACGAGCTTCTGGATCTGGGTCTTGGCCCCGATGTCGATGCCGCGGGTCGGCTCGTCGAGGATGAGCAGCTTCGGCTTGGTCACCAGCCACCGGGCGAGCAGCACCTTCTGCTGGTTGCCGCCGGACAGCTTGCCCACGAGCGTGTCGGGATTGGCCGGCCGGATGTCCAGCGCTTTGATCCACTGCTCGACGAGGCGGTCCTTGGTGCGGCGCGGGATGGGCCGGGCCCAGCCGTTGCCGGCCTGCATGGCGAGGATCAGGTTGTCCCGGATGCTGAGGTCGGCCACCACGCCCTCCCCCTTGCGGTCCTCGGAGCAGAAGGCGATCCCGGCAGCGATGGCGGCGCGCGGGCCGCGCAGGTGGACGGGCTTGCCGTCGACGCTCACCTGGCCGCTGTCCGGGCGGTCCGCGCCGAAGAGCAGGCGCGCCACTTCGGTACGCCCGGACCCGAGGAGCCCAGCCAGTCCGACCACCTCGCCGCGGTTGATCTGCAGGTCGAACGGCGCGACGGCGCCCTTGCGGCCAAGGCCGGTGGCTCGCAGCACGGGAACGCTGGATGCCTCCTCGCCGGCTTGCCCGGCAAGCCGCTCCACCTCCTCCAAGGCGCCGAGCTCACGCCCGATCATGAGGGAGACCAGCTCCAGGCGGCGGAGGTCGGCGGTGCGGTACTCCCCCACCAGCCGGCCGTTTCGCAGCACCGTCATGCGGTCGGAGATCTCGTATACCTGCTCCAGGAAGTGGGACACGAAGAGGATGGCGACCCCCCGGTCCCGCAGCACACGCATGATGCGGAAGAGCTCGGCCACCTCGTCCTGGTCGAGGCTGGAGGTGGGCTCGTCGAGGATGAGGACCTTGGCGTCCACCGCGACGGCCCGGGCGATCGCCACGAGCTGCTGGACGGCGATCGGGTGCTCGGCGAGGACCGACCCGGGGTCGATGCGCAGTCCCATGCCGGAGAGCAGCTCGGCGGCGCGGGCCCGGCAGGCCCGGCCGTCGACCGCGCCGAAGCGTCGCGGCTCGCGGCCGAGCAGGATGTTCTCGGCGACGGTCAGGTTGGGACAGAGGTTCACTTCCTGGTAGACCGTGCTGATCCCGGCGACCTGCGCCGCAGCCGGGCCGGAGAAGGACACCTCGCGTCCGTCCAGGGTGGTGCGGCCGGCGCTGGCGGCGTAGACGCCGGTCAGGGCCTTGATGAGCGTCGACTTGCCCGCGCCGTTCTCGCCCATGAGGGCGTGCACCTCGCCCGGGAAGAGCCGGAAATCCACCTCCTGCAGGGCCTTCACACCGGGGAACTCCACCGAGATCCCGCGCATCTGGACGAGTGCGGCCGGTTCGGCCCCACGCGGTGCCTGCTTCGCGTCCACCGACATGGTGGTCCTCCATCACTTGCGACGAGCCGTGCCCGGCTGCGAGGCCGGACGCTGGGGTGGGGCCCCCGCCATCCCGCCGGTGGCGGGGGCACCCCTCGGGCAGATCTGCTGATCAGTACTTGCGGTTGGGCAGCTCGGTCTTGGCCTGCTCCTGGGTGAACGTGGTCTCCTCGGTCACCACGCGCTGCGGCACCTGCTCGCCCTTGACGACCTTCTTGGCAAGGTCCATCAGCTGGGGGCCGAGGAGCGGGTTGCACTCGACGATGAAGTTGATCTTCCCGTCGGCCAGCGCCTGCATGCCGTCGTGCACCGCGTCGACAGTGATGATCTTGATGTCGACGCCCGGCTTCTTGCCAGCCGCCTCGATGGCCTCGATCGCGCCCAGGCCCATGTCGTCGTTGTGCGCGTACACCACGTCGATCTTCGGGTTGGACTTCAGGAAGGCCTCCATGACCTGCTTGCCGCCGGAGCGGGTGAAGTCGCCGGTCTGCGAGGCGATGACCTTGATCTGCGGAGCCGACTTGATCGCGTCGGCGAAGCCCTGCTTGCGGTCGATGGCCGGGGCGGCGCCCGTTGTGCCCTGCAGCTCGACGACGTTGACCTCGCTCTTACCGGCGGAGCTCTGGACCAGCCACTCACCGGCCTTCTTGCCCTCCTCGACGAAGTCCGAGCCGAGGAAGGTCTTGTAGAGAGAGGTGTCCTCGGAGTCGACGGCGCGGTCGGTGAGGATCACCGGGATGTTGGCGCGCTTCGCCTCCAGCAGCACGGCGTCCCAACCGGTCTCGACCACCGGGCTGAAGGCGATGACGTCCACCTTCTGCTGGATGTAGCTGCGGATCGCCTTGATCTGGTTCTCCTGCTTCTGCTGCGCGTCGGAGAACTTGAGGTCGATCCCGGCTTGCGTGGCGGCCTCCTGGATGGACTTGGTGTTGGCCGTCCGCCAGCCCGACTCGGCACCGACCTGGGCGAAGCCCATCGTGATGCCGTCCTTGCCGGCGCCACCACCACCGGAGGCGGGCGACTGGCCGCCGCACGCCGCCAGGCCAGCGGCCAGCAGCAGGCCGGTGACGGCCGCGAGAAACTTCTTCGACATTGGACTTTCCTCCACGTTCTCTGACGCCTCGAGCGACCCCTCCCGTGCGGCCGGCCCTGGGGCTCGCCGCCCGGCAGCCACTGCCCTTGGCGGAAGAGTGTGAGCGTTAACATCAGCCCATGTCAACCCCCGATGTCGTTCGTGTCAACTCCCGATGTCTTGGCAGAGTGAGGTATTGACACCCCGGATTGTGGACGCTTACGTTAACGCCACTTCGTTGCGTGTTAACGCTCATCTGGCCGCGCCAGTCGAACCGGCCCAACAGGGCGGTGTCGGGGTTGCTGATGCCGCCGGTGACCCCGCCGACGATGGCCTCGGTGACGATCCGGGTGCGGAACTTCGACCAGCCTCGCCGGCCCGGCTCGTACCGGCCGCTCGACCGTTTGGTCACCACGCCCTCAATGCCCGCAGCGACGGTCCAGTGCAGCAGCCAGTCGGACACCCGCCGCATGTCGGTCGTCTGCGGAGTCAGGGTCAGCAGCGCCGGCGCGTCGGCGAGCAACTGTTCCATCCGTGTGCGGCGCTGCGACGGTGCGGTTCCAGGCCGCGTCCGGGATTCCTCCTTGAGTGATTGACGGGCTCGGAGCGAAATTCCCACACAATCGCACACATCTTGACGTGATCGCTCAAAGATATTTATGTTCCTACATAGATCTGACTCGCAACAGTCGCCCCAACGGAGCCGCCATGCGAACAGTCACCAGTGCCCTCGCCCTCGCCCTCACCGTCGCCCTCCCGACGTCCGCCGCGACGTCATCACAAGAAGCGTCCGCAGCCTCGGCGGCCGAGCCGATACTGGCGGCGACGCCACCGCTCGGTTGGAACAGCTGGAACACGTTCGCCTGCGACATCAACGAGAAGCTGATCCGCGACACCGCCGACGCGATGGTCTCGTCCGGGATGGCGGCGGCCGGCTACGAGTACGTCAACCTCGACGACTGCTGGGCCGAGAAGGAGCGCGACCCCGCGACCGGCAGGTACGTCGCCCACCACGAACGGTTCCCCAGCGGCATCAAGGCGCTGGCGGACTACGTACACGCCAAGGGGCTCAAGCTCGGCATCTACACCAGCGCCGGCACCGAGACCTGCGCGCGGACCATGCCGGGCAGCCTCGGCCACGAGGAGCTGGACGCGCAGACGTTCGCGGACTGGGGCGTCGACTACCTCAAGTACGACAACTGCAACAACCAGGGCGTCCCCGCGCAAGAGCGGTACAAGGCGATGGGTGACGCGCTGAAGAAGACCGGCCGCCCGATCGTCTACAGCATCTGCGAATGGGGCAGCAACGACCCGTGGCTGTGGGGTGACTCGGTCGGCGGCGACCTGTGGCGTACCACCGGCGACATCAACGATTCCTGGTCGAGCGTGATGTCGATCCTCGACCAACAGGTCGGGCTGGAGGCGTACTCCGGTCCGGGCGCATGGAACGACCCGGACATGCTCGAGGTCGGCAACCCTGGCCTGACGCGGGGTGAGAGCCGCGCCCACATGAGCCTGTGGGCGCTGCTGAACGCGCCGCTGATCGCGGGCAACGACATCCGCTCGATGCCGGCGTGGGCGCGCGACCAGCTGACCGATCCGGACGTGCTCGCGGTCGACCAGGACTGGAGCGGGCGGCAGGGCGCGAAGCTGCGGGATGACGGTGACACTGAGGTCTGGACCAAGAAGATGTCGGACGGTTCGGTCGCCGTCGTCCTGCTCAACCGGGCGTCGGCGCCGGCCGTGATCGGCACCACCGCGGCCGAGCTCGGGTTGCCGCAGGCCAACTCCGGGTACGCGGTGCGGGACCTGTGGACCAACGCCGCGTCCGCCTCGCGCGGCACCGTGCGCGCCCAGGTCCCCGGCCACGACGCGGTAATGCTGAGGGTCAGTGCCGGCGGCACTACCGGACTGCCGCCGATGGTCGTGGTCGACGTGACGCCGGCGAAGCCCTACATTGGGGGCGCCGAGGCGAACGCAGTCACAGTGAAGGTCCACAACGACGGAACGACCGCGGTGACGAGGGCCCGGCTGACGCTGACCGCCCCCGCCGGCTGGACCGCGGCGGCGACCGGGTCGGTCCAGATCGGCTCGATCGACCCCGGCCAGACCGGTACGGCGACCTGGCTGCTCACTGCGGACCGGCCCGACCTCGGTCCGGTGAACGTGACCGCGAGCGCCAGTTGGACCTGGCGCAATCAGCTGTACAGCGGCACTGCGGCGGGACAGTTCACGGTGGCGACCGCACCCCCGGCCGGCGCGTCACACCTGTCCGACCTGACCTGGCTGTACGCGGAAAACGGCTGGGGACCGGTCGAGAAGGACATGAGCAACGGCGAGACCGCCCCGGGGGACGGCAAGCCGTTGACGATCGCGGGTACCGTCTACCCGAAGGGCCTCGGCACCCACGCGCCGGGCAGAATCGGGTACTTTCTCGGCTCGCGCTGCAGCCGGTTCACCGTGACCGTCGGGATCGACGACGAGGTCGGTGACCGGGGGCGGGTCGGCTTCGAGGTCTGGGGTGACGGTGTCAAGCTCGCCGGCGCCGAGGCCACCGGAGCGGGCGCCGGCGTACCGCTGGACGTCGCGGTCGACGGGGTGGACCTCATCGAGCTCCGCACGGACCCAGTCGACGGCCAGAACTACGACCACGCCGACTGGGCAACCCCGGTGATCACCTGCACCTGAGCCGTCAAGGTTGGCAGCCGCTCCGACGGTAGGCCCCGCACACCAGGGCCTACCGTCGGTATGCGGCGGGCCGGCCTCACCGACGGAGGCGCTCTGCGGCTTCGCCGAGATCGTGCCGCAGACCTGCCACGTTGCGGTACTGGACGGCGTGCCGTCCGAGTTCCTCGCAGCGGCCACGTTGAGCCGGCTGTCGTCCACGAGGCGACCTGCTCGCCGGACACGCCGAGATCCCTGGCCACCGCGCTGAAGGCGGCCGGGTCCGGAGTCTAGCCGTCCAGATCGTCGTCTTCGCCGTCGGCGAGCTCGTCACCGGAGGCCTCCGGCCAGCCGGTAGTACACCTGGTTCCAGCGGATCTCCTTGGCGAACGCGCGCAGATCGGTCCCGGCGTCGATGACGAGCAGTTCGACGCCGGTCATCTCGGCCAGGTCCGCGAGGATCTCGACGTCGACGGCGGCGGAGTAGACGGTATGGTGCGGCGCGCCGGCGGTCAGCCATGCCTCGGCGGAGGTGCGCAGGTCGGGACGGGGGCGCCAGACCGCCCGGGCGACCGGCAGCTTCGGCAGCGGCTGCGGCGGCGGCACGACGTCGATCTCGTTGGCGACCAGCCGGAACCGGTCGCCCATGTCGGCCAGGCCGACGACGAGTGCGGGGCCGGGCTGGGCGTCGAAGACGAGCCGGACGGGGTCCTCGCGGCCACCGATCGACAGCGGATGGATCTCGCAGGAGGGCGTGCCGGCGGCGATGGACGGGCAGATCTCCAGCATGTGTGCGCCGAGCGCCAGCTCGTTGCCGGGGGCGAGGTGGTAGGTGTAGTCCTCCATGAAGGACGTGCCGCCGGGCCGGCCAGCCGCCGCCGTCTTGAGGGTCCGCAGCAGGACCGACGTCTTCCAGTCGCCCTCACCGCCGAAGCCGTAGCCGTCCGCCATCAGCCGCTGCACCGCCAAGCCCGGCAGCTGCCGCAGGCCGCCCAGGTCCTCGAAGTTGGTGGTGAAGGCGCCGAAGCCCCCGGCGGTGAGGAAGTCGCGCAGGCCGAGCTCGATGCGGGCGGCGTAGCGGAGCGAGTCGTGCCGCTCCCCGCCGGGACGCAGCTCGGCCGCGACGCGGTAGCTGCCGTCGTACTCCTTGACCAGCTCCGACACGCGGGCGTCCTCGACGGCGTCCACGGCGGCGACCAGGTCGTTGACCCCGTAGGTGTTCACCGAGACGCCGAACCGCAGCTGCGCCTCGACCTTGTCGCCTTCGGTGACCGCGACGTCCCGCATGTTGTCGCCGAAGCGGGCCAGCTTCAGCGTTCGCAGTTGGGCGGCGCCGGTCGCCGCCCGGGTCCACGCGTCGATCCGAGTGGCGACCGAGGGGTCGGTGGCATGCCCGAAGACGGTCTTGCGCGGCACGCCGAGGCGGGCCTGGATGTAGCCGAACTCCCGGTCGCCGTGCGCGGCCTGGTTCAGGTTCATGAAGTCCATGTCGATCGACGCCCAGGGCAGCTCCAGATTGGCCTGGGTGTGCAGGTGCACCAGTGGCTTGCGGAGCGCGTCGAGCCCGGCGATCCACATCTTCGCCGGGGAAAAGGTGTGCATCCAGGCGATCACGCCGATGCACGCGTCGTCGGAGTTCGCTTCGAGCATCACGCGGCGGATCGCCTGGGCGTCGGTCAGCACCGGCTGCCAGACCACCTCGACGGCCAGCCGCTCGCCGAGCGCGGTGGCGATCTGCCGCGACTGCTCGGCCACCTGCCGCAGGGTGTCTTCTCCGTACAACCCCTGGCTGCCGGTGAGGAACCAGACGCGGTAGTCGGGTGTCGTCATCTCGCGGTCGCTCCATCCGTCGTGGATCGCTGGCCGTACACGTTCTGGTAGCGGTCGTACAGGGCGTCGATGTCCTTGTCGGCGATACGCGGCGGGTCACCGTAGGCGCGGGCGAGGTGGACCGTACGTGCCACGTCCTCGGTCATCACCGCCGCCTTGACGGCGGCCCTCGCGGTGCGGCCGACGGTGAACACGCCGTGGCTCTGCATGAGCACCGCTGGCGAGCGGTGGCCGTCGAGCGTCTCGACGATCCCACGGCCGATGTCGTCGCCGCCGATGAGGGCGAACGGGCCGACCGGGATCTCACCGCCGAATTCGTCGGCCATCGCCGTCAGCACGCAGGGCACCGGCTCGCCGCGGGCGGCCCAGGCGCTGGCGTACGTGGAGTGGGTGTGCACCACCCCGCCGACATCCGGGCGATGGCGATAGACGTAGGCGTGCGCCGCGGTGTCGCTGGAGGGCTGCAGGTCTCCTTCCACCAAGGTCCCGTTCAGATCGCAAACCACCATGTCCGCAGGTGTCAGGCCGTCATAGTCCACTCCCGACGGTTTGATCACCATGAGGTCGCTGCCGGGTACCCGGGCCGACACGTTGCCCGCGGTCCACACCACCAGCCCGTAACGGACCAGCTCCGCGTGGAGCTTGCACACCTCCTCGCGTACCCGCAGGACCCGCTCGAACAGGTCGGTCATCGCAGCACTCCTTCCGCACTCGGCTCGCCCGTTGAGGTGTCGGCGCCGTTCCGCCGCCCACCTGGCTCACGCCGGATCGGGCGGGGTCCGGCGAGGGCCGTGTTGCGGATGCGCCGCAACCGGTGCAGCAGGCCCTGGCCGCCGAACGTGTCGTGCAACAGCTGGTACTCGGCGAAGAGCTGGTCGTACACGTCGGCTCTGGTGTCGTCGGGGGTGTATGCCGCCGTTTGCACGCTGCCCATGGCATCGGCGGCGCTGCGCACATCGGCGTACGCCCCGGCGGCCACGGCGGCGTGGATCGCCGAACCGAGCGCCGGCCCCTGGTCGGAGGTGGCGACCGAGACCGGGCGGCGCAGCACATCGGCGTAGATCTGCATGAGTAGTGCGTTCTGCTTCAGTCCGCCGGCGACGATGAACTCGGTGATCGCGATCCCGGCCTTCTCGAACGCCTCGACGATCACCCGCGTACCGAAGGCGGTCGCCTCCAGCAGCGCCCGGTAGACCTCTTCCGGGCGCGTGGCGAGGGTCAGCCCGACGATGATCCCGGACAGGTCGTGGTCGACCAGCACCGAGCGGTTGCCACCCATCCAGTCCAGGGCCACCAGGCCGTGTCCGCCGACGGGCTGGTCGGCGCACTTGCGGCTGAGCAGTTCGTGCAGGGACTCACCGCGCCCGGCGGCCTCCGCGTGGTACTCGGCCGGCACACCCGTGCGCAGCCACCAGGCGAAGATGTCGCCGACGGCGCTCTGACCCGCCTCGTAGCCGTAGGCACCGGTGGTGATACCGCCGTCGACCACGCCGCAGATTCCGGGGACGTCGGCGAGGACCGCGCTGTTGAGGACGTGACAGGTGGAGGTGCCCATGATGGCCAGCAACCGGCCGTCGGCGACGGCACGAGCGGCGGGCGCGGTGACGTGCGCGTCCACGTTGCCGGCGGCGACGGCGATTCCCGCCGGCAGGCCGGTCCAGGCGGCCGCCTGCTCGGTCAGCCCACCGACCCGCGAGCCCAGGGGCGACAGGCCGCGCCCGTCGGCCGGCTCGAGCCGGGTGGCCGGGAAGTCGGCGAAGCGCGGATCGAGGGCGGCCAGGTAGTCCGGCGTCGGGTAGGAGCCGTCCTGGTAGATGCCCTTGTAGCCGGCCGTGCACGTGTTGCGGGTCTCCACTCCGGCCAACTGCCAGACGATCCAGTCAGCGGCCTCGATCCACCGTGCGCAGCGCGCGTAGCTCTCCGGGTCCTCCTCAAGGACCTGCAGCGCCTTGGCGTACTGCCATTCCGAGGAGATCCGGCCGCCGTAGCGGCCGATCCAGGGCTCGCCGCGTTCGTGGGCCACCGCGTTGATGCGGTCGGCCTGCCCCTGGGCGGCGTGATGCTTCCACAACTTGGGCCACGCGTGCGGTCGGCCGGCGAGGTCGGGCAGCTCACAGAGCGGGGTGCCGTCCGCGGTCGTCGGCAGCACGGTGCAGGCGGTGAAATCGGTGGCGATGCCGATGACCTTCCCCGGGTCGACACCGCTGGCGGCGAGCGCTGCTGGCACCGCCCGGCGCAGCACCTCCCGCCAGTCCTCGGGGCACTGCAGCGCCCAGTCCGGCGGCAGCCGTAGGGCGGTGCCCGGAAGCTCGCGGTCGATGACGCCGTGGGCGTACTCGTGCACGGCGGCGCCGAGCTCGGCGCCGTCGGCGACGCGGACGACGACCGCCCGGCCGGACAGAGTGCCGAAGTCTACGCCGATGACGTACTGATCGCCGTCGTTAACGTTAACATCCATCTCTGGCTTGACTCCGCTGTGAGGTACAGATGGGACGGGTTCAGCTGCGCGGCTCGTACGCGCTGCCGCGCACGACCAGGTTCGGTGCGACGACGACATGTCCCGACACGCCCGACCCACCTGCCGAGAGCCGGTCGACGAGCAGTTGCAGGGATCGCCGGCCGAGCTCCCCGAAGTCCTGACGGACCGTGGTCAACGGCGGCATGAAGTAGGAGGCCTCGGGGATGTCGTCGAACCCGATGACGCTGACGTCGCCGGGCACCTGCCGGCCCGCCTCGTGCATCGCGCGAAGCAGGCCGAGCGCCATGTGGTCGTTGGCGCAGAAGACCGCGGTCACGGTCGGGTCGGCCGCGAGCCGCCGGCCGGCCAGGTAGCCGGAGCGACAGCTCCAGTCGCCCGAAACCGGCTCGGGCACCGGCGCCCCGGCCCGCTCCAACTCCTGGCGCCATCCCTGCATCCGGCCGATCCCGTCGAACCAGTCCGTCGGCCCCGCCACATGGTGGACGGTGCGGTGGCCGAGGTCCAGCAGATGGCGGGTGGCCAGCACGGCGCCCGCGCGCTGATCGATCCCGACGGTCGGCACGCCCTCGGTGATCCCGCTGGCCGCCCCCACCAGGGGTATGCCGGCCGCGGCCTGCTCCAGGGCGCCGGCCACCGCGATCTGCGGGGCGATCACCACGATGCCCTCGACGGCCTGGTCCCGCAGCCGGCCGACCGCCTCCAGCAGGGTGTACCGGTCTATCGACTGGAGACTGGCGATACTGACGAAGTAGTCCGCCGCCCGGGCTGCCTGCTCGATGCCATAGAGCATCGACGCCGGGCCGTAGAGGGTGGTGTCGAAGCTGATCACGCCGAGCGTCTGCGATTTACGAGTGACCAGCGTGCGGGCGGCGGAGTTCGGCCGGTAGCCCAGCTCCGCGATCGCCGCGAGCACCCGGCTGCGGGTCTCGGCCCGGACGTTGGGATGGTCGTGGAGGACACGGGAGACGGTCTGGTGGGAGACCCCGGCCAGCCGGGCGACGTCCGCCATGACCGGCGGCTGCTGGACTGTCATCGGGCCCCCTCCCTGTTCCTGCCCCGTCCGTGGGTCCCGCCACGCGAATTGGCGATCTTCACCCGGTCCACGTCAACCCGTCGCCCGGCTCATCGCGCGGTCCCCGCACGGCGCTTGGTGAAGACGTCGAAGGCCACCGCGGCCAGCAGCACCAGGCCCTTGAAGAGCATCACCTGCTCGCTCGGGGCGCCGATGAGGGACATGCCGTTGTTGATGACGCCCATGATGAGGCCGCCGGTGATCGCGCCGACCACCTTGCCGACACCACCTTGGACGGCCGCGCCACCGATGAACGCCGCCGCGATCGCGTCCAGCTCGAAACTGTTGCCCGCGGTGGGCCCGGCCTGATTGAGCCGCCCGGCGAAGACGATGCCGGCCACCGCACCGAGTACGCCCATGTTGACGAACAACCAGAACGTGACCGACTTGACCTTGATACCGGACAGGGTGGCGGCGTTGAGGTTCCCACCGATGGCGTAGATGTGACGGCCGAACACCGCGCGGTTGGTGAGCAGTGAGTACGCCAGCACCAGCACGGCGAGGAGGACGAGCACCCAGGGCAGGTTCTTGAACCGGGCCAGCTGCACGATGACGAACATGACGACCGCCGCGGCCACCGCCATCTTCGCGATGAACAACGGCAGCGGCTCGACCGACTGGCCGTACCGCGCCCGGCCGGTCCGGCTGCGCCAGTGCGTCACCACGATGCCGGCGATGAAGGCAAGTCCGATCAGGAGGGTGAACAGGTCGGCCCCGTCCAGCGGGCCGAGACCGATGTTGCCCAGGTACGTCGGCATGAAGCCGTTGGCGATCGTGCGGACCTCGTCCGGGAACGGGCCGATCCCCTGGTTGCCCAGCACGGTGAGGGTCAGCGCCCGGAAGACCAGCATGCCGGCGAGCGTCACGATGAACGCGGGGATCCCGAAGTACGCAACCCAGTATCCCTGCCAGGCGCCGATGGCCGCCCCGGCGATCAGCGTGATGACGATGGCCAGCGGCCAGGGCATGTGGTTGTTCACCATGAGCACGGCCGATATCGCACCGGTGACGGCGACGACCGAACCGGCCGACAGGTCGATGTGGCCGGCGATGATGATCAGGATCATCCCGATCGCGAGAATCAGGATGTAGGAGTTCTGCACCACCAGGTTGGAGATGTTCTGCGGCGCGAGCAGGTCCCCGTGGGTGAGGATGGAGAACAGCGCGATGATGAACGCGAACGCAAGGTAGATGCCGTTCTGGCGCAGGTTCGCCGAGAAGAGCCGGCCGGAGAACCGGTCCGGTGCGGCGGGCGCCGCGAGATCGCTCGCGATCGCCGCCGGCACGGCGGTGCTCGGGCCGGTCGTGGGGCCGACGCTGGTCATCTGACTACTGCTCCTTCACCTTGGTCATGAACTGCATGAGTCGCTCGGGCGTCGCTTCGGCACGGCTCACCTGGCCGGTGATCCGCCCGGCGGACATCGCGTAGATGCGGTCACAGATGCCCAGCAGCTCGGGTAGCTCGGAGGAGATGACGAGCACGGCCTTGCCCTGGTCCGCCATCTGGTTGATGATCGAGTAGATCTCGTACTTTGCGCCGACGTCGATGCCGCGCGTCGGCTCGTCGAGGATCAGCACGTCGGCGTCGGTAAAGATCCACTTCGACAGCACGACCTTCTGCTGGTTGCCGCCACTGAGCTTCCCGGTGATCGCCGAGACGTTCGGCGCCTTGATGTTCATGCTCGTGCGGAACTCGTTGGCGACCCGGTACTCCTCGTTCTCGTGGATCCAGCCCCGGGTGGCCAGCTTGGTCAGCGCGGCCGCCGACACGTTGCGCTTGATGTCGTCGATCAGGTTCAGGCCGTAGCGCTTGCGATCCTCCGTCGCGTACGCGATGCCGTGTTTGATCGCGTCGCCCACTGTCTTCAGCTGGATCTCACGGCCGTCCTTGAAGATCCGGCCGGAGATGCCGATGCCGTAGCTGCGGCCGAAGACGCTCATCGCGAGTTCGGTGCGGCCGGCGCCCATCAGCCCGGCCAGCCCCACGATCTCGCCCCGGCGCAGGGTGAGGTTGGCCCCGGAGACCACGACCCGCCCGTGCTGGGTGGGGCTGTGCACCGTCCAGTCCTCGATCCGCAGCACCTCTTCGCCGATCGTCGGCTCGTGCTCGGGGAACCGGTGCTCCAGGTCCCGGCCGACCATGCCGGAGATGATGCGGTCTTCGGTGACGGCGTCGTTCTTCATGTCCAGCGTCTCGATCGTGCGGCCGTCGCGCAGGATCGTGGTGGAATCGGCGATCGCCTCGATCTCGTTCAGCTTGTGCGAGATGATCACGCACGTGATGCCCTGCTCCCGCAGCTCGCGGAGCAGATCCAGCAGGTGCGCGGAGTCCTCGTCGTTGAGCGCGGCGGTCGGCTCGTCGAGAATGAGCAGCCGAACCTGCTTCGACAGCGCCTTGGCGATCTCGACCAACTGCTGCTTGCCTACGCCGATGTCCGACGCGAGCGTGGCCGGGTGCTCCCGCAACCCGACGCGCTCCAGCAGCGCGGCAGCCTCCGCGTGGGTGCGGTTCCAGTCGATGACGCCGCGCGGAGCGCGCTCGTTGCCGAGGAAGATGTTCTCCTCGATCGACAGGTTCGGGCAGAGCGCCAGCTCCTGATGGATGATCACGATGCCGAGGCGCTCGCTGTGGCGGATGTCGGAGAACTGGACCGGCTGGCCGTCGAAGAAGATCTCTCCGGTGTACGAGCCGTGCGGGTAGACCCCCGACAGCACCTTCATCAGCGTCGACTTGCCGGCGCCGTTCTCACCGCAGATCGCGTGGATCTCCCCACGTCGTACCGTGAGGTTGACGTCTTTGAGGGCGGTGACCCCCGGGAACGTCTTGGTGATGTCGCGCATCTGCAGAATCACCTCGGTCAAGGTGTCCTCCTTCTCCCCCTGATCGATCCACCCGGCCACGCCGGGCGCGGGGCCCGGCCGGGGGGGGGCCGGGGGGGGGCCCCCCGGCCAAAATTTGCGGGGCCACCGGGGTGTTTCCCCTGTTGTCCGGAAAAATATTTTTTTTTTTGTTTTATTAGAGCACCGGGTGGGTAATGGTAGACG
>NZ_JBICUB010000026.1:59243-72812 GCF_043197935.1 Micromonospora sp. NPDC048930
TTCTTTTTTGTTTTTGTCGCCAATATGATAAAACCCCTGGTCAATGTTTCCCCCTTCCCCCCCCCCCCCCCCCCCCCCCCCCCGGGGGGGGGGGGCCCCGGGCGGGGGGGGCCCCGGCGGGGCCCCGACGGCACTACTTGAGCTGGCCCTCGGTGTAGTAGCCGGTGTCGACGAGAACCTTCTTGTAGTTGTCCTTGTAGACGACCACCGGTTCGAGCAGGTACGACGGGACGACCTTGACGCCGTTGTTGTAGTCCTTGGTGTTGTTGACCTCGGGCTTGCCGCCCTTGAGCACCGCGTCGGCCATCTTCACGGTGACCTTCGCCAGCTCGCGGGTGTCCTTGTAGATCGTGGCGAACTGCTCGCCCGCGATGATCGACTTCACCGAGGCGACCTCGGCGTCCTGCCCGGTCACAACCGGGTAGGGCTGGCCGGCGGTGCCGTACCCGTTGCTCTTGAGCGCCGACAGAATGCCGATGGAAAGACCGTCGTACGGCGAGAGGACGCCCTGCACCTTGTCACCCTTGGAGTAGGTCTTGGTGAGCAGGTCCTCCATGCGCTTCTGCGCGGTCGCGGGGTCCCAGCGCAGGATGGCGACCGTCTTGAAGTCGGTCTCGCCGCTCTTGACCTTCAGGATGCCCTTGTCGATGTACGGCTTGAGGGTGTCCATCGCGCCGTTGAAGAAGAAGGTCGCGTTGTTGTCGTCGGGCGAGCCGGCGAACAGCTCGATGTTGAACGGACCCTTGGCGGTGCCGTCCGAGCCGTCCTCCTTCTTCAGGCCCAGGCCGACCAGCAGCGAGGTCGCCTGCTGCACGCCGACCTTGTAGTTGTCGAAGGTGGCGTAGTAGTCGACGTTCGGCGAGTTGCGGATCAGGCGGTCGTAGGCGATGACCGGGATCTTCTTGTCGGCCGCCTCCTGCAGCTGGGTGGTGATCGCGGTGCCGTCGATCGAGGCGATGATCAGCAGCTTGGCGCCCTTGGTGATCTGGTTCTCGATCTGGTTCACCTGGGTCGGGATGTCGTTCTCCGCGTACTGCAGGTCAACCTTGTAACCCAGCGCCTCGAGCTGGCTCTTGAGGTTCTCCCCGTCGTGGATCCAGCGCTCGGAGGACTTGGTGGGCATCGTGACACCGACCAGTGCGGCGGCGGCGTCACCGGTCTGAGCCTTGTCGACGGTCTTGGTGGCAGAGCCGCAGGCGGCGAGGCCTGTGGCGACGATCAGGCCGACCGTGGCGGCGGCCAGCTTCGCAAGCTTCATGTCACTCCTCTGGGGGAACGGCCCGGGGACCGGAAGATCGGGTTGCTAACGCTCACATCAGCAACTGGCGGGGGATGTTTACGAGGGTGAGATGGGATTGTTAGCGCTCACATGTTTTGTTCATCGGCCACTCCGGGTCAATGGCAGGGAGGTAACGGTTACGTTACGACCACGAGCCTCGACGGCACTTCGCCGACGTCCCAGCCGCTCGAGCCGGAGCCGGCCCCGGCGCCTGCTCGCTCAATCCCCACCGGCTCCCGCACGGCCAGCCGCGGATCCCAACGGGGCCCGGCGGCAGGGTTTCCGCCCGCCGACGATCACCCCGCCGTGACGGACCCGATGACGTCGTGCACCCGCCCGCACCGCCTCGGACATTGACGCCCACTATCTGGAGTCTGGAGTGATCGGGGCCGCGACACCTGCCGCAGGCCACGGAACATGACGTGTCGTGACCGCCCGGCCACGCGTCGAACTCAGGCTGCGCCCACGGCCGCAAACCGTGCGCCCCGCCGCCGGGACGCCGCGCCCCAGCGCGGCTGGTGACGACGATCGGGACGCCTGTCAGCAGGCGCGGGACCTGTTGGTCGAGGTTGTCGGCGTGGCGCCGAACGGAAGGGGCGAAAGGACGACTTCAGCCGCGGTCGTCCGCTGCTCGGATAACGCTCGGATGCCGACCCGGCGCGACGATAGGCACGCGACGACTGCCCAGATAGACCTGGACATCGGGGTCAAGCAGAGCCCACCGCCGCTCGGAGTGCGGAGATCGTCGGGCCGTAGAACCGGTAGGGCTCGAGTGAGGACGAATGCCACGCCGGCGGTGACCGCCGCCGCCGAAGACGGTCACCTTGGCGCGGCCGAGGATCGAGGAGTCTTCGACTCCGGTTGCCGAGCCCGCAGCCAACGCCACTCGGACCACCGCCTTCGCGGATTGTCCGGTACGACCGGGGCATCCGGCAGTGCGGACCAGACGTCAGCCCGGGCGTACCAGTCGTCAAACACCGCGCGGAACAACAGGTGAGTCTCGGCTGGGAGCGCGCGCCTCACAGATGCCACGACATCGTCCTCCAGACGTGCTTGTCCAGGCGGGGCCAGGAGCGGTCGCAGGAGCCGCCCCGTTAGCGGTAACGTGACCGCTAACGGAGCTTCCCGCACCGCCCCGTCCGGCGTCAACCGGGAAAGCCGGAGCGCGAGCGGTCATGGTTGAGTAGGGAGCGTGGTGGAGAAGAACGGGACGATGCCGGCGCGCGCCGGCAGACGGGTCACGCTCAGGGACGTCGCCCGGGTGGCGGGCGTTTCGCACCAGACCGTCTCGCGGGCGATCAACGGCAAGGGGGAGATCGACCCGGAGACCCAGCGCCGGGTGCTGGACGTCGCACGGGAACTGCGCTACCGACCCAGCCGGTTCGGCCGCGGGCTCGTCCAGCCCGACGTGGTGACCATCGGCCTGATCGTCCCGGACGTGGTCAACCCGTTCTTCCCGGAGTTCGTCGCCGGAGTGATCGAAGCGGCGGGCGGCCGGGACTGGCAGGTCGTGGTCGCCAGTACGGAGAACAACCCCTCCCGCGAGCTGACGCTGCTGCGGTCACTCGGCCGGCAGGTCGACGCGCTCGTCGGCTACTTCAGCCATACCGACGAGGAACTGGAGCCATACGTCGCGGGTGTGCCGCTGGTCATCGTCGATCGGGCGCTGGACTCTGCGACGTACGCACTGGTGCGGGTGGACACCGAGGCAGGCGTCCGGGCAGGGCTAAAGCACCTGATCGAGCGGGGGCACCGGCGCGTCGGAATGATCGACTGTGTCTGCGCCGGCGACCCCGTGGTGCGGCGGCAGACATTCCTCGACGTCGCTCGCGCCCATCGGTTGCCGGTCGACGAGGGATGGATCGTCCTCGGTGAGCAGTCGATGGCAGGTGGCGGCAGGGCGTTCGAAACGCTGCGCGCCGCACACCCCGACGTGACCGCGGTGCTCGCATTCAACGACCTCGTCGCGATCGGCGCGTTTCAGACGGCCCGCCGGCTCGGCGTGGCCGTGCCGGCGGGGTGCGCGCTGGTTGGTTTCGACGGTCTGAGCATCGGAGAGCTGATCGAACCGCCGCTCACCACGATTCACCTCGACAAGCGGCGGCTCGGCGAGCTCGCCGTACACCAGGTGGACCAAGTCCTGGCCGGCGAACTCCCACCACCGGCGGTGCTCAGCCCCCACCTGGTGGTACGTGGCACGACGTGACCCGCTCGCTGTCCAGCATGGCAGGACAGCGGCCGGCTCGTGCGATCGCCGGGGCCGTTCCGTACCGAGGGCGAGGTGCTTCGCGCCTCGGTCCAGGCCGGCTCAGCCGACGCGCGGCGGCAGCTGCTCAAACGGCAGGCCGGTCAGGGTCGACGATGATCAGACCGCCGCTTTCCCTGATGCCCAGCCTGAGGCCAGGAGCCCAGCCGAGAGCGATTATCACCGCCCGATCGGCGACGCGGCCGTGCACATCAAGAGTCGCCAACCCATACACCGTGCTGCTGTCACGAGTAGGAGCCAGCCGCGCCCGCGGCAGAGGCGGTCGCTTCATCGCGGCACGCGAGTCACCGCGGATCTTGAGCCCGCCAGACGGAACCACCGCCGGGAAATACCGAATCGATCGGCCGGTCTGTCACGACCCACCTCGCCAATACGACGACGCTGCCACCAACGGCGGTAACAGAGAGTGAAATCAGGTGGTCAAGCGTCCTTGACCACCTGCACGTCCAACGTCGCACGGTTGCGACGCGGGAGTGTCCGAGGGGCGACACGAACCATTGCCCCACCGCTGATGACGATCGCCAAGACCTTGAAGCTCACACAAGTCTAGGCGCTCCGGTGACCTCTTCGAGCCCGCCGAAGAGGTCACCGGACAGCAAGCCCGGGTCAGAGGGTTGCCCGTGGGATTCGAGTCTCAGCTGCCGGAATCCCTACCGACTCCGCCGCGGCGGATCCCCGAGCCGTACGCCGATACAGCATGGCACTTCAAGCCGTGTCAGCCGTCACCGAAGGTGACGGCTGACAAACCTGGTGCGGTACCGGCGCCGGAGAGTCGACGATCTGGCAGGTCAGGTGACCCCGATGTTCAGGTAGAAGTGGCCGAGCTTGAGCGAAAGAGAGGCGCCTCCGAAGTGGTGAATGAGCAGGGCCAACAGGATGACGATCAAGATGCAGACGACGAGCCAGATCAGGAACCACACGAACCCTGGGATCCCGTAGCGACCGACGCGAGCCATTAGGCTCGCCCCCTCGCGGTTGGCGCTGCAGCACGCACCGCCACGCATGGCCGTGTCGGCTGTCGATACCTGCGCCCGACGCTAGCGGACGTCTCCATACAGCCTCCTTCATCGAGGTGTCCGCGAAACTTCCCTACGGAGGCGCGCGTCAAACTGGGACGGAGGAGCCCTGATTTCGTCCAGCGGGTCAGGCTTGTCAGACCCGGCACGCACGATCTAGGGCAATGGCTGATCGGACCGTGCCCGGCACGGGGTGTCTTGATCTGGTACTCGACGCCTCGTGCCACGGTCGGCTTGGTCGTGCGGGCCGCCGTGATCGTTGACTGCGCGCCGCTGGGCGGTGGGTCGCGATGCTCGTCTACTGTGGGACGCAGCGGAGCGCAAGGGCACTGATCTCGCTTGGCTTCCCGAGATGCATCCGCACGCGGCTGGCAAACAGCCATCTGATCCTTGGCGTCGGCCGGACTGGGTCACGTCCCGTGGCGTGGTGTAGATCGCCTGGGTGAGGCGCTGTGCGCTGTTCAGTTTTCCGGTTCGTTGTCGAGCTGACAACGGGCCTGGTCAGGCAGCGATGAGTTCGCTGGTGGTGGCCCTCGCGGGGGTGCTGATCTGGGCCATGCTGCCCTCGGCGAGGTAGCGGCGGTCGCTGGTCTGCCATTCGTCGTGGGCTTCGACGAGGACGGCGCCGTCGAAGACGTCACCGCGCAAGAATCCCTGGTCATGAGGTTGCCACTGGATCATCATGGGCAACGCGGCCGTCACGGCCGCCGGTCAGCATTTCAGCTGACCAGCCCAGCGCTTCGGCACGGTCGTCGGGGGATGGCCATTGTCCACGCTGCGCCAACTGGCCGCCTCGCTCGACACGGTCGCGCATGCCTGGCCGCGAGCTCACTACCCGGTTCACGACCTGATTGATCAGATCGGTACGCCCTTGGCTGGCCAGCCACTCGAGGATCGAGCTGCCGCCCAACTCCAAGGTGATGCTCGGCGCAGCCATCATGAGATCCGGGCGTGCGGTCTCTTCCAGCCACGGCAGAACGCTGTGGCGAATCACCGCGCTGACGGCGGCCACGGTCGCCGGACGGCCCGCGGGATCGAGAAGATCGAAAACCCCATCGTCGTAGCAACCGTAGACGCAGCCGTTGACTCGCCCCGCGACGTAGCCGAGGGGATGCCCCACCAGCCAATCGGTACCGCTCAGGGCCACCTCGGGATGCGCCCGCTGCCACCGCAGCAACGCCCGGTCGCGCACCACCACCTGCAGACTGACCAGCAACTGCTTGCCCGCCCGGTTACGCGTCGACCCCTGCAGGACAATCTGTTCCACGCGCTCGCCCAGACTGCGCTGCAACGTCGCGGTCGAGGCCAGCCACCGAAACCCGCACAATGCCAGGTCCTCCCCCAACCACCTCCCGGCCGCCTGAACCACATCACCCGGGCGTGTCGCGGTCTGCAAAGTCAGCGGTGGCGTCACTCTGCCATCCTGCCGATACTCACCGGCGCGGTGCGGGCTCTCACGGAGGCCATGGGGCGGACGGCGAGGAGCACAAGCCGTAGTCTGCTGCCGGTGTGGCGACGACAGAGATACGGCTCGACCAACTCCCGTTCCAGTAGGCAGGTGAGATTCCACAGTGCCCGTTGCTCCGCCTGATCCTCGACCAGGTCGACGAAGTCGTTGGTCGTCTTGTCGGTGCGATACAGCCACTCGAACAGAACCAGCGCCTCGTCGCGACTGAGCCGCAAGACCACCTCGTCCTCTGCCACATCAAGCAGCGTACGGACACCTTGCAGTTTGGAAGGACGAAGATCACCGCAGACAAGGACCTGGTGGGCAGGCCAGCCGGAGGACGTACGCTCGCCGCTGCCCGACCCCTGTGAGCGCATCCGCGGAGACGTTCCTCAGGACCTTCCCAGGAGAGCATGACCGCCAGTGGTGTGCGAGCCTGTCGCGATGTCGCGTGCACGCCTGCTCACGGTGGTCGGAGTCCTCCTGATGCTGACCTCCTGTCTGCTGCCCTGCCTTACGGTCTGGAACGACATCACTCTGCCCGACCAGGACCCGACGTCTGCGGCCATCCAGCAGGAGAACGCGGATTACGTTGCGGCCGAGCAGAGGTTCGCGGTGGCCGCCTGGATCGCTGCCGCTCTGGCGATCCTTGGCCTCGCAGCCTTCATCTACGCATGGAAACACCGCCGACGGTCACCCAACCTCGCTGGGCAGAACACCTAGTCCCGCCACTCGAGTCGCGAACGGCCCTGGCCTCAGCGGCGTAGTAATGCGCTTACGATCCGGTCGTCTGGTATTTGCGGAGCCCAGCTTCGGCGAGCTGGGTGAGGTATTTGTCGCCGCCGGGTTTGTTGCCCTGCTCCTGGACGACCACAAGAGTGGTGCCGATCCGGACGACGATGCTGTCCCATTCCAGCTCGTCAGAACCGGACGTCGTGCTGCAGCTGACGTGAACACTGTCATCACCCAGCCGCGGCCCTGGTGCCAACGCGTAGCGGTACCTGTCGCCGACACCAAGGCCGGACGACACGACGACGGTGGGGCAACGGCGGATGAAGGTTCGCAGGTCGGTCATTGCTCGTCGTGCGCCTTCACCGGCGTAGGTCCTGAGGACTTCGTTTGCCACCCAGGGCCAATCGGGATCCGCGTCATAGCTGAGGGTGGCTGCGGCCATCGCTGACGGAGTCCCGGTCAGCCGCGTGGCCGACAGCAGAGGGATCATGTCCGAGCAGGAAACGTCAACGGCTGGGCGTTGATCTCCAGCATCCGACGGCATGACTGTCGCGATCTGCACCGTGAATCCGGGCGGCACCGAGTCCACGGTCAACAAGCGTGCGGACAGCGTCGCGGAGTAGCCGGATCCGCCGGTCACCGGAACTGCTGGGGAAGTCGGCATCGTGGCTGTGGTCGAGCCCGTCGCCTGCGCCTTGGAGGGAATCGTGTCGCCGACTGATCGATCCGCTGTACGAGCCGTTGAAGAATCGCACGCGGCCACTATGCAGACGGCCGCCACCGCGACTAACCTACGCAGCACCATCCTGAGCACCGGACAGACTCCACCTCTCGCGCGAGACGCGTCAGGCTACCAGCGCGTGACTTCAGCCGTCGCACGCCCGAAAGCGCATGGGCCTCGCACTCGCCGCCAATCGACCCGCTAGTTGGGCCAACACTGGGCCGAGCGGTCGTGCGTGAAACGGCGCTCGTCGTCGGCCAGCTGCTACCTGGCCGACTGAGACCTGTCGCGCATCATTTTGAGCACTCGCCGGCCGTCCGCCAGGTCGAGGGTTGACCCGTGCGGGCCGCACCGGACCAGAACGTAGTCGATCCACCATCCCCGGTCGAGCGGCATCAACCCGGCCCGGATCGGCGGATTGTCCGGCGAGAAGGTGTGCCCCGGCTCATCACGCTAAACCGCCGTCCAACAGTCCTGGTAACAGACGCTGATGCCAGCCAGCGGCAGCCGGCCGGTCCAAACCGGACGCTCGCAGCATCGGGTGCCGCGTCGAAATCGCCCAGCAGTACCACGTGCGCCTCGGTGCCCGGACCATCCGGGTCGAGCGGCTCGGACCACCGCTCGGCAACGAATTCCTCGACGTGCCCGGGCCGTCCGCGCCGCCTGCAGTTCCCGCTCGTACTCGGCGTGGTACTGCCAGGTTGGCTTGTGATACGCAATGCGTACCGGTCCCAGCGGCGGCGGCACCAGGTGATAGTCCGGCCCAAGCAGGCCACCGGCCTCGTCCAAGTCCCCGCCGCCAGCCACCTCCTGCATGGCCATCACGTCCGGCCGCAGCTCGCGCAGCCCGTCGACGAGCACTGCCCGACGGCGTGGCCAGTCGGCGGAGAACGGCGCAAGGGCGTTCAGGGTGAGCACCCGCAGGCTGACGGCCTTCTCCGACATTCGGCCATGCTGTGCCCAGCACCGCGCCCCGGCAACCGGGATGGCGGCTGGAGCTTTGGTTTTGAAGAGCTGGCTCAACCGCCGTGAGGACCGTAACGCCTGCGGGGAGCCGGCGCTCCCGTCCGCACAGCGGCTGATTCGAAAATGATCAGTTCGCGGGCGGGTGTAGCACCGCGCAGCCGCGGTGGCTGGTGTTGACGTGGCGGTGGTCGATCCGGTGGCAGGTGATACGGCGGTTGGTTCGTCTCGGGCGATGAGGGTGACTTTCTGGCCGGTAACGCGTTCGAGCTGATGGATCAGGTGGTGCCACATCGTTCGGTGTCGCGGTCATCACGGCGCCTTCCTCGCCGAGCACCACGCCCGGTGGGTCGGGTCGGAAACACCGTTAGATCCCAGACCACGGCCAGCCGCGGGCCTACGCGATCGCGTGCGTGCAGCGCATCGACTCGTCGGGTGTGGCCTGGCCGTGGGTGCGCTGAAGGTGCTCCTCGCCCCAGACCCGGACGCCTTCCACGACAGGCAAAACCGTGGTGCCATAGGAGGTGAGCCTGTATATGACCGGTGCCGGGATAGGTCCGGTCACGACGCGCTCGACGAGCCCGTCAGCCTCGAGTTCGCGCAGCTGCTCGGCCAGCACTTTGGGCGTGATCGGGCCGCCCAGACGGCGGAGGCCGGCGAAGTGGCACTCGCCATGGGCTAGCCAGTACAAAAGGGTCAGCTTCCACTTCCCACCGATCGCGGCGAAGGCCGCGGCCATCGGGCAGCCAGGTAGAGGGTTGGGGCGCGACGGTGAGGGGTTACCTGCAGGTGCCTTCTTGTTCATGGGCGTGCTCCGCTCAGATAGTCGAATCATGAACCTTCACACCAAGATCACCGTGCCATACAAGCAGATCCTTGTCCCGTGCCTCTCGCTCCTCATGCTGACCGCGATAGCGGCGTCGGGCGACGCGGCGGCGGCGCCCCGCAGGGCTTCGGCGGCTGTGGTGGATGGCCAACGTGACTTCGACTGGGAGATCGGTGCCTGGCATACCAGGGTGCGGGTGCTCGCCGATCCACTCTCGGGATCTGAGGATGAATGGCTCCACTTCGAGGGTACGAGCGTCGTGCGTCCGCTGCTGGACCGACGTGCGAATGTCGTCGAACTTGACGTCTCGGGGCCGAACGGACGGATCGAGGGCCTCAATCTGCGGCTCTATGAGCCCCAGGCGGGGCGCTGGAGCCTGACCTTCGTGAACGTCCGCGATGGACTGCTCACCCCGTCCGTGTACGGCGGGTTCCATGACGGTGTGGGCGAGTTCTACGGCGACGACCAGCTCGGGGGACGTGCGATCAAGGTGCGCTTCCTCATCTTCCGGCAGGGCCCGGACAAGGCGAGGTTCGAACAGGCCTTCTCAGACGACGGCGGAGAGACGTGGGAGACGAACTGGATCGCCGTGGACAATCGAATTGACAACGCCGGCTGAGCTTTTCCGGCGCCCGCGCGTCGCGCTGATCCTGTGCGGCGTGTCGTCGAGACGTAAACCGGCCGCTACCTGCTGATCCTTCACGCTCCCTGCAAGCGCACGAAGAACAGAACAGATGGTGGCCGTGGCCACGATTCTGGACTACCTCGGTGGCCCTCGTGTTGCCCGACACGCCCACGCCGGACACGTCCCGCCGCACGGTTCATAGTCATGGTCATGGGCAGCGGACGATCTGTCCGGCGTACGACAGTCCTCCGCCGAAGCCCAGCAGCAGGACCGGTGCACCGGGCTCGAGTTCTCCGCGTTCCAGCAGTTTCGACAGCGCGATCGGGATGCTTGCCGCCGAGGTGTTGCCCGATTCCGTGACGTCACGGGCGACGACGGCCTTCGTCGCCCCGATCCGCTGTGCGACCGGCTCGATGATGCGCAGATTGGCCTGGTGCAGGACGATGCCGCCGAGATCGTCCGGCGTGACGTCGGCGGCGACGCAGATCTGGCGGGCGATGTCCGGCAGCGTGGTGGTGGCCCACCGGTAGACGGTCTGTCCCGCCTGGGTGAACTTGCGATCACCCTCGATCACCACGGCCTCGCCCATGTCTGGGTAGGAGCCCCACACCACTGGGCTGATGTCGGGCTGCTCGGCGGCGGTCAGCACCACCGCGCCGGCTCCGTCACCGATCAGCACGCACGTCGTCCGGTCGGTCCAGTCGGTGAAGTCACTCAGCCGCTCCACGCCGATCACCACCGCGTTCGTCGCCGAGCCGAGCCGAACGGCGCCGTCAGCCGTGGCCAACGCGTGGGTGAACCCGGAACAGGCGACGTTGACGTCGATCGTCGCAGGTGACGGCATGCCGAGCCGACGCGCGACCCGGGCGGCGATGTTGGGACTGCGGTCGACCGCTGTGCAGGTCGCCACCACCACCAAGTCGACCGCCTCGGCGGCCACGCCGGCATCACGCAGGGCTGCGGCCGCCGCCTCGGCCGCCATCAGGTCGAGCGGCTCGGCGGGCCCGGCGATCCGCCGTTCCCGGATGCCGACCCGACTGCGGATCCACTCGTCGCTCGTCGCCACCATTGTGGCGAGGTCATGGTTGGTCAGCGCTTTCGCGGGCTGGTAGTGACCTACGCCAACGACTTTCGAACCGGGCATGAGCGCCTCCCCTTCAGGTAGACAATGTCTACCCCTGATGGTAGACATTGTCTATGCAAGCTGACGAGGGGCTACGCGAACGCCTCATCCGTGTCGGCGGCGAACTACTCGACCACCAGGGCCCGTCCGCGGTGTCGCTGCGAGAGATCGCCCGACGCGCCGGCGTCTCGCACGGCGCGCCGCGCCGCTACTTTCCCACCCACCTGGAGTTGCTGTCGGCCATCGCCCGCGACGGGTTCACCGACCTCGCCACCCGGGTGAACTCCGCCCTGGCTGAGGCACCCGGCCACCCACGCGTCCGGCTCGCCACCCTCGCCCGGGTCTACCTGGACTTCGCCGCCACCCGTCGCGGCCGGTACGAGCTGATGTTCCGCCACGACCTGCTGGAGAGCGGCCACCTGAGGCTGCGCGACACCAGCCTGCCACTGTTCCGGCTCCTCACCGACCTGGTTGCCCAGGCCCGGCCCGAGCCCGAGCCGCCGGCCCAGGTCGTCGCAGGAGCACTGTGGGCCAACCTGCACGGCATCGCCCAACTGTGGAACTGGGGCAGCCTCACCCTCGCGACCGGCGCCACCGATCCGAGCGCGCTGCTCGACGCCGCCCTCACCGCCCACCTCGGACCCGCCGCATGACCCGCACCCCACCCCTGTACGCGCTGGCCCAGCAGACCATCGGCCGATACCTGAACCATTCCTGGCGTCCCACCGTCACCGGCCTCGGTCACCTCCCCGACTCCGGGGGCGCGATCCTGGCCGCCAACCACCTGTCGGTCGCCGACCAGTTGTTCCTAGGAATCCTGACGCCCCGT
Organism: Micromonospora sp. NPDC048930; assembly: GCF_043197935.1. Lineage (NCBI taxonomy): Bacteria > Bacillati > Actinomycetota > Actinomycetes > Micromonosporales > Micromonosporaceae > Micromonospora > Micromonospora sp. NPDC048930. The sequence goes on from NZ_JBICUB010000026.1 coordinate 71,071, forward strand.
CACATCGCCTTCTGGGCCAAGGCCGAATACTTCCGCTCTCCCGGCCCTCGCGGCCACCTCACCCGGCGCGTCGTCACCGGCATGGGCGCCATCCCCGTCGAGCGAGGCGGCGGCCGGGCGGCCCTCTCGGCGTTCGACGCCGCCGTGCCCGTACTCCGCTCCGGCGGCCTGGTAGCCGTCTTCCCCGAGGGCACCCGCTCCCCCGACGGCCGCCTCTACCGTGGCCGCACCGGCGCAGTCCGCCTCGCCCACCAGGCCGGCGTCCCCATCATCCCGGTCGGCATCCGCGGCAAAGACCGCCTGCGCCCGCCCAGCGCGCGCTTGCCCCGACGCCGCCCGATCAGCATCACCTTCGGACCAGCCATCCCGGTGCACATCGAGACGCCAGCGGACATCCGCCGGCTCACCGACACCCTGATGGCCGCCATCCAATCCCTCACCTCCCAGGAATACGTGCAGCACTACGCCCGGACTTGACCGCAACACGTCTACCGCACCCTGCATCGAACTCGCCACCGACCCGCACCAAGATCAAGTTGGCATATCTGCCGCGAGTCGCGCGCTACCCACCGTTACGACGGACGTCGACACATGAACATGGCAATCAGGAACCGCAATGGTGTGACCGCGACCGAGCCGCCACGATCCCCTGTACGCCCGCGTTCCGAACCGTCTGCAGTTGCTGCCAGGAAGCCTTCGGGCCCGCTTTCCGGCTGCCAGCGACCTGCCACGGCGCACACCCTACGCTGGGCTACAAAATGGGGCCAAAGCTTGTAGGCGTACTTCTCATCTGCCGCCAATGGTGTGTCACGTTGAGCGACGGGGCCGGGCGGCGCTCGACGCGCGGTCCCGCCGAATAGCGGGCGTCGGATTGTGCGGTCAGCGAGGCTCTCGTCTGGCCGAGTGGGGATCGCGATCGGCCAGGTCGAGCGATTCGTTCAAGACTGGCTCGGTCGCGCGGTCGAGACTGCAGGCATGAGCGAGAACGCCTTCACCCCCGCCCTGGGCCGCTTCGCCCCCACGCGGTTCTACGATCACGTGGTCGCGCTGACGCGCGAACGTCTGTGGCGGACTCTGGCCGCCATGTACGTGGCACCGCAGCCGGATGATGTGATCGTCGACGTGGGTTGCGGTACTGGCTCACTGGCGTTGTTGTTGGGTCGTGTGGAGCCGCAGGCGCGGGTTGTCGGCCTCGACCCCGACCCTGATGTGCTGGCGGTGGCGCGGCGCAAGGCCGATGCCGCTGGCGTGGCGGTGCAGTGGCGGGTCGGCATGGGTGATGCGTTGGCGGAGTTGTTGGGTGCAGGCTCGGTGAACACCGTCGTGTCCAGCCTCGTGCTCCACCAATGCCCGGTCATGGTGAAACGGACGATGCTCGCGTCGATGTCCGCTGTGCTGCGGCCAGGCGGCAAGCTGGTGATCGCTGACTATGGACAACAGCGGACGAGGCTGATGCGCCTGGCCTTCCGGATCGTGCAGCTCGCCGACGGCGAAGAGGACACCCAGCCCAACGCCGACGGCGCCCTTCAGGGGCTGATGTCCGACGCCGGGTTCCGCGGCGTGCGCGAGGTCGAGGTGGTGCCCACGGTCACCGGCTCGATCTCGGTCTACGTCGCGCGCCGGGAGTGACCACGCAGCACTGGCAGCTGTCGGCGTACGAGTCCAGGGGTCCAGGTAGGTACGAATGAACGGGACCAGGTGCGGCGTGTCGGCGGGGCTGCTGGCTGTCCGATGAGTGAGAC
>NZ_JBICUB010000027.1:0-71406 GCF_043197935.1 Micromonospora sp. NPDC048930
GAAGCTGCCCCGACGGTAGGTGAAACACAGCAGGCCGTCGCGGACGGTGACGGTGACCGGCGCGACCTTGCGGGTCGGGTTCTTGATCTCGAACAAGTCCGCGAAATCCGCGCCCATCTCGACCCTGACCACCAGTTCCGCCGGCTCGTTGCCCTCGTTGAGCACCGCGAGATCCTCATCGAAGCTCCCGCCGATCGTGCGGTGACGGATCACGGAGATGTCGGTGTCCACGTAGTGGGTCGGCTCACCGGGCACGAGGAAGAACCGGCTCTCGTAGTACTGCAGGTCATCCACTGACAATGCGGTGAGCCGGCCACCGTTGATGGTCAACTGCCAGGTGGACAAGAAGCGGGTGTCGTAGGAGAACAAGCCCGTGGGAAAGGCCGGCGAGGGATCCACATCCCCCTGCCGGTCGCTGACCAGAAACGTGTTGCCGTCAAGAATGTTGACCAACGGCTTCATGCCCGCTCCGCTGGTGTGCTGCGGGCGATGGTCTCGTCCATCCGCTCCCGCCAACGGCTGCCACCGACCACGTCCCTCGGGTCACCCGACCCTGGCGCGGAGGGAAAGAACCGCCTCAACACCAACAACAGCGCGACTTCCCCCATCACCGTCGCCTCGTTACGCAGCAACGCGGCGATCAACTGATCACCACCCGTGATCAAGTCGTGGAACAGGCCAGCCGACAGCACCACCGTGGCATCGGCCGGCTCGCTGCCCCTGTCCACGACGACAGCCTGGTCACGCATCGCCACCCGCCAGAACTCCCCGCCGTCACCCTCCTCCACCTTGATCAACACCACGCCGGCGGCCCAGCAGGGAAGCGCACGCCCCGCCCGAGACGACAGAGACCGGAAAAACGTCTCCCGCTCCCGCGTGAGCTCCCGTCTCGAGGGCGGCATGCCCCCATCGTAGGCGCGACACGAGCCACCACCCGGACGAACGCCGAACCCACACGACACGAATCGAGCCTCAGCCCCGTCAACAACACCCGTGCGTATGCCCGGGGCTGTCTCGCTAACGGTCCCGTCCCCGCAACTGTGGTGATTCACTCGTTAGCGCGCCGACCCGATGTGCGTCCACCCGCACGAGTACGGGTGGTTCACAGTGAAGCCGACACGCGAACTTTTGGGCGCCACAGTGATCCGGCACCTGGCCGCCAACACCCCGACCGGGGTACCGGCCCTGCGACTGATCGACTCCACGCCCGTGCCCTGCGGAGCCTCCCGCGAGACCGCCAAACGTTGCGACCTGGCAGGCGACGCCGGCTACGGCTACTGCGCCTCCCACTCCCGCTACTTCTGGGGCATGCACCTGTATCTGGTCACGACCGTCGAGGGCATGCCGGTGAGCTGGTGCCTGGCCACCCGAAACTCGACGAACGCGAGGTGACCAGGGCCCTGCTGGAAGTCGATCACCACCTCGTCCAGTCCGGCCAGGTGATCCTGGCCGACCGGGGCTTCGCCGGTCAGGCGTTCGAGGCGTTCCTCGACGACCTCAATGCCCACCTGGTCCGCCCCGCCCGCAAGGACATCCGACCCCCGCCGTGAGTCCCACCGAACAGCGCCTGCTACACGTGCGCCAGTGGATCGAAGCGATCTTCGACACGCTCAATGGCCACTGCGGCGGCGACTGCGGCACCGGCGCCGAGGGCGACACCGCCCTGGATGAACCCGCCGATCCCGCCGAGGACTCCGGTGAGGATGAGTAGGTGGGTGGTGCAGCAGGCGGCCATGGCGGCCACGCCGCCAGCGGCTGCGGCCGTCGGGGCGGCGGAGGGCCGGTTGCGTATCGTCATCGGGCGCCGTCTTCGGGGCTGGGGGTGATGCGTATGCAGGCGGCCAGGGCGGCGGCGTTGTCGGCCGCCAGCGAGCGGGCCTGCAGGATCAGGTCGGCGACCCGGGGGTCGGTGGCGGTGTAGAAGGTGCGCCGGCCGTCGCGGCGGGCGGTGACGTAGCCGCAGTCGGCCAGGCAGGCCAGGTGGGTGGAGACCCGGCCCTGGGCCAGGCCGACGTGCGCGACGCACTCGCCGACGGTGTGCTCGTCGTGGAGCAGGAACTCCAGCAGCCGCAGCCGGGTCGGGTCACCCAGGGCGCGGAAGAACTTGGCGACCATCTCCACCCCGCCTGCCTCGTCGGGCAGCAGGATGATCCGATCGCGTGACTCTTGACCCACCAAACAAACCCCTATTCATCCGGATATCAAGATGAGAGCGTAGCATCTTCCCATCCGGGTAACAGGGCTCGGCTGAGCAGGGTGGAGGACAGGGCCATGGCGTACGACCTGGCGATCGTGGGTTCCGGTGGTGGGGCGTTCGCGGCGGCCATCGCGGCCCGACGACGCGACCTGTCGGTGGTGATGGTCGAGAAGGGCACCGTCGGCGGCACGTGCGTGAACACCGGCTGTGTGCCGTCGAAGGCGCTGCTGGCCGCGGCCGACGCCCGGCACACCGCGCTCGCCGCCGGCCGGTTCCCCGGTCTGCGGCCGACGGAACCGGTGGTGGACTTCGCGGCGCTGATCGACGGCAAACGCGCCATGGTCGAGACGATGCGCGCGGACAAGTACGTGGACCTGGCCGCCGAGTACGGCTGGCAGATCCTGCCCGGCACGGCCCGCTTCACCGGCGACCCTGACCAGCCGCGCCTGACGGTGGAACAGGCCGACGGGGGCACCCGCACGATCGAGGCCACGCACTACGTGGTGGCCACCGGATCGGCGCCGTGGACGCCGCCGATCGCCGGGCTCGCCGACGCCGGCTACCTGACCTCCACCACGGCGATGGACCTCGACCGGCTTCCCGAGTCGATGATCGTCATCGGCGGCAACGCGATCGGCCTGGAACAAGCACAACTGTTCGCCCGCCTGGGCACACGGGTCACCGTGGTGGAGACCGTGGACCGGCTCGCGCCGTTCGAGGAACCGGAGATCTCGACGGCCATCGAGGGCGTGTTCGCCGACGAGGACATCACCGTGCACACCGGCGCCACCGTCACCGCCGTCGCCCGCAAGGCCGCCGGCTACTCACTCACCCTCACCACCAGTACCGGCACCCTGGAGTTGGCCGCCGAGCAGCTGCTGGTCGCCACCGGCCGCCGCCCCCTCACCCGGGGCCTGAACCTCGACCAGGTGGGGGTCACGGTCGGCCGGCGGGGCGAGATCATCGTCGACGAGCACCTACGCACCAGCAACCGGCGGATCTGGGCCGCCGGCGACGTCACGGGGCATCCGCAGTTCGTGTACGTGGCGGGCGCACACGGCGCCCTGATCGTGGACAACGCCTTCGACGACGCCAGCCGCAGCATGGACTACACCCACCTGCCGCGGGTCACCTTCACCACCCCAGCGATCGCCTCAGTCGGGCTCACCGACGCCCAAGCCGCCGAGCAGGGCCTGGACTGCGAATGCCGCGTCCTACCCCTGGACTACGTGCCACGAGCGATCGTCAACCGCGACACCCGCGGCCTCATCAAGATCGTCGCCGAGCGCGGCAGCGGCCGCATCCGGGGAGTGCACGTCCTAGCAGACAACGCCGGCGACGTCATCGCCGCCGCGGTCTACGCGGTGCAAGCCGGCATGACCGTGGCGCAGATGGCCGACACCTGGTGCCCCTACCTGACCATGGCCGAAAGTCTGAAACTCGCCGCCCAAACCTTCACCCGCGACGTGGCGAAGCTGTCCTGCTGCGCCTCCTGACCGCCCCCTGGGACAGCGGCACTGCCGAATTCGGCGCACTCCTGCACGCTCACGACATCCCCGGGTAGTCACATACCAGCGGCACCGCGCCCACCACCGAAGGAGACCGCACGATGAGGCTCACCGAGACGATCAAGGACCTGGCCGTCGCCCCGGCAGCCGGCTACGCGGCAACCAAAGTGATGGACCCGATCAGCATGAAGCTCTACCAGCTCGAATCCGACGCCGACCGCAAGCGGGAAGACACCGCCCGCCCCGGCCTGCCCTACGAGATCGCCGCCGCCAAGACCCTGCGCCTGCTCGGCGTCGACCTACGCGGCACGGCACGGCAGCGGGCGGGGATGGCCATCCACTACGGCCTGGCGATCAGCTGGGCGCCGATCTACTCGGTGCTACGCCGCACCACCGGCCTCAACCCGGTGCTGGCCGGTCTGGCCTCCGGCGCGGCCATGTCCCTCATCGTCGACGAAGGCCTCACCCCAGCGCTACGATTCTCCGCCCCCAACCGGGCCTACCCCCTGACCGCCCACCTGCGCGGATTCGTCGCCCACCTCGCCTACGGCCTCGCCGTAGCCGCCGTGACCGAAACCGCGTGGAAACTGACCCGCCGACGCCCCTGACCACCAACCACGCAGACCAACCACCCGGCCTCGGCAACCCAGCAGCAGATTGCCCTTCCCGTACACCCGCTGAACCTGACCCGTCTGCCTGGCCACCCGCCGCTCCCCGCGATGGCGTACCCGCCGACGGCAGGACGGTCTCCTCGCCGAGGATGCCCGCCGTGCGGGGCGTGAACACTCCCGCCCACGCCCCGCACACCACCCTGACAGCGCAGACCCCGCCAACGCAACGACCCCCGAACATTACCAGGCGCGGTCAACCCCACTCACTCGTTGGACACTTGCCGACATCGCCAACGCGACGGTCAGCCACGCGAACCCCAACACCATCCGCAGGAGAGGCAGTATGAAGCGCCCGTCGGCATCCGCGCCCGGGCCGCGTCGGACCGGTCGGCATGGGTGCTCATCGGCCCACCGCCCTCAGTCCGCGGCCGAGACCGGGGATGGAGCGGGTGACCTGCTGCACGACGATGACCCGCACGGCGGCGCCGAGCATGTTCACCCCGCGGCCGCCGCTGCCTCCGGCGGCGACGTAGCGGCGCATCAGGGCGGGGACCCGCAGCGTGGTCCAGAGCATGACCATGACGACGAACAGGTTGAGCACACCGCCGGGCTCGACCGGCAGGCCGAGCACCGGCAGCAGGTGCTGTGGGTCGGTGAGCATCCACTGCCCCGCGTAGAGGGTGAAGCCCTGCACCACGGGCACGGCCAGGACGCCGATGTACGACTTCCACCACAGCCGGGCGACCGGATCGGTGTGCGGCAGCGCGTGACAGGCCAGGGCCAGCGGCGCGAAGGCGGTCAGGACGAGGACAACCGCGAAGCGGACGATCACGCTGAACGTGGTGCTGGCGAGCAGCACGGCGATGATCGCCGCGCAGATCACGAACAGCAGCCCGGCGATCTTGTCCTGTCCGGCGGCGACGTGGGTCTTGATCGCCCGCAGCGCGCCGTCGCTGTCCCCTTCCGGGGTGGTGAGCGCTCCGGTCAGGGCGTTGGCGAGGTCGATGAGCATGCCGCACCACAGCTGCGAGAAGTGCGCGGCGACGAACCCGACGATCAACCTCGGGATCAGGTCTTTGATGGTGTAGCGGGTGGTCTCGCTGCCGCCGGCGGTCATGGTGAGCACGCCGGCGGCCACGAAGGCCAGAACGAAGACGGTGTCCACGACGAGCACGGAACGGCCGGTCAGGGCCTGCACCTGCGGCAGGCTCGTGACGTTCGGGGTGATCAGCAAGGCGCTGCCGATCACCCCGAACAGCGCGTCCAGGGTCGCCAGGATCGCCGTCGCCAGCCAGTCCAGGATCTGGTCGAGCAGCCAGCCCATGATCAGCCCCCGACGATTCCCTGCACGACCTGCAGCAGGACCGGCGCGAGCACGGCGAGGGCGTAGCCGATGAGCGCGTTCTTCAACGCGCCCTTGGCCCGGTCGACCTGCGCCGGGTCACCACCGGCGGTGGCCCAGTAGACGCCGGCGAGGATGAGAAACAGGGTCGCGACGGCGGCGAGGAAACCCATCAGCCAGGTCTGCAGGTTGCCGATGACGACCGGCAGGGAGTTCGCCGCTAGGACCACTTGCCCGCTGGGGGCGGCGTGCGCGGCGGCGGGTGCGGACAGCAGCAGGATCACGGCGGCCATCACCGCAGCGACCCGGTAGATGGTGCGGGAGCGGGTGAGGGCACGAAGACGTGCCGGGATGCGGAACATCAGGGTGGTCACCTCCGGCCCCGGCGGCCGTAAGAGCGCGTGGCGGGGCGGTTGCGGGCGGACAGGGTGCGTGAACCACCGCCAGAGGGCGGGCGCGGACAGCGCCACGAGCACGAGCCGTCCCCGGGAGGAGCACGTCCTCCCTTGTCGGGTAGCGGCGTTCGATGAGGTGTCAGCGCACCGAGCTGCGCGGCACCCGGAGACGTCCGGCACGGGCTGTGTCTGGTGCGTGCCCGGTCTTCTGGCGGCGGGCGGAACCCCTGCGGCCCGCCATGGGGCGGGCGGGAAGGCCCGCACCCTTAAACCGTCGTTTGTGTGCCCTGGCGAACGCCTGCCGTACTCACAGTCGCTCTCAGCGACTCACAACCGCTCACACCACGGCCCCAGTGGCAGCGACGGCCGAGCTGTAAGCCGCGAGCCTGACGCCCCTTGGGTTGCGTGCTCGATGGCAGGACACGGCGCGGCGCCCCTACCGGGCGGGGTAGGGGCGCCACGTGTATCGGTTGTCGTCTACTACGCGGCTGCCGCCTGTGGCGTGCCGCTGCGGGCGAGTTGTCGGCTGGCGGCGCGCAAGGCGGCCCGCCGCTCGGCCCGCGCCGTCAGCTCCTTCGCGGCCTGAGGGGACGCGACTCCGGTCAGCAGTCCGCTCGCGAGGGCTTCGGCGATGCGGGTGTCGATGCGACCCAACCGCATCCGCAGCGCGTCGGTGGTCAGGCCCAACCGGGCAGCGATGGGCTCGATCGCCCGCCGGCCCAGCCGCACGTCGATGTAGGGCTGCTCATCGCATTCGTCGAGGATCCCCAACCGAACGGCCCGCCTGACCAGCACGTCCGGATGCCCGTACGGCACCCGTGGGGTACGCGGCCCCGTGGCGTGCTCCACGTCCTCCACCGGAGTGAACTCCCCGGCCTGCTGACGCACCTTGTGGCCAGCGCGCCACCCGGCACGGCACAACGCCGCGTACGGGGCGGGTTGGGCAAGGTCCACGTGGTCGCGCAGCGCCGCGAGGAACCCGGCAAGGATCTCCGCCTCGATGTCGTCGGGGTCGCCACGGTAGCCGGCACGCAGTTGGCGGGCATAGCGGCGCAGCGCCGGCATGGCCATGCCGACCGCGCCGATAACCCACTGCGGCCCGTCCAGCCGTGCGCGGCGGATGACCTCCGCCCACACCGCGTCGCGCGCCAGGAAGGCACGCGGGTGCGCCAGCAGCCAGTCCCGCACCGCCGGCAGCGTCATCACCTCCGCCGGCAGTCCGACGTCCGGACTGAACGCGTCGCAGTCAATCGACAGGGGCTCGGGGTCGCTGGTCAGCAGGGCGAAGGCCACGTCCGCGGCCTCCAGCGGAGAATCCGGCCACTGGGTGTTCGAGGCAGTCATCGTTGCCACTCCAAGGTCAGAGACGATGCGGCGTAGCCGTCACATCTGGGCCACGCTCGAAGACACCGATCACGCCATGGCCGACTCACACACGCTCACACCGCAGGTCAGGGCCGCACGACCCCCCTGTGGGGCACTCAGTGCAGCGAACCGGGCCATCCGGCCGGCACTGGTGGCGCCAGGTGCCCGGCAGGGCCCTTGAGCAGGCCTGTGAGTGCCAGCGATGCCCCCGCCATGCCGCCCAACAACGACGCGACACGCGGCCCGCTCCGCCACTGCCCACACCGGCTGGCGTACCTCAGGGTCGCTCACAACGACTCACAGCCGCTCACAGCGACCCGTCTGGTGTCCGGCGCGGTGCCTTCCCGGGCCGGATGCGCCCTCTGCTGACGCGGTCCACCGCCCGGCCAGGTGTTGCCGCCTCCGGACGCTCACGGCGCGGCGAGGTCGCAGAGCCACGCCACCTAGAGGACAGGATGTCCGGCATCCGCCGAGCTGGTGAAGACCTGGCGGCGACGCGCACCGAGCAACTGCGCATGTCGACGCGATGGAAGCGGTCGCCGCTGTCAGTGACGTGGACATGCCATCCGGCGCGTGACAGCCGAGCGATGACAGAGGTTGGTCGGCGTCCGGACGGGGGCCGAGGCGCGCCATGTCAGCGCGACACATGTCAACGAACACCGTCGATGGACACGTGTGTAGTGGCAAAGCGGCGCCGGCCATGCCGGCGCGCCGGATCGGGCCGGTGACCTAAAGGTTGGCATCACCCACGCAGGTCACGCCGCCGTGGACGAGCCCCGCCATAACATCGGCGTCCGTCGTTGACATTTTGTCCGACAGGGCCATTGATCAGGCATTTGACACTGGCCCGGTCACCGACACAGCACCCATGCCATGCCGCTGACGCGCACTTCCGCCGGCTGCACTCCGCCGGGCATCGCCCCAGCGTCCCAGGGAAAACGCCAAGGACACCGACGCACATGTCCGGCTCGGTCACGCGCCACTGGACACGGCGGCCATGACAGCTACGCGGATGCCGATGCCGCACCGCGCCGCGTGACACTTTGTCATAGCCATTCGTCGATGACGTCGAGGTAGCGCGGCGTCCGGTGAGATCCCGTTGAGCAGCGCTGTGGCCGCGTTCATGCAATCCAGCCCCGTAAGGCGAGGCGAGCGGTGAGAAGGCCGGCGCGGTTTGGAACAGAAGCATTGGGAACGGGGCAGATCGCCTGAGAACGAACAGGCTGTCCGTTCTCAATGAAGTTGCTCCGGGCGGAACGCGCTGAGCTGGGCGGATCAGTTCGATTGAGAATGCGGGTGGTCGGGTTTTCTCAGTTGACCTGCTCGGCTGTGGCGTTTCGGGCTGGTTTTCTCAGTTGATCTGCTCCGTGGAACGGTTTGGTCGCGGATCTTGCCGATGATGTAGTCGCGGACGGAGCCGTAGGAGAGTTCGGCGCCGTGTTCGTCGACGAGGTGTTCCCAGATTGCCCACCGGGAGATGGCCGGGTCTTGGGCGAGGAGGTCGTCGATGATGTGGGCGTAGGGGTCGAAGATGCGGTTCCGTCGGGGTGGTGTGCGCCTGAACGTCGGCGGGTTCGGGTCGGTGGTGAGGGCGAGGAGGACGGTGTCGGCGTGGACTCTGAACTTGCGGGTGATGGAGCGTAGGGACGGGTTGATCTTCGCTTCCTGGCGGATGGCGTCGAGGAGTTCGCGGGCGGCTTTCTGGCCGCGTTTTTTGACCAGGTTGGCGATGCTGCGCGGTCGGCGCGGAGGTTCGTCGGGCTCGGGTTCTTGCGGTGTGGGCGTGTTGGGTTCGGGGTGTAGGCGGTGGGGTCGGGCTGTGGTTTGCAGGGTGGTGAAGTGGCGGGTCAGGGCGTCGACGGTGCGGTTGGTGAGCACGGCCAGGCGTGCGGCGCGTACCGACCCTTGGTAGGCGGGCGGGGCGCAGAGGTATTGGCGTAGGTAGCTGGGTCGCAGGTGGTTGGCGAGGGCGAGACGTCGGACGTAGGAGCCGAGGGTCTCGTCGCGGCGCGGGCGGGGTATGACCGGCAGTGGTTGGGGCCGGTCGGCGAGGACGTCGCTGGTGTCGGGGCTGGTCATCGTCGTGTCCTGCGGTTGGCCTCGGCGGCGATGTCGACGGCGATGGTGTCGAGGCTGTCGCGGGTGATGGCTTCGGTGGTGTCGATGACGGCTTGGATGGCGGCGCTGCGGATCAGGCGTAGGAGGCTGCCGATCATGCCGGCGGTGCGTTGGTGCAGGTAGCGGTCGAGGTGGGCCAGGGTGCCGGGGGTGTGGTGGTGCAGGCGCAGGCTGGTCTCGACGGCGCTGACCAGGGCTGTCCAGTCGGGTCCGAGGGGGAACGGGCCGGTGGGGACCATGCCGAACCGGCCGGCGATCTGTTCGCCTCGGGTGCCGGAGAGCAGGCCGTTGCGTTCGACGTTGATGCCGGCGTAGACGAATGTGGCGGGGATGCGTTCGGCGAAGTACTTGAGGGTGTCGGACACTTCGGCGCCGTTGCGGGTGGTCAGGCTGATGTTGTGGATTTCGTCGACGACGATGAGGTTGGTGCGGGCGTCGAGGCAGACGCCGCAGACGGCTTCCATGACCTCGGTGATGTTGGGTTTGCGCAGTAGCGGGATGCCGAGGAACCGGGCGAACTCGACGGCGATCATCCGGCCGGTGGCGGCGGGTGGGGCGGTGATGTAGACGACCGGGATGTCGCCGCCGTTGTAGGGGTGGCGCTGCCGGTGGATGACCTCGAGGGTCTTGGCCATCTGGATGATCGCGGTGGTCTTGCCGGTGCGGGCGGGGCCGGAGACGATCAGCCCGCAGCGTCCGGTCTGCGCGTGGCGGTTGAGGTAGGTCAGCCGGCGGCCCTCGAGGGTCACGCGGCGGATGGTGGCGGTGGCGATCACCACCAGTTGGGCGTGGTGGGTGAGGCGGGCTTCGTCGTAGGCCAGCCGCTGGCTGGCGGTGAGCGTGGCCAGTCGGCCGTGGTCGAGCAGGTCGGGGACCTGCGGGGCGGTCTGCACGAACCGTCGCCATCCCTGCAGCGTCGTCAGCTGCAGATGTTCGGCGTCGGTGCTGTCGTGTGGTGTCGGCTGGGCGGCGGGGGCGGGGGCCGCGGTCACCATCGTTTTGTTGCCTCCAGGTAGGGGTCGAACACGCCCAGCGGGATGACCTCGGCCAGTGCTTCGCCGGTGTCGTCGCTGTCGGGTGCGCCGGTGTGGGTGGGGCCGGTTTCGGGCTCCGGCGTGGCTGGGGGTTCGGGGCGTGGCCAGGCCGGCTGGGCGGTGGAGCGGGTGCGGGCGCGGACCCGCTGGTCCCGCTTGGACGCCGAAGGCGTCGGGTCGGGGCCGCGGTTGGCGCGTCGTAGCAGCGCTTGCACCGCCTCGGCGATCTCGGCTTCCGTGGCGTCGGGCAGCTTCGCGCGGACGTGGTCCCAGGCCAGTTCCCCGAACGGCAGTCCGTCGCGGTGCAGGTGCGTCCAGAACACGGTGATCCAGTCGCCGGTGTCTGGGTCGCGTATCCAGATCCGGGACACGTCGTAGGGGTCGTGGTGGACCTGCCACAGGTTCTTGTGGGCCGCGTTTCCCGACGGCTGCCGACGCATCGGGTTGAGTTGTTCGGCGTCGTAGGTGCGGTGCCGGTGCTTGATGCCGTAGGCGTTGATCGCTTTCCAGCAGGTCGGCAGCAACGCGATGTAGTCGTCGCCGGACAACGCGACTGGCAGGTAGCCGGTCGACTCGACCAGCGTCGCGTACTTCTCGTTCGGGGTGAACGTGCGTCCCGGAGCGGCCGGGTCGCGTAGGCCGTCGTGGGGGCGGTTCTGCCAGGCGGCGACGATCCACTCGTCGAGCAGGTTCTGCAGTTCCAGCATCGACCACAGTGCCTTGGCCTCCAGCCGCCGGCCCCGGCGTTCGGTGTTGGAGCCGGCGTAGCCGGACACGAATTGGGCGAACAGGGTTCCGACCGCCGACATCAGCTTCTCGACGTGCGGTTTCTCCGCCGGGGAGCCGGGGTGGGTGGGCTGGAAGTTGATCCCCAGGAACGCGCAGGACGAGCGGAAGTTGCGCGACAGGAACACGCTGCCCTGGTCGACCACGATCGTCTCCGGAACGATAACCGGCCGGGCGGCTGCGTGTTCGAGCCGCTCGTCGATGCCGGCCAGCCGCCGGTGCGGCAACACCGACCGGGACATCGCCAAAGCCTGCGTCCAGCCCGGCCGCATCGGCTCCGGTGTCAGGGTCCGGGCCAGCAGGATGCTGGCGTCGACCGACTTCGTGCTTGGGCGCAGCACCGCCGCGGTCACCGTCCTGGTGGCCACGTCGATCACCCCGGTCAGCTCCACCCGCCCCGGCGTGCCGTCGTCGAGCAGGACCAGCACGTCCAGCGGTGTGGAGTCCATCTCCATCAGCTCACCCGGGGCGAACACCCGAGGCCGAGAGAACGGCGCCGGTGGGGCCGCCGCCACCGAGCGGCGAGTGCGGGCCGATCCCGTCGTGTGCAGGCCGACGGTCAGCTTGTCCAGCAGCCGATACAACGTCGCCTGCGACGGCATCGCCACCAGGCCGTGGTGCCGCTCATCAAGGATCTGCCGCGCCCGCCACAACACGTAACCGCCGGTGCGAGTCGAGTCGTCGGTGGCCTCGGCGACCGCCGCCTGCACCGCCTCCACCACCCGCGTGTCGATCCGGCCGAACCGCGACGGCTGCCGCAACAGCCGCTGATTGACCAGCGCCGCGACCCCGCCGGCCTCGTAACGCTGCCGCTGACGCTTCAGCGTCGCCACCGTCACCGCGTATCCGGCCGCCCGCAGTTCCGCAGCCTTGACCTTCTCCCGGCTGGTCACCGTCGTGACCGCCGGGTCGAAGCCAGGCCGGGCCACCGCGCCGGCCGGCGCGTCCGGCGCCAGGCCGTGGATGACCTCCAACACCTGCCGCTCCCACCACAACGCCTGCTCGGCCACGTCGTCGGGAAGACGGTCCAGCACCGCCGCCGACCCCACCGCAGCGGCGACGCTGCGCTGCCCGAGCACCGCGAAGTCCGCCTCCGACAGCAGGTGCGCCAACCGGATTCCCTCGGTCTGGCCGGCCTCGTCGGTCAGCAGCACCAGCGTCCCGGACCAACCCACCACCGTCCGAACGATCCCGGCGGCCCGCACCCGATCCCCCGGACGCAGCCGGGGCAACCGCCGCCCACTCACCACGCCGGCCTCGACACGCGCACCACCGTCGCCGGGCCCAGCAGCGCACCGACCAGATCCGCCGCCAGCACCTGCCGCCAGAGCAGGTGAAACAGCACCGGCAGCACCAGCAGCCGATCCCCGGCCCGCTCGGCGCCCTCAAACAACGGCGCCGGCTGCGCGAACACCTCCAACAACCGGGCCGCGACATCCTCCCGCCGGCCGCAACGCGGATGCCGATACCGCGACAACCAGCGCACGTTCGCCGCGAACACCGCCCCCACGACACCGACACGACGAAACCGCCACCCGACGGTCTGACACGCCGCAGCCGTCACCGCGAACGCCTCCGCATCACCGGCCTTGACCCGCTCATCGGGGCGCACATCGATCACCAGCCCGGTGCCGTCCTCGACGCGGACGAAGTAGTCCGGCAGATGCCGGCGCACCCCGCCCGCCACAGGCCAGGACAGCCAGAACGGCTGCGACGCGATCCCCACCACCGCCGGATCGAAGTCCAGCAGCATCACCTGATCCCGCTCCAGCCACGACTCGAAGCCCACATGCCGGCCCACCGTCGACGACCACCAGCGGCCCGGGAAGTTCCGCTGACCCTTGAACATCGGAAACGCCCGCGCCGGCGCGACGTCCTCAAACCGCACCCCGCCACACCGAGCCAGCGGCTCACAGCGCATCCGACCGTCCACGCCAACGAACCCGATCATGAACTCGTCCGCGTCGACGACGTCGACAGCGGCGACGGAACCCGAAGCAGCGCTCACGAACCTGACAAACGAGCCTCAGCCCTGTCAGAAACCGCCTGGCGGTCACCCGCTCACAGGCAGCCGGATCACCTCAAGTGAGAAAAGAGCAGGTCAACTGAGAAAGGACACAGGCGCGCCCCACGCCCTGTGAGTGGCTGTGACCCGGTGTGAGTGAGGCAGGCGTTCGCCAGAGCACACAAACGCGGGTTTAAGGGTGTCAGCGCACTGCATGCGCGGCGCGGAGCCGACATCACATGAGCGAGCACACGCCGCAGCACCACAACGACCCTGTCCACTCCGTCGACCCGCTCGAGGTCGACCCGACCCTGATCGACCTGGTCGCCGGCGACCCGCCGGTGCCGGTCACGGTGTGGCGCACCGCCCACGGCCCGGCCGACGCCGGCCACAGCATCAGCGCCCGGCTGGCCTACCGGCTCGTCGCCGCCTACACCCGTCCCGGCGAGGTCGTTGTCGACGTCACCGCCGACCACGCCCTTGGCGCCGTCAGCGCGGCGGGCGGCCGGCGGCACCACCCGGCATGGTTCACCGACGCGTCCAGCCTGATCATCGGACCGCCCACCCGGCCGACCCGCCCGGACCCCGCTGCCCTCGGCGACGACGGCGAGGACGTGCCAGACATGAGCGCCTGGTTCGGTGACGACCTCACCGACCCCGACCTGCCCACCGAACCGCCCAACACCCCGCCCGGCCACACGTCCTTCGCGGGGGCGACGAGCCTGGTCGTGGCCTGCTGGCCCCTCGACCCCGCCGACGCCACCAACCGGATCCGGCTGGCATGGCTGCTGACCGCGTGCGCGCGGCTGCTGCGCCCCGGCGGCTGCCTCGTCCTCGTCGTCACCGTCCCCACCGCCGCTGGCGGACCCGAGGACTTCACCCCGGTGGCCACCGCCGCCGCGTCGGTGGGCCTGGGCTACCTGCAGCACATCGTCGCCGTCGCCGCCGACGCAGAAGGCGACGCGTTCGTCTACCACGTCACCGACGAGGAACTGCTCACCCTCACCCACCAGAGCGACCCGCGGTGGGCGGTGGCGCACATGCCGGTCCACGCCGACCTGCTCGTCTTCTCGCCCGTCGTCGCGCCTAGCGACGGGCGCCGGGACGGGGGTGAGCGCCGTGGCTGAGCACACCCCGCCCCCCGCGGAAGCGAACCAGCCGGGCGAGGACACCTACCACGGCCGGCACCGCGCCTACGACGGCCGACACCGGGACACCACCGAACGGCACGCCGCGGAGCCTGACGGCCTGTCGGTGTGGACGACCGCGCAGAAGACCGGGCCGGTGCAGAGACGCGGCCGGTACGTGCCGGAGTCGGTCAAGCACCCCGCCCGGATGCTCCCGGCGATCGCCGCCCACGCCGTGCACGCCTACACCCAGCCCGGCGACCTCGTCCTGGACCCGATGTGCGGGATCGGCACCACCCTCGTCGAGGCCATCCACGCCGGCCGCGACGCCATCGGTGTCGAGTACGAGCCCCGCTGGTCGAACATCGCCGACGCCAACATCACCCACGCCCACGCCCAAGGCGCCACCGGGCGGGCGTCGGTGGTTCGCGGCGACGCCACCCGCCTGGCCGCCCTGCTGCCCGCGGCACTGACCGGGCAGGTCGCCCTGGTCGTGACCTCACCGCCGTACGGGCCCACGGTCCACGGCCTGGTGCGACCCGGAGCCGACGGGGTCGAGAAGTTCGACAACGCCTACAACGACGGCACCGACCGCGGGAACCTCGCCTACCGGGATCTGACCGGCCTGGCCGACGGGTTCGAGCAGATCCTGCGCGGCTGCGCGATGCTGCTGCGGCCCGGCGGCACCGTGGTGGTGACCGCCCGGCCGTGGCGCAAGAACGGCCAACTGGTCGACCTGCCGTCCGCGGTGATCGCCGCCGGCGTCCGCGCCGGCCTGGTGCCGACCGAGCGGTGCGTCGCGCTCCTCGCCGCGGTCCGCGACGGGCAGCTCGTCGCCCGGCCGTCGTTCTTCCAACTCCAGGCCGTGCGCAAGGCTCGCACGGCCGGCACACCCCTGCACCTGATCACGCACGAGGACGTGCTGATCTTCCGCCGCCCCGACGGCGAGGACCCGAGTTCAGGAATCCTGAAGGACGCCACCGGGGGCGGGGTGGCCGCGTGAGCATACCCACCCGCCGCTACCTGAGCCTCGGCGCCGGCGTCCAGAGCTCCACCGTCCTGCTGCTCGCCGCGCGCGGGGAGATCCCCACCTTCGACGCGGCGATCTTCGCCGACACGGGATGGGAGCCCGCCCCGGTCTACACCCACCTGCGACGCCTGGAACAACTCGCCGCCCCGGCCGGGATCCCGGTCGTGCGGGTGTCAGCGGGCAACATCCGCCACGACGCCCTCGACCCGGCCCACCGGTTCGCCAGCATGCCACTCTTCACGCTCGGGCCCGGCGGCGAGCGCGGGATGGCTCGCCGCCAGTGCACCTCCGAGTACAAGATCAAACCCATCAAGGCGGAGGTGCGGCGTCGACTCGGCTACCCGCACCCCGCCCGCATTCCGGCGGGTGTGGTCGCCGAGATGGCGATCGGGATCAGCCTCGACGAGATCGGCCGGGCCCGCGACGCCGACGTCGCCTACATACGCAACACCTTCCCGTTGCTCGACCTGGGTTGGCGGCGCGAGGACTGCCTGGCTTACCTCACCGAACACGACCTGGCGGACACCCCACGCAGCGCGTGCGTCGGGTGTCCCTACCGGACAGATGCCGAGTGGGTGCGGCTGCGCCGCGAAGACCCCGCCGGGTGGGCGGAAGCGGTGGCGTTCGACGCGGCTATCCGCCACGGATCGGCGCGGGCCAACGCCGCCGGGCGGCCTCTGCGCGGGCAGTTCTTCCTCCACCGCCAACGGATTCCCCTCAACCGGGTCACCCTCCGCCCCCGCGCACAGGAGCCGGCGGACACGCCGGGGTGCGGGCCATGGACCTGCCCCCACGCCGACCCGCCCGCCGAGGCGGCACTCGACGCGGTAGCGGCGCCGGGGCGGGAGGTGGCGTGATTGAGCAGCACCTTCCGCCCCGGATCGGTGAAGTAGGCCGCCGGCGAGGTGTCCGTGGTGTGGACCCTTTTCCGACGGCCCCTTCCCGAACGGTGCGGGCTAGTTTCCCAGCACACCGCTCTCCAGCAAACTCATCTCCGGGTGGAGGCTGGGGCGCGGCCGGCGTGGATGTCCTGGTGACAGCCTTGGCAGACCACGAGGGTCTTGCGGCGGCGGCTCGCCATGGCTTTGATCCACGGGGTCGCGGGTGACCGTCCGGGCCTGTTGAGGTCGGCGAGCTTGCGGATGTGGTGGACCTCGATGTTGGTCCTTGATCCGCATAGCTCGCATTCCTCGGCCAGTAGCCGACGCAGCAGCTCGTTGGTGCTGGTGTAGCTGATGGTCGGCGTCCGGTCGGTCAGCTGCGCGTCGCGTTGCCGCTTGAGTGGTATCCCGCCGAAGCGGGCGACCAGCGGCTGTTTCCCTTGTTCTCGCTGCACCTTGACCTCGAAGCAGGCCCTGGGTCCGCTGGGAGTGTCGACGGTCGCCTTGAGCTTGCGGGCCATCTTCGCTGCGGAGGACTTGTGCTTGCAGGCCAGGGTGGCCAGTAGCGAGTACCCCATCACCCAGTTCAGCCGGTTGAACCGGAACACGTCTTGGGCGAGGAGGTAGTACTGGACGAGTCCTCGGTACTGCGCCTGGTACCGCGCCACGATCGAGTAGTCGCTGTCGTGGAGCAGCATGGGCCGGTGTACCGGCTTCCCGCCCTTGAGGTACGTCGCGCAGTGATGCTGGATCACGTCGCGCGGCACGAACAGGCCGACGGTGCCGTTGATGCTGCGCAGCCCGCCGGTGATTTTCGTGTCGCAGTACTGAACCTTCAGGTGGTAGCCGAGGAAGCGCGCCGGCTGGCTGCCGGCGTGCGTGATCAGAGTCTTGGACTCCGACAGCTCCAGCTTGAGCTGTTCGCGCAGAAACGTCGCGATCCGGGCCTTGATCTCTTCGGCTTCTCGCTTGGGTCCGGCGAACCCGAGCAGCCAGTCGTCGGCGTAGCGCACGTACCGCAGACGTCGATAGGTCGGGTCGGCGGGATCGAAGCACGGCAGACCGCGTTTCTGCTTGCGCAGTTGCTTCACCGCAGCCCGGTCTCCGCGCTTGCGTGCCCGCTTCATCAACCCGTCGAGCCTGGAGTACGGCGGGTTCCACCGACGCCGGTCACCTCGGTTGTAATCCGGCATCAGGTGTTGTTCAACGAACCGGTCGAACCGGTCGAGGTAAATGTTGGACAGGATCGGGGAGGCCACTCCACCCTGCGGCGCGCCGCTGAGCGTGGCGTTCCACCGCCAGTCCTCCAGATACCCCGCCTTGAGCATCCGGTTGATCAGGTTGAGCCACCGCCCATCGTGGATCTTCTCTCCGAGGACCGTGAGCATGATCTCGTGGTCGAGGCTGCCGAAGCAGTCCGAGATGTCTCCCTCGATGAACCAGTGCGTGCCCTGCCAGCGGCGTTCGACCTCGCGCAGGGCGGTGTGGGAGCCCCGCCGAGGCCGGAAACCGTGTGAGTGGTCGGAGAACTGCACGTCGTAGTACGCCTCAAGCAGCAAGCGCACTACCTCGGCGACCAGCTTGTCCGACCAGGTCGGCAGGCCCAGCGGGCGCTTCTTGCGTGATCCCTTCTTCTCGATGTAGACCCGCCGCACGGGCGTCCATCGGTACGTCTCCGCGCGTAACGCCCGGATGATCGCGTCGATCTTCGCCAGGGACATGCCGTCCACGGTCTCCCCACCGGCCCCGGGCGTCATCGCGCCAGCGTTGGCGTAGATGCGCCCGTAGGCCATGAGGAACAACTGCCGGTTGAACAACTGGCGGTACAGCCTTTCCAACGGCAGGCCTCGCCTGCCGCGTTCCCGGATGACGCTCAGCACCGTTGTAGCGCTCTGCATTTCGCATGCCTCCCATCGCCAAGCGTCGAGTTCACCTGTGCCCCTTCGCCCTGTGACCGGCTTTCCCGGCCGCCCTGGCAGGGCGCTACTCCTGCGACTACTACGGGCACTCCGTCACCATGGGGCTCGCGCCCGGTAGGTGATCCCGTGGTACGTCTTCGCTGTACGTGTCGAGCACGACGTAGGCCGCCCACTCATCCCCTTGCCCTCCCTCGCTGGGAGATGGTCCACGGACCGAAGGTTGCTCCGCTGACGACCCGTGGGCAGAGCAGACCGTGGCACCGGTTACAGACGTCCTTTCCGGCGGGTGTGCAGATTCGCCACCTGGGGATTGGGCTTCAAGCAATCCAGCCTTGGCCATATCGCGCGGGTCTCACGGCACCCCGCCCAGGACGCCTCCGAGCGGCCACCGCTTACCTGACATGCTGTTGTCCCCTCGCGCTTTCGCGTCCAGGTCAGTCAGGCGACCCAGGAACCTCCCTTCAAGTTCCTCCCACCTGTGGTGGGGATACAACGAAGCGCCTCACGGCGCACGATCCCTGTGCACCGGCTACGGCGGCCTCGACATGGCCGTCGAGCTGGTGCTCGGCGGCCAGCTCACCTGGTACGCCGAAACCGACCGCCACGCCAGCGCCGTGTGCGCCCACCACTGGCCCGGCATCCCGAACCTCGGTGACATCCGCGCCGTCGACTGGAGCACCGTCACGCCGGTCGACATCCTCACCGCCGGGTTCCCCTGCCAGGACATCAGCAACGCCGGCAAACGCGCCGGCATCACCGGAGCGCACTCCAGCCTGTGGAACGCTGTCGCCGACGCCGTTCGCGCGCTTCGACCGCCGCTCGTGTTCGTGGAAAACGTCGCCGCGCTCCTCCGCCGCGGCTTCGACGTCGTCGAAGCCGACCTGGCCGCGATCGGGTACGACACGAGCTGGACGTGCCTACGCGCATCCGACATCGGCGCCGCTCACCGTCGCGACCGGCTGTTCCTGCTCGCCACACCCGCCGACCGGCTGGGAGGGGGTGCGGACGTTGCCGACACCGTGCGCCCGTGACGGCAAAGGCCCCGGCCACCAGTACGGGCTGCCCGACCTGATCGAACCGTCCGGCTCCACCCACGGCCTCCTACGCACCCCCACCGCGGCGCCACACGGGTCGAACACATCCCCATCCGCGGGAACGGCCCGCCGGCCGAGCCTGGCGGGCATCGCCGGATCGCTCCTGTCCACCCCGACCGCCGGGGGCGGCACCGGCTACATGAGCGGCAGCAACCGGGACACCTGGAGACCCGCCCTGGAATCCGCAGTCCGCGGATACCAACCGCATCCCGGCGGCAAACCCGAGGACCCCCAGGCGCTGCTACCCACCCCGACATCGGCAGACAGCCGTTCCTCGGCCAACGCCACCGCTAGCCGCGCCACCCCGACCGATCACCAGGGGCGCACCTTGACCGACGCCACCCGGCTGCTGCCCACCCCACGCGCCAGCGACACCGGCACCCCGGGGCGCAAGGCGGGTGCAGGCTTCCGGCCCCCGCTGTCGCAGGTGCTGCTGCCCACCCCGAGGGCCACCGACGGGGCGAAAGGCTGCCCCGGCCAGCGCGGCTCCCACGGCGACCTCACCCTCCCCTCCGCCGCAGTGCGGGTACCCGCCCGCACCCTGCCCACCCCACGCGCGTCCGACGGACGCGGCCCCGGACACCACGGCGATGGCGGCGCGGACCTGCGCACCACCGTCGCCCGCCTCGGCCACCTCGACGAGGACCGGTGGGGCGGCTACGCCGCCGCCGTCGCCCGGTGGGAACTGCTGCTCGGCCGGCCCGCACCGGAGCCCACACAGCCGGGCCAGCACGGCAAGCCCGTGCTGGCCCCACCGTTCGTGGAATGGCTGATGGGCCTCGACGCCGGCCACGTCACCGACCCCGCGCTCGGGCTGCCCCGCACCCTCGCGCTGCGGGTCCTCGGCAACGGCGTCGTCCCGCAGCAGGCGGCAGCCGCGCTGCGGCTGCTGCTGTGCCCGCACCGATGGCAGGTGCCGTCATGACCGACGACAGCCTCCGTGCCGCCGGGTGGCGCGTCGTCGCCGCCCGCCCACCCATGCCCGGCTGGTCCCGACCCGCCCTGCCCCGCGCCGACCACATCGCCCGGCTGCGCTGGCAGCCATGCCACTGACCCGACACACCCGTCCCGGCCTGGGCTGGGCGTCTGCCCAGCACGGGCGCCCACCCCAGACCGACAGGCCCAGCTGACTCCACCAGGGGTCCCGTTTCCCCGCCCGCACACCGCATTGCCTATCCCCTTGAAGGAGCACCTCATGTCATCGCGCCAGCCGTCCGCCCAGCCACCACCCCCCGATCAGAGTCCGTGGACCCTCGAGCGTGTCCGCGCGCTCGGCACGGTCACCGACGTCGCCACCGCCGGGCAGATCTTCGGCCTGTCCCGCAGCAGCGCCTACCAGATGGCCCGCGACGGGACTCTGCCCGTGCCGGTGATCAAGGTCGGTTCCCGCTACCGCGTGTCCGTGACCGCGATCATCGCCGTCCTCACCGCCACCGACCCCAGCCGGCCACCGCCGAAGACTTGATCGTGTGGCCGTGACGAGCGTCGATCAACCACCAGCGACACCCGACAATCCGATGCCGCCGCAAACGGCATCGGCGTGAAAGAGAGGCATCTCTGATGGCCGACGGATCGATCACCAAACAGTGCAGCTGCCGCCGCAACGGCAAGCGCCTCGGCGCGAAGTGCCCCAAGCTGCGCCGCGGCAACGGCTGGAACCCCCACCACGGCAGCTGGGCCTACCAACTCGAACTCCCCACCAACGCCACCGGCTCCCGCCGGCAGCTCCGCCGCGCCGGCTTCGACACCCGCGAGCAGGCAGCCAACGAACGCGACCACGCCCGCGGGCTGCTCGACCTCGCCGGCACCGACAAGGTGCTGCGCCAGCACATCGGCGACCTGCTGCACCACCTCAAGCCCGGCGAACCCCTGCCCCAGAAAGACCTCGTCGCCCGCCGCATCCACACCGGCGTGCCCACCAGGGACAGCGCGTTGACCCTCGGCGCCTACCTCGACACCTGGATCAACAACCGCACCGGACTCGCGCCGGCCACCCTGCGCAGCTACCGCGACCACATCACCAAGTACTGGAAGCCGCAGATCGGACACGTGCCCCTGCACGCCCTCACCGCCGGGCACATCCAGACCGTGTTCGCCGCGATCGAGGCCCGCAACGCCGAGATCCTCACCCTCCGCGCCAGCACCGACCGCGCGGTCCGCGACACGGTCAAGGGTGTGCGCACCGTGAGCCCTGCCAGCATGCACCGCATCCGGGCCACCCTGCGCAAAGCCCTCAACGACGCCCGCCGCCTCTACCACCACCAACTCGCCGACCACAACCCCGCCGAGGCCGTTGACCTGCGCTCCGGCACCCCACCGAAGCCGCGCCTCTGGACCGCCTCCGCCGTCAGACGCTGGCGGCACACCGGACGACGCCCCAGCCCCGTCATGGTGTGGACCCCCGCCCAGGTCGGCGAGTTCCTCGACTACGTCGAGGCACACGACCCGGAACTGTCCGCGCTGTTCGACCTCGCCGTGCACCGCGGACCCCGACGCGGCGAACTCGCCGGACTGCACGACTACGACATCGACCTGACCACCGGCGAGATCACCATCACCGACCAACGCACCAGCGTCGGCTACCAGGTCATCGAGAAAGAGGTGAAGTCCGCCGCCGGCGACCGCATCGTGCCCCTGGCCGACGACACCGTCGATGTGCTGCGCGCCTACCTCGCCCGACGCGCCGCATGGAAACTCGCCGCCGGCCACAAGTGGCACCACAGCAGCACCTTCTTCGTCCGCCGCGACGGCCGCCCCTGGCACCCCGAACTCATCACCGCCCGCTTCGACCGCCTCGTCACCGCCAGCGGCCTACCCCCCGTCCGGTTCCACGACCTGCGGCACACCGCCGCCACCCTCATGCTCGCCGCCGGCGCCAGCATCAAGGAAATCCAAGACACCCTCGGCCACGCCTCCTACAAACTCACCGCCGACACCTACACCTCCGTCCTGCAGGAACTCAAGCGCACCACCGCCGAAGCCACCACCAAACTCGTCCCCCGCAAGCACCGCAAAGCCGCCTAACCCACCACCAGCCAAGCCACACAGATCCGACACTGGCCCCTTCCTGGACGGGAGGGGCCGCTCTTCTCGTCTGCCCAGGCGGTCCTCGGCGTAGCGCTTTGCCCCACACCGACAGCAGGCGGCGAGGTGGGGACGCCGGCCGGGGACGGTCAGCGGAGCCCGCCCAGTAGTGCCTCGGGCACGCCGGCGCTGCGGGCGTAGGTGACCGTCTCCGCCCTGCCGGTGTCGTCGCCCCTCGGGTCGGAAGGATCCGCGCGTCGTGGTGCCTGGCGAGTCTTCTGATGGCTCCCCGGCCGGGCCGGGGACCGCACGCTGCATCAAGGAGCCGCTGCGACGGTGGGCGACGGCTGGGCGGATTCGCGGGCGCAGTGCCGGCAGCGCCGCGGGCAGGGCGTTTGCGGTGTTGTGCCGGCGAGGCCGCTGGCGTGCAGGATCGTCGTAACCATCTGCTCGAAGGTGGTCGTCTCGGGGATAACCGTTTCGCCGGGGATGTCGAGCAGGTCGCGGTGGGCGTACCACTGGCGCATCTCGTCGGCCGTAACCGGGATGGGCTCGGACCGGCTGAGATGGCGGCGAACGGTCTCGTCGAAAGACACGTCCATATAGAAGACGGCCACCGGTCCCGGGTGGTTGTTGATGAGCTGGCACAGCGCCTCGGCGTACCGCTCGGCGTGCAGGATGCCTTCCAGGATGACGTGGTAGCCCAGGTCGAGAGCGGTGCGGGCCATCGCGGTGATGAACGCCGGCGCGACCGGGTCGATGTGAGCGCTGTCGTGTTCGCGCAGGACGACGCGGCGCAGATGGTCCTGCTCCAGCAGGGCCACCCCACGCCCATAGCGGCGGCGAACCTCCCGGGCGGCGGTCGTCTTCCCGCTTCCCGAGTTTCCGCGCACGATCACGAGGACAGGGTCTTCGCCTGTCATGCGGGTCCTCCGGAGGTGGTCCAGGTGATTGCGGTGATGGTGTGGCAGCGGGGGACGAGCAGGCGCGGCTGCTTGGTGGGCGGGAGGGTAGCCCTGCTGGGGTAGACGGCGATGTGTGGGCCGGGCTCGTTGCGGTAGCGGCGGTCCCATACGGCGATGAGGTCAAGAATGTGCTGGGCAAGTGGGGCGGCTTGGGGGCCGTAGCCGTGAGCGCCGAACTGCCAGGTGGTGTCGTCGAGTTTGCGGGTGGCGAGGTAGGCGATGCTGTCCTGAGTGAGAAGGGCGGGGCAGGCGACCCAGTTCTGCGGGTCCATGTCCGCTGCGCGGTGGCGGTCGACGGCGAGCTGGCCGTAGGGGTGGGGTTGGCTGGCCAGCCACAGGTGCAGGGAGTCGAACGGTGTCGCGGGTGGGGTGGTGACCGGCGACCAGGCGTCGACCCGGGGTCCGTTCAGTGCGGCGGTCAGGGCGTCGAGATTCAGGGCCTGGGTGTCGGGGTCGTCGATGCGCAGGGTCACGTCGTCGCCGCGCAGGGCCCGCCGGGTGACCGGGTTGGCGCTGGCGCCTTGCATGGGTACGAAACCGCAAACGATCGCGCTGATGGCGATGAGGTGGTCGCCTTCTCGGGTGAGGGTGAGGCCTCGGGTGTTGCCGCGCATCCGGAGTGGCACGACGAGGATGCCGTCGGGGGCGAGTTGGTCGGTCCAGGCGGGTGGGATGTCGCTGGCTTCGACGGTGACGATGATCGCGTCGTATGGCGCGGAGGCGGGCCAGCCGGTTTCCGCGTCCGCCGTTACGACCTGGACATGCGGGTACCCGGCGGTGTCGAGCGCGGCTCGGGCGTGGGCGACGACGTCGGGGTCGATGTCGATGCTGGTGACCGCGCCGTGCGGGCCGACGACCTCGGCGATCAGCGCGGCGTTGTAGCCGCCGGAGCCGATCTCCAGCACTCGCGCGCCGGGGCGAAGGCGGGCGGCTTGCAGCATCGTGGCTTGCAGCCACGGCGCGGAGATTGAACTCGTCGCGCGCCCGTCCGTTCCGCGTTTGGTGATTACCACGTCGTCGGCGTACGCGGCGTCGATGCTGACGCCGTCGGGCGCGAACAGATGCCGCGGCACCCGGCGAAACGCCATCTCCACCGATGGTGAGGTGATGCTGCCGTCGGCGAGTAGCTGGTTGACGAGTCGGGCGCGAGCCTCATCGGCTGGAATGGTGTCGAGCGCGGAACCAGCCATGATCTGACCTCCGTGGGTGGGCGTCGGTGCGGATGCGCGGCGACAATATCGGGCGCATGCGACAAAACGAGTGGCTTGCCGGCGGCGGAAGGCACCCGGCCCTCAACCGTCGGGTTGTGGTGCTCGCGGGGCTGCGCTGGCGGTGGGCGTTCTGCCGAGGAGGCGTGCGGCGATTTCGAGCGCACCAGCGAGTTCGGCCAGCAAGGGGTCCGTTACGACACCCGCGTCGAGCCCGCAGGTACTGACGCAGTCGGTGAACTGTTCGACCTGTCGCGGAGTGAGGATGCTGCGGCAGCCGGCATGGGCGAGGAGGTCCCGGGCTGCGTATCCATCCCCGGTGGCCCGTTCGATCAGGCCGGTGGCGATGGGGTGTGCTGCCGGCTGGTGGATACCGCCGAGCGCGTCGACGAGGGAGAGACCGAGACGGGTGTGGAACACGGCGAGGCCTGCCTCGGCCGGGCTCAGCGCCTGGTAGGCGTGTACGGCGTGGTTGCGCTCGATGCTGGTGGTGGTCCGCTGGCAGAGCAGCGTCAGGCACGCGGTGACTGCTCGTTCCCACGGTTCGCCGGGCTCGGTGTCGCGTAGCAGGGTCGATGCTTGGCCATGTCTGCCGGCGGTTGTGTGGGCGATGACGGCGATCTGCCGGCCGTCGAGCATGCGTCGGCCGATGCCGTGATGCTGGTCGAGCCGGCGGTAGGCGTCGTCCCATCGACCGGTGACGGCCAGGGCGTGCGCGCCACTGGAGAGCAGGACTGCCCACAGCCATCGGCGGAGCTCGCGGTGCTCGGTGGGGTCCGCGGCGAGGCGTGAGGCGGGGACGGTGATGCCCGCGACGGTGGTGTCGGTGCGGGAGGTGACCGCCCGGTAGAGCTCCTCGAGGATCGCCCAGGCTCCGATGCCGTCTCCGGCGCGGGTGCGGAGCCGGGCGAGGTTGATGATGGGTTCGAGGCTGTGGCTCGCCGCTTGGAAGTCCTGTGGTGGGTGGGTGAGCGCGGCGCGGGCGAGCCGCGTTGACCATTGGTGGGCCAGGTCGGGTCGTCCGCAGTCGGATGCCAGCAGCGCCGCGAGGTTGAACACGGCGGTCGCCGCGGCGGGATCGTTTTCGTGGGCTGCGGCAGCGGCGCGGCGACGGAGGTCGGCCACGCGCTGGGTGAGGGGTGTGCAGGCGGGCCGGGGACGGGCGACGAGGGGGAATCGGCGGGCTTGCGGTGCGGTGGCGTCCATCAGCTACCGGTTCCCGGGCTGGTGGCGGCTGCCGGTGCTGCTGTGGTGTGTCGGCCGTCGGTGCGCGTCGCGGGCCGGGTGGGGTCGGGGCCGAAGATGACGGTGGCGGCGTTGGTGGCGAGGACGGCTTGGGTGGTGGCGGGTAGACCGAGTCTGTTCATCGCGAAGATGACGTGGTGTGCCAGGACGTCGCGGAGCCCTCGGTGTAGGTCGCCGGTTGCGGCGAGGTGAGCCAGATCGTGGCCAGTGGCGGCGAATGGCGCTGCCCAGTCGGTAGCCGCAGCATGTGGTGCCCCCGGGTTCGTGAGGCGGGCGAGGTCGATGCTCATCAGTCGGCGGAGCGCCGCCTGGAGGGCAGTGGTGGCGTTCGGGCCGAGGTCGTCGGGCGGGGCTCGGTGGTGGGCGACCTTGGCCCAGACGTCGCCTTGCTCGTACCAGTCCAGGCCGGCCGCGCGCAGCAGAGTGCTGGTGAGCAAGATCGGGAGTTCTCGCCGGCGTCGGGTCGTGGGGTCCGGTGCGGTGGCGGCGAGGTAGTCGAGTACGTGTCGGCTGTCGGCGTGCCACAGTCGGTGCGCCACTGTCATGGCCTGGGCGCCGCCGAAGGCGCGGGTTTCGGGCTCGTACACCACCTCGACCGCGTGCCTGATGTGCTTGCCGCGTGTGAGCCTGTCGAGGCGATCGCGCAGGTGCGCCCGCGCTGCCGTGGCCTCCTCCGCGGGGAGGTAGCGCAGCCGCCATTGGGGCGTCTTGCGGATGAAGAACCAGGCGGTGATGAGGCCGCCGGCTTCTGCCTCAGTGAGGAGGGGGGCCAGGTGTGCGACGGCGATGTCTTCGGCCCGCTTCGGATCGGGTAGCTCGATGTTGAACTGGAGCCACGGTGAGGGCGTCATGGCTGTCCTTCAGAGGCGTGGGGGAATCGTTAGGCCAGCAGGAGGACCGCGTCCCAGGCGGAGGCGGGTGCGGCGCCGGTGCCGACGGTGTGCAGCGCGAGGGCGGCTCCGGCGGCGCCGTCCATGAGTTCGGGATCGGTCATCGGCTGGGCCAGTTGGGTGGCGAGTTGAGCTGCCAGGTCGGGCAGTTCGGCGGCCAACGCCGGGCTGCGGGCGTCGACAGCCATGCGGAAGGCGGCCTGGAGCAGACCGGCTTTCCCGTGGCACAGGCCGATTTCGGGTAGCAGGGCGCGTTGGGTTGGGTCGCGGAGCGCGGCGAGCATTCCGTTCTCGGCTGTTGCTTGCCGATTGGTGTCGCCGAGGGCGATGCCGGCCAGTTGCTGGGCGCGGGCGGTGCCGGCGATGCCGTAGCACCAGGATGGCCGGGGGCGTTGCGGTGGTTCGAGGCGGCGGGTGTGGTCGAGGGTGAGGTAGCCGGGCCACCAGGGGCCGGTGGTGTCGTGGTGGCGCCACTGGTCGGTCCAGGCGCAGAGCCGGGCGAGCGCGTCACGGACGCCGGCTGCGGGCACGTCGTGGAGGATGGAGAGGGACAGATAAGCGATGATCGCGCCGATGCCATGGGCGATCCCGATGTTGCCGTGCCCTTGGGGGTAGTTCGGGTGGGGCTCGCCGGACAGGCCCACCGGCATCCACCACGGCGGCACGTCCTCGACGCCGGGTCGGCCGGGGAGGGGGTGGGTGAGGCGGACCAGGTAGGCCAGCACGTCGCGGGTGACGGGGTGCGCGGGGTGGCGGTGCAGGTGGTAGACGCCGAGCCCGGTCAGGCCGTGGATCAGATCGAACTCGCGCATCAGGAGTGGATCGCCCCGGTCGATGCGGGTGTGGGCGGTGGCCAGGCGCGTCCGGGTGAGCGCGATCGTGGTGTCGTCGAGCGCGGCCAGGGTTCGTCGGTACCGGGTCGTGCTGGCGGCGTGCAGGGCGAAGCCGAGGGCCGGTGCGCCGTGGAACAGGTTTGCGTTGTTGCCCGCGCTGATCGGTTGGGATGCGGCGAGTTTCAGCCAGGCGTGGGCGAGAGCATCGTCGCCGTGGCCGGAGCGGGCGCGTTCGATGTGCAGCAGCGCTATGCCGACCGCGCCGCCCGCGAGGGACTGCGGCCGGGCCCGCCCATCCAATGTCTCGCGTTGAATGGCCTGCGGGTCGGCCAGCGCCTCGGCGACCGCAGTGGCTGCCGCGAGCGCCGCCGGGTGCGTGGGGGTCATGTGCGGCTCCTTGCTCGGGCGGTCCAGCTCAGCGCGGCGGCGCGGGCCAGGTGCAGGCAGGTGCGTTCGCTGTCCGGGTCGGGCCCGATCATGCGGGTGTGGTGGAGGTGGAGCAGGTCGGGCAGCACGGCCGCGGGAGTGACCGCGACGGTTCGCAGCGTGTCGCGGTAGGTGGTCAACGCCCGGCGGCGCCGGTCCCATGCGGCGCGGACTTCTTCGCCGCCAGGAAGCTCGGCCAGTCCTGAGCGGTCGGGGTTGGCCAGCCGGACGGCGTGGTCGTAGACGTCGCGGGGTGGAGCGGGCCGGTGCGGGCGCGCGTGGTCGATCAGCCACTGCATGCCCAGGGCCGTGTCGCCGATGAGGGCGGTGGTGATGTCCAGCAGGCTTGCGGCGGTCACCGCGCGGACATCGGATGCCGGTCTGCGGTCGCCGTCGGCGGCGAGTTGCGCGAGCGCGGCTGCCGAGTCGGCCGCGAAGACGTCCCCGGTCGCTGTGCTGGCGGTGGGGCCGCCGAAGCGGGCCGTCTCGGGGTAGTCGGTGTCGACCTGCACCCGGGCGATCAGGCCGGCGCGGCGAAGGTCCTGCGCCCACTCGCCGACCAGGACGCTGCTCGCGTCGCCGGCCAGCCGCAGCCGCAGGTGCGGTTCGGGATCGCCGTAGCGGAGAAACCACCACCGGACCCGTGGACTCAGCTGTTGGAGCAGGGACGGCAGGTGCCGGGTGAGGATCGTGGACTGTCGGTCGGGGTGACCGTACAGCTTGACGTAAAGGTGATCACCGCTGCCGGGGAGGTGCCCGTGCTCGCGGACATCGATCATCGGCGCGGTGGCGAGCAGCCGGGGCGGTGGCGCTGGGTCGACCGTCGACGCGAGGGGGATGACGATCTCGTGTGCGTACCCGTCGATCCACCCGGCGGCGTCCGGTGGCGGTGTGGCGCGCAGCACCGCGGTCGTGGTGCGGCTGAGGTGGTCGCGCAGCAGTGCCTGGTGTGCGGGTTTGGCCAGGTCCAGGCCGATGCGCTGGTCGCCGTCACCGAGATAGACCGCCGGAGGGCACCCGGCCGTGTCGCGCCACGCGGCCACGGCCTGGATCCACTGCCGCCATCCGGCGGCGGGAGCGGGCAGGTCGGCGGCCTGCAGCAGCCAGCGCGCGGGCGACAGGATGGTCCGCCGGTAGCGCAGGGCGGGTAGGAACGGCAGCCCGTTCGCGACGCCCCAGTCGAACGCGCTGCACGGCGCGGTGAAGGCGGTGGAGGCGGTGGAGGCTTCGGCGAGGAACCGCACGATCGGCAGGGTGTAGTGGACCTGCTCGACCGCGTTGAGCACGATCGGCTCCACCGGACAGCGCCGGGAGATAGACACCAGGTATACGCGGTCGGCGTCGGCGGTGACGGCTATGTCGTCCAGCCCAATCCGGTCGGGTGCGTTGTCGTGGTACTCCCCGAGCGAGATGAGGTGCGGCATCACCTGCGGGGCGCGGGCCACGTCCTCGGTGATCGTGTACGGGGTCACTGCCGACACCTGGGCGAGCAGGGCACCGCGAGTCGTGGTTGGCAGGGTCGCGTACTGGCCGGCGATCCGCGCCCGGTCTGCCGGGTTGAACAGGTCGAGGAACCGGCCGGTGGTGGTACCGGCGTTGCGGGATACGCCGACGACCGCGAGCCGGAAGTCACCCTGATCGAGTTCCCTCATGGTGCGGGCGTGAACGGCGACCGTCAGCTCGGTGCTGGGCTGGACCTGCGTGATCGGCTCCTCGCCGGCCAGGTCGCGGATCATGGAGTCGTCGAGCATGACCTCGTGCTGGCGTCGTAGCGCTGCCTCCTGGGCCAGGGCCAGCAGCTTCCGATCTCGTGGTGTCAGGGCCACGGGCGGAACAGGCGGGGCACCCCGGTAGCCGGCGGGATAGCCGAGGCCGATATCGGCGTCCACCGCGTCACGGACCGGAACCAACGTGTGCGGCCCGTAGCGCTCCAGGAAACGGCGGTGCCACGCCGCCCACCCGGCACGGCCGGGAGCAGCGAGGCGGGTGAGAACGCCGGCTGCTGTCACGGCTTCAACGGCGACAGCCTCCGGAACGCGCAGATCGACGTCCACATGGACATCGACTACGACGGGCGACTCGTCGGTACGGTGCAGGGCGGCCATCGTCGCGGCGAGCCGCATGCGCTGCTCCCCGGTGCCGTGTGGCGACGCGTTGTGCTGCGCCGACTGCTCGACGAGGGTTCGCAGCATGCCGAGCGTGGCGCGTGCCTGGGCGAGCCTGCCGTGGCCCGCGGTGCTGTCGTCGGCATCGGCCACCACCTGTTCGAGGCCCGCGGTAACGACGGACAACGGGTCGGTGGAGGTGGTCGCTGGCCGCAAATGAGTCAGGAGCAGACGCTGCAACACCATCTCCGCGAGCATCGAATGCACAGTGCTGGTGGGGACACGGTGGTCGGTGGCGAGCTTGCCGGCCAGATCCTCCAGCCGGATCGGATCCCTCGCCGCGGCCAGCGCGGCGCGCACCGGTCCGGTGGCGCGCACGTGCACGTGGGTGACCGTCTCGCCGGGAGCCTGGTTGGGGCGATGCTCCAGCACGATCTGGTCGTCGTGGCAGGTCAGGAGGTTGTTGGCGCGGACCGTCAGGTGCGGCAGGAGCACCGGGTCGGCCTCCAGGCGGCCGATCAGGGCAGCCAGCCACTGCGCCCGTACCCGCGCCACCGCTCGGTGTCCGCCACCGATCCGGACCCCTGCGGTCGGCGCGAGGTGGGCAGGGGCGACCCCGGCGAACAGGCCATAGGGTGTCGCCCGTCCGCGCGCCCGCAGCAGGTACCGCAGGACCGACACCACCACCCGGCGCGCCTCACGCCCACCCACCGAGCGGCCGTCGCAGATCGCGCGGACGCGCTCGGCGAGCACCGGGCTGGCCTGCTCCAACGCGGCGGCGAATTCCGGCACCGCGAGGGCTTGCTGCAACCACGGCCGCCACGACGTTGCACCGGCCGCCGACTCGGTCAGGTCCGGCCACCCGCCAGACGAGCGGTCCGGAGGGCATACCGCAGCGCGCACCACCAGCGCGTCCAGGTGCCGATACACGCTTCCTCCCCTGAACGTGAGGCGCCTGACCGTGCGGAGCACCGCACGGCCAGACGCCCCGGGATCTCGACCTACTTCGGGCAGGTGGTGCTGCAGGCGGACTGGCAGGTCTTGCCGCACCCGTCGTTGGTCATGTAGATCAGCTTGTCGATGCCCTCACCGGACTCGACGAACGTGACGTCCAACTCCCAGTCATCCGGACCGAACTCGTCCTCGCTACCGTTCACGCGTGGCGCGGCTGGGGCGGTCCTGTCCTCGGTCATGATCGACATGGCGGCCTCCTTCGAGGGGTTGTGATCCTCCGGCACCCCGGTCGAGGCGCCGGTAGCTGTCAGCGCCAGGAAACCGCGACGACGCCGTGGCGCTTCGCCGCGTACCACCCGGCCGGCGCGGCCTTGCCCGCACGCGTGGGGATGTACTCGATGCGCGCGGCCCCGCGACGCCGGTAGTCCGCGGCCCAGCGACGCAGCAGCCCGACGTACCGCTCCGCGACCGCCTCGGCGTGCGGCCCGTACGCGAAGACACCGCTCTCCCACCCGCCGAGATCCTCGTTCTCCCGCTTCGTCCGGTAGGCGAAACTGCCGCCCTCGACCAGGACGGCCGCGCCGTAGGTCACCGCCGGAGTGAACACCCCCTGATCCACCAGGTTCTGGCTGGCGTACAGAAACGGCACCTGCGGCACGCTGGTCACCACAAACAACTCCAGCTCGTCGGGCAGGTCGAACGCCGCCCCAGACCAACGCTCGATCCTCGGCCCGTGGATCGCCTTGCGCAGCGCCGGCACGTCGAAGCCCGGGTCCGGTCCGTCGAGGCGCAGCGTCGCCTCACCGTTGATCGGCACCAGCGTCTCGCTGAACGTGCCCTCGCCCTGCATCGGCACAAAACCACCAAGGCAGTAACTGCGGCTGACCAACCCCGTCCCGGACCGGTCGAACGCGACGCAGCGGGACAGCCCGGCGAACCGCAGCGGAACTACGACCCTGCCCCGCTCAGACAACTGGTCGATCCAAGCCAGCGGGATGTCCCACGCCCCCACCGTGACGATGATCCGGTCATACGGCGCGTGCTCCGGCACGCCGTGCTCAGCATCGGCCTGCACCACCCGCACCCGCTCGTAACCTGCCGCCTGCAGACAGGCGCGGGCCCGAGCGACGATCTCCGGATCGATATCCACCGACGTCACCGAGCCATCAGGACCAACCAGCTCCGCGATCAGGGCCGCGTTGTACCCGCCCGAGCCGATCTCCAGCACCCGCATCCCCGGCTCGATCTCGGCCTGCTCCAGCATCACAGCCTGGATGTGCGCCGCGGAGACCGAACTGAGCGCCGTACCGTCCGGACCGCTCTTCGTCACCAGCGGAGTGTTCGAGTCGTACACCGCCTCCAGCGGCTCACCGGGAGCGAAAAGGTGACGTGGCACGACCGAAAACGCAGCGGCCACGGCCTCTGAAGTGATGGTGTCCTCGCGTAGCTCGGACACCATCACCGCACGCAACGTCGCGGGATCCTGAGCACGCTGCTCGCTTGTGGTTGTCATGTCGTCCTACCTCAGCTATCTGGCTGGCTGCCGCTGCCGATCGAGCAGCGACGCTTGCTCTCCCGTAACGCCTACAAGAGGGCTGTGAAGGCCGGCTGCCGCACCGAGCCTTACCGAGTACGCCTCACACGATCACCCATGGTGACCGGTGCGGGAATACCGACTTACGGTCCGACTTCGCTCTCAACCCGTGTCGCTTCCGAGCGCGGATGCATGGGAGGTGGATGATCTAGACAGCCGGTGGCATAGTCGGCAGGGCCGG
The DNA here is from genome assembly GCF_043197935.1 of Micromonospora sp. NPDC048930. Lineage (NCBI taxonomy): Bacteria > Bacillati > Actinomycetota > Actinomycetes > Micromonosporales > Micromonosporaceae > Micromonospora > Micromonospora sp. NPDC048930. Next base: position 32,838 of record NZ_JBICUB010000027.1, read on the forward strand.
CATGTTGGTCGAGGGAGGAGACGGTGCCTCGCCATCCGGACACCATGATCAAGCCGAACACCGTGCTCAGCGGCGCCCGGCAACGTCTACCCTCGCGGATGCGTCCTGGCCAGCGCATGTCCCGCAGCGAGCTGGCCGATGCGGTCAACGCGGCGCTCGACCGGATTTACTCGGGCCGCGACCTCACCGCCCATTACGTCAACTTCCGTTGGGTCGGCAAGCTGGAAGCCACCGCAGACCTCACACCGGCGGGTTTCGAAGTAGTCAATGTCTACCGCGGTAGTACGAGTGTGCGTGTTCGCCTTCGCCGACCCAAGCCGACTCCTGCACCGCGAGCCGATACCGCATAACCAAGCCCGCGCGAATGCGCGCCGTGAGTGACGGCTCGTCTGATCAGCTGTGGCTCTCCATCAAGTGCGGTGCCCCACCCGACGCCGGATGGCGAGGCACCTACGCCTTCCCTCGGCCTGGCGCCCAACGGTCCGCAAGCAGCGCACGTACTTCGGTGACACCGCGGAAGGGGATCATCCTCTCCATGACGTGGCACGCCCGGTGGGCAACTCGCGCGCTGGGCAGGCCTTCGGTGAGATCGAGCATGCGCGCTGCTGCGCAAGCAGCTGCCTCTGGCTCCTTCGCATCGGCGTAGGCGACGACCAACCACGACAGATAGAGCGCCACCTCGCGGGCGTGCGTCGCGTCGTAGCCTTCCAGAGCCCTCGACAGTAGCGGTAGAGCCTTGAGTGGCCGTTGGAGTTCTGTGAACACACGACCGTCCATGACGTCCAGCTCATCCTGGCTGACCCAGTACGCCCAACGAGGCGCATCACCATCGCGCCTGCGAAGTAGTGCATCGTGCGCCTCTCCGAGCGCGCGCAGAGCCGGCTGTGGGTCCTTGACCCGGGCATAGGCCCATGCCAGACGGTCCAAACACAATGCTCGGGCCTCGGCAGGTGCTTCCGGTCCGGCTTCCCGCAACGCGGCTCGGGCGAGATCAACGGCGAGTCGTTCGCGACCGGTGTTCGCATGCTGGTAGGCCAGCGACCCGAGCAAGTTCGCGGCCAGCGATCGGTCGCCGGCTTGCCGGGCGGCCGATGCACCCAGCCGGTACGTACGCTCGGCTAGCGAGGCGAACCCTGCGTCGGAGGCGATCCAACCCGCGATCTGCGCCAGCTCGCCTACTTGGACCAGCAGCCCGCGTCCAACCGTCTCCGTATGGGACGTCTCCCGGTACAGCTTCGTCGCAGCCCGCAGTTCGCGAAAGGCAGGAGCGATAAGGTCGCCACCGGCAAGGACGTCATCAGCCAGTCGCAGTCGATGGACTCGGGCGGCCAGATCACTCACGGCGGCGTGGCCAACTCGGCGCCCAACAGTGGGCATTACGACCTGGAGCAGATCGTTTACGGGAAGCAGATCGGCCAGCGAACTGTTGTCTGGGGCTTCGCGCTCATGACCAGGAGCCGACATGCCGCCGGTACGCCGTGGGCTGTAGAGGCCGAGTTCGGCGTCGGTAGCGGCGCCGAGGACATGCCGCAGCCCGGCGCGACGTTCCTCACTGGGCCAACGGTGCTCCCCACGCTCCAGCTTGCCCACCCAGCGATGATCTACGTAGTGCGCGGTGAGGTCCGTGCGCGGGTAGAGCTGATCGAGTGCTGCGTTGACGGCATCGGCCAGTTCGGCCCGGGACATGCGTTGGCCGGGTCGCTGCGGTGACGTCAGGCGGCGACGGGCTTCGGTGAGCAGCGTGTTGGGTGTGATGACGGTGTCGGGGTGGCGGGGCATCTGTGCCCTCCTCCGTGGGCAACGTTGGGGATCGTTAGCCGAAGCGGAGTTGTGGTACGTCGTACAGGTCGGTGTTCGGTAGCCGGCGCATGTCCGGTGAGCTGATCTCGATGATGAGCATCTCGGTGAGGAATTGGACAGTGGCGTCCAGCAGGTGGCTGGTGTGAGCAGTGGCGCTGTGTTCCTTGAGCCCGGCGGTGATGTGTATGTGAGGGCGGATCTTCTGGGTGGTGTCGTCCCAGGCGATGGTGCCGCCGCCGAGTGCTTCGACGTTGGTCAGGTCGACGTGCGTCCAGACCGGGGCCCCGGGGTTGTCGAGGCGCTGACACGTGCCGACGATCTTGGCTGTGGACAGGCCGGCGATGAACATCGGAACGTATCCCTGCTTGATGTCGTGGGCGCGGCAGGCGTCGGCGAGGGCGGTGAAGAAGTCGTCGCCGTGATCGAAGACCACACCGATCATCCGTCCTGGGGTCAGGTTGTGGCTACGCATGCGCCGCTGTTGCCTCCGTTCGGTCGTCGGTCAGGGTTGGTGTCGGCCAGGGCCAGGAGGACGGTTCATCCAGGTTGCCCGCAACGGCGAATGCTGGGGCGATGTCCTGCGGCTTGGCTTGAGCGGCGAGGAGCGTGCGGAGCAGGATGCGGGCTTTGTAGGGGTGCAGCCAGCCTGCGGGGATGAGCCCGCGGGCGAGGAGGTCGCGTTCGGAGCCGGGGAAGCCGTAGGTGCGCGTGAGCGTCGGGCCGGCCGGCGTGCGGGAGGCGAGGACGACGGGGATTCGTTCGGCGAGGGTGGTGAGGGTGTCGACGAGGGGTTCGGGTACGTGGCCGACTCCGAATCCGGCGACGACGAGGCCGTCGCAGTGCCGTCCGATTGCGTCGAGGAGGGTGGGATCCTCGTCGAGGCTGACGGTGTAGAGGCCGACACGGGCGCGTTCGGCCTGACTCGGGGTAGGGATGGTGAGCCGGCACGGCACGCGGGTCAGCAGCCTTGCGGCGCCTTCCATGACGGATCCGAGGGGGCCGGTATCCGGTGAGCGGAAGGTGGCGCCGTTGGTGGAGTGGGTCTTGGCGGCCCAGCGGGCGGCGTGAATCTCGTCGGCGAGAACGACGAGGCAGCCTTGGTGCCGGGCGGTCGGTGAGGCAGCGGTCTGGATGGCGGCGAGGAGGTTGGCGGGTCCGTCGGCGCCGGCCATGGTGGGGTTGCGCATCGCGCCGGTGACGACCACGGGCTCGGGTCGGTGGTGTAGCAGGTCGAGCAGGTACGCGGTCTCCTCGATCGTGTCGGTGCCCTGGGTGACGACCACTCCGGTGGCGCCCGCGGCGAGTTCGTGGGTCGCCGCGGTGGCGAGCGCGGCCACGTCTGCGAACGTGAGGGACGCCCCCGGGCGTCGGCGGAAGTCCACCACCTCGATGTCGATTCCGGTCGAGGCCAGCCCTGGTACGGCGTCAACCAGGTCGCGTGCGGACAGCGTGGGACTGGCGCCTTCGCCGGTGCCGCTGGTCATGGCGATCGTGCCGCCAAGGCCGAACACCACCACCTTCGGCCCGGGCGTTGTCGGGGTCGAGGACACGGCAGTTCCTTCCGGCGGTCGCGGCGTGGTGCGCAGGAGCCTAGTACGGCAGGGTGCCGATGAAGCGGCATGCTTGGTCGACGCCGTCGAGGGAAAGTAGACGGCTGCGGGGCTCGGCGAGGCCCGCGAAGCCGTACTGGCCGAGGTCGGCACAGCGGCCTTGCAGCCAGGGCCAGTCGAGGCTCAAGTAGTCGGCTAGGTGGCGGAGCCGTCCGCCGGGCGTGTCGCCGGCCGTGACGGAATGAGCCTGCACATGGCCGAGGGCGTCACGGTAGGCGGCGACGGTGTTGCGGTGGTCGGCGACATCAACGTGCCAGACGTCATCGGCGCGAATCCAGGTGGCTATGATCGCACGCTGCTTGTCCATGACGAGTCCGGGCAGCGCAGCGTACTCCGGGTCGTCGGTGACCGCGGTGTGAATCCCGAGGGATTCCATCAATGCCACGGCGAGCAGCAGCAGGATCCGTTCAGACGTCGACGAGGCGGCCACCGCGTGCGGGGGAAGGCAGAACATCCTGGTCATCGGCTTGGACGCGCTTCGGAACCGTTCGGCGGTCTCGCGCAGGTACCGCAGCTTGTGTCGGAACAGCAGCCACGTGCTGGCTTCCTCCCCGCTTTGCTCCCGCGTCCAGTAGACGGGCACGTCGGACAGGAGATGGTAGTGGCGGCGGATGTGGTCGGCGCAGAATGCCGATCCGATCCACAGCCGTGACACCGAATCCAAGTCTTCGGCGATGTCGCGGCTTGCGGCCGACCTGGCCATGTCCCTGTACGTGGATGCGGCGGCCTGGGCGGCGTCCAACCGGGCGTCGTCCAGCAGTAGCGACAGGTCGAGGTTCGCCACCGCCCACAGAACCCCGGCAGTGATCGCGTCGAGCTGGTACACGCGAGGGATGAGCAGGCGGGCATCCCGACCGGCTTCGACCAGATGCCGAAACGCCCGCCGAGAGTCCAGCGCGAAGACACCGACACGATCCGGTTTGTCGACATGCCCGAGAATGAGCCGCCGCTGAACGGAACGGCGCCATCTCTGTTCTGTGTCGGCATTGGTGATCGTGGCGAGGACGCGGCCGTCGTCGACCGCCGGGTACATCTCGACGTCGATCGCCGCTCCAGGGAAGTGCTGTCCTGTCGGGGCCGAGATCGTGCGGCACAGGGAACGGTCACCGTCGGGCAGCAGCTGGCGTCCAGGCGTGGGGGTTCCGAGTTGCAGCAGATCGCCGTCGGGCAGCAGGTCGGGCCGTGGACCGGACCGAGCGACCTGCTCCCGCTCAACTTCGTCCGTCCGCCTGCTGGCGGAGCGCCGAGGGCTGTAGAGGTCGAGATCGGTGTCGGTGGCGGCGCCGAGGGCGAGCCGTAGGGCGGCACGGCGTTCCTCGCTGGGCCAGCGGTGCTCCCCGCGTTCCAGCTTGCCCACCCACCGGTGGTCGACGTAGTGAGCGGCGAGGTCCCGGCCCGGGTAGAGCTGATCCAGGGCGGCGTTAACAGCATCGGCCAGTTCGGTCCGGGACATGCGCTGGCCGGGCCGCCGGGGCGATGGCAGGCCCGCACGTCTCTCGGTGAGTAGCGTGTTGGGCCTGATCATCGTCTCCGGATGACGAGGCACCGACACCTCCTCCCCGTGTACCTGACTGGACTCATGCAGATGCCCCGGCGCGCTCGCCGGCACCCTCAGCCAGGGCCGTATTAGCGTTGCGCGGCCCGCTGCCGCCAGCGTGGTGGCGGGCACACTCAGAGTCAAGGAAGTCCCGGGCGGCGTCGCCGAGGCAGGGTGGCCGATCTCGGCCTCCTGGGTGCTGGACCCGCCCGAGTCGTGACGCTAGAGGTACTTGTGCCTCTCCGTCACGGCCGGGGATACGAATCCGCCATCACGGACGCCCTCCATGAAGGCGTGCCACTGTTCCGGGTCGAACCGCAGCACCGGCCCAGCACTGTTCTTCGAGTCGCGTACCAGGACCGGTTCGTGGGTGTAGGCAACCTCGACGCAGTTGCCGTCGTCGCTGTAACTGGACTTGCGCCAGGTGTGCTGGGGTGTCATGCCGGGACTCCTTCGGTGGGTGTCAGGTTCTCCGCCGCGGCGCGGAGGAGACGGATACTTGATTCGGGTGAGAGGGCGGCGGCCTTGAGTCGGCTGTGCAGGCTCAAATAGGGGTCCAGTTCGCCCGGTTCGGTGTGGATCACGTCGTGGGTCAGAGTGTCGACCGCGACGGCCTGTGAACCGTACGAGTCGCGGTAGCGGTAGATCGAGTACGCGGACCGGGGGGCGCTGTGACCCCTGATCGATGCATCGAGAGGTAGCACCTGGACGGTCACGGATGGATCGTTCGCGCACACGGCGACGACGTGCCGAAGCTGCTCGGCGACGACTACGGGGTCGGCCGCGCGTCGTCGGATCGCGATCTCGTCAATGACGGCCTCGTACCGCGGCCCGCCCGCGGCGAGCACCAGGCTCTGCCGACGTGCGCGGGCGGCGACCGCGGCGGCAGGGTCGAACCTGTCGCCGTGGCGGGCAGGGTCGCTGCGTAGCCGCGCATCGGCGAACGCGGGCGTCTGAAGCAAGCCGGGAATCAGGGCCATGGCGTACTCGGTGATGGTCTTGGTGCCGCTTTCCAGATCGGCGTAGATGGCCTGCCGGATGCCCATCCGTTCGGCGTCGGCTGCCCACCATCCGCGCGTCCAACCGTCGGCCGCCGCGTCCATGATGGTTGTTCGCCGGTTCACCCCGACCGCGAGGTAGTCGCAGATCCCGCTGACGAGGTCGATGTCAGGCCCAAGATGCCCGTTCTCCAGCGCGCTGAGTTGCTGCCGCGGAAACCCAACAGCACGGGCGATCGACTCGCCCGTCAGGCCATGTTCCTCACGCAGGCGACGGATCTCGCGTCCAAGCCATCGTCGGCGGACGTACGGACTGGGACGGTTCACCGGCAGCCTCCAGGGACCACGTACGCCCGATCGACGGATGGCCGGCCGGGGTGAGGTCAATGTAACCCCGCCAGCCCGGGGGATGATCTTGGCGCAGCTGTCGGTCCGACACGTTTTCGCAGGTCACCTACTGGTCGGACCGCAAGTCAGTACCTGAAGTCGGACCGAAGGTCGGCATTCCCAGCTCCGTGTCGTTGCGTGATCGTTGACTTGCAGCGAGCTACCCGTCAATGCCCGGCAGGTGAACGAGGAGGGATGAAATGCGGCGGATGAAGTGGTTCCTCCCGGCCGACGACCGGGCGTTCAATCCTCTCGGTTGCCCTTCCCCGGACAGCAGAGCCGCCGCAGCGTCCCTCGAAGGTCGTGCGGAGGGCCCGACGAACGTAACCCGCACCACCGAACCGTCAAGGCGCAGACGAGCGGCAATACCACTGCGACCTTGCGTTCCAGCCATCCAGCCATCCGGCCTTCAGGGCCCTCCACTGCACGGCCCGCGGGCCCTGCCCACAGGAGTTCGTCGTCCCAGGAGCAGCCGGGCCGATGACTGATCCAGCACAGTCGCTCGCGTGCGCCCTCGCCGCGCACGACCGCGCCGCCGACCACTTCTGGTCGTTCATGGAGGACCGCAGCGTGCGATTCCTCCCACACCAGCTCGCGCCGATCTTCTTCTCCACGCTGGGGCACCTGGTCGCGAGCAGGGACGCTCCGGCTGGCCGGCGTGCAGGGCTGGCGGTGCTGGGCCGCATGTATCGGCGCTTCGGGCTGTACCCCTATCACGGCACGGTGGTCGCGGCGGCGATGGTGGACACCGTGCGCCGGTTCGCGGGTACCAGCTGGGAGCCGGAGCTGGCCGGTGTCTGGGAGCGGGGTTGCCGCCGGGTGATCCGGCTGGCCGAGCGGACGGCGGCGGCGATGGGCGATGGCCCTCATGTCACGGTCGGCGAAGTCGAGGCGTGCGATGCGGCGGCAGATGGCGTCGCGGTGTTGACCGTCCGGCCGACGCGGCGTCTTCGCTACCTGCCTGGCCAGGCGATGCCGGTGTGCACGCCTCGCCTGCCGGGGGTGTGGCGGTGGTACTCGCCGGCGAACGCTCCTCGCCCGGACGGGACGGTGGAGTTCCACATCCGCGCAATCTCGGAGGGCGCGGTGTCACCGGTACTGGTCGAGCGCGTGGCGCCGGGGGAGTCGCTGTGGTTGGGGCCGGCGTTCGATGTCGGGCTGTCGCTGGAGGTAGCCGGTGAGGCTGATCTGTTGTTGGCGGCGGGTGGTACCGGTCTTGCGCCGATACGGGCGCTGGTCGAGCAGGTGGCCGCGTCGCCGATCAAGCGGCGGGTGACCCTGGTGGTGGGTGCACGTTCGCTGCTCGACCTGTACGACTCGGTGGCGCTGGACAAGCTTGCACAGGCACAGCGTGACTGGCTCACAGTCGTGCTGGCCTTCTCCGACGACCGTGACGTTGAGCCAGCCGCGCAAGGCGATCTGCTCAGCATGGCCTTGTCTCACTATCGGCCAGGGCAGGCGTTCTATGTCTGCGGCTCACCGCAGTTGATTGAGGCGGCTCGGACTCGTCTGCCCGCTGCAGGTGTGGAGCCGGGCTGTCTGCACCTCGCAGCGACTTTTCAGCACGCGCTCAATTCGGCGCTGTGGGTGTCTCGCTCACGCCCGTCGAGCACGAATGCCGTGGAGCCTGCGCTGGACGCGACGCCCAGGGGCAGTGGGGCCGACCGCTTCCGGAGGGGAGCGACGTGAAGCTGATAGATACGACCGTCCGCCGCGCTACCGGCGAGGACCTTGCCGCGCTGTCGACGGTGGTGGCTGATGCGTTGATGGCCCATGCCGTGGGAGCCTGGCTGGTGCCGGATGCGGCCGAGCGCCCGGAGGTCTTGTACCGCTACGCGGATCTCGTGGTGACGCACGGGTTGGAGTACGGCCAGGTCGACACGACCGACGACTACGCCGCAGTGGCGGTGTGGTACGCCCAGTTGGAGCCACCGCCGCCGGCGGCCGGGTGGGTGTTCGACCTGCACCGGCTCCTCGGGCGGCACGCGGCCCGGTTCGCGCTGCTGCACGCCTACGTCGACGCGGTGCACCCGCACACGCCGCATCACTACCTCGCCCAGATCGCGGCCCGTTCTGGGCAGGACGCAGCCGCGAACGCGTTGCTGACCGACCACCACCGTCTTCTGGACGCTGATGGGTTGCCGTCGTGTGCGGAGGTCGACAGCGACCGGCCTCGGGACAGCCTGCTTGCTCGGCTCGGTTATCAGCAGCGGTCGCCGGTTCTGCTGGAGCCGGGCGGCCCTGTTCTGTGGCGGATGTGGCGGCCTCCGCCGGGCGGAGATCAGCCTGGCGGGCTGCCGCGCCGGGTGCGCCTGTCTCGGAGCGCGACACCGTTTCGCGGTCGGGTGATGCCGGCGGCATCACCGCGTTCTCCCTGACCACCGATACCGCACCACCCCAATAACGCACCAAGTCGATCAACCTGCGGGCGATGACCTCACGTCCGGCGGGCTACCTCGTTGCACCCCGATTCGAAGGAGGCACCCCTCATGCCGACCGTAGCTACTCGTTGCGCCACCTCGTCGCCACCACGACGGCTGAATGCTGGACGGTGGTTGCCAGCATGGCTGACCGCCGCGCGGACTGGTGCCGCCGTCACGGGCGCGGGAGACGTGACGTCGGAGGAGTTCGCGTGGGGGTACGCGATCCGGCGGGAGTGGCCGGACGGCGCCCACGACCTGTTCGGGTTCACGTCGAACGAGAGTGAGGCCGAACGGCAGCTCGCCCGGGACGAGAGCTACTGGAGTAGCGGCCCGGTGCGGCCGGCAGCGGTGTACGTCGTGCCCGCCAACGCCGCCGACGTGAACCGGCACCCGGTGGACGGCTGCCGTAGCGCGTCGTGCCCGAACTCCCCGGAGCGAGGGCAGCAGCGGTGAGCACGACTCATACGCAAGTGGCCCTCGCCCGGCGGACGTTGACGCCGATCGGACTGTGGGTGTTCGGCTCGGCAGCGTCCGCGCCAATGGTGGTGCTGGCCGGAGGCATCGTCGCCACGTACGCGACCACCAAGGTGACCGCGCTGGCGTTGACGTTCGTGCTGGTCGCGGGCGTGGTGGCGCTGTTGACCGTCGGGTACACGGCGATGGCTCGTCAGCTCGGGCATCCGGCGGTGTATTACGCGATCCTCGCGAACGGCCTCGGGCGGGGCTGGGGTGTGGCGGCGGGTTTGGTCGCCCTGGTGGCCTACAACGCGATCCAGGCCAGCCTGTACGGGCTGTTCGGCGCCACGATGGCCGGTCAGCTCGGCGGCACCTGGTGGGTGTGGGCGGGTATCGCCCTGGCCCTCGTCGGGTTGTTGGGGATGCGGGCGATCGCGTTGTCCACCCTGGTCCTAGCCACTGTGCTCGCCGCGTCGCTGCTGGTCGTCGGTGTGTTCGTCCTCGCCGGGCTCGGGCAGCCGGCAGGTGGCGAGGTGTCCTGGGACGGCTTCAACGCCTCGGGGCTGGCCGTCGGCGGTATCGGCGGGGCGGTCGCCCTGTGCGTGGCGGCGTTCATGGGCGTTGACGCGCCGGCGAGCTTCGCCGAGGAGGCCGTGGACCGGCGGTCGATCAGCCAGGCGACGATCGCCGCGGTGGTGATCCTCGGCGCGGTTTACGCCCTGGCGGCGTGGGCGATGGGCGTGGCGGTCGGCCCCGAGACTGTCGCCGAGGTGGCTGCGGATCCGGCGGCGGGATTGCCGTTCGTGGTCCTGGAGCGTGTCGGCGGCGTGTGGGTCGCCCTCGCGGAGCTGTTGTTGGTCTTTGCGATCCTCACCTCGATGCTGGCTTTCCACTCGGTGGTCGCACGGTATGTGTTCGCGATGGCCCGCGAGGGAGTCCTGCCCGCCGGTCTCGCCCGGGCCAGCGGCGGCACCCGGGTGAGCGCACCGCGGGGCGGGTCGCTGGTGCAGACCGCGGTCGCGGCGGTGCTCGTGGCCGCATTCACTGTGGCCCGCGCCGACCCCCTCGTCGTGATGTTCACGTGGCTGTCGACGCTGGGCGCGTTGGGCCTGTTGTGTCTGCTGCTGGCCGCGTCGGTCGCGACGATGGCGGCGAAGGAGAACGTGCGGGGCCAGCGGCCCGGGTTGTGGTCGTGGACACTCGCGCCAGGGCTGGGCCTGGCCGGTGGGGTGGTGGTGCTGGCCGCGATGGTCGGCAACGTCGGATCCCTACTCGGCGCAGCACCCGGGTCGCCGTTGCCGTTCCTGCTGCCCGTGATCATCCTCGCTGCCGCTGTGGTGGGCGGGGTATGGGCCAGGCACCTGCGCCGGTTCCGCCCGGATGTGTACGCCGGTATCGGCCGAGGCACCCCGAAGACCCACGCCGTTCCCGACGCCGTGAACGTTTCGATCTGACCAGGGGCGAGGATGATGACTCACGCGGCCACGCCGCCACCCGGCCGTCACTACGGCGTCGACCCGCTGGATCCCGGCTGGCGACCAGAATCCCCACCGGCGGGACCTCCCGCCGCATACCCAAGCCCAGCCACCCACGTTCCACCACGTGGCTACGGCGCGGCGCGAATGCCCCCCGACTACCCGCGCGCACCCGACACCGCGGCCGCGCCGTCCGCGCCCGGCGCCCCGGCTGCCGCATCGTTGGGCGTGTCCGGTCAGGTGCCGGCCGACGAGCCGGTGACAACGGAGGACCGATGGTGGGCGCACTTGCGTCGGCAGGTCGGGTTCCGGCTGCAGCGGGCCAATGTCGGCCACGTGCTGGCGGCCTACGAGCGGCTCGATCGCGGCAATGCCCTCGGCCCGCACGGGATCGGGCTGCTGTACGTGGTGCCGGCCGAGCACCAGCCGCACGGGTTCGAGTTGAAGCTGGCCACCCGTCTGTTCCTGTCGTCGCCGGAGTCGGATGACCTGCACCGGGTTCTGGTCGACCTAGTCGAGGTTGCGACCGACAACGTCACCCGCGCCGCCAGGGTGGGGCGGCGGTGGGATCCGCTCGGACCGGAGAACTCTCTGGTCAACGGGGGAGACATGACACTGCCGTCCTCCGCTGTCTACGTCGGGGTCGCGGTGACCACGCTCGACTCGGAGATGGGCCCCTGGTACCGGGTGGCGCGGCAGGTGCGGGACCAGCGGCTCGGCGGTGGGGTGTCGATGTTCGACCTGCGCGGCCAGTGCTACGCCCTGCTGACTGACGGCACCGCCTTGTATGTGGACCAGAACCGCAACCGGCCCGTCGGCGACGAGGGGATCCGCTGCACCAAGACCCTCGACCCCGACCGGATCAGCTACTACAACCGGTACGCGAACCTGACTGAGCAGGGCGACGACACCACCCGCCAGACATGGACCCTGCTTGAGGTCCTGCACCGGGTTCTCACCGCCCACCTCACCGACCGGCGGCCGGCGTGACCACCAGCCCTGTCGCCGACCTCGCCGTCGTGGCGGAGCTGAGCCGGATGGACATCGATGTCCCGGCCGTGCTCGAGCACCTCGTGGACCGGGCCCACGCCGCCGCGGCGACGAGCATCGGGTTTCCCGGCGCGGTGGACCTCGACTACACCGACGTCGTCGCCCGCCTCGGTCACCGGCTGTGGAACAACATCGGTGACCCGGCGACCGACCCGGGCGGAGCCGCTCACACCAAGGCCTTGGAGCGGGCCGTCGTCGCCTGGTTCGCCGACACCCTCGCCATGCCACCGGATGACCGGTGGGGATACGTCACCACGGGTGGCACCGAGGGCAACCTCGCTGCCCTCCACGCCGCCCACCGCCGCCACCGGCGAGCGGTCGTCTACTACTCCGCCGCCGCGCACTACTCCATACCCAAGATCGTCGACGTCATCGGTGCCCGGGCGGTCGTCATCAACGCACGCCCCGACGGGGAGATGGACTATGCGCACCTCGCCGCGCAGGTGCGGCGACGCCCCACCCGCCCGGCGATCGTTGTCGCCACCGCTGGCACGACGATGACCGAGGCGGTGGACGACACCACCCGTATCCGCGACGTCCTGGCCGCGCACGGCCCGGGTGGGCACCTGCACGTCGACGCGGCCCTGTCCGGTATCCCCCTCGCCCTCGACGGCCAGCTGCGCATCGACGACGGCAGCGGCATCGGCAGCATCGCCATCAGCGGGCACAAGTTCCTCGGCGTACCCATGCCGTGCGGCGTCGTGCTCATCCGCGACAGAGCCGCCCGCATCCACGGCGGGCACATCACCTACACCAACACCGCCGACACCACGATCAGCGGATCCCGGTGCGGCCTGGCCGCCGCCCTGCTGTGGCACGCCATCGCCAGCTACGGCCGAGAAGGCCACCGGTGGCGCGCCAGCGAAGCACGACAGCTCGCCGCCTACACCGTCGACCGGCTCACCGCCGCCGGCTGGCCAGCGTGGCGGCACCCGCACGCCTTCACCATCGTCCTCGACACGCCACCGGCCACCGTGCGGCAGAAGTGGCTACTGGCCACCGACGGCGCGGTCAGCCACGTCATCTGCATGCCCGGCGTCACCCGCAGGCAGATCGACGCCTTCGTCGCCGACATCACCGCCGCCATCACACCACCAGCGGCATCGATCCCGCGTCCCCGCGCCCGTCCCACGGAAACACCGCCGTCACGGAATCAGCCGCCTCGCACTGACGTCCTCGTTCCGGCACCGTCTACCGCGCCACGGAGGCGACCCACATGACCCTCACCGGCTACGTCTTTCATCCCGAGTACCTGTGGCACGACACCGGCACCAGCGCCGGGCTGCTGCCCGCGAACCCGCCGGCCGGTATCCAGCCCGGCGTGCATGTCGAGAACCCCGAGGCCAAACGGCGCACGCACGAGCTGATCCACGCCTGGGGGCTGCTCGGCGAGCTGGCCGTCATCGAACCCCGCCGGGCCACCGAGGCAGAACTCCTGCGCGTCCACACCCTGAAGCACATCCAGCGCATCAAGGCGCAGAGCGACCTGCGCTCAGGAGGGGACGCCGGCGACGGGTTCTCCCCGGTGGGCTACGGCAGCTACGACATCGCCCGGCTGGCGGCCGGCGGGCTGATCGAACTCGTCACCGCCGTCGCCCACGGCGACATCACCAACGGGTACGCGCTGACCCGCCCACCCGGACACCACGCCACCGCCGACCAGGCGATCGGCTTCTGCCTGTTCAACAACGTCGCCGTCGCCGCCCGGCACGCTCAAACAGAGCTGGGCCTGGCGCGGATCGCGGTGGTGGACTTCGACGCCCACCACGGCAACGGCACCCAATCCATCTTCTACACCGACCCGAGCGTGCTCACCATCTCCCTGCACCAGGCCAACTGCTTCCCACCCGACTCCGGGTGGACCCACGAAAACGGCGACGGCGACGGCACCGGCTACGCCGTCAACGTGCCCCTACCACCCGGCACCGGACACGCCGGCTACCTGTACGCCATGAACCAGGTCGTCCTTCCCGCCCTCGACCGTTTCGCGCCGGACCTGGTCCTGCTCGCGGCCGGCTTCGACGCCAACGTGTTCGACCCGATGGCGAGGCAGATGCTCACCGCCGACACCTACCGGACCATGACCGGGCTGCTCACCGACGCCGCGGACAGGCTCTGCAACGGGCGGCTCGTCGCCGCCCACGAAGGCGGCTACAACCCGTGGTACGTCCCGTACTGCGTCCGGGCGTTCCTCGAAACACTCGCCGGCACCACCACCGGCGTCACCGACCCCCTCGCCGCTGTGGTCGCCGGCTATGCCGTCGAGCCCCTCTCACCCCAGCAGCAGGCCGTGGTCGACGAGGCCGCCGACCTCGTGCGGCGCATCGCCATGGCCAGCACCCCGGCCGTCCGCTGACCCGCACACCCTTCCCGACGAGCCGGCCCGCCGCCCCCACTACACCCTCATCCACCCGGAGGATTCCCGATGGCGACCATCCAGCACGACCAGCTACGCCCTGCCCGGCTGCGCGAGCTGCTCGACCCGATCATCCGGCAGGAGTTGGACAGGCTCGACGTCCGGCCCGGCCACCGCGTGTTGGAGATCGGCGCCGGCACCGGCGAAATCACCGCCCGTCTGGCCCGCCTCGTCGGCCAGCACGGCACGGTCAGCGCGGTCGACAAGGACACCAGCTACCTCAACCCGACGCCCGTCATCGACGTCTACCAGCGGAACCTGGACGGTGACGTGCTTCCCGGCGGAGCCGACAGCTTCGATCTCGTCGTCGCCCGGTGGCTGTACGGAGCGCTGCCGCACCCGGCCGAGGTGTTGGAACAGATGATCGCCCGACTGCGGCCCGGCGGCTGGCTCGTCCTGGCCGACGTCACCGACACCCCGCCCCGAGTCTTCCGGGCGCCCGACGGCGACGCTCGCCTGATCCACACCGTCATGCGGCGCGTCTACCGCACCATCGCCGGCGCCGACGGCGGCGGCACCTGGGCGACCGACGTCGACACCCTGCTCCTCGGCAACGGCATGGCCCAGGCCTGCACCCACACCTCCACCGAAACCTGGACCGGCGGCGGCCCCGGATGCCGGCTCCTCGCCGACGCCGTCGACCACCTCCGCCCGACCCTGATAGGGCCCGACGTCACCCACGCCGACCTCGACCGGTTCCTCAACCTCATGACCGACCCCACCGTGGTCCTCGGCTCCTACGAACGCAGGGCGATTCACGCCCGCAGAGCGAGCTGACCCGCAGCACGCTGTCTGGGCTGGTCGAGGTGCCGCCGCCCGGCCCACCACGCCCGAATCCCGGCCGGAGGCCAGCGGCCTTCCCGCAACCGCGCACAGACCCGGGCCGCAGGGAGGCTGTCAACTCCCCGCAGCCCTCACCCAGTAGGCGCCGTGCGACGCCTACCCCACCCGGCCGCCCATCAGTGAGGGACGGCGGCCGGTTCGTTGCCGGCGGCAGCGGGCTCGTCCTCCGACTCGCTCGCCGCCGGCAACCCTCAGCCCTCCACACATGAGCCGCCCCGTGACCGGCCTCCCCAGGCCCAGCCCATCAGGCTCGCGACGACTCCGAACCGGCACGGCGGATGGTGAGACAACCGGTGGCCTGACAGCGCTGTCCCTGCCGCCCGGAAATCTGCTCCCTGGCCCCATCCAGTCAGCCGAACGCAGGGTGCCCGCAGCACGTGGCCGGCGCTCGCACTGTTGCCCACGCCACGTTGCCGTGGTCTCCCCCACTGCGGACGTCGACTGGCTACGGCGGACAGAACTCACATCATGGTCCGGTTCAGGACCGCTGTCTGGAAGCGTCGAGAAGAGCTGCCCGGCGCTACAACTCAACTACCGTCCGCGATGACGCTTGATCCCAGTGTGCATGTACCGACCAATCCGACTCTTTAGTCTTGATCGATGCCGATGCATGGCGATATGTTCCGCTTATCGCGAACTCAGCGGAAGGAGGGTGTAGCCATGCGTAAGGGTGTCGAGTGGGACTGAACTCCCCGTAAACGACCTGCTACTGTGGATGATTATTCGACTGGGGGCTGGGGTTGATGATCACGGGGGACTGATCGATGTCGTTCCGGCGTGACGGGTGGGCGCTGGTTCTGCTGACCACGTCAGGGGTCGTGACGGCGCTGGCGTGTGTTGCGTGGGCGTTAGGAAACTTGGGATCGCCGCCGCCTGAGCATCACGTGTATCTGTGGATGGGCGCCGCGCTCATGGCCATGGGCGCGGCGTTCTCAGTGCCGTTGCAGCCGCGTTTGTCGATGCGGGTCACGCTGACGCCAACGGCGTGCCTTGTGTGCGCGTCAGTGCTGCCAGCACCTTGGGTGGTGGTGTGCGCGGCGGCCGGGTTGACTGTGGCCCGACTGTTGGCGCGACGCCCGCGCTCGTTCTGCCCGCACAAGGTCGTGCACAACACCAGCATGGATATCATCGCCGCCGCGCTGGCTAGTGCGGTGATGTTTGCCTTCGGCATCCGTCCGCATCTTGGCGAGCCTGCGCCGACTGCCCCGTCGCTTTCGCGTCATCTGTTCGGCTTCCTCGTCGCGGCACTCGTCGTGGTGGTATTCGAGGAGCTGGTCACGACAACGGCGGTGACGTTGTCGACCGGGCGTCCGTTCTTGGTTGTGCTGCGCGGTCTGTGGCTCACCCGGCTGGGCGTGGCTGTCGCGGAGATCAGCATCGCCGGTGTGGTTACGGTCGTCACCGGGCTGGAGAAGCGGGCGCTGGTAGCGCTGCCGGTGATGATGCTCATCCTGCACCTCTCGCTCACCTATCGGCTGCGGGTTCGTGAGGAGCGGCGGGCCTGGGAACACCTGGCCGCGTTGAGCGACGCCCTGACCGCCCGTGACCTCGACGTGGTGCTGCACACCGCGGCCGGCGGCGCGGTCGACCTGTTCGGCGCTCGGGCGGCGGACATCGAGCTCACAGGCGGCCGGCGGTTGGTGCGCGCCAGTCAGCAGGGCGGTGTGACCCGTGTGGTCTTTGACGGGCCCGCCGCTGAGGCTCCCGACGTCGCCGGGCCGCGGTCAGTGGTGCGGCACGAGATCGGCGGCGACGCCAACGGGGTGCAGGGGATTGTGCGGCTGCACCTGAATGGGCCGCGTGATGCGCTCTCGGTGCGGGAGCGCGCGGCTCTGCAAGCCTTCGCGGCGACCCTAGCGTCCAGTGTCGACCTCGCGCATGCCTACGGCCAGCTCGCGGCCGAGGCGCGGCAGCACGAGGCAGCAGCGACGCACGACGACGAGACCGGCATACCGAACCGTGCCGCGTTGCTGAATCGCCTCAGCGAGATGTCCGGCGAGTCGTGCCATACGGTGGTCATCCGCCTGGAGAACTACCACTTCCTGGCCGACGCGGTCGGCAGGGACCGGGCCTCGGCGCTGCTGAAGACTCTCGCCGATCGATTGTGTCAGCTGCCGAGGGACACGACCTCAGCGGTAGCCCGCGTGGGCGACGTGACGTTCGCCTTGGTCATGGGGGACGTCACGACGGACATCGCCTACCAGCGGGCGTGTTGGGCGGTGGCAGAGCTGCGCCGCGAGATCAACGTCGATGGGCGCCGGCTGGTGGTGCGGGCCAGCGCGGGGATGGCATCCGGCCCGCCTGGACCACGCCTGCTCGACGCGGCCGAACGAGTGTTGTGGCGGGCTATCCGGCGAGGTCAGGACAGGCTGGTGTCGTATCAGTCGGGCCCGGTACGCGAGTGGTCACTGGCCCGTGAGCTGTCGCACGCACGCATGTCGATCTCGTTCGAGCCGATTGTCGACCTCGTCAGCGACAGGATCGCCATGGTGCAGTCCACACCGCGCTGGCTGTACTCGCGACACGAGGTTCTCACCGCCGACGACTACGCCTACCAGCTCGTCGATGATCCTGACAGTCTGGAGACCCTGGCGGGGAAAGTGGTGGCGCGGTCCCTGTCGGCTGCGGCGACCTGGCGTGACGCGCTGCCGGACGCAGCGTTGGTCGTGCCGGTGCCGGCCGGCGCCCTCACGCCCGGCTTCGCCGATACAACCCGTGACCTGCTGCGGGAGCATGCCGTGGCGGGCACGTCGCTGGTGCTGGCGCTCGGCCGGCCACCGCAGCCGGACGCACTGGACGGCGCCGAGCGGATGCGGCAGTTCGGCGTGCGGCTGCTGCTGGATAGCTATGGCAGCGGCCACGGAGGGATCGAGTCGCTCGACGCCGCCACGTGGAGCTACCTGCGTCTGCATCCGGCCTACGCCCTGGACGCGGGCTGGCAGCCGGCCCGGTCGGTCATCCGCGCCGCCGTGAACCTCGCCAGCGACTTGGACCTCACGGTCATCGCACCAGGGATCACCACCGACGACGAACGGCGCGAACTGGCCGGGCTCGGCTGCGCCCTGGGCAGCGGTCCACTGGTCGGCGGCGAGATGTTCCCCAGCCAGCTCCGCAGCCACGCGCAGGTGTGGCAGCCCACCCCGCTGCACGCGGCAGCGCGGGTGCTACCGCTACACCGCGCTGGGCGAACGGTCCCGCGGCGTCGCGGCTAGTGAGATCACCGGAGTGCCGCCCACGGGCGTCGGGTCAGACATTGCGTCTTCGGCGGCGACGGCGGCGACCACCGGCACCCGCCGGGCGATCTCCGCGGCGACCAGCGGAGACTCGTGCAACGCGCGGGCCATGCGGGCCAGCCGGCGGGCCTCGGCGCGCACGTCGTGCGGGTCATGGCGCTCGGACAGCAGCGGCGAATCGTCGGCGCCGGGCGGCAGCGAGGTATGACGGCGGCGCAGCGCGACAGCGACTGTGGCAGCCTCCGCGACGGCCGCCACGGCGGCGGCATCGAGCCGGTGACGTCGCGCGCGTCGGGCCGCGCTGGCGTACACCTGCCGACTGCACCACGGCCGCAACACTCGAAGCGCCTCGTGGATCTCAATTACGGTGCGGTAGCGCTGTCGACTGCCACGGATCTCGACCGGGACCGGCGCGGCGGTGCTGGTGCTGACGAGCGCGACATCAGGCATGCCCTCTCGCAGCGTCATCCACAACTGCAGCAGATCCCAGTCGTGGCGCCGGTCGGCCCACCACGCCGGCATCGCGCCGGGCAGCCTCATGCGGGAGACGTCCATAGCGGCGTGCGCGGCAGCCGTAGCGGATGCGGCGCGCGTCAACTGCCGGTACAGCAGGTCGGCAGCCAGCTCGGCCTCGGCCTCCACAGCGGGATCGACGTCGTCGTGCAGCACGTCACCGTCGTGCTCGAGGACGACGTGCGCGACCTCGTGCAACACGGTCTGCGCCCGCGCGAGCGCGGGCAGCGCCTCGTCGACGAGGATGCGGTCGACGTGGGCTCGCCTGACGAGCAGCCCCGGCGGAAGGTCAGCGCCCAGCCGTACGTCATGGACCCGCAGGTCACGTCCGCGTGCTCGGCCAATCGCCTCGCACCAGGCGTCCACGGTGTACGGAGCAGGCGGGGGTGGAACGTTGGCCTCCCGCAGACGCCGTGACAGACGCGCCCGAGCCAAGAGCATCCAGACCTCCTGATACGCGATCAGTGCCGGACCAAACATCAGAGCGTAACCGCAGGGGAGCTACCCGGGTGCCCTCCGACTCCTTGACAGATCACCGTCCCATGTAGTGCTGGCCGCGCAGCGAGGCCGCCCGGCTTCGCCCGACGGTCGTCCACTTGCCACACACGAGTGACCAGTGGACATGCCCGGGGGGCGGCAGAAGGCAAAGCGGCGCGGCCGACGACTGCGGAGGGCGCGATGAAGGCCGCCCCACCTCGGCGGCCCCTCATCGCTCCCTCTACCCCCGTTACCCTCATGAAGCTCGCGCCCGGCCTGGTTCACACCAGTTGAGCGGCGCCTCGGCCTGAGTTTAAACTCAAGTAGGCAACGGGTGTCAACTGATGTGATGGTCTAACCACATCCGATCCACATCGGTTGACGCGTGAAGCAAGGGGGATCATGGCCGCAAGCAAGCCGGGCGAACGTGACGAGGCTGGCGTTGATCGAACGAGGTGGTCGCTAGCCGACAAGATCAATAACTTGTTCGACACGATCCGCCGGCCAGACGGAACGCCCCACAGCAACGAAGAGGTTGCTGCGGCAATGGCGAAGACTGGAGGCACCTCCACAATTTCCGCGACGTACCTTTGGTTGCTACGCCGAGGCGAGCGAGACAACCCTACGAAGCGCCACCTGGAAGCGCTCGCCAAGTTTTTCGACGTGTCGCCTGCCTACTTCTTTGACGACGCGAAATCGCGCGCTATCGCCGACGAGCTGGCCGCGGTAAAGCTGCTCAGCGATGCCAGGATTTCACGGGTCGCCACGCGGCTCGGGGGGCTGTCGACGAAGAGCTTGCGTCATATCGCAGATATTGTCGAGCACGTACGCGCCATCGAAGGACTGGATACCCCAACCAGTGCGGCAGAGGATTCCGACAACCGCCGGTGACGAGGTGGATCATTCAAATATGTCCCGGAGGGTAGCGAGCACTTCGCGATCGTGACCCACCGCACGGCTTTCCTGCTCTCGTACCGCAAGTTCCATAACTACCGACGCAAACACTTCGGCTTCCCGCTCCTCGTGGGCGTCGTACGAACCGCGACCCAGGGCACGCCGAATGACTGCCGGGCTCAGGTTCGGGAAGCTGAGATGCAGGTAATCCTTTCCCAATGCGCCCTGATGGTCGTAAAGGAGATGGGCCAGCTCGTGCAGCACGATGTGGTCCCGATGCGTTTTCGTCGCACCCTCGGCCACCATCACGTAATCGGCGGTATCGGTCTCGATCCAGAGCCCGCATGGCGCGTCGGCGTCGACGTTGTCGACTTCCAGAATGACAATCGGGCGGTTACGTTGCCGGCTGACGACAGCACAGAGTGCGTCCGCAGAGAAGGGCGACGGTAGTTCGAGTGTCAGTTCCCGCAACTTTGCCCGAGCTGACGAAGCAAGCGACTTCGTGGAAGCGGCGGTCTTACTGCGGGGAGCCATACGGCTCACCACCGGCGGCGCGATTCGGCGCAAACTAGGCCAGATCAAAGCAGTCACCTACCCTCTGAGCCGGGCCGCTGCAGCCGGGCAAACTCCTTGCTCACGGTGCACAACCACGCGACATCTTCCCTGACGGCGCTCTGAATGGGGCCGGCGGCAGCCCGGGCGGCGGGGGTGCCGGCACGTCGTTCAGCCAGGGCATGCTTGATCATTGCAGCCTCCACTCTTGCGTCCAGATCATCCACGTCGGTCACCTGCGACTGCCACCGTTGCCGTACCTGGCGCTCGACTTCCGGATCTCGGTACGGACGAAGCGCAAGCATGCCGTCGAGGATTTCGACTTTTCGCCGATAGAGCCGGTAGGACAGTCGCTCGTCACCTGGCTCACGTAGAGCGATGTCCGGGAGCTCAGACGTGAGAGCCTGCCACAGCGGCTTGAGCTGCCGTAGAGCCCGAAACTCCCGCCACGCAGTCAGTGGCCCTTTCAACCCGACCCGGCGTCCCCACACCGGGATCGTTGATCCGATCACCACCAACAGCACCGCGCCCACCGCCGCGACAGATCCCCAAACGTCGAGCCAGGCGGGCGTCTCACCGGTCGAGTTCTGCACCACCAGGAAGACGATCCAGTGCACCCAGTAGAGCGATCCGATCAGGACGCCGACGGCGATGACCCGCAGCCCAATCCTCAAGCTTTCCCGCGTGCTCTTGAACGAGTACGTCATGAAAAGTCGCGCAATATCGGCTTGCAGTACGTTGACTGCCACCAGGTACGTGATCCAGTAGTGGTTGATGAAAGGGGCATCCGCGTAGACGGTGGTGAACCTGGTGGTGTTGGTGTCGGCGGGAATCCTGCTGAAGAAGTACGTTGCCACTACGAGCGTGGCAAGCACCAGGATTCCCCGCCTCCGGAGCATCCGCTGGGCGACAGCCGGTTCCTTCCCGTACGCCAAAAAGATCAGCACTGCGGATGCCTGCCAGCCACTGATCAGAATCAGCCAATGCCCCACCACTTCGGCTGCGTTCGGGATCCCAGTGAGGGCGTAGACGGCGTTGTAGCCCGGCGGATAGAACAGGGAAACAGCGCCCGCCAGGGCCAGAAGCGACCGCCACCAGGCCCATGCGGTGTCGCCCCTTGGATGGCGCAGCAGGCTCCAGGACCGGTACCCAACGGCCGACCAAATGAGAATTAGCGCCAGCAGGCCGGGCCACCCGGTCATGCCTTCATCTCCCCCCGTTCGCCTATGCCGATACGACGACTCCCATCCCCCTCGGGGGAGGGTCTAGGTTATGGAAGCGCGCGACCAAGCGCAATTCATCCAAGGTAGACCCTTACGACAAATCGCACTTTCTCATGCTCCTCCGATACCCGGACCTGGAACTTCCATAATGCCATGCGCCCAAAATTACCCCAACCGGTCAAACTGCCTTCTTTGCGCCAAGGGCGCGAACTGCACTAACGATCTCATCAGCAATTTTCCTCACTTCGCCGACCAATGCCAGGTACTGGTCGACCTCTCGGCGGCTCGACGAGGAGAGGTCAGGGTCCTCGAGCCAGGCTCGGCCTGGCAGCTCAAACATCTCGTGCAGCTCGTGAAGGGATGCCTCCCACTCCTGTTCCAACGCCCTCAAGTCGGCTATCGGCAAATCTGTCGCTGGCAGGAGACTCAGATGTGCCTGTATCGCCAACTTGCTGGCCTCTAGCTGCGCAGTCAGGAGGGGCAAGGCGCTGATCGGCGGAATATCGGTTTCGTGCTGACTTGTCAAGGGGAACCTTTAGGTCGATGGACGGGTGACGCTCTTTATCCTACGAGTGAGTAACTACACCGCCGTCGTCCGCTGCCGGGCCGCAACGCCACCAACTGCGGCTCCCCGGCCCGCGACCGTGCCGGAAAAGAAGACGTGCTGCGCCACTACCTGATCCTCGACGCGCTTGCCGTCCGCGACCTCGCCATCGTGATCGACTCCGACCAACCACCGCGCTGCTGTACTGCGTCGTCCTACAGCAGGTTCCCGACGACCGGATCGACGACGTCGTCGCACCGATCTGCGACCGGTTAGCCCCCCGCAGGGCCATGGTCAAGAACGAGTACCGCACCCGGGCACCGCCACGATCACACTGCGCGTCGACGGGCAGCTCACCGCTCTGCCCGACGACCTCACCTTGATTGAGCCGGGACTGGCGCCACTGGACGACTGGTGGCCCGGGCTCAGCGAGCCGGACTCCTACGCCACCTCGCCCGTGCCCTCACGGATGCGGGCGCGGTCGCTTTGCGCAACTTGCCGTCGTGACCTCCGGGCTACGCCATGACTACACAGTGGTCCGTGCCGGAAGACGACCAGACGTGCACCCTCGAAGAGGCGGGGCGCTCTGCCGCTTCTCCCGCCAGCCAGCCCGACAACGGGCGGTCCCAGATCGCCCAGATGCCGCCGACATCGAGTCCCCAGGTACGAGCCACCCCTTATGCCGGTGGCCGGAAACTGTGCCGCCACCGCCGGGCACACCGGCCGCGGGACCTGAAAAAAAAGGGGCGGACGCTACGGGTTGCGCCGCGTTGCCTTCGCCTCGCGCATGCAGGCGCTCTGACCGTCTCCTCGTGCGCCCGTCATCTTCGCCCTCGCATTGCCGAGGCAGGGGGCGCCCCCGTCGTATGGGCAGGCCAGCCGCCTATCGCCGCAGCGATCGGTGGCTGGGCGATGCTGCCAGAGCTGGCAAGAAGTGTGGACACCGCTCAGGCGGGCGTGCTGAATTTGATTCCGCTGCCGGCGCACCGCCGGCCGACCACAGGAATGGGTTTTCGAAACCTGCCGCAGATTGCGCGCAGGATAATCAATCGCGTCCTGAAACAGGTGTGCACAATGATTCTTTCGCCGTTTACATCTCGCGTTTCATCGGGTTTGTCACGCCGGTCGGCGGTGAGGTCGAGCCGGCCGGCGGCCGTGCTGGGGGCCCTCGGCGTCGCAGGACTAGTCGCGTCGGGATGCGCCACGACCGCGGACCCGCCCTCCCCTGCTGCCGGCACGACGTCGCCCGCCGGGGCCGGCCACTCGAGCGCGCCGGTGTCGAGCCCGTCTCCCGCGGCCTCCTACCGGCCGGTCAGCGCGCTGTGCACACGGCTCGACCTGCGGGCGGTCGCCGACCTGGTCGGGCAGGTCAGCGACCAGCACGATGCCTCAGGCACGGGCGGCAGCCTCGCCAGCCTGGCGTGTTCGGTCACGGTCGGGCGCCTTCCTGGCGGTGTGGTGGTGACGGTACGCGCGGACGTCGGCGCGCCCGACTCTGGCCGGCTGATGTACGAGGGGCTGCGTCAGGTGCAGCAGGGCAGCGGACCGGTCACCGAGCTGACCGGTCTGGGCGCTACCGCCTACACCTACACCGACGAGGCGACCGGCCTCACCGTGGTGACCTACGACGCGAACCTGTACCTGACGGTGACCGCGGCGCCGCTGCGCCCCGGGGCCGACCTGCCCGGCGACCTGACCGGCGGGCTACGCGCCGCCGCGATCTCAGCGCTGGACGCGCTGCGCGCCTGAGCAAGCTCGCACCTCGCCGTCCTGCTGTCCCACTGTCTGGAGGCCGTGAGATGCCCGTGTCATCGCTGCCCGCTGTGCTGCCGGGGACCGGCGGCACCGACTACGCCCGCTACATGCGCACCGACGAGCTGCTGGCGTTGCAGAAGAGCCCGGTGGATTGGGTGCACCCGGACGAGCTGCTGTTCCAGATCGTGCACCAGAGCAGCGAACTGTGGCTCAAGCTCACCCGCTCCTTGTTGTCCCGCGCGCTGACGCATCTGAGCGCGGGGCAGGCGGGCGCGGCGGAACTGCTCGTGCACCGGGCCGCGGAGGCGCTGCGGCTGATCACCGAGCACCTGCGCATCCTGCGGTCCCTGCCCCCGGCGCACTTCGCGGTCATCCGCCGCGCGCTGGGCAACGGGTCCGGGTTCGAGTCCCCCGGGTGGCGGCTGCTGCGCTCGGCGACCACGGAGCTGGACATCGCGTTCAGCCGGCTGCTGTCCTCACTTCGCCTGACGCCGGCCGACCTGTACCGGGGTCAGCCGTCGGATCCGCTGTACCGGCTCGCCGAGGCGCTGGTGGCGTTCGACGAGCGGATCGCGCTGTGGCGCACCGAGCACTACAGCGTCGCCACCCGGGTCATCGGCCAGGGCGTGCTCGGCACCCGCCACACCCCGGTCGACAGCCTCCCCGCGCTCATCGCCCACCGCCGGTTCCCGACGCTGTGGGAAGCGCGCACCGCACTGACGCAAACGTCCTCGCCCGGTGCGTGCCCCCGGCGGGTGCAGCCGTGACCGCGGCGGCCCTGACCGGACCCGCGCCGCTGCGGCAGCGGCTGGCCACGCCACCCGCTGGCGCGCACCTGGCGGCGTGCAGCATCGCCCCCCGCACCGTCGACGTGGACCAGGCCATCTCCCGGATGCTTGACGACCTGTCCCGGCCCGGCTTCTGGCAGGCGTGCGAGGAGCAGGTCGCCGAGGCCCGCCGCATGTTCGCGCGGCTCATCGGCGCCGACGTCGACCAGATCGCGATCCTGCCCAACGCCAGCATCGCCGCGCACCAGGCGGCGGCCGGCCGCCGGTGGCGGCGACGCCGCGACATCCTGACCACCCCCGCCGAATTCCCGGGAATCGCGCACGTCTGGTTGAGCCAGCCGGGAGCGCGGGTGCGCTGGTGCGGCACCCCCGCCGGGACGGTGAACACCGGCGACTATCTTTCGCAGATTGGGCCCCGCACCGGGCTGGTGTCGGTGCCCGCCGTCACCTACCGCGACGCCATCCGCCTCGACGTGGCGCGTATCGCCGACGCCGCCCACGACGCCGGCGCGGCAGTGTTCGTGGACGCCTACCAGGCCGCCGGCGTGATGCCCCTCGACGTCGACTGGCTGCGCTGCGACTACCTGGTAACCGGCACCGGCAAGTACCTGCTCGGGCTGCCTGGCCTGGCCTTCCTCTACGTCCGGCATCCGGGCGGCCCGGCGCCGGCGCTCACCGGCTGGCTCGGCCGCACCGACCCCCACGCCATGCGGGCCACCGTCCTGGACTCACCCCCGCACGCCCGCCGGTACGAGACGGGCACCCCGGCCGCCGCAGCGGTGTACGCCGCCGTCGCCGGACTGTCCCTGGTCGGCGGTCTCGATCTTCGGCAGGTCCGCCACCACACCCAGCGGTTGATCGCCGCGGCCGCGCAGCGTCTGGCCGCTCAGGGCGAGGTCGTGCGCCTGGCAGGCCAGGTCGATGCCCAGGGCGCGCACCTGGCGCTCGTCGAGCCGCACGCGGAGGCGATGGCGGCCTGGCTCGGGCACCGCGGGGTCATCGCCGCGCCCCGCAGCGGGGTGCTGCGCTTGGCCATGCACGCCTACACCACCGCGGGCGACATCGACGCCGCGTGCGAGGCGATCGCCGCCTACCGGCACCGCAGCTGCACCCGACCGGGAGGGATCCGATGAACCCCGAACCGCTGCACCGGTGGCTGGCCCAGCATCGGCCCACCACACACCGCTTCCCCTACGACCGGGTTGTCGACGTCCACCAGCACCACGGCAAGCAGGCCGTACCCGAGGCGTGGACGGCGCTGCTGCGCTCAGCCCGTGAGCGGCTGCACGACGTTTCCGGGCCGCGGGGGCAGTTGGCCGCGTTCCTGGACACCGCGCTCGACAAGGTCGACGGCCGGTTCGACTACCGCACCTACCTCGCCCTGTCCCTGCTGCCCATCCCCGACCCGGACCACAGCACCGAACCGGCAGACCGGCTGCTGGCCTGCCGGGACCGCTTCCACGTCCTCCTCCTGTCCGACCTCATCGCCTTCGAACTGCGCGCCCTCGACAGCACCGGCACGCCGTTGCCCCAGCTGCGCCCTGACCCGCTGGTGGTGCGCAAACGCCTGCGACACGCGGTACGGGCCACGGGCCCCGCACTGCGCCGGCTCAGCTTCGACGTCCGTGCCGTCGACGATCCGGTGGCGCTGGCCCGCCGGCTGACCGCCATGGTCGGCATCGACCGCACCCCGGCTGACCGGCTGACGCTGCGGACCACCATGCTGCCTTTGTCGAGCGTCCACGACGAGTGGACGTTCATCCGGGTCCTGCAAGCCTTCGAGCTGACCTTCGGGCTCCTCGCTGTCGACCTCACCGCCGTCGTCACCGCCGTCGCCGAGGACCGCCTGCCCGCGGCCGGCATCCGCCTGTCCCTCGCCGCCGCGCTCCTGCGGGAGACCGCGCCGCTGTGGTCGCTGCTGGCCACCATGCAACCGCGGGCATTCCACCGCTTCCGGGTGCACACCGACGGGGCCAGCGCCATCCAGTCCCGCGCCTACAAGCTGGTCGAGTCGCTGTGCCGCACACCCGACCCGGAGCGCCTGCACTCGGTGGCGTACCTGTCCGTGCCCGACGTGCACGCCCGCATCCGCAGCGGGCAGACGAGCCTCGACGACGCCCTAAACTCCATCCGCGCCGACCACCGCGCCGTCGCCGAGGTCCCACTCCTCGCCGACGGGATGCGGCAGTTCACCGCCGCCGTGCACCAGTGGCGGCGCACCCATCACCGCCTCGCCGTGCGGATGCTCGGCAGCGAGCGGCCCGGCACCGGCGCCACGCCCGGCACCCCCTACCTGCTGCACGGCCGCGACACCGCCGTCTTCGGCGACCACAGCGCATCCGGAAACGGCCACCGATGACGGCCGCGACGATCCCACCGCCAGCGACACGACGAGACCGGAACGCATGGGCTCGCCCAGCGGTGGCGGAACGTGCGCGCCGAGATCCGGTCGACCGGAGCGTGGCAGCCGCCAACCCACCCCGGCCCTTCGTCCGGACCCGTACAGCCTCGCCCTCACCGCCGGTCACCCGAGGCCCGGCCATGAGCCCTCACCGCGTCAGCACGCCGACGTCCCCCCGGCCGCTGCCGCCGCACCCATCCGAACCAGCAGGGAGGACAGATGTCCGCACGCACGTCCGCACGACCGCACCGGCGGCTGACCCGCCTGGCCGCGGCGGCCGTCGCCCTCACGACCGTCACCGCCGGCCTCGTCGGCGTCTCCACACCGGCCCAGGCAGCGGGCTGCCGCGCCGCCCCGTACAGCGCCAAGCTCGCCGCCGCCGACGTCTACATGATGTACGACGGCCCCGAGGTCATCAGCTACCCCAAGTACCCCAGCTACTACCGCACCACCAGCCAGTGCCGCGACATCCAGATCCGCAACACCGGCAACGGCACCGACTACGGCCCCTTCGACGCCTGCATCAACTTCTACGGACGCGCCACCTGCAACTACTGGACCCACGTACCCGTCGGCCAGTGGCGCAACCTCGCCACCAACGTCAAAGACGGCACCAAGTTCTACGTCTGGGTCCGCATCGACATGGGCCGCTACTACGGATTCACCGCCGTCGGCGACTGGTGACCAACAGGGTCCCTCCGACGTAGCCGGACTACCTCGACCACGGGCCCGTCACTGCAGCGTGACCGGCCCGTGGCCATCCGATTCCTGTCCGTCCGGCCGCTCGGCGGCCCACAAGGGAAGGTACGCGCGGATGCGCCTCGTTCCCCGTCCGGCGTCGACAGTGGCCGCTGCGGCGCTGAGCGTCCTGGCGGCCCTGGCTGTGCCGGTCGCGCCGGCACACGCCGCCGACCGCACGGACGCCTGGCACCTCGACGCCCTCGAACTGACCGACCTGCACAAGATCACCCAGGGTGAGGGCATCACCGTCGCCGTCGTCGACACCCGTGTGGACGCCCGCCACCCGGACCTGAAGAACAACGTGCTCCCCGGCGTGGACCTCTACGACGACCGCAGCAAGGGGCACCAGGACCGGCACGGGCACGGCACCGCGATGGCGTCCCTGATCGCCGGGCACGGGCACGGCCCGGGCGGCCGCGAGGGCGTGCTCGGCGTCGCCCCGAAGGCCAAGATCCTGCCGGTGACCGTGCAGGGACGCAAGGGCGCGTCGATCATCGCGCCGGACGCGGTCGCGGCCGGGATCGACTGGGCGGTGGACCACGGCGCCGACGTCATCAACGTCTCCCTGGGCAGCTCGACCGACGCCGACCTCGACCGAGCGGTGAAGCGGGCGTACCAGAAGAACGTGATCGTCGTCGCCGCTGTCGGCAACAAGCAGGACGTGGTGATCAGCAGCCCGGCCCGGCACCCCGGCGCGCTCGCCGTGACCGGCACGGACCGCAACGGACGCCCCAGCCGCATCGCCGCCATCCCCGCCGAGGAGACCGACCTCGCCGCACCCAGCGACGACCTGTTCACCGCGCTGCCCAACGGGCAGTACACGATGACCACCGGAAGCAGCTCCGCCACCGCACTCGTATCCGGCGCGGTGGCGCTGGTGAAGTCGAAGTACCCGAACCTCAACTCGCACGACCTGTTCAAGCGGATGCTGGAGACCACGCGGGACGCCGGCAAACCGGGTAAGGACCTCGACTACGGATGGGGCCAGCTCGACCTGCGCCAGGCGTTGACCAGCGAGCCGGACGGCAGAGGCAGCCGTAGCCGGGCGGCTCAGGAGCCCGAGGTCGACCCGACCCTGGCCCGTGCGCGCGCCGAGAACTCAGGGAGCCCGAACAACGTTCTCGAATGGGTGCTCTCGCTGGCGGTCGTACTCGTCCTCCTCGGCCTCGTGGTGACGGCGGTGCTGCTCGTGTGGCGACGCCGCCGGCGACGGGCCGGAGCGCTCCCAACCGGGCCAGGGCAGCAGCCGGCGTCCTCAACCGACCCGACGGGCGGCGCCGGCTGGCGCCGCCCGGAAACGTGACGACGAACGGAGGCAATCCGGTGACCCACTCGCCTGGCACCACTCCTCACCCCGACGCCCCTCCCTCGCCGCTTCCTCCGCCGGCCCGGCCGCCGACGGCGGTGGTCACGGCGATCCTGCTGATGGTGCCCACGGCCCTCACCTGGCTCGTCGCGGGCGTCGCGTTCTTCGCCGCGATGGCGAGGTCAGACGGCGACGGCAAGATTTTCCTGATCGTCATCGCCGTGCCGATCCTCGCGCTCTGCCTGCTGGTAACGGTCATAACGGTGGGTGGGATGGTCCTCGCCTGGCGTCGGACCGGCGCCGAAGGGCTGCGGATACCGGCCGCCTTCACCTTCGGGCTCTTCGCCATCTCCCTGCTCAGCCTGCTGGTGCAGGGCAAGCTCAGCTTCCACCCGACGATGGTCACGCCGCTGGTCGTCGGCGGACTCTCCGGGGTGGCACTTGCCCTGCTCAAGAGCCGACCGGCCAAGGACTGGTTCGCCGGCAACCCCCGCTGACCGGAGCTGCCGCCAGTTCATCGCCGCCCCCGGCCGAGGTGGCCCGCCGCGGCGTGTGACGAACGGCGACGCCGGGTATGGTCGGTGTCGCCGGGCGCTCGCCAGCGACCGAGACTCCTTGACCGGGCGCCAGTGTGAGCGCTGGGTTTGCCACCAGGCTGCGCGGCAAGAAATGCCGATGGCCTGATGTGCTCCTCTGCTGAAAGACGGGACTCCCGCATGGCATCGAACGACAGTGATCAACCGGCGTTGTTTCTCCCCACGGCGACCGCCGAACGGCTCGACGGCCCGGGCGTGACTTTCGACGGCAGCGAGGAGGCCATGCGGCGACTGCGCCATCCGTTCGCGGTGGAGCAGGCCCGGCCGACGGCGGGCCGCCGCAACCCGGAGCAGCGCGACTGATCCCACCGGGCTCACGCTGTTGGAGCGGACCCCCGCGACCGAAGACCGTCGGGCGCGGCTCCAGCGGCGGTACGGCGGTGGTGCTCGCCAGCCTGGCCTCGGCCGCGTACGGCGACGCCCGCCGTGGCTGGCTCGACCTGGTCGAGACGTACCACCACATCGGCACCACTGCGCGTGACCATGACCGCCGCGGCGACCGCGTGGCGCAACTCCGTCACCCTCGCAGCGGTGATCGATTCCGACGCCGTCGGCATGAGCGGCGTTCCACCCCGTACCGTCGTCGTCCGTTCCGCGGCTGGCCTTGGTCGTGCGCCGCACGCCGCCGATCAGCCGTTTCCAGGTGCGGCGGCCGGGATGCCGAGAGGCGCCACATACGGGGGTACGGCCGCCAGGGGCGAGGCGGGGACGACGGGTCCGCCCGCCGGCTCACCGACACCAGCGGCACGCCCGACGGCCTCACCCGAGAGCGGGTCGGTCAGCCCTGTCGCCGCGTCCCCTGCTGCTTCTCGTTCTGTCGAAGGGCTTCCTCGAGCTGGTCTTCCAGGATGATGATCCGGCAGGCGGCCTCCAGGGCGGTGCCCTGGTCGACCATCTCCCGGGCTCGGGCGGCCAGGCGCAGCTGGTAGCGGGAGTAGCGGCGGTGTCCACCGGTGGAGCGGTGCGGGTCGATCAGTTTCGCCTCGTCCAGGCGGCGCAGGAAGTCCTGCGAGGTGCCGAGCATCTCTGCGGCTTGGCCGATGGTGTAGGCGGGGTAGTCCTCGTCGCCGAACATGTCATCGGGGTTTTGCCCCATGTCACCTCCACGTCGAGGGCCCCGGCGCTTGCGCGCCGGGGCCCAGGGTTACGGGTCAGAACACCATCTGCCGACAGGAACGTCGGCTTGTCGTATCCGCACCAGCCGTCAGTGAAGGCTTCGGGTGCGAGGATCGCATAAGCGTGACCGGAGACCACCTCTCGTTCGATGGAAACTGCGGTGTCCGCCCAGCCTGGATTGACGGCCGACGGCGGGCGATCCAACGGTGTACGGCCCTCCCTTTCCTCTGCTTCTCTTTCCCTTGCTTGACGTGCGGTCCACCGGTGGCGGAGCCCACGCAACTTCATGGCCCCGTACACGTACGGCGAACATCAGCTGGAGCCCTGAAGATGCCTTGGCCCCACCTGCGGTGCCCCGTCGCGCATCACGTCGGGGCTGACGTGCTCCTACTGCCGTTCGGGAGGAACGGTGAAACACGCCCCGTTCCCCCGCCGCCCGTCGTGACCTCACGGCCGGGCGGTCCGTCTGCGTCTTGACGGCTCTCTGTTCTCGACCTGAAGAAGACTAGACCGCGCTGCCGAGGATTTCTAGCCGATTCAGCAGAGATTTTCTGGCTGTCCGTCATCAGGGTCGCCGGCCCGCCAGGGGCCACCAGCAAAGTTGGCGGATGGCCCTCGCGGCGTCAGCGGCGAGCAGGCGGTCGCAGCGGAAGGCCAGTTTCAAGTTCGGATGCTGTTCACGGCCGAGCGACCCGTGGCTCATCGGTCGTGCGCCGTCGCCAGGCTGCGGCTCCGCCGGTAGCCGGCAGCATGGCGGTGGCAGTGAGCGCGGCGGTCGGCCCGCAGGTTTGCCACAGGGCTACGCACAGCGCGGCGCCGCATCCGCCGCCGAGGAAGATCGTGAGGGTGAGCAGGCCGATGGCGCCGCCGCAGGCGTCGGCCGTGGCGTGGGTGGTGGTTTGCGCAGTGAGCAGGATCTGCGCGACGGCGGACGCGGTGAACGCCGCTGTGCAGGCCGTCGCGACCGCCCAGGGCCGCGGGTCGGTGGCGGCGTAGCCCAGTGCGGCGGCCAGAAGGAGACTCACCGTGGCCAGCACGTGCCGGTCGGGCAAGCGGCGGATCGCTGGTGCGGCGGCCCGCGCCAGCACCGCACCGACCACCGCGCCGGGAAGCAGGAGAACACCGATACTCATGGTGCTGTAGCCCTGCCGGCTCAGCAGGTGAGGAGCGGCGTACAGAACGGCGAACAGGCCCGCATACACACCCCCTCCGGCGGCTGCGGCGCGCCAGAACCAGGCGGCGGACAGGACCCCGCGCGGGACGAACCCGTCGCGACGCGCGCGTACGGCCAGGCCGGCAGCGGCGGCTGCCGTGGCGGCAGCGGTGATCACGGTGGTCGGGGCGGCGACCTGCGCGGCGGTCTGCGCAGTGAGCAGCAGTCCCGCGGCGACGGCCGCGAAAAGGCCGGCGGCGGCCCAGTCCACCCGTCCCGGTTGCGGCGGGCGAGTGGTGAGGGGCCAGCACAGGGGTACGGCGGCGAGGGACAGCACCGGCAGGGCCAGCGCCGCGCGCCAGGACCAGTGCGTCGCTACCGCGCCGGCCAGCGGGGCGGTGGCGGAGAAC
The DNA here is from genome assembly GCF_043197935.1 of Micromonospora sp. NPDC048930. NCBI lineage: Bacteria > Bacillati > Actinomycetota > Actinomycetes > Micromonosporales > Micromonosporaceae > Micromonospora > Micromonospora sp. NPDC048930. The sequence goes on from NZ_JBICUB010000027.1 coordinate 65,535, forward strand.
CCGGCTAGGCAGGCGCCGAAGGCAGCCAGGGCGGCCGGGCGGCGGGCGGCGGGAAGCCGGGCCGTGCCGGCGAGCGCGGTGGCCATGACCGCTCCGGAGCCGACCGCCAGTAGGACGCGGCCGGTGACCACGGCCGGCAGGGTGGAGGCGACGGCGCAGACGAGGGCACCGGTTGCCAGGAGGGCCGAGGCGGTGAGCAGGACCGGGCGGCTGCCTCGCAGGTCGGTGAGGCGTCCGGCGGTGACCGCGCCGACACCGACGCCCGCGGCGTAGGCGGTCAGGATCCAGGCCAGCCCAGGTCCAACTGTGTGTAGGTGTCGGGCGGCGTCGGGCAGGGCGACGGCGGCGGCGCTGACCCCGTAGACGGCCGGCCCGTACAGGACTGCCCACCGCCACCCTGGCGCGGACACACCAGGGGTGACGCCGTAGGTGGACGAAGTCGCGGCCGGCGGCGTGTGGGTGGTCATCGGAGCCTGGCCGTCATCGCCGTCGGATACGGGTGGAGGCTGCTGACGGCGTCTCGCCCCGCCATGTCCACGGCCGGCGGTTCCGGGTCGGGCGGGGGTGTGGGGGTGCGGCGTCGCCGCATCAGGACGGCGGCGGCCACGGCGGCGGGGGCGAGCAGGAACGCTCCGCTGAGTACGGCGACGGCGGCGACGGCCAGCGCGGCCACCGCGGCGCAGGCACGCTGGCGTGGTGTAGGTAGGAGGCGCACCGCCGCGGCGAGACCGACCAGCGTGACGCAGGCCAGCAGCGCGGCGAACAGGCGCATCAGCGTCTCCATGGTGACCACGCGCGGAGCCCCGGCGGCGGCCACCGCGACGATCGCGGCGGCGCCGGCCTGCACGGCGACGCTCGCCGGGGCTCCCCGCCGCGGATGACCGCGAGGCGAGCGGGCAGGACGCCGTGGCGGGCCAGGCTCACCCCGGCGCGGGCGCCGGCGGCGACGAAGGTGACGGTGGCAGCCACCGTGAACAGCACCGCCGCCACCGCGACCACCCCGGCCGCCCACGGCCGGTCGGAGGGGGCGAGCAGGCGCATCAACGGCACCGCGGTGTCGCCCGCCTCGTCGCCGAGCACCCCGACGGTGCAGACGGCCAGGCCCGTGTAGAGCACGACGATGACCGCGAGGCTCGCGTCGGCCGCACGCCGCACCTGCCGGGGATGAGTGAACTCCGCCGACAGGCTGGCGGTGGCCTCCCACCCGCAGATAGCCACGAACAGCACGGCCACGGCGCTGCCGATCCCGGCAATGCCGTGTGGCGCGAACGGGGTTATCCGCTCGAGGTCGACGCGCGGTCCGGCCACGGTGACCACCGCGACGAGCAAACCCACCAGCACGCCGGTCAGGACCAGCTGCACCCGCGCGGACAGGTACAACCCCACCAGGTTCGCCGAATACACCACGGCCAGCAGCGCCACCGCGATCCCGACGGCCACCGCCGAGGAGGCGTGCAGCGCCGCGGCGGTGTAGCGGGCGCCTGCGATGGCACCGGCGACCACTCCTGCCGGCACCGCCGCATACAGCCAGCAACCGACGACAGCGGCGGCGCGGTCACCGAAGGCCCGCCGGGTGAACGCGGCGACCCCGCCGGCGTCGGGGTAGCGGGCACCGAGGGCCGCGAACGACGTCGCGATCAGCGCGGACACGCCCAACAGCGCCGCCCACGCCAGCAGCGACGCCGGGCCGGCGGCACGCACCGCCATCGCCGGCAGGACCAACACTCCGGGACCGAGGACAGCGCCGACGCACAGGGCTGTCCCCCGCGCGGTGCCGATGCCGCCGGTCACCGCCCACCGCCCTCACCCGCGGAGCCGTCTTCGGGACGGAACCGGTCGGCCAGGACCTTGAGCGCCGCGGCGAAGTCGTCCTCCGGCGGCATGCCGGGAGCCGCGAACAGCTCCGCCTGCCGCGCCTCGACCCGACGCCGCAGCACCCCCGCCAGCCCAGCGCCCGCCGGCGTGGGCCGCACCACCACCCGCCGCAGGTCATGCTCGTGCAACTCACGCCGCACCAGGCCCCGGTCGCTCAACACCGCGAGCGCGTTGGTCAGGGTCGCCCTGGCAATACCCGCCTGCGCGGCTATGGCCGGGGGTTCGATCACCTGGCGGGCGCAGACGAGGCCCAGCACGTCGTAGGTGGTCCACGTCATCCCGGCCTCGCGCAGCACCGTGCGCTCCAGATACGCCCGCACCGTGTTGGCGGTGCGGCACAGTTGCGCCACCGCGTCCGGCTCCATACGACGCGCGACGCAGCCGGTGACCGGCGGCCGGTAGACCCCCACCACTGGGCGGCGGGCACCCGCGCTCACCGCGACCACCTGCGCTGGCGAGGGCGACGCACGGTCTGCCGGTCCCGGCGCCGGCCCTTCTCACCACCCCGATCGGCGGGGCGCGGCGGCTCCGGCGCCACCCCGCGTGGTTGCTGTCCATCTTCGCTGCGCATACGTGAGCCCCCCGCTCATCTCTGCGACTGTCGTGTCCACCCGGTCAGGGGCCTGTCGGCCTCACCCGACGCGGTGTCGTGATTGATCCGCTCCGGCGACGTCGGGACCTCGTGCTGCCGGTCGCTGAAGGACTTGCCCCGAGCCGACAGGTCCGCCCAATCCCCCAGACGCTCGCCGGTCCCTTTTCGCCGCGACGCGCCTTGCCTGGCCGGCCGGTGGGGCTGGGCCGCACCCGCGGCAGCCGACCGGCTCCCACCCCGCCGTCACCCCCGGTTCAGGGCTGCTGCTGCGCGTCCTGCGCCCGTCTGGTCGGCGCGCCGAGCGCGGCGTTGACACGCTGGCCGAGCAGACGCAGTTGGTGATGGACATCCACCAGCGCCGCCCGCCGCGACGCGGTGGGCTCGCGGACCGCCGCGTCGACGAGAACCTCGATGTCGCCGCGCAGCCGCTGCAAGCTGCGACTGGCCGAGGTCAGCGGCAGCTCGAAGCCGCTGGTCTTCACACTGCCGTGACGTCGTCTGGGCATGCGCCGCGCCGCCCGTCGCCGGCCCAGCCGCAGGCTGCCCTCGGCCACGCCTTCCTGTCGGTGTCTGATCACTGCCTCATCTCCTCGTCCTCGCGCCGGTGCCATGCCTCTACCGGTCCTGCGACCACCACCCCGCCAGGGGCGCGCCGGCAGGGAACATCCGGGCTCAAGCGGTGACGTCCTGCGGGGCGGGGGACCGGCGGCAGGGCCCTCTCCCCCGCCCGCCAGGTCCCCCCGCTCACCGCCCCCACCCCCGCTGGGGTGAAGGGCGGGGGCGGTGAGCTGGGCAGCATGGCCATCCGGCCCCCGCACGCCCGCCTCTGATGGAGGCGGGCTGCGCGGCAGCGGGCCGGCGTCAGGGCGACGCGACCGGGTCGGTCGTTGCTGCCGCGACAGTGCGACGGGCGAGATGACACACGTGCCCGGGGCGGCGACATGCCCCCCTTCTGATGCCGCCGCCCGCCAACCGGGGTGCCATGTCGCGCACGGCTCCCCGATCCGCTACGCTCCACCCAACTTCAGTTCGAACCGAGCCGAACCGTAGTTGCCGAAGCGATACCGAGAGCTAAGCACGGATCACCCACTTCGTCAACCGCAGTTTGCAAGTTGCCAACCGCAGTTGGGAGGGTTTTGTGAGTGACACGCCTGCCGACCAGGCCGAGGACGTCACCTCCCGGCTGATCCAGACCCGGCTCCGCGAGCTCTTCCAAGCCCGCGACGAAGACCGGCCGCCCTACACCGAGGCCGAAGTCGCCCGGGAGCTCACCGCACGCGGACACCGCATCACCGCCGAAGGCATCCGCAACCTCCTGCGATCACCCCGGATCAACCCCAAAGCCACCACGCTGCGCGCCCTCGCCGAGTTCTTCAACGTCCCCGCCGGCTACCTCCTCGGCGACGACGAGCCCAAAACGGTGAGCCGGGAAGCACGAGTCATGGCCCGATCCATCGAGAAGCTCAACCCAAGATCGAGGAAGAGCCTCGCCCGAGTCATCGACGAGTTCCTCCACCTCGAACAAGCCGCCCGCGACAGCGGCCCCCACCCTCCACAACCCGGCGAGTAACCCCATACCCGGCCAGCACCCCGCGCCACATCAACTGGCACAGCTCAAGACATCGAGCGTTGGCCGCGACGTCCTGATGCCCCACGACGGCCTGGACCCCGGGTCAGGTTTCTGCCACTCCGACGGCGGCCAGCGTTGGACGTGATGGACTTGTTCGTTGCAGCGGCGCCTACGGATAGGGCCCTGGAGGCGAAACATGACCGACCCCGTGCAGATCTTCTGGGCGCCGGCGGGGGCCAGCATGCCGTCGCTGGGATCCCGCGCCCTGGTCGACGTGACCGATGGGGACACGCCGAACCTACGGATGCCGGTGCGGATGCTGTCGGTGGACACACCAGAGGTGACCGCCCGGAGTCCGCAACGGGCCAGCGAAATCGACCAAGAGTTCGCGCAGCTCGCCGAATGGATCCGGCAGGGCAAGGCGCCGATCGACCCGGGGCTGGCCGAGTTCCTGCTACCCAAGCTGGAGACCGGTCGAGCGGGAAGCCTGCACTTCGAGCAGGGCCAGGCCGCCTCCGCGTTCGGCAAGCAGAACATCACCACCCGCCTGGAAAGACCCGACGGCAAGCCACGCGCCATCTTCATCCGCACCGCCGACAGCCCCTTCGACAACAACCACCGACTGCTGGCCTACGTCGCCCCCGACTACAGCGAAAAGGAACGCCGGGAGATCCCCAAGCAGCAGCGACCCACGTTCAACCTCGACCTCGTCACCGCGGGCTGGGCCGCACCGTTCGTCATCTACCCGTCCATCCCCGGCGCCGAGGACCTGGCCCTGCTGATCCACGCCGCGGCCGACGCCCGACCCAACGGGCTGGGGATCTGGGCCAACGCCGAGACCCTGCTGGCCTACGAGTACCGGGCCATGGAGAAGCTGTTCCAGATCACCCGCAGGAAAGTCGACAACCAGCCACTCACGGTCGACGAACGATCCTGGCGCGAGCGGTACTGCGCCGACATGCGCACCCGCACCCTGCACGGCCCCGAGGACTACTTCGGCATCGACCCCGAGTACCGGCTGTGGATCTGGCCCCAAGATCTCCGCGACGCCGTCGGCCGACTCAACCTCACACCCGCACCGCAGCTCGTCGCCTGAGACTAAAAATCCGTCGACCCGTCCGGCCAACACTGCTTGACCTCATCGTCCCGAACGCGCTTCAATCCGCGCTTCGACCAGCCCCAGCGCGAGCGGATGCTGGGCCTAGTGGCAGTCAGACATGACGGCGCAGAATCGCCGTCATGGAGCCCATGCGCGAGGCGCCGACCATTGATGAGTTGCTCCGGTTCGCTGCGCAGCTACCGGCCTCGCTGGCGAAGAGAATGCGTGATAGGGCACGTCCGGCACCGCTGGCACCCGAAGACGACGCGGGAGCAGAAAAGCCGGCCCTCGTCTACAGGTCATGGGCCCAGTATCTCGCGGACACCACTGCGGAAGAACGCCAGCGATGGTGCCGGGCAAAGGCACACACAGCGAATCGGGCGAGGCTCATGTCCGGGCCAGCGGACTGCAAGATCACCGCCGCCGATGTTTGGGCGGTTCTCGAAGCCGCCGAAGGACGCTGCGAGCACTGTGGCTCCCTCGCCCTCGAACGACGGCCATCCGGCCCCGACGGCCGACCGGCGCCGTGGGCGGCCGTCGGCAGACGTATCGGCTCCCTCGGCCACCGCCTCGCCCGCTTCAACGGCGGCTCCAACAACATTACGAACCTGTGCTGGTCGTGCCTATGGTGCAACACCTGGTGTCGGCGTACGAGTTCGTGGGTCCAGGTAGGTACGAATGAACGGGACCAGGTCAGGCGACGTTGGCTTGGCCGTCGATGGCGGTGAGGCGGTTC
>NZ_JBICUB010000028.1:0-3391 GCF_043197935.1 Micromonospora sp. NPDC048930
ACCTCAGCCCCGCCGACTACGAACAAGCCCTCACACCGACTACGCTGCACCAGATCGCGGCGTAACCCGGTGTCCACATCCCGGGGGGAACCTCACAGCGATATCCCGTGCGCGGTCAGGCCCTAGCTAGCTAGCGGCGGCCCGGCCCGGCCCGGACCGGCCCGGACCGGACCCCGGAGCGACGATCTCCGGGCTGCGGTCCCGGACCGGTGTGTTGCCCGCCTCGTGCCGTCCGGGACCGCCGAACAGCGTCCGGGACCGCCGAGCGCTGGACCGCCGGGGCCAGGACCGCTATGGCGGCCCCGGACCGCGGCAATGCCCGCGTGGACCAGCAAAGGCGGTCCGGGGACCGGCTCGCGAGCATCCGAGACCGACGCGTCACCGATAAGCGCCGGTTCCCGGGTAGCCCGAGCCCGTACTTCGGCTACGGATGCTTGCTGCCGCGACCAGCTTGGAGTCGATGATCTTAAGAAGGAGTCGTTAGACCTCAGTGCCGGCGGTCGGTCGCCCGGGCCGACAGGTCGGTCAGGGCGGCGCGGGCCGGCTCGGCCAGCGGCAGCCGGCCCAGCGCGGCTTGCGCGGCGTCCGCGCGTACCCGGATCATCCGCTCCACCGCCGCCCGGGCGCGGACCGTCCTCGACGACCAAGCGGCCTCCGTCCCGCGCGCACGCTGTGCCGAAGTGCTCGCCTGGACCCAACGCGAACTCGCCTACATCGACCCCAACCAGGAGACCCTCATCGCCGCGCTACGTCCGGCGTGAGTGGGTGTCTTCCAGCCCAGTGCTCACCGCGGCGCCCTTTCGCCGCAGAACACAGAACGCTAGGTGTGCAAGTTGCTACCAATGGTGAGTCTTAGGGCGGCAGACTCAGCGGTCAACTAGCGACCGATCCGCGGCCCCGTGGTGGTGAGGTCTGCCGGCTCGGCGATGGCTGATGCGGACCGCGGGCAAGCTCGCCGACGAGACCTGGGGGGTGTCCGTCGCTTGCGGTGGGGCCGACCCAGCCAAGGCCTAATCCAGCCGCAAGAGCAGCCCGCAGCGCGCCACCTTGTGCGCTGCGGGCTGGTAACTCTCGTGAATCCGATCGATCTGGTCTCGGTTGACAACCAGGCACCTACGAGCCTGCGTGGCCCCGCTCGCCTTCGCGGTCTTCCGAATTGGGCGATGGTCAGCAGTGTGGCAGCGACGGCTGCGGGTGCTGCTGGCTGTTCTCCACCCGGAAAGCCTGGATCCAGCGGGGGTTGGCCAGTACCTTGAACCACCGCTCCCACGGCGTCCCGCTGTCTTGCCAGCACTCGAGGGGGATCCAGGCGTCGTACTGCGTGACCCGGTCGTAGGTGCACACCCGCGAGGGGCAGACGTAGATGGGTGTGCCCGCGTACACCCAGCCGGGGTCGCCGGACGCGGCGGCGGCGGGCGTGCTGACCCCTACGAGCCCAGCGACAGTCAGATTTGCCACTGCCAGTGCGGCGAGTACTCGTCTTTTCACGATGACCTCCTGTCGTTTGCGTTGGCGCCGAGGGAACCCCTTGTCCTCCGGCGGCCGTGTGTCGGTATCGATGTGCGGGAGGGGTGCGTTTCTCTACGGCTGTTACCTATTCAGCAGGTCGGGTCGAAGATGCGTGCCCAGTAGACGAGCTCTGCTGCCTGGTCGCGGGTGAGAGTGGGGTTGTCGACGCTGGTCTGCCGGTTGACGGTCGCGATGTACTGGCAGATCTGGCCGTGCAGGAGCTTGTTGTCCAGGTTCTGGATCATGCCGTCGGCCTGAGGTGCCCCGCTGCCGGAGATGTATTGGTTGGTGAGGGCGATCAGCGACGCGATGGTCGGGATGACGGTGTAGCTGATCGACTTCGGCGCTGCGGTGTTACCCGCGATGTCGGTGGCGCCGGAGCAGGTGGCCGTGTAGGTCCCGGCAGGGTCGCGGGTGACCGCCAGGACGGCCTGGTTCGCGACACCCGACGTGGCGTCAGTGGTGGTGCACGACACGGTGGGCAGGTGGTCGAGGGTGTAGCGGTCACCGTTGACCGCCCCGACGATCGTGACCTCTGGTGCAGTGAGGTCGACGTCAAGGTCAGTCACCGTGGCCTCGCGGACGTTGCCGGCGTTGTCGACGGCGGTCCGCGTGATCTTCTGGTCGGCGCCGTCGGTACCGACTCGCACGTCTGCCGGGCAGGTGGCGATTCCGGACAGGGCGTCGGTGCAGGTGTAGTGGATGGTCGGTGCGGCGGTGTACCAGCCGGCGTCGTTCTTCGTGCCGATGACTTCGGCGGTGATGCCGGGTGCGGTCTTGTCGATGTTGATGTCGCTGACCGTCGTGGAGGCGGTGTTGCCGGCACCGTCGGTGGCGGTCCCGGTCACGGACTGGCCGGCTCCCTCGTCTGTCAGGGTGACCGGGTTGGTGCAGCTGGTGATGTCGGACAGTTCGTCGGCGCAGGTGAAGGAGACGGTGACGCCACCGTTGTTCCATCCGGCACCGTTCGCGGCGGTCCGGGTGGCCGTGATGCGCGGTTTGGTCTTGTCGATGCTGATGGTCACTGTCGTGGTCGTGGTGTTGCCGGCCTTGTCGGTGGCGGTACCGGTGACGATCTGGTTCGGTCCGTCCTCGGTCAGGGTCACCGGGTCGCTGCACGCGGCGACCCCGGACAGCGCGTCGGCGCAGGTGAAGGAGACGGTGACGTCGCCGTTGTTCCAGGCTGCGCCGTTCGGGGCCTGGGAGAGCTGCGCCTTGATGGTGGGCGCGGTCTTGTCGAGGCTCACCGTGGCTGTCACCGATGCACGGTTGCCGGCCTTGTCCACCGCGGTGCCGACGATTTCCTGGTCGGCGCCCTCGGCGTCGACGGTGACCGGGTCGGGGCAGGACGCGACGCCGGAGAGAGCGTCGTCGCAGGTGAAGGTGACGGTGACGGTCTGGTTGTGCCAGCGGTCGCGGTTCGCGTCGGGCGTGATCTCGTACTTGATTGTTGGTGCCGTGAGGTCGATGGACACGGTGACCTGGCCTGTGGCGCAGTTGCCCGCTGGGTCGCATGACTCGTCGGAGGTGATTACCTGGTCGGCGCCCTCGGTGGGCACCTTTGTGGAAGGCGGGGTGGTGGGCTTGCCAGACGAGGGCGCCGGATCGACGCTCGACCAGATGATGGTCACCGGCGCGTGGTACCAGCCGTGCGCATCGGGATCGCGATCCGGCTTCCCTCGTACGATCGGCGGCCGGTCATCGACGAGGATGCTGCCGGTCGTGCGGTCGAAGATCAGGAAGAGGTGCCTTTCCCCGGTAATCTGAGGGATGTTCAGCGGGATCGTCAGTCCTGATTTGAGGGTGATTCTGGCGTTCTGGGGTTTGGTGCCGGTGATCATGTTGAGGGCGACATCGCCGGTGGTGGTGTCGACGGCGGCGG
>NZ_JBICUB010000028.1:3488-58780 GCF_043197935.1 Micromonospora sp. NPDC048930
CCCTCGAGGTGGATCGAGCGGGGGATCGTCACCGCGATGGACTGATCGTGGTCGACGGTGGGCGCGGCGAACGGCACGGTCAGTCCTGATTTGAGGGTGATTCTGGCGTTCTGGGGTTTGGTGCCGGTGATCATGTTGAGGGCGACATCGCCGGTGGTGGTGTCGACGGCGGCGGGGTTGATGAAGGTGAAGCCGGAGTAGTCGGCGGTGCTGGGGTAGTCGGGGTCGGAGGCGATGCTCGCGTCGGTTACCGGCTTGCCGTCCAGGTCGCGGACCGAGACGGTCAGCGTGGACATCGGCATGACCACGTCGTAGGTCTGGCTCTGTTCGAAGTCGACCGGGTTCTTGAAGTTGACGCTGCTGTAGACCGTGCCGGGGAAGTGGAAGGCGCTGATGCGGTACTGGCCGGCGAGGAGTTCGACGGAGTAGTGGCCGGTGGTGTCGGCGGTGACGGAGGTGGCCGGGCCGCCGGCAGCCGGGATGAACGTCAGCGACGTACGCGGGTAGTGGTTGTCGTTCCCGTCCCGCACCACCCCCTCCAGGTGAATGACGGTGATCGGCTTGAGGATGATCCGTAGGGAGGCCGTGCTGGTGGCGTCGACGCCGGTGGCCAGATAGCTCCGCAGCCCGGAGTTCGATGGCGGCGTGAATCGCAGGTCGTAGACGCCCGGCGACACGTGGATCTCGAACGTGCCATCCGTGCCCGTGGTCACGCTGGTGCCGGCGTTAACCACCTCGACAGTCACTCCGTTTTGGGGGAAGTCGGCGCCATCGACGACGACCCCGGAGACGACCACGGTGTCGGCAGCCGAAGCAGGAGGGGCGCCAAGTACATCGAACCCACCGAGCAGCGAAACGACAATGGAGACGATGAGGGCCGCGCGTCGGGCGAGAGTTCCTGGGCGGCTGGCCGGTTCATGGGACGTGCGGAGGGACGAGGGTGGTCTGGGCATGAGTCACCTGCTCCTGATCGAACGGCGCGGGACGAACAGCCGGCTGGGAAGCCAGCGGGCCGCGTCCATCGTCGGTCCCGTACGCCCTGCTCAGAACGGCCACGGCAATTCCCCGGACAACCTCGGACACCTACCGTAGGAGGTCCCGGTGTCCAAACGTATAAGGATTGCGGGACGTCAGTAGGTATCGATGATGATGCACTCCTGCTCTGGCTGCTGGGCCACCTTCTGAGGGCAATTCCTCAGTCTTTGCAACCAATATCCGGACAGTTTCTGTGCGGGGTTGCCCACGCGCCGCTCCATAAGATGTAGACGCTTCATTACTGATCGTGCGCGGTGCCGTGGGGGAACCATGCCGGACGTACCAGTTGGCGAGCTGTCCTCGGACATCGACGGGATCAGTACCCGCGCCGAATTCGCGCGGGAGTTGACCCTGCTGCGGGAACGAGCCGGCCTGACCGTTCGCCAGGTGGCCGCCAAGGTCCACGGGGTCGGCGGGCGCAGCACTGTGGGGGACTGGTTCGCGGGCCGTGGTCTGCCGTCGATCTCGTCCCAGGAGCCGCTGAAGCAGTTGTTGTCGGCCTGCGGGGTGGATGACCCGAGTGTGGTCGAGCGGTGGTTGCAGGCGTGGCGGCGGGTGCGCCGACCACCAGGGCGGCGCCCGGGTGGAGCCGAGCCGTACCGAGGGCTGTCAGCCTTCCGGGTCGATGACGCCGACTGGTTCTTCGGACGGCAGGGGCTGACCGAGCAGCTGGTGGCCCGGCTCGGTGACCTGACCGCAACCGACGGGGGCGTGCTGGTGGTCGTCGGCGCGTCCGGCTCGGGCAAATCGTCGCTGCTGCAGGCCGGCATGATCGCGGCGTTGCGAAACGACGCCCTGGAAGGCTCGGCGAGCTGGCCGGTCCTGTTGTTCACTCCCGGGCCGCAGCCGGTGAAGGCGCTCGCGGCCCAACTGGACGGCCTTCACTGGGACAACACCACAACTGGTGCAGGCCGGCTGGTCGTGGTCGTAGACCACTTCGAGGAAACCTTCACCAGCTGCGCCGACCCAGACGAACGACAGCGGTTCATCACAGAGCTGACCGAACTCGCCGCCCAGCCAACCGGAGCGCTCGTAGTGCTCGGCCTCCGCGCGGACTTCTACGCGCACGCGCTGCGCTACCCGGAACTGCTCGCGGCGCTGCAGGAGGGGCAGCTGACGGTCGGTCCAATGACCGAGGCCGAACTGCGCGAAGCGATAATCGAACCGGCCCGCAAGGCCAAGCTCGAGGTAGAAGAAGGCTTGGTGGAGCTGCTACTGCGGGACCTGTCCCCGCGCGGCGACGACCGCACCGGCGGGCAGGCCGCCGGCATGCTGCCGCTACTGTCGCACGCGCTCTACGCCACCTGGGAGCACGGACAGCGGCACCAGTTGACGATCACCTCCTACAGGGAGGTCGGCGGCATCAGCCGGGCCGTCGCGGCCACCGCCGACACCATCTCTGCCCGACTCTCCGCCGACCAGCAGGCCTTGGCCCGACGGCTGTTCCTGCGCCTCGTGCACGTGTCTCCCGACATGGCCGACGCCCGCCGCCGGGTCCGCCTGGCCGAACTGCTCACCGACGGCGAACGGCAGGCCGCGCAGATGGAGGACCTGCTGGACCAGTTCATCGCCGCACGGCTGATCACCGCGGACATCGACACGGTCGAGATCAGTCATGAGGCGCTGTTGACCGCATGGCCGACACTGCGGTCCTGGTTGAACACCAACCGTGCCGGGCTGGTCATCGGCCAAGAACTAGATACCGCGGCCGCCGCATGGCGGCGGGACAACCGCGACCCGGCCGCGCTCTATCGCGGTGCCCGGCTGGCCGCCGCCGAACAGTGGGCCGCCGACCACCGGACCGAACTGAACGCAGTGGGCAGGGAATTCCTCGAGACCAGCGCCCGCCACGAGCGCCGCCGCGGCCGCCGGGCTGTGCAGGTGATCGCCGCGCTCACGGCACTGACCCTGGCGACATGTGTATTCGCCGGTTACGCGTTCCACCAGCGGGCCCTCGCCGACACCCAGCGGCACGAGGCAGTCGAGCAGCGCAACCAGGCCATCTCCCGGCTGGTCGCCGGACGCGCAGATCGGCTCCGCAGCCGCGACGTGTCCCTGGCCGCTCAGCTGAGCCTGGCCGGGTACCGGATCGCCCCCACCGCCGAAGCCCGCTCCAGCCTGCTCAACTCCTACCTACAGCCAACCGTCGCCCGCCTGCACGGCTTCCCCACCGCCGCCCAAGCGGTAGCGTTCAGCCCAGACGGCCACCTGCTGGCCGCAGCCGGCCTCGACCACATCATCCGGCTCTGGGACACCCACAACACCGAACAGCCACGCGAACTGGCCAGCCCACCGCTGACCGGACCAACCCAAGCCCTGTACACCCTGGCCTTCAGCCCCGACGGCACCACTCTCGCCGCAGCCGGCGCCGACCGCGCCGTCTACCTCTGGAACGTGACCGACCCCAACCGGCCACAGCCGGTAGGCGCCCCGCTGACCGGGCCCTCGTCCACCATCTACTCCCTGGCGTTCCGCCCCGACGGACGAGTCCTAGCCGCCGGCAGCGACGACAAGACGATCCGGCGGTGGGACCTGTCCGCGCCGGGCGCTCCACACCCGCTCCCGCCCCTGACCGGCCCAACCGCAGCCGTGCAGGCCGTCGCGTACAGCCCTGACGGGCACCTACTGGCCGCCGGCAGCGCCGACGCCTCGGTCCGCCTCTGGAACACCACCAACCAGAACCGCCCCACGGCTGTCGGGCCACCGCTGACCGGCCACACCACCAAGGTTCTCACCGTGGCATTCAGCCCAGACGGCAAGACCCTGGCCAGCGGCAGTGCCGACCAGACCGTACGCCGCTGGGACCTGACCAACCCCGCCCGGCCCACCCCGCGCGGCCCGGCCCTCACCGGCCCGACAAGCTGGATCAACGCCCTGCAATACAGCCCGGACGGGCGCACCCTCGCCGCCGGCACCTCCGACAACACCGTCACCACCTGGGACAGCGCCACCGGCCGGCTGACCAGCACCCTCCCGCATCCCACACCCGTGACCGGCATCGCCTTCGCACCGGACCGGCGCACCCTCGCCAGTAGCAGCAACGACGGCCAGATCCGGCTGTGGACCGTCCCCGCACCGCAGCTGACCGGCGCCACCGACGCCCTGTTCAGCATGTCCTTCAGCCCGGACGGGCGCACCCTGGCCGGGGCCAGCCGCGACGCCTCCGTCCGCCTGTGGGACCTCACTGACCCGCGCCACGGCAGACTCCTAAGCACCATCACCAGTCCGCCTGGCAAGCCGCCCTTCGCCGCCACCGCCGCGTTCAGCCCCGACGGCCGAACCCTTGCGATCGGCACCCGCACCGGCACCGTCCAGCTCTGGGACACGACCGATCCCGCCCTGCCCAACCCGCTCCCAGCGATCCTGACCGGCCCGACCGCACTGGTCGAAACCCTCGCGTTCAGCCCCGACGGACACACCCTCGCCGCCGGCGGCGACGACACCAACATTCACCTGTGGGATCTCACCCAACCGGCCGCTCCCACCCACCTGGCCACCATCACCAACACCGGCGGCTTGGTCTTCGCCGCCACGTTCAGCCCCGACGGCACCACCCTCGCCGCAGCCCTATCCGACAACACCGCACGCCTGTGGAACCTCACCGACCCGGCACGACCCACCACCCTGGGCCCACCCCTGTCCGGCTTCAGCGGCTACGTCTACGGCATCGCCTTCCACCCAGAAGGCAAGATCCTCGCCGTTGGCAGCGCCGACAAAACCACCCGACTGTGGGACCTGACCGCTCCCGGGCGTCCCGTCCCACTCGGGCCCCCACTAACCGGCCCCACCGGCAGCGTCTACTGGGTCACCTTCAGCCCTGACGGCCAAACCCTGGCCGCCGCCTCCCTCGACGGCGCCATCACCGCCTGGAACACCCACGACCCCCGTCGCCCGCAGATCACCGCCACCCTGACCAACTCCACCAACCCCCTCTACACCACCCTGTTCAGCCCCGACGGGCACACCCTCGCGGGCGCAAGCGCCGACAGCACGATCCGGCTGTGGGACCCCGACCCAGAGCGTGTCGCCGCCTGGATCTGCGCCAGCAGCGGGGAGTCCATTAGCCGCGATGAATGGAGCCAGCACATCCCGGACATCGCCTACCACCCGCCCTGCTGATAGGTCGGAAGCCTGGTGGTGGCCAGCTGTGATTCCCCGCGTACGGCCGCCTTCGCTCGTCACCGATGTGATCGAAAACCGGAGGCCCTGAGCCCTGCACGGCATCGGCAGCGGTACGCACATGCCGAGCCCCCGCAATGGTCTTACGATCTCGTGCGCAATTGCGTAGAGCCGTGAGCTGCGGTGATTCGCTTCAGCTACCAGGTGATCATGCGATCGGAGACCAAGCCGGCGACGGCGTCGATGGTCTCGGGCAGCAGTTCGCGGCGGCCGGTGAAGCGTTGGAGTTGTCGCCACCATTTCAGTTCGGCGATGGCATGTTCGACCGGGATACGTTGTGACGATTGGTGTTTCCGTTCGGCTTCCCATTGGGCCTGCCGGACTGGTGGTGCGCCAGGGCGTAGCTTCAGCGGCGGAGCGGTGATCTGGCCGGGATGGTCTTTGGCCAGGCCCTGGTAGCCGGCGTCGACCAGCACCTTCACCTGCGGGTAGGCGTCCAGCAAGGCCTCGATGCCCTCAACCCGGGCGGCCGTGGTGTCGTGCATCCGGCCCGGCCGGTGCCCACCGCACCACAGCGTCGCCCCGTACTCGTCGGCCACCACGGTGGCCTTGATCGTGTTCTGCTTCGCCTTGCCGGACACGAACGCCTTGCGGCCGGGCCGGCCGACGCGTGGTCGGCGGACCCGGATCTCGGTGGCGTCCAGCCGCAGTGTCACACCCTCCGCGGCGGCGTAGGCGAACACGTCCGCGAGGGTGTGCAGCCGGATCCCGCTCGGGCGGGCGAACCCGCGACGGGCCAGCAAGGGCCGTACCTGCCCGATCGCCCGGGTCACGGTCGAGCGGTCCACCCCGAACGCCACCGCCAGGGCCTCGTGCGGCACCCCCAGACGCAGATGAGCGAGGGTAGCGACAAGCCGATCGGTGAACCGCAGCGTCAAACGCCGGCCGGCTCCAGCCGCCCGCTGCCGGTGGCCACCCCGACGGGCATACAGCCGGCCCTCTCGCCCGGCCAGCCACACCACACGCAGCTCGGTACGTAGCAGGTGCAGATGACGACGGGAGATCCCGGTGAACGCGGGATGACTGAACACACGACGAGCCCACCGGACCGACACCCGGAGATCATCACCTACGCCGGACGGACCCCACCGACCGTCCTATTGCGCACGAGATCGTTAGTGAGCGTCCGGGAACTCGGCAGGGCGCATGGTCACAAGGCGATGAAGCACGGCGTGTAGTGGATCGATATGAAGCGAGCTCCTGGTAGATCGGCGGTTGTCTAGGCCAGCCGTTCACCAGGAGCTCGTTGTGTCATTGTCGCCTGCGTGTGTCTGCTCGTCATGCCCAGCCCACCCGGCCGGCGTGTCAGTACCGCCAACCTGCGGGTTCTACCCGTCCTCCTCGCTGACCGACGCCCAGTGGGCGATCATCGAGCCGTTGCTGCCCGCGCCAGGCAACACCGCCGGGCGGGGCGGGCGGCCGGAGAAGCATCCCCGTCGCCTGGTCCTGGATGCGATCTTCTATCTGGTGCGGGGCGGGATCGCGTGGCGGCAACTGCCGGTCGGGTTTCCGCCACCGACCACCGTCCACGACCGGTTCCGCGCCTGGGCCAAGTCCGGTGTGTGGCGGGCCGTCCATGACGCGCTACGCGATCTGGTCCGCGTGTATGAGGGCCGCGACCCGCAGCCGACCGCCGCGATCATCGACTCCCAGTCGGTGCGCGGCGCGGACACGGTGCCCCGCACCAGCCGCGGCTACGACGCGGGCAAGAAGATCAACGGAACGAAACGGCACCTCGCCGTGGACACCGGCGGCCTGCTGCTGGCCGTGATCGTCACGATGGCCGGACTGCAAGACCGCGACGCCGCCCACCGACTACTGGCCGGACTCCGCGAACGCTTCACCACCATCGCCCTGGTCTGGGCCGATGCCGGATACGCCGGACGCATGCTCGCCTGGGCCGCAACGTCCTGCACCTGACTGTCCAGATCGTCAAACGCACCGAGCCGGGCTTCGTCGTCCTGCCCCGCCGGTGGGTGGTAGAGAGAACGTTCGCCTGGATCAGCAAGCATCGACGCTGCGTACGCGACTATGAGACCAAGCCCGGCCACCACGAGGCCATGATCTACATCGCCATGATCATGACAATGTCACGCCGACTCGCCCGCACCGGCAACTGGTAACCAAAGTTCCCGGACGCTCACTTACAGAGGCGAACGATGGACGCCGATTCGCTGCCCTGGGCACCGGAAACTGACCGGGCGTGACCTAGCGGATCAGACCACCGGTGGACTCGGGCAGCGGCTCGTCGGTGTTGATGAGCGAAGGCGGCCCGGCCGCGACGGCCTCCTCGGGTTCGCGGCTGGAGGCACGGGCGTCGGCTAACACCTCGGCAGGTACGTGCTGCTCCAGGAATCGCCGCGCCAGCCGGGTCGACGGGTGCACGCCGATAGTGGCCGCCACGATGATGCCGGCGATCACCAGCCAGCCGACGGCGCCCCAGTTCATCGCGAGGAAGGTGTACACCGCCGGCGCCCACACCCGGCCCAGGGTGCTGCTCAGCTCGGCGGCGCCCTGGTAGGCGCCGCGTTGACGCGGGTCCATCAGCTCGGCCTCGAAGGACCAGCTGGCGGCCGAGAGATAGAGCTCAGCCCCGGTCACGGTGACGTGACCCAGCCAGACCAGCGCGATCGTGACCCAGCCGACGGTGTCGTGGGTCGCCAGCGTGATCAGACAGGAGAGCACGAAGAAGGTGGACGACACCCGAACCGCCTTCAGCGCGGTCGGCACGTCCTCGACTCCGCGGGCCGCCACCATCGGCAGGAAGATGCACATCACCGTGTTGGTTCCGAACAGAAAGGCCAGCAGCACCCGCGGGGCGTCGGTCTGCTCCACCAGCCACAGCGGAATCACGATGTTGAGCAGCACCTGATTGGTCCAGAAGACGCCGCTGAAAAACGTCGTGAGGAGCCAGCCGGGGTTTCGCAGCGGTCCGGGCCCGGCGATCTTCGCCTTGCGGTCCTGTGGGGTGCGGTCGTCGTGCGAGGCCCGCGGCAGCCGGCTGATTGCGGCGGCGTTCACCAAGAAGACCACCGCGGTGAACCAGGGCAGCGCGTGGAGGACGTCGTTGGAGTGGAACGCCAGCGCGATGCCACCGATCAGGGAGCCGAGGGTGAAGCCGACGTTGAGTGCGGAGTACATGTAGGCCCGTGACTTCACCCGCTCGTCCGGCGGCAGTACGTCGATCGTGTACGCGCCGTGCGCCGCGTTGCCGAGGGCGCCGATGACCTCCATGCCGACGGCCATGGCGACGTAGCCCTTGAAATCGGTGATGAGCGGCCACACCGCGAACATCGCCGCCTGCCCGGTGGCGCTGACGGCCCACATCTTCTTTGGCCCGAACCGGTCTACCAGCTTGCCCATCGGCAGTGCGGCCAGGAAGGCGGCGATGCCGGCGCAGGTCAGGCCGAGACCAACCTGGGCGGCGGACAGTCCGACGATCTTGGTGAAGAACACCGCCGATCCGGTCATGAAGGTGCCCTCACCGAGGGCGAAGAGGAGTGACTGGGCAGCGAGCTGGCCGGCGAGAGGCGACGGGGGGCGCGCTCGGCGGAGGACGGCGGCGAACATCACCGGGGATTCTCCGGAATCTCCCGGCCATTGTCGTGCGATTTTCCGACGCGGCGGTGGCGCTACAGCATCCCGGCGGCTATGACCGGCGTGGCACCTACGCCGCTACCTCGATCAGCCGCCGTCGCCTCGGCGAGCCGGTTGGCCAATGCCGGGGAGCGGGTTCGTGGGTTGTCAGCTGTTGAGGCTGGCGCTGATCGCCTGGAGCGCCTGGTCCCGTGCGGCGAGGACGTGTGCCTAGGCGATCTGGCCGCGTGCTTCGGGTCGTCGCCGGTCACCGCTTCGAGGATCGCGCGGTGTTCGGCCAGTGCTGCCTCCCGTTGCTGTTGGGTGCTGTTGGTCAGGTGGCGACGTCGAGCCGCCGGAAGATCAGCGAAGCCGCAACGCAGCCCATCTCGGCCGGGTCCTGCGCAATCACCGTGACCGCCGGCTGCAGGAGGTCGGCGAGGGGGAAGTCGTCGAAGCCGACGAGGGCGACCTCGTTCTGGCGGTCGAACTGCTGCAAGGCCCGGACCGCCCCGATCGTGATCAGGTTCTGCGAGGTGAAGAGCGCGGCCGGCGGGAGGAGGCGGAGAGCAACCGGCGCACGGCCTCCGCGGACTCCTGGTCGGTGTGCAGGTCATGGACGACGGGAACGGCCGAGGGTCGGATGCCGTGATCGCTGACCAGGCTTCCAGTTGGTGAACGCGTGGTCGCATGCCTCGCAGCGTTCGGGCCGTTCCTCGGAAATTCGGGCGTTGACTCGCCGCTAGCCCGGGTGTAACTTCGCCGCAACATCTAGTGGTACGTATGACTACGGTCACCCACGAGCGGACAAGGAGCTCGCGATGCCCCGACGAGGCTCATCCGACCGGTCAGGTCCGACGATGCACGATGTCGCGCGTCTGGCGGGCGTGAGCCAGTCAACGGTGAGTCTCGTCCTCAATGGCGTGCAAGGTAAGCGCATCTCTGAGGAGACCCGGGCTCGAGTCCTGAGGTCCGTCGCAGAGCTTGGCTACCGCGTCAACTCGGCGGCGAAGTCGCTGCGTGAAGGACACTCCAGGCTGATCGGCTTCGTTGGCGACATGGTAGCCAGCACGCCGTTCGCAGGGGAGATCATCGAGAGCGCGCAGGATCGCGCCTGGGCTGATGGCTACCTGATGCTGATCGTGAACACCGGGGGAGATCGCGCGCTGGAGGAGCGGGCGATCGACTCACTGCTGTCTCGTCAGGTCGACGGCATCGTCTACGCCGCGATGTATCACCGGCGTTTGAAGGTGCCGCCCGCGTTGCGGGAGGTACCGACCGTCGTGCTCAACGCGGAGACTGACGACGAGTCGTTGCCGGCGGTAATACCTGACGAGTACGGCGGTGGCCGGACTGCTGCCCAGCACCTGATCGACCAGGGTCACGAGCGTATCGGGTTCATCAACATCAACACCCTCGCGTCGAAGCTTCCTGCCGCAGTCGACCGCGAACGTGGTTTCGTCGATGCGGTCGAGGCGGCCGGGCTCCGCCTGGACCGGACGCTGATCAGGCACGGGGACGGCGACGCCGAGGCCGGCTACCGTCATGCCTGTCGGCTGCTGTCGCGCAAGCGTCGCCCGACGGCGATCTTCTGCGGCAATGACCGGACCGCGTGGGGTGCCTACCAGGCTGCTGCGGAACTCGGGCTGCGCGTACCGCGTGACCTGTCGATCATAGGTTTTGACAACCAGACGCTGATCGCCGCCCATCTGCGACCGGGGCTCACCACGATGGCGTTGCCGTTCGCGGAGATGGGTCGTCGCGGGGTCGCGAGTCTGCTGTCGGGCAGCAGCGCGTCCCCCATCGATGCGGTGAACTGCCCGCTGGTCGAACGTTCCTCGGTTGCTGCGCCGGGGGTGGACGCATGACCCAGGTCTTCCTCACCAGCCGCGGCGCGGCCGGCGGGCGCACTGGTGTCGGCGGTCGTCGCCGATCGCTTGGAACGCTGCGCCGGATGGCCCGTCTGTGGCAGCTCTACCTGCTGGTGTTGCCCGCGCTGGTCTATCTGGTGCTGTTCAAGTTCTGGCCGATGTACGGCGTCCAGATCGCCTTCCGGAACTACAACCCGATCGACGGTTTCACCGGGAGTCCGTTCGTGGGTTGGCAACACTTCGAGCGGTTCTTCGATTCACCACAGTTCGCACGGGTGCTGAGCAACACACTTGTCTTGGCCGTCGTCAACCTGCTCATCGCGTTTCCCATTCCGGTTGTGCTGGCGTTGATGGTGCACAACGTGCGCGGCGGGCGCCTGCGGGCGTTCGTAAGAGGCGTCCTCTACTCGCCGACCTTCATCTCGACCGTCGTGGTCGTGGGGATGATGTACGTCCTGTTGTCACCCCGCTCTGGCCTGGTCAACCACGTGATCACACTCTTCGGTGGCGAACCGATCCTCTTCATGGGATCGCCGGAGTGGTTCCGGCCGCTCTTCGTGTCGTCAACGGTGTGGCAGGAGTCCGGCTTCCAGATGGTGATCTATCTGGCGGCGCTGGCGGGGATTGACCCGGCACTGCACGACGCGGCCCGGGTGGACGGCGCCAGTACCTGGCAGCGGATCCGTAACGTCGACCTCGCCGGCATCATGCCGACCGTGGTCGTCCTGTTCATCCTCGCGGTCGGCAACCTGATGAACATCAGCTACGAGAAGGCACTGCTGATGCAGACGCCGCTGAACCGGGAAACCTCACAGGTGATCCAGACCTACGTGTACCAAGCCGGTCTTCAGCAGGCGCAGATCAGCTACAGCGCGGCGATCGGTCTGTTCAACTCCGTCGTGAACCTGGCGCTGTTGCTGACCTTCTACGCCGTCGTTCGTCGGGTCCGTACACGGCTGGAGCTTTAGGTGGACAACATCATCCTGGATGTCACGGCCCGCCGGGCGGCCCGGGTGCACCGTGTCCGCTCGCGCGCGTTCGGGGACCGGGCATACACGGTCGTCGTCGCGCTGCTGCTCGGAACCGCGGTGCTGGCCATTCTCTACCCGCTGTACTTCATCGTGATCGCCTCGCTCAGTGAACCGGACGCGGTGAACGATGGCCAGGTCTGGGTACTTCCACACGGGGTGACGTTGGACGGCTACCGTCGGCTGTTCGCCGACCCACGGGTCTGGCAGGGCGTCACCAACTCCCTGCTCTACACGACGTTGGCCACCGGGGTGAGTCTCGTACTGATCCTGTCGGCCGGTTACGCGCTGTCTCGCAAAGACCTGCCCTGGCGCAACGTCATCACCGGGCTGTTCCTCGTCACGTTCTTCTTCGACGGCGGAATCATCCCGCGTTACCTGGTGGTGAAGGAGCTCGGGATGTTGAACAGCGTCTGGGCGATGGTCCTGCCGAATGCGATCGCGGTCTGGAACCTCCTGATCGCCCGCACGTACTTCGCGTCGTCCGTGCCCGACGAGGTGCGCGAGGCGGCACAGGTGGACGGCGCCAGTGAGTTGCGCATCTTCCTCCAGGTCGTGCTGCCGCTGGCCAAGCCGCTGATCGCGGTGCTGGTGCTGATCCACATGGTGTGGAACTGGAACGCGTACTTCGACGCACTGGTCTACCTGACCGACGAGTCGAAATACCCGCTCCAGTTGGTGCTCCGCAACATTCTCATCCAGTCCGAGGCGTCCGGGGCCGGAAGCCTGAGCAGTGACCTGGCCTCGTACAGCGAGCAACAGCGGGTGGGCGAGTTGGTCAAGTACGCCATGATCGTCGTGTCGACCCTGCCGCTGTTGATCGTTTCCCCCTTCGCCCAGAGATACCTGAGCCGCGGTGAAGTCACCGGGGCAGTCAAAGGCTGACGACCGTGAACCACCATGGTCAGGGCCACCACGGCCGGTCATACGTATGAACTCTGTCCGTCCGACCTCCTTTCGGCGTCAGCCCGGGTTCGGCTAACCACAGCCGCGACTTGCCGCCGAGCGGGACCGCTCGCGCGACCGGCACACCATCCGCTCGTCATCGACGGCCGGCAGGCGACGACGAGTCAACGAAACGGGCGGATCAGTACCCAACGCAAAGGACAGAACCAACCACCGACCACCACCGAACGCAAAGGACAGACGAATGAAGAAAGCGCTGTGCGTCGCAGCTGTGCTCGCACTGGGCCTGCTGACGGCATGCACCGACGACCAGAAGTCCGGTGACGACCAGGCGGTCGGCTTCCATGCATCCGGTCTGCCGATCGTCGACAAGACGATCACGCTGCGGTTCTCTGGAGAGAAGGCGCCGCTCGCGCCGGACTTCAACACCATGACGCTGGTCAAGCAGTGGCAGAAGGACACCAATATCGCGATCGCGTGGGAGAACCTGCCCAAGAACGTCTACCAGGAGAAGAAGAACCTGCTGCTGGCCAGCGGCGATCTGCCGGACGCCTTCTACAACACGGGATTCACCGACCAGGAAATCGCGGTGAACGCCGCCAATGGCACGCTCATTCCGCTCGAGGACCTGATCGACAAGTACGCGCCCAACCTGAAGAAGGTCTTCGAGAAGCGCCCGGAGATCAAGGCAGCGGTGACCGCCTCGGACGGTCACATCTACACCCTCCCGTCGTCCGAGGAACTCGGCTTGGGGGCGGTGCCTTTCTTCTGGTCGATCAACAAGACCTGGCTGGCGAAACTCGGACTGCCGATGCCGAAGACGGTCGATGAGTACTATCGCGTCCTGCAGGCGTTCAAGACCAAGGACCCCAACGGCAACGGCAAGGCTGACGAGATCCCGCTCAGCTTCATCGGCGGCTGGTGGTGTGCCGACGTGGGTGACCTGTTCGCCGCTTTCACCGGCATGCCGGACAACCCCGACCACCGTATCGTCCGCGACAACAAGGTGATCTACACCGCCGCGCAGCAGGAGTACCGGGACGCAATCGCGACGCTGCACAAGTGGTACGCCGAGGGGCTGATCGACCGCGAGGCCTTCACCCAGACGGACAAGCAGTACCTCGCCAAGGGCAAGAGCAAGGAGGCGGTCCTCGGGTCGTACGTCTGGTGGGAGACGGAGGAGGTCGTCGGCACCGACCGCGCGGGCGAATACGAACTGATGCCCCCACTCGAGGGCCCTGCCGGTCGACTCGTCGGGCGTGCCAACGGCGTGGACTACACCCGCGACGCGTTCGCAATCACCCGGGTCAACAAGTACCCGGCCGCGACGATGCGCTGGGTGGACCGGATGTACGACCCGGTCATGTCGGCCCAGGTGGCGTGGGGTCCGATCGGGGAAGGCCTGCAGAAGGATGCCTCGGGGCTCCTGGTCAGCGTTCCTGACAAGCCAGGCGAGGCTGCCGGTGAGCGCCTCCAGCGGATCGCGCCCAGAGGCCCGCGGGTCGTGCTGAAGGAGGACTTCAAGACGGTGGTGGCCCCCGAACCGAGAGCGGCCCAGCGGCAGAAGGACCTGGAGAGCATCTACCTGCCGTACGCGGAGAAGCAGTCATACCCGTTGGTGTTCTTCACCCAGGAGGAACTGCAACGGCTCAACGAGATCAACGCCGAGCTGAAGTCCCTGGTGGACGAGAAGAGGGCGGCCTGGATCGTGCGTGGCGGCGTCGAGCGGGAGTGGGACGCGTACGTGCAACGGCTCAAGGGCGTTGGACTCGACGAGTACGTGAGCATCTACCAGCAGGCGTATGACCGCTACCGGGCAGCCAAGTGATCGAGCCAACCTGGATGGCCGCGCCGGTCCTGGTCGAGGTGGTGTTCGCTCCCCTGTCGCTCACCTCGCTGACCGGCCGGCCGTCCGGCCTGGTCAGCTGGGGTGACGGCAGGGGTGGACACCTGACCCTCGGATACGACCGGCGCGGCAGGCCCAGCGTGGAACTGGCCGCAGCAGGCCAGGAGCGTGCTCTGGTGGCCGACGAGCCGCTGACCCTCGCGCACTGGACGCGCATCGCCCTGCTGGCGACGGGGTCGCAGATCATGCTCTACGTCGACGGCCGGTGCGTCGCGAGCGCGCCCTGGCAGGGGGCGCTGCCCGTGCCCGTCAACGGCGAGTGGTTCATCGGCTGCCGCGCGGACTCACCGCGGCAGGACGGTGCGCCGGTCGACGAGACAGCCTGTGGCCTGGTACGCGACGTACGAGTAGTGACCTCGGTGGACACCGACGAGGCGGTGCGGCAGATCGAGGCGGCCGGTGGGTACGCGGGGGAGGACCTGGATGTGGTGGCCGTCCTGCGGTCAGCGCGTCGGCCCGATCCGAACCGGCCGACCTACCACTTCATGCCGCCCGCCCACTGGATGAACGAGCCACACGGACCGATCCAGATCGATGGTGTGCACCACCTGTTCTACCAGGCGAACCGGCGGGGTGCGTTCTGGGGAGCGATCGAATGGGGTCACGCCACCAGTCCAGACCTGGTGCACTGGACGCATCTGCCGCCGGCGCTCACGCCCGACCAGGTGACGGTGGCGCCCGACGGGGTGTGGAGCGGCAACAGCCTGCTGGACGAGTCGGGACAGCCGCTGTTGTTCATCACCGCCGGTGACCTCAGCCGTACGCCCAATCAGGCGGTCGCCGTGGCACGGCCGGCCGCGGCCGGAGCCGGCCCGATCCGGTGGATCGCCGACAACACGACAATTGTCGAGATGCCGAGCGAGATCGACGAGTGGAAGCTGGTGCCCGGGCAGTTCCGTGATCCCTTCGCGTGGCGTGAACAGGGCTCGTGGTTTCTGCTGGTCGGGGCGGGCGTCGTCGAACGTGGCGGGACCGCGGTGCTCTACCGGTCCCCGGACGGAGTCGAGTGGGACCTGGTCGGGCCGCTGCTCATCGGTGACCAGCTCGCCCACCCCGAGACCGGCGAGATGTGGGAGCTGCCGGTGCTGCTCCCAATCCGCAACGGCCACGGCGACCACCGGCACGTCCTGCTCGTCTGCCCCTGGTGGGAGGAACGGCCCGCAGGACGGGTTGTCGAGGTCGTCTACTGGATCGGGCGATGGGAACCGCAGGCCGCGACGTTCACGCCGGACCATCCCGAGCCGCGCCGGCTGGACTACGGCCGGCACTTCACGGGGCCGAGCGGAAACGTACTCGACGACGGGCGGACAATCCTCTGGTCGATCGCCCAGGACGGCCGACCGCCAGAGGCACAGCGCCGTGCGGCGTGGGCCCACAACGCCGGTCTGCCCCTCGAGCTGACCCTGGCCGCCTCCGGCGACCTGGCCATCCGTCCCGTGCGCGAACTGGCGTCGCTGCGTGCGGAGCTGCTCGCGGAGTCGCTCGACGCCGAACCCAGGGCCGCGGTGCCCGTGCTCACCGGGATGGCTTTGGAACTCGAGCTGCACGCGCGGGTACCGCTCGACGATGAGCCGCTGAAAGTGATGCTTCTCGACACCGCCGGCCAGATCCGTGCGGCGATCGATGTCGACTGTGCCCGCCAGACACTCAGCGTGTCACGGCCAGATGCGGCGGCGTACGACGTCTGGCACCCGGGCACCCGAGACAGCGGCCCGGTGGAGCTGCCCGACGGGGAGGTACGGCTGCGCCTCTTCGTCGACCATTCAATGGTGGAGGCCTACCTCAACGAGTCTCGCAGCATCACCACCCGGATCGACGTCACCACCGGTCCGTCCAGGCTCGCCCTGACCGGCGGCAGCCGTACTCGCATCACCTCCTGCCGGGTCTGGCGACTGGCGCCAGCCGACACGTCTTCCGAAGCCACCACCCCCACCGAACGCTGACCCACGGAGGAATCAGCTGTGCTACTCCTCGAGGACCACTGGACCTGGGACTTCTGGTTCACCACCCACGGTCGGGACATTCATCTGTTCTTTCTGAAGGCGCCACGGGACCTCGGCGATCCCGACCTGCGGCATCAGAACGCGCGGATAGGCCACGCCGTTTCCCAGGATCTGCGAACCTGGACGGTGCTGCCCGACGCGTTGGCACCGGGCGCCGCCGGCGCCTGGGATGACATGGCGACGTGGACCGGCAGCGTACTGAAGGTCGACGGCGGGTGGTCGATGTTTTACACCGGCATCTCCCGCAGCGACAACGGGCTGCGACAGCGGATCGGGCGAGCCGACAGCGCCGATCTGATCACCTGGACCAAGGACGAGCACTTCGTCCTGGAGGCGGATCCGGCACACTTCGAGCAGCTCGACACCACGGTGTGGCCGGACTTGTGCTGGCGCGACCCGTGTGTGTTCGCCGACCCCGACAACGGCGGCTATGCGATGCTCGTGACCGCCCGCGTACCCCACGGTCCGGTCGACGGACGTGGCGTGGTCGGCTTGCTCCGCTCCGACGACCTGCGGAACTGGACAGTCATCGGACCGGTCACCGAGCCGGGTGACTTCGGGCACCTTGAGGTGCCGCAGGTGGTCGCGATCGGCGGGCGCCACTACCTGGTGTTCTGCGCGTACGCGTTCGCCAACAGCGCGGCGCGGGCGGCGCGGGTCGGCCGGTCGACCGGAACGCACTACTACGTCGGAGACAGCGCGACGGGCCCGTTCAAGCCGTGGACCGATGAGCTCTTCGCCGCCGACGAGGCAGGGTCGATGTACGCCGGGAAGATCGTGCGCGATCCGGCGACGCAGGACTGGGCATTCATGGGCTTCCTGCAGCACGACGTGGATGGAACGTTCATCGGTGCACTGAGCGATCCGGTGCCGATCGACGTCCGGCCCGACGGTGGTCTGTCACTGAGGCAACCCGTCTCCGCGCAGGTGGGGCCGCGAACCGAGGCAAGGCGCCCGGTACACGGCCGAGGGCCGCTGGGCGGGTCCGTTCCACGAGAGATGTCTGACGGACGGCCGGGACGGGAGTGACGGCGGGAATGGCGCTACTCACGAGGCAGCCCCGACCATCGGCGAGCAAGCGTCTCCGGTTTCCTGTGTGATCCCCTGTGAGCCGGGCATGCTGCCTGTGGCACACCCTCGGGGAGACAGAGCCCTGGCTAGCGATGCCCGCGCATCGACGGAGGATGCCGCCGTGGCCGCTCGAACTGATGCGGGTGGATGGAGGGGTAGGGTCGCAAGACGGGCAGGGACCCCAAGCGTGCCGGTCGTGGCGGGAACACCCGGCGCGAGGTGCCGCCGGTCGACCGCCGTCGGGTTGCCGTTCTACGACCTGGCGGCGCCGACGGCCTCCTGGATGACCAGGCAGGCGGCGCCGCGGGCCCACATGTCGTCATCGGCTGTGTCGATCACAAGTTCGCAGTCCTCTGCCGCGGTGGAGAAGGCATGGGCGGCCAGAGAGGCGGTGCAGGCAGGGCCGAACAGGTCGAATGCGTGCGCGCCCTCGCCGGTGAGAACAATTTTCTCGGGGTTGAGCAGGTTGCACACTGCGGCCAGCCCGCGCCCGAGGGCGTCGCCCATGCGCTGGAACGCGGCCACGGCGGCGGGGTGGCCGTCGCGGGCCATCTGGTAGGCCTCGTCGATCCTGGCCGGGGGCGGCGCGGTGGTGTTGGCGGCGATGTCGCGCAGCACGGCGTCGTCGGAGGCGAGGGCTTCCAGGCAGCCGTTGTTGCCGCAGCTACAGGGCGGGCCGTCAACCTGCAGAGGAAGGTGCCCGAGCTCGCCGGCCAGCCCCGTCTTGCCGACATAGAGCTGTCCGCCGAGCAGCAGCCCGCCGCCGATGCCGGGGCCGACGGTCACGACCACGAATGACTTGGCCGTTCGGCCGGCGCCGAACCACTGCTCGGCGATGACCAGGGCGTCGACATCGTTGCTGACGACCGTCGCTAGCCCACTGGCCTGCGTCAGCTGCGCGGCGACGTCCACGTCATCCCAGCCCATGACGCCGGAGTGCACGACGCGACCCCGCCGGCCGTCGACGTGCCCTCCCACGCCCACGCCGACGCCCAGAACGCGCCCGGCCGCGCGTGGCTGGGCCTGCACGAGCTCGCCGATCACGGCGCGGGCGGCGTTGAGGGTCGCGCGGGGGCGGTGTTTGGCGTCGAGGGGACGGCGGGCCCGGGCGAGAACGGCCGCCCCGAGGTCGGTGAGCACTCCCGTGACGTGCCGGGGGGCGATCTTGACGCCGATGACGAGGTGGCGTTCGCGGGCCACCTGGACGAGCCGCTGCGGCCTGCCCACCCCGGAACTCTTCTCGCCGGCCTCGATCAGGTAGCCCATGGAGATGAGCGGGTTGACGGCCTTGGTGACGGTGGACTGGGACACCCCCAGCCGGCGGGCCAGATCCGTCCGGGACACCGGACCCGCGCTGAGAACCTCGGCGAACACCATGGCCCGAGTGCCATCGGCGGCGGGGATGCTGCTGGAGGGCATCGGCGCCTGGCGCAGGAGGTCGATGCTGATGCGACCGGCGCCGTTCACGCTGCCACCTCCCGCCGATGCCTTCATGCCTGCGTTTCCCTCCGGAGGATACGGGTTGGGCTGCGGGGTTCGATGGCCGTCGGCGTTGTCGTCGCCGACGCTGCCCATCATTTCTAGATCATTTTACCGCGCCGGCCGTGATGCCCCGGCTGATCGTGCGCTGGCAGGCCGGAGGTGCCGTTGCCCTTGTTGTGCTCGTGGATGTCGGGGGCCTGTTCGAGTTGAGGATCATGCCGGCGTCCTGCTGGATCTGGCCCCAGGTCTTCTCCTCGAACGTCACCGTCACGCCGGGGTGGGACGCCTCGAAGTCCTTGATCGCCTGCGCCTACGCGATCTCCATCGCGTTGTTGGGCGCCTCGTAGTGCCACAGTTTGAGCGTGCTCCTGCAGCCCTGATCTTAACCGGTGTCGGAGCATCCGGGCCGTCTCGTTACGGATTTGTTTCTTGACGAAAGCAAGAAACTCGCGGAGGCTGTGCGGCGTGACCGGTAGCCGGGATCTCCCGAGCGACCGGGCCACCTGCCCTATGCCGGTTGCCTCGTCGAGGAGGCCACACCGGGGAACGCGCGCCCTCAGGACCACGCCGGCCGCTGGGGGTCGTCGCTGACCTGACGCACCGACCACTCGACCGCGAACCACGACCGTCCGCACCAGTCGTCGCGAACACGCGCCCACCGATATCCATGGAGGCCCTCATGCACCCCTCGCGCACCCGCAGACGCATCCTCGCCGCAGCCGCCGCCACGCTGACCGCCATCGGGCTCACGGCTTGCGGTTCAGACGACACCTCGGCCGACGCGGATGGCCCGGTCTCGGGCACCATCACGTTCTGGCACGGCTACAACTCCGACTCGAAAGAGGTCAAGACCCTCCGCGAGGTGGTCATCCCGGCTTTCAAGGCCAAGCACCCGGGCACCGATGTCAAGGAGGTCAGCGTCCCGGACAAGGACCTGCACCAGAAGCTGATCACCGCGGTGGCGGGCGGCAAGCTGCCGGACGTCGTACGCGCCGACATCGCCTGGGTGCCCGAACTCGCCAAGCTCGGCGTCCTGGAGCGGCTCGACCGCAGCATGCCGGACTTCCACAGCTTCGCGGACAAGGTCTTCCCGGGCACGCTGGCCACCAACAAGTACAAGGGCGGCTACTACGGCCTGCCGCTGGACACCAACACCCGGGTGCAGATGTACAACGCCAACGCCCTGGCGAAGGCGGGCGTGACCGCACCCCCACGGACCTTCGACGATCTGCGGGCACTCGCCGACAAGCTGGCCGCCACCAACGTCAGCGCATTCGCCGACAGCGGAATGGGCGGCTGGAACATCCTGCCCTGGATCTGGTCGGCCGGTGGCGACATCACCGATCCGGAGTACACGAAGGCGACCGGTCACCTCAACTCACCCGAGTCGCTCGCCGGCGTGCAGCTGCTCTACGACCTGTACCGCAAGGGGCAGCTCGGCAAGGGCGTGCTGGGTGGTACCGGTGCCACCCCCACCGACCAGGGCCTGGCCAAGGGGCAGTACGCCACCATCCTGGACGGTCCGTGGATGTACCCGATCTTCGCCAAGACCTTCCCGGGCTTCCAGCTACGGGCCGCCGCGGTGCCGGCCGGTCCGGGCGGCAGCGTCAGCGTCGTCGGCGGCGAGGACGCCGTGGTGATGAACTCCACCAGCAACAAGGCCCTCGCCCTGGAGTTCACCCGCTATCTGCTGTCCGATGAGGCCCAGCTCGCCATGGCGAAGGTCGGGCAGATGTCGGTGCTCAAGGACCTCGACGTGACGAGTGTCGACCCCAACTACGCCCCGTTCGTCGAGCAGCTCAAGACCGCGCGGCCGCGGCCGGTGGTGCCGACCTGGCCGAAGATCGACGAGGTGCTGCAGAAGAAGCTCCAGGCGGCCTTCCGCGGCGAGACGTCCCTGCAGCAGGCCCTCGACTCCGCCGCGGCAGACATCGACAAGCTGCTCGCATGACCGCCACGACTCCGGTCGCCCGGCGCGTGAGCGGCGGGCGACCACCCGCACCGGCCGTCGACCGGCCACGCCGTCGGCGCCGCTTCCGCCGGGAACGCTGGACGCCGTACCTGTTCCTGGCCCCCGCCTTCGTGATCTTCGTTGTGGTGATGCTGATCCCGATGGGGCGGGCGGTCGAGGTCAGTCTGCAGGACTGGAGCCCCGTTCCCGGGGCCGACAACACCTTCGTCGGCCTGGACCACTACCAACGCGCCCTGGCCGACCCGGACTTCCGGCTCGGCCTGGTCAACGCCGGCATCTACATGCTCGTCACCGTGCCCGGCCAGATCCTCATCGGACTCGTCCTCGCCCTGCTGCTGCACACCCGGGTGCCCGGGCGCACCCTGTTCCGGATCCTGTTCTACCTGCCGGTGGTCACCAGCTGGGTGGTCGTGTCACTGCTGTTCCGCTACCTGTTCGCCAACGAGGGCGTGCTCAACTGGCTGCTCGCCGACGGACTGGGAGTGACCAGCGACCCGCCCGCCTGGCTGGACGCGCGCTGGACCGCGCTGGCCGCGCTCTGCCTCCTCGGCGTGTGGAAGGGCATCGGCTGGACGGCGGTCATCCTGCTCGCCGGGCTGCAGACCGTACCCGAGGAACTGTACGAGGCGGCGGCTGTCGACGGAGCCGGGTACCTGCGGCGGGTCTGGCACGTGACGCTGCCGGCGTTGCGCCGCCACCTGGCTTTCGTCAGCGTCCTGCTCGTCATCGGCAGCTTCAACGTCTTCATCTCCGTGCTCCTGATGACCGGCGGTGGACCGGGCGGGCAGACCGAGATGCCGCTGACCTATCTGTACCGGCAGGCGTTCGACAACCTGGAGTTCGGCTACGCGTCCGCCATCGCGGTGATCATGACCGTGCTCGTGTTGATCCTCTCCGTGGCCCAGACCGCCATCTTCCGCCGCACGGACAAGGAGGCGCGATGAGCGTTAACTCCCGCCGGCTGCACCGGCCGCGTACGGCTGCCCGGCTGCTGACCCTGAGCGCCATGGCGCTGGTGATGATCGCGCCGTTCGGATACATGGTCAGTACCTCGTTCAAACCGAACCAGCTCGCCCTGGACTGGCCGCCGAGACTCATCCCGGACCCGGCCACGATCGACAACTACGTCCAGGCCTGGACGGCGAACGACTTCGGCCGCTACTTCGCCAACTCGGCAATGGTCGCCGTATCGACGACCGTCGCCACCACCCTGCTCGCGGCGATGGCCGCCTACGCCTTCG
Source organism: Micromonospora sp. NPDC048930 (assembly GCF_043197935.1). Taxonomy (NCBI): domain Bacteria; kingdom Bacillati; phylum Actinomycetota; class Actinomycetes; order Micromonosporales; family Micromonosporaceae; genus Micromonospora; species Micromonospora sp. NPDC048930. The sequence continues at coordinate 25,759 of NZ_JBICUB010000028.1, forward strand.
CCCGGTTCCGCTTTCCCGGCCGCGACGTGTTGTTCTGGGCCATGATGCTGGGGCTGATGGTGCCGGGCGTGGTCATCCTCATCCCGCAGTTCGTACTGGCCCGCAGCCTGCACCTGACCGATTCCCTGTCCGGCCTGGTCTTCTTCTACGTCGGCGGCGGCATCGCGTTCAACACGTTCCTCCTGCGGGGCTTCTTCGAGGATCTGCCCCACGAGCTGGACGAGTCGATGACGCTCGACGGCGCCGGCACCCTCCGGCGGTTCGTCGCGCTGTACCTGCCGCTGTCCCGGCCCGCCCTGGCAACCTCGGCCGTCTTCGCCTTCCTCGGCGCCTGGGACGAATACTCCTGGGCGCTCACCACGATCAACGACCCGGCCAAGCAGACCCTGCCGCTCGCCATCGCCAAGTACCAGGGCCAGCACGCCACCAGTTGGGGACTGGTCTTCGCGGCCTCCATCATCGCGCTGGTCCCGGTGGTCCTGATCTACCTCGTCGGCCAACGGCACTTCATCTCCGGGCTGACCTCCGGCGCCGTCAAATCCTAGGGAGAGAGACCCGATGCTGCCCACCAGGGCGTCCTACCGTCCAGGCGAAGAAATCCACATCGAACTCGACCCGGCCGGGCGGGCCGGCCAGCTCACCGTGTCACACCTCGGCACGCCGCTGAGCACCATCGAGATCCCGGCCGGCGCCGAGGTCGTCACCCTGCCGGAACTGCCCGAGGGCGGCTACGCCGTCGGGCTGCACCGGGCGGGTGAGCCGACCGAGTGGACCGCGGTCGAGGTCCTCGCCGAGCCGCTCAGCCGGCTGCGCTACGGGTTCGTCGCCGCGTTCCCGCCAGGCCGCGACGTCACCCCGGTCACCGCGCTGTTCCGGCGGCTGCACCTGACCGGCGCCCAGTTCTACGACTGGGCCTACCGGCACGCGTCGCTCGTCGGTCCCGACACGTACACCGACCCGCTGGGCCAACCGGTCAGCATGGACACCGTCCGGGCCATGAGCGCGGGACTGCGCCAGGTCGGCACCGCGCCGATCGGCTACGCCGCCGTGTACGCCGTGGGCGCGCAGGAGTGGCCGACCTGGCGGCACGCCGCTCTGCTGGCTCCGGACGGCTCCCCCTACGCGCTTGGCGACTTCCTCAACCTCGTCGACCCCGCCGACGGGGCGTGGCTCGCCCACTTCACCGCCGACCTGCGGGCCGCCGCGCGGGCGGGCGGATTCGCCGGTTTCCACCTCGACCAGTACGGCTACCCGCGGTACGCGGTCCGGCCCGACGGCCGGGTCGTCGACGTCGCCACCGCGTTCGGAACGCTCATCGAGGCGGTACGCGCGGCGTTGCCGGACGAGACGTTGATCTTCAACAACGTCAACGACTTCCCGGTCTGGGCCAGCACCAGCAGCCCGCAGGACGTCACCTACACGGAGCCGTGGGAGCCGCACGGCGCCCTCGCCGACCTGGCCGCCGTCGCCGTACGTTCACGGCACCTCGCGCCGACCCGGCCCGCCGTCCTCGCCGCCTACCAGACCGTCTACGCCAAGGAGGACGCCAGCACCGCGGCGATCGCCAACCGGCTCACCATGGCCACCCTCTTCTCCCACGGCGCCACCCAACTGCTCGTCGGAGAGGACGGCCGGCTGCTCGTCGACCCGTACTACGTCAACAACCATGAGGCGGACCCCGCGACGATCGACCTGCTGGCCCGCTGGTACGACCTGCTCGTCGCCGCCGGTGACGTCCTGCTGGCGCCGGGGCTGCACGACATCACCCGTGCCGTCGTCGGCGGCCACAACGACGAGATCGACGTCAGCGGCCCGGACGTCACCGTGGGACACGAGGCGGTCGCCGGCACCGTGTGGCGGCGCGTCGTCGACACGCCGCACGGGCAACTCGTCCACCTGATCAATCTGACCGGCCAGTCCGACACCGGCTGGGACACCGCGAAGCACCCGGTACCGCCGGTCGCCGGGCTCACCCTGCGCGTGCGTCGTGTCGGCCCGGGCCTGCCGACCGTACGCGTCGCCGACCCCGAGCTGGGGCCGCACTTCACCACCATCCCCGCCATCCCCGCCGGAAACCACGCCCACGTCGAACTGCCACCGCTCAACGTCTGGCAGCTCGTGCTCATCTCGTCGACCGACCCGCAAACCGCGCCAAGGGAGCCCGCACGATGACAACGGTTGAGACGGCCCCGGCCGGCCCGGCCACCGACGCGCCAACCCGCCCCTGGTGGCGGGACGCCGTCATCTACCAGGTCTACCTGCGCTCGTTCGCCGACTCCGACGGCGACGGCATCGGTGACCTGCCGGGGCTGACCGCCCGGCTCGACCACCTCACCCGACTCGGGGTGGACGGGCTCTGGCTCAACCCCTGCTACCCGTCGCCCGGTGCGGACCATGGCTACGACGTGGCCGACTACACCACCATCGACCCACGTTACGGGGGCCTGCCCGCCTTTGAGGACCTGCTGCGCCTGGCGCACGAGCGGGGACTGAAGGTGCTGATGGACATCGTGCCCAACCACTGCTCGGTGGCGCATCCGTGGTTCGTGCAGGCGCTGGCCGCGCCGCCCGGATCGGCGGAGCGGGAGCGGTTCGTCTTCCGCGACGGCCGTGGACCGGACGGGGAACTGCCGCCCAACAACTGGACCTCCGTCTTCGGCGGTCCCGCCTGGACCCGCGTCACCGGCACCAACCAGTGGTACCTGCACAGCTTCGACGCCAGCCAGCCCGACTTCAACTGGCGCAGCCCGGACGTCGCGGCGCACTTCGAGCAGGTCCTGCGGCTGTGGTTCGACCGTGGGGTCGACGGCTTCCGCATCGACGTCGCGCACATGCTGTTCAAGCACGCCGACCTGCCCGATTGGCCGGACCTGACGGAATACAACGCCCACCAGCAGAACCAGCCGGAGGTTCACGACGTCTACCGCCGTTGGCGGCGGATCGCCGACTCCTACCACCGGGACCTGACCCTGGTCGGCGAGGTGTGGGTGCCGACCGTGGGCGACCTGGCCCCGTACCTGCGCCCCGACGAGCTGCCCCAGGCGTTCTACTTCGACCTGTTGCTCTGCAGCTGGGACGCGGCGTCCTTCCGGACGTCCATCGGCCGTGGCCTGGACCAGATCGGCTCGACCGGAGCCACCGTCACCTGGACGCTGGCCAACCACGACGTGCACCGTACGGTCACCCGGTACGGACTCGTCGAACCCGCCGACACCCCGGTCCAGAATCCCGCCCGGTTGCGCGGTGGGGTCGACGCCGCCCTCGGCGAACGCCGGGCCCGGGCGGCGCTGCTGCTCCTGCTGGCCCTGCCCGGCTCCGTCTACCTGTACCAGGGCGAGGAGCTGGGCCTGCCCGAGGTCCAGGACCTGCCCGACGAGGCCCGCCAGGACCCCACCTGGTTCCGCTCCGGCCGCACAGAGCACGGACGCGACGGCTGCCGGGTGCCGCTGCCGTGGCGATCCGACACGCCCACCTACGGCTTCGGGGACCACGCCAGCTGGCTGCCCCAGCCGGCGTGGTTCGCCCGCTACGCGGCCGAGGACCAGTGGGCCGAACCCGACTCGACGCTCCGGCTGCACGCCGAGGCGCTGCACCTGCGCCGCCGGCTACCGGACCTCCTCGCCGGGACGGAACTGCGGTGGATCGAGGTAGCGGACCGCCCGGACGTACTGGCCTTCCGCCGAGGCGACCTGACCTGCGTCACCGTCTTCGGCCCCGAGCCCTTCACCCCACCGGCCACGTGGGGCGACGTCTTGCTGGCCTCCACCGGGTCGCAGTCGGGCCAGCTGCCGGCCGCCTCCTCCGCCTGGCTGCTCCACTCGGTCCACCCGAACCCTGCGGCGTGAGCCGGCGCGACCGCTTCCGAACGAACCCACCACCCGCACCGCCGCCCACCGACCTGGGAGGACAGATGTCCAGAGTCCGCCGACTCAGATCTCGTGCCGTGTCCATTCTCAGCGCCACCGCGATGCTCGCCGCCCTCGCGACCACCGACGTGGCCGCGGCCGGAGCCGACCCCGGCCCGCCCGGCGCCCCTGGCGCCTCGGCGACGTGGACGACCGGCGACAAGGACGGCATCGGCACCGCACTGAGCCGCGACTCCAAACTGTGGTACACCCTCGCCGGCGGGACGTTGAGCGAGGTGTACTACCCGGCGGCCGACACACCCAACGTCCGCGAGCTGCAGTTCGCGGTGACCGACGGCGCCACGTTCAGCCAGCGGGAGACCGACGGCACGCGCCGGGTGGTGGAACTCGCCGATCGGACCTCGCTCACGTACCGCCAGATCACCAGTGACGAGGCGGGACGCTGGCGGCTGACCAAAACCTACGTCACCGATCCGGTCCGCTCCGCGCTGCTGATCGACGTGGCGTTCGAAACGCTCTCTGGCGGCCCGTACCAGCTTCACGTGCTCTACGACCCGGCGCTTGCCGGCAACGCCCGCGATGACTCGGGGGAGAGCGCCGACAGCGCGTACGGCAGGGCGCTCGTGGCCTCCGACAGCCACGACCCGAAGCGGCCCACCGCGAGCGCGCTGCTCGCCTCCACGGGATTCACCGCCGTCTCCACCGGCTACGCGGGCACCAGCGACGGCTGGCAAGACCTGAGCGGCGACCACCGGATGGACTGGACCTACGCCGCGGCCGGGCCCGGCAACGTCGTACAGACCGGTCAGCTCGCCACCCGCGGGTCACGGACGAACCTCACCCTGGCGCTGGGCTTCGGTACCACCACGGCGGAGGCCATGGACACCGCGTCCGCCAGCCTCGACCGTCCGTTCACCGAGGTTTCCGGTGACTACCAGGCCGGCTGGCGGAACTGGCTGGGCGGCCTCAAACCTGCACCCCGCCAGCTCACCGAGGCGCTGCGCACCCAGTACAACGTGGCGCTGATGGCGGTGAAGGCACACGAGGACAAGACCCACCCCGGCGCCTTCATCGCCTCGCTGACCCTGCCCTGGGGACAGGCGGTGAACGCCGACAACGGTGGCGGCGGCTACCACTTCGTCTGGGCCCGCGACCTCTACCACCAGGTCACCGCGCTGCTCGCCGCGGGCGACACCGCGTCCGCGAACGCCGCGGTGACCTGGCTGTTCACCCGGCAGCAGGAGGCCGACGGGCACTTCCCCCAGACCTCACACGTGGATGGCACCCCGGACCAGCGCGGCATCCAGCTCGACGAGACAGCCTTCCCGCTCGTGCTGGCCTGGCAGGTCGGGCGCACCGACCGCGCCTTCTACCGCGACCACATCCGGCCAGCCGCCGACTACCTGGTCGCCCACGGCCCGGTGAGCCCCCAGGAGCGCTGGGAGGAGACCGGAGGCTACTCGCCCTCCACCATCGCCGCCGAGATCGCTGGACTCACCGCGGCCGCCGCCATCGCCCGCGACAACGACGACCTGGCCGCCGCAGCGGTGTACCAGGGCACCGCCGACTCCTGGCAACGCAGGACCGAGGAATGGATGTACACGACCACCGGCCCGGTCGGCGACGGGCGGTACTACGTCCGCATCAACGCGAACGGGCGGCCGGACGACGGGGCGGAACGCGACTACGCCAACGGCGCCGGAACGCACAGGGAAAACAGCGTCCTCGACGCCGGATTCCTGGAGCTGGTACGGCTCGGCGTCAAGGCACCGGACGACGCGTACGTGGCCGGTTCGCTGGCCGAGACGGACACGATCGCCCAGGACACCCCCAGCGGGCGGATGTGGCACCGCTACACCTATGACGGGTACGGGGAGAAGGCCGACGGCTCGCCGTGGGACGGTACGGGTGTCGGTCGGCTGTGGCCGCTGCTCTCCGGCGAACGGGGCGAGTACGTCCTGGCCAACGGGGGAGACCCGATGCCGTACCTGCGGACCATGCAGGCGGCGGCCAACCCCGGGTACCTGATCCCTGAGCAGGTCTGGGACAGGCCCGAACCGACCTCCTTCGGGCACGTGTTCGGCAAGGGGACCGGTTCGGCGGCGCCGCTCGCCTGGGCCATGGCGCAATACGTCCGCCTGGCGCAGAGCCTCGCGCACGGCAGCCCGGTGGAGACGCCGAAGGTGGTGGCCCAGCGGTACGCGACCGGTACGCCACCGCAGTCCCCCGAGCTCATCGTCACCAGCCCCACCGACGTCACGACCGTGGACGGGCGCAGCGTGCGGGTCACCGGTACGACGAGCGGCAGTGAGGTCTTCGTCGACGTCAACGGTGTCCGGCAGGCCGTCGAGCTGAGCCCGGTGTCACCCGGCCGGAAGTCCTTCGATGTCGAGGTGCAGCTCCCCGCCATCCGCAGCAAGGTGACGGTCGCCGCCGTCGCAGCGGGCGGAGGCACGAACACCGCGACCCGTACCGTGCTCTCCTTCGGCCAGCGGATCGGTGGCCTCACCGACCCCGCCGGCGACGACAACGGCCCGGGCGACTACACCTATCCGACGGCCGCGGTGTTCCGGCCCGGGACGTTCGACCTGACCGGCGTGGACGTCTATGCCGAGGGCGAGGATGTCCTCTTCGTCACGAAGATCGCCGGGGAGGTGACCAACCCGTGGGGCGGCGACCAGATCTCCCTGCAGCGGATCAACCTGTACCTCGGCGCGGGTGATGGTGCAGCGGTGCCGGCGCTGCCCGGTACGAACATGGACACGGCGTCACCCTGGAGCGCCGCGGTGGTCGTCGACGGTCGGTACGGCAGTGCTGGCGTGTTCGCCCCAGACGGCAGCAGGGTCAGCGGCGTCCGGCTGCTGACCGTCGCGGAGACCCGGCAGATCGCGGCGATCGTGCCCCGTGCCGCGCTCGGCACAGTCGACCCCGCCAGGGCACGGTACGGCATCGCCATGTTCGGCAACGCGGAGCCGGGCGAGGGGACCGGCTTCGTCCGACCGGTGTATGACGGGGACTACTGGAATGCCGGCGACCCGTGGTGGATCAAACAGTACCGCTTCGGCGGTGGTGCGGGTGTCTGGACCGACACGCCCAGCCACGACAGCGACACCACTGACCCCAACGCCATCGACGTGATCGTGGCGGACGGGCAGTCGCAGGCGCAGGTGATGGACTGGCGGCAGGCCAGCCCGGTGGCCCTGCCCATGCAGCCGCTGACCCGCTGAGCCCTGCACGCTCCGGCCTGCGGTCCACTGACGAGGGCGGTTCCGACCCGCAAGGACCCCGTCAGGGACGCGAGGATGCCTGTTCCAAGCCACCCATCCGGCCGGCTACTACTGTGGCCGGCCGGATGCTCGTCGGCACCCGAGTACGCGTCGGCCGCTCTCATGACGGCGCCATTCATCCCGCTCAATTGGGTGCCTGGGCCCGGCCGGCCCGGGGACGGCCGGCGGATCCCCGGGCCGGTGCCGGGGAAGATCCAACTGCCGATCGGGTCGGTGTCGCGCCACAGGTTCACCGCGGTCCCGGTACCAGAATCCGCCCGATCGCCCCGCACCTGCCAAAGACACTGTGCGGGGACTGTTCGCGGCCGGAACCCGTCGGTGGCTGGCGTAGCGTCCACGCTGATCCATTCCAAACGAAGAACAGCCCATGACCACCGAGATGACGTGCCGCTTCCGAGTGAGGGGCCGGCGGGAGGGAGAACGAGATGCCCGACCTGAACCTGAGGGACCAGATTGCGATCGTCACCGGGGCCAGCAGCGGGCTCGGGGAGGCGACTGCTCTGCGGCTGGCGGAGTTGGGGGCGCGGGTGGCGTTGCTCGCCCGGAGCAAGGCAGATCTCGACCGCGTTGCGGCCCGCATCAATGACGCCGGCGGCGCCGCCTCCGTGCTGCCGACAGACCTCTCGGACCCAACCGACGTCGTTGCGACCGCCGAGCGGATCGTCACTCGCGCCGACCCACTGCGGGTACTGGTCAATGTCGCGGCGACCGACGCCCCGGGTCCGGCCGATGAAGTCTCGCTGGAGGCCTGGGAAAGGGTCATCAGGGTGAACCTGACGGCGCCATTTCTACTCAGCCGGGCTGTGCTCCCGCTCATGCGTGCGGCCGGCGGCGGCACCATCGTCAACGTCTCCTCCGTCGCCGGCCGCCGCGGCTGGGCCAATGCGTCGGCGTATTGCGCCACCAAGTTCGGACTCACCGGACTGACCCAGGCCCTCGCCGCCGAGGGCGCTCCGCACGGCGTACGCGTCGTCTGCCTCTACCCGGGCGCCATGGCGACCCACTGGGGCGCCTGGAGTCCGGCCGACCGCGGTGAACCCAGGCAGATGGCCCCCGAAGACGCGCTGCCGCCCAAGGACGTCGCCGACTACATCGCCTGGCTGGTCTCTGCTCCCGCGCACCTGACCGTCACCGAAGCCGTGGTGGCGCCGATCCGCGAGCGCGGCTGGCCGTGACCGACGCCTGCCAGGGGCGCTTGCTCGGGCTTGCGCCCCTGGCATGTGCGATCGGCTGGTGTTGACGACACCTCCGGACAGCCCGGCCTGCTCCTCGGGCAGGGGAACGAGCGCGGCGTAGGGACGTCATTCGGTACGGATCTGGTGCAGTGCGGCCTCGATGGCTGTCTGCTGCGCGGCGGGGGAGTAGGCGTCCGGGTCGACGACCGCCAGGGCGTTGAGCCCTTCCACGAGCGCAACGAGGGCTTTGGCGCGTCGCCCGGTCTGGTCCTGGCTCCAGTCGGGGCGGCAGGTGGCGAGGAGGTGCTGGACCCGGCGCAGGAACGCGCGGTTGTGGGCCTGATGCAACCTGGCGAGTTCCGGGTCGGCGAGCGCGGCGGCCAGGAAACCCACCCATACCCGGGCCTCCTCGTGCTTGTCGTCCGTGATGGAGGCCGCCTGCATCAGAACGCCGCGCAGCCTGTCCAGGGGTTCGAGGCCGGAAGCCTGGACCGCGTCGGCGCGTGCCGCCGTGCGCTCGTATACGCAGACCTGGCGCTCAACCACTGGGCGCTGCGCGAACTGGTCGAGGCGGCCGCACGCGCGGGGGAGCCGGTGGTGGCGGCCGAGGCGCGGCAGCGGCTCGCCGAGCGTACGGCGGCCGCAGGGACGCCGTCGGCGCTCGGCGTCCAGGCGCTCGCCGACGCGCTCGCCGGGCCCCCGGAGCAGGCCGAGGAGCGCTATCGCGAGGCGGTCGAGCGCCTCTCCGTCACCGAGACCACGACCCAGGGTTACCGGGCGCGGCTGCTCTTCGGCGAATGGCTGCGCCGGGCGAACCGACGCACCGAGGCGCGCGTCGAGTTGCGGGCGGCGTACGAAGCGTTCTCGGCCATGGGAGCGGAGATGTTCGCCGAGCGGGCCGGGCGGGAACTGGCGGCCACGGGGGAGACCGTACGTCGGCGGCTGGTGGGCACGCGGGAGGAACTGACCTCGCAGGAGGCGACGATCGCGCAACTGGCGGTCTCCGGCCGCGGGCTCACCCGAGCCCGGGGCACCGGAACCGGAGATGCCAGGTCGCGTAGGGCCGCGAGCAGGAGTCGCCAGGGCACTGGTGCGGGGCGACCAGTGGTGCACCCTGGGGCGACTCCGACATCCGCCCGCCAGGCTGCTCCGTATGCGGACGTTTGATGTGGTGGTGGTCGGCGCCGGACCCGGCGGCGAGGTGGCCGCAGGCCGTCTGGCCGAGGCCGGCCTTTCCGTGGCGATCGTCGAGGCCGACAAGGTCGGCGGCGAGTGCTCGTACTACGCGTGTATGCCGTCGAAGGCCCTGCTGCGCCCGGGCGAGCTGCTCGCCGAGGTGCGGCGGGTGCCCGGCGTCGCCGAGGCGGTGACCGGAGGGCTCGACCGTGACGCCGTGCTGCGACGCCGTGACGAGCTGATCGGCGGCCTCGACGACGTCGGCCAGCTGCCCTGGCTCACCGATCGTGGTATCACGCTGGTGCGCGGCAGGGGCCGGCTGACCGGCGAGAAGCAGATCGAGGTCGCCGGCGAGACGCTGCGGGCCCGGCGGGCGGTGATCCTGGCCGCCGGCACTACCGCGACTCTGCCGGACATCGACGGCCTCGCCGAGTCGAAGCCGTGGACCAACCGCGAGGCCACCACGGCCAAGCAGATCCCCGAGTCGCTGGTCGTTGTCGGCGGCGGGGTGGTGGGCGTCGAGATGAGCCAGGCGTACGCGTCGCTGGGCGCCCGGGTGACCCTGATCGATGGTTCGCGCGGGCTGCTGCCCCGCGAGGAGGACTTTGCCCGCGAGCAGGTCACCGCGGCCCTGGTCGAAGCGGGCGTGGAGATCCGCAGGGGGCGGCGGGCCACGGCCGTACGCCGCGACGGCGACCGGGTGCACGTGACGCTCGACGACGGTGGCCCGGTCACCGCCGAGGAGGTCCTGGTGGCGGCGGGCCGTACGCCGCAGACCGCCGGCCTCGGCCTGGACGGCGTCGGTGTCGCGGCCGAGGGTTTCGTCAAGGTGGATGACCGGATGCGGGTGCCCGGCCTGGACTGGCTGTACGTCGTGGGCGACCTCAACGGGCGTGCCCTGTTCACCCACATGGCGAAGTACCAGGCCGCGATCGCCGCCACCGCCGTACTCGGCGGCGACATGACGGCGGAGCACCTCGCCGACGGGCCTGGCTCGCCGCGCGTGATCTTCACCGACCCGCAGCTGGCCGCGGTGGGTCACACCAGCGCCAGCGCGGCCGCGGCCGGGTTGCCGGTACGCATCATCGACGTGCCCACCGACGGCAACGCCGGGGCGTCGTTCACCGGCGGCGACCGTGGCACGGCCCGCTTCCTCGTCGACGAACGGCGCGACGTGCTGGTCGGCGTGACCGTCGTGGGCACCGCAGTGGCCGAGTTCCTGCAGGCGGCGACCATCGCGATCGTCGGGGAGGTACCGGTCGGCCGACTGCGCCACGCGATCCCGCCGTTCCCGACCCGCAGCGAGATCTGGCTCGCCCTGTTCAACGCCCTCGGCATCTAGTCGGCCGCGAGGCCGGTGTGGGCCTCACCCACACGAACCCCTGCCGAACCCCAACTCAGGAGGAAATCATGTCCGATGTCGCCCGCGAGCCGGTCGTCGTCCTCGTCCACGGCGCGTTCGCCGAGTCGTCCAGCTGGAACGGCGTGATCGAGCGCCTCGCCGCCGAGGGTGTCACCGCGGTGGCGGTCGCCAACCCGCTGCGCAGCGTCCGCACCGACGCCCGGTACGTGAGGGACGTCGTCGCGTCCCTCGGCCGCCCCGCGGTCCTGGTCGGCCACTCGTACGGCGGTCAGGTCATCACCCAGGCCGCCGCGGGCGAGCCTGCCGTTCGGGCCCTGGTCTACGTGGCCGCGTTCGCGCCGGAGATCGGCGAGACCGCGCTGGCGCTGTCGAACCGGTTCGCGGGCAGCACGCTGGGTGACGCCGTCGTGACCCGCGCGCTGGCCGGCGGTGGTGCTGAACTCTTCATCGATCCGGCGAAGTTCCCGCAGCAGTTCGCGGCCGACGCCGACCCGGCCGAGGCCGCGCTGATGGCCGTCACCCAGCGGCCGATCACCGAGGCGGCGCTCAACGAGGGCCTCACCGGCGACGAGGCCGCCTGGCGGCAGCTGCCCAGCTGGTTCGTCTGGGGCAGTGCCGACCGCAACATCCCGGCCGCCGCACTGCGCTGGATGGGCGAGCGCGCCGGCGGCAAGGAGTTGACCGAGATCCCCAATGCCGGGCACGCCCTGCCGGTCACCCAGCCCGGCCCGGTCGCCGGGTCGATCCTGCGGGCCGTCGCCGTCGCGCGCGCCTGAGTCACACGACCAGTCAGAAGTGATCCACAAGGAGCAGATCATGGCCACGATTCACCTTCACGAGACCACCACCGCGACGCCGGAGCAGTTCCTGGCCGCGTTGACCGACTTCGGGCCGGGCCGATCGACGTTGTTCAGCGCCACCTCGGACGAGTTCCTGAGGGTGCACGAGCAGGGCCCGACGTTCGCGGATGTCACCGAGGGCACCGGTAGCGCCTGGGAACGGCTGCGGTACGACTGGTCGGATCCGCACCGAGTGGTGATGAGGACGATCGACTCGAACCTCTGGGGCGGTGCGTCGGGACACACGTACACCATCACTCGGACTCCCCACGGGACGACGGATGTGGATGTCGTGGTGGTGCGGGAGGGCAAGAACGCCAAGGGGCGGGTGACCGCGTTCCTGCTCGGTACCGTTGCCAGGGGGGTTCTGGCAAAGGCGCTGGCCAACACGGTCAAGGTCGTCGAGGCCCGCAACAAGCAGCTGCCTACCGGGTGACCCGCCCGGATCCGGGCGGGGACGCGCGGTTGCCGTCATGCCCGGGCCGATCGTCACGGTGCCCGGCTGAGCCGCGTCGGGCTCGGCCGGGACGGGCGAGCAGGCCGCCGTCGGGGCGGGGCAGCGTGCGGCGCTTGGCGCTGCCGCCGAGCACTGTGCCCAGGTTCCATTCGACGGTGCGGGGGCTGAGGAACAACTCCACGCCGATCTCCGCATTCGACCGGCCGTCACGGGCTCGTCGGGCGAATTGCCGCTCCTACGGGACGAGCTCACCCGGCCTGCATCCATCCACCTTCCAGAAAGGCAGAACGTCATGTCCTCGGCCCCTCCCGCCGATCGCCGGGTCGCCCTGACCCTGATCCTCGGCTCGCAGCTGATGATGGCCCTCGACACCTCGATCATCACGACGGCGTTGCCGTACGTGCAGCGGCAGTTCGGGTTCTCACCGGCGCAGCTGTCCTGGGTCCAGAACGCCTACGTCCTCGCCTTCGGCGGGCTCCTGCTGCTCGGCGCCCGCGCCGGTGACCTGCTCGGCCGGCGCCGGGTGTTCGTCGCCGGCATCGCCGTGTTCACCGTGGCATCGCTGGCGGCCGGTCTCGCCCCCGCCGGCCCGGTCCTGATCGCGGCGCGGGTGGCGCAGGGCGTCGCCGCCGCGCTAGCCGTGCCGTCCACGCTCGCGCTGCTGGTCGCCGGCTACCCGCAACCGGCCGCGCAGGCAAGGGTCATCGCCCTGTACAGCGCCGTGATCGGCGCGGGTGGCAGCGTGGGCATCGTGGTCGGCGGCGTCTTCACCGACCTGCTGTCCTGGCGCTGGGGAATGCTGGTCAACGTCCCGATCGGCGTCGCCATCGCGCTGCTGGCCCCCCGGTTCCTGCCCGAGACGCGGCGCCGTCCCGGCAGCTTCGACCTGGCCGGCGCGCTGACCTCCACGATCGGCCTGACCGCCCTGGTGTACGGGTTCATCCAGGCCGCCGCGGTCGGCTGGGGCGACCCGGGGACCGTGCTGTCGCTGGCGGTGGGAGTCCTGCTCCTGGCCGTCTTCGTGCTGATCGAGCACCGGGTGTCTCAACCGGTCACCCCGCTACGGCTGTTCGCCAGCGTGGAACGCTCCGGGGCGTACGCGGGTCGGATCCTGATCGTCGGCGCGACCTTCTCCACCTTCTACTTCCTCAGCCAGTACCTGCAGAACGTGCTGGGCCTGAGCGCCCTGCAGACCGGCTTCGCCTACGTCCCCATCACCGGGATGTTCTTCGCGACGGTGTACGTCGTCCGGCCGCTGCTGAACCGGGTCGGCCGTCCCGCGCTGCTGATCGCCTCGTTGGTCGTGGCGCTGGTCGGGATGGCCTGGCTGTCCCGGGTCTCCGCCGGCTCCAGCTACTTCCCCGACGTGGCACTGCCGCTGCTGGTCATCGGCGTCGGCCAGGGCATCGCCATCATCCTGATGACCCAGGCCGGCGTCGCCGACGTCGATCCGCAGGACGCTGGGGCCGCGTCCGGCCTGGTCAACGTTGCCCACCAGCTCGGCGGGTCGCTCGGCATCGCGATCCTCACCATCGCATACACCCGCGCCGGGAGCCCGACCGGCGGCTTCCGGGCCGCCTTCACCGGCGCCGCCGTCTTCTTCCTGATCGCCCTGGCGCTGGCGGTCGTCATGGCCGTCGCCGGGCGCCGAGCCGCCCGGGATGAGGCATCCGACGCATCCGGCGCACCGGCGCTGGCAACCGTCGAATAGGAGAAAGGACAGGACGGATCGGCCCGGGCGGAGGGCCTCCCGGGTGTCGACCAGGGACTGTCCCTGGGGCGAGCCACCCCTCCACGGCGCGAAGGTAGGACCTCGGATGCCGTACGGCATCGTTGAGGAAGGAACTGACATGGTGAACTTCAAGATCGAGGTGATCGTCCTGCCGGTCTCGGACGTCGACCGCGCGAAGGACTTCTACAAGCGGCTCGGGTTCCGCGAGGACGTCGACTACGTCGGCGCGGACGGTTTGCGGGTCGTCCACTTCACCCCGCCCGGCTCGGCCGCCTCGATCGTCATCGGCGAGCGGGTCACCGAGGCCGCCGCGGGCTCGACGCGGGGGGTGCACCTTGTCGTGGACGACATCGTCGCCGCCCGGGACGAACTGGTCGGCCGCGGCGTCGAGGTGAGCGAGATCTTCCACGACGCCGGCGGGGTGTTCCACCACGCCGGCACCGAGGCCCGGGTGCCCGGCCCGCACCCGGACCGGCGGTCGTACGGCTCCTTCCTGTCATTCGCGGACCCGGACGGCAACGAGTTCGTGCTGCAGGAGGTGACCGCGCGCAAACCGGGACGGATCAACCACGTCGCGTACGGATCGGTGGCCGAGATCGAGCAGGCGTTGCGGGCCGCGGCCGTCGCCCACGGCGAGCACGAGCGGGAACTCGGCCACGAGGACGCGGACTGGCCGTCCTGGTACGCCGGGTACATGGCCAAGGCGGCTGGCCTCGGAGTCTGACCATGAGTCGGGCCACCGCACACCCGAACGGCGTGCGGGGCCGTCACGGCCGAGAGGCCGCAGCCGTTCTCCGTGTGTCCCGTCGTACCGGTAAAGGGGTTTGCCAACCGCTCTGAGCAGCGACAAAGGCCGGCGTCAGCCAGGGGCGGCCATCATGTCCCATTCGCGTCGGCATGCAGTTACCGGCACGTCACGAGATCTGGCCCACTTGTCCACTCGGTGGAGATCAGGAGCGCTGTAACGTCGGCTGACGTGCCGATCAACACCGTGACCCCTGCGCTGCGGGGGCGGCGACGCGAGCAGGAGGCGCTCGACCGGCTGGTGCGTGACGTCCGCGCCGGGCAGAGCCGAGTGCTCGTGCTGCGCGGCGAGGCCGGAGCGGGCAAGACGGTCCTGCTGGACTACCTGACCGAGCACGCTTCAGCTGGTCGCGTGATACGGGCGGCCGGAGTGGAGCCGGAGTCCGAGATCGCGTACTCCGGCCTGCAGCAACTCTGCGCGCCGCTGCTGGGCCACCTCGACCGGCTGTCCGAGCCGCAGCGCGTCGCGCTCGCCACCGCTCTCGGGCTGAGCGCCGGCGACCCGCCGGAGGCGCTGCTCATCGGGCTGGCCGTGCTCGGGCTGCTCGCCGAGGCCGCGTCGGAGCAGCCCTTGATCTGTGTCGTGGACGACGTGCAGTGGCTGGACCGGATGTCGGTGGTGATCCTCACCTTCGTCGCCCGGCGGCTGGATGCCGAGTCGGTCGCGCTGGTCTTCGGTGCGCGCAGCCCCGGTGACGAACGGATCCTCGACGGGCTGCCGGCGCTGCACGTCGAGGGGTTGCCGGACGCGGACGCGCGGGCCCTGCTGGACTCGGTGCTGCCCGGGCCGGTGGATGCCCGGGTGCGTGACCGGATCGTCGCCGAGACGCGCGGCAATCCGCTCGCCCTGCTCGAGCTGCCGCGCGGTCTCACGCAAGCGGAACTGGCGTTCGGGTTCGGCGGGCAGAGCGCGACGCCGCTGGTGAGCCGGGTCGAGGAGGGCTTCCAGCGGCGCATCGCCGCGTTGCCGGCGGACACCCGCACGCTGCTGCTCACCGCCGCCGTCGAACCGGTCGGCGATGTGCCGCTACTCTGGCGCGCGCTCGAGCGGTTGGGTGTCGGGATGGACGCCGCACCCGCCGAGGCCGCGGGCCTGATCGAGATCGGGGCCCGGGTGCGGTTTCGACACCCGCTGGTCCGCTCGGCCAGCCGGCGTTCCGCCGAGCCCGCCGAACTGCGTGCAGTGCACCGGGCGCTCGCCGAGGTGACCGACCCGGAGCAGGACCCCGACCGACGCGCTTGGCACCGGGCGCACGCCGCGCTGGGACCGGACGAAGAGGTCGCCGCCGAACTGGAGCAGTCGGCCGACCGGGCAACGGCCCGCGGCGGCCGGGCGGCGGCCGCCGCCTTCCTCGAGCGCGCAGCAGAACTCACCCCCGACCCGGCGAAGCGCGCCGGGCGCACCCTGGCAGCCGCCGTGGCCCGATTCGCCGCCGGAGCCCTCGCCGAGGTGCCGGACTTGCTGGCCGCCGCCGAACTCGGTCCGCTCGACCCGGTGAAGCAGGCCGGAGTGGAACGGCTGCGCGCCAAGGTCGCGTTCGCGCTCAACGCCGGACGGGCAGCGGGTCCGCCGCTGCTGGCGGCCGCACGCCGCCTGGAGACGCTGGATCCCGCCGCGGCCCGCGAAACCTACCTGGCGGCGATCGGCGCGGCCGTGAACGCGGGGCGGCTCGGCGGCGCCGACCTGCGCCGGGCGGCCGAGGCCGCCCGCGGCGTTCCCGCGGGCGAGGAGCCGGCCGGCCTGCTCCTCGCCGGATTGACGGCGTGGAGCCTGGAGGGGCACGCGGCGGCGGTGCCGCTGTTCGCCCGTGCCCTGGCCGCGATCACTCCAGACAACGATGTGGACCTGGCCTGGCTGAGCGGGGCTGTGGTGCACGAGGTCTGGGACGACGTGGCATTTTTCACCAGGACCGAACGGGCCGTCGGGTACGCCCGCGAGACCGGCACGCTGTCCCTCCTGCCGACCGCGCTGACCTTCCGCGCCACCGCGCTGATCTACGGCGGCCGCTTCGCCGACGCGTCGGACCTGCTCGACGAGGCCGAGGCCCTCGGGAACGTCACCCGCTCGTCCCCACACCCGGCCACCGCGGTCATCCTGGCCGCACATCGCGGACGCCAGGAGCCCGCGCTCGAACTCAACGAGGCTCTGGTCAGGGATGCTGAAGCGGGTGGCCTGGGGTGGTTGCTCGCCGTCGCCGGATACAGCAGAGCGGTGCTGTTCAACGGGCTCGGCCAGTACCCGGCCGCGCTGGAGGCAGCCCTCGAGGCGGCTCGGTACGACGACCTCGCCGTCCTGCAGTGGACGCTCGGGGAGCTGATCGAAGCTGCCGCACGCGCCGGGGCGCACACCGTCGCGGCCGAGGCACGTGATCGCCTCGCCGCCCGGACGCGTGTCGTCGACACGAGCTGGGCGCGCGGCGCCCAGGCCCTCGCGGACGCGCTCGCCGGCCCGGTCGGGCCGGTCGAGGAGTACTACCGCGAGGCGATCGAGCAGTTCGCCGCGACCCGGCTCGGCCTGCAACTGGCGCGCGCTCGCCTGCTCTACGGCGAGTGGCTGCGCCGCGAGAACCGGCGCGGCGACGCGCGGGACCAGCTGCGCGCCGCGCACGAGGCGTTCACCGCCATGGGTGCCGAAGGCTTCGCCGAGCGCGCCGGGCGAGAGCTCGCCGCCACTGGCGAGACGGTGCGCAAGCGGGCCCCGGGGGTACGTGAGGAGCTCACCCCGCAGGAGGCGCAGATCGCGCGGCTGGCCGTGGCGGGTCGTACCAATCCGGAGATCGGCGCCGTGCTGTTCCTCAGTCCGCGTACCGTCGAGTGGCACCTGCGCAAGATCTTCACCAAACTCGGTATCAGCTCGCGCCGCGAGCTGGCCTCCGCCCTTCGCGACCGGTGACCCTGGGGCGGTGCCCGGGGTGTCACCCTGGGGTCGGATTCCGCACGCGATCGTGAGCGCCAGATGTCGGACGGCATCACCGACCGATCGCGGGACCACCACGGACAGCGCGAGGGCGACCAGGCCCATCGCCGGTTTCGGTTCCCGTGCCCCGGCCAGGGTTCACCCCAGGGTGTCTCCCTGGGGCGCTGCCCGTGTGTCCCAGGTGAGGGTGATGGGCATGAAACGACAACTGATCTTGCTGATGGCGGCGGCAGTGCCGCTGTCGGCGGCGCTGGTGCCGATGGTCGCCAACGCCGCCGACAGCGACAGCGGCCCCGTAGCCGCCACGACCTGTGCCGTCATTCCCGTCTCCGCGCCCTCCGGCACCACAGTGGAAGCGGTGAACGCGGTCGCCAACGCCAGCGGAACTGTCACGTTCCCCGCCGCTCCTCCGCTGAACCCCGTCGAGGAGACGCTCACCGACGTGCCGGCCTGGTGTGACATCACGGTCACGGTGACCCACCCGGGAGCGGACGACCACGTCAACATCAAAGTCTCGCTGCCCCAGGACCCGGAAAAGTGGACCGGACGGTTCCAGGCCACCGGCGGCAGCGCCTACCTCGCCGGTGACTTCGGATCCCCGCTGGTCGCCGCGGTGAAGGCCGGCTACGTCGCCGCGGCCACCGACGCCGGTGTCGGCACGAACCCGATCGACGTCAGCGGCTGGGCACTCACCCCGGCCGGCGAGGTCAACACCCCGCTGCTGCAGAACTTCGCCTCCCGCTCGCTGCACGACATGGCCGTCATCGGCAAGGACGTGGCCAAGAAGTTCTACGGCAACCCGGTGTCCCACTCGTACTGGAACGGCTGCTCCACCGGCGGCCGCCAGGGTTACGAGGAGGCCCAGGATTACCCGACGGACTTCGACGGAATCCTGGCCAAGGCGCCGGCGATCAACTGGGACCGGTTCGCGGTCGCGACGCTCTGGTCGCAGGCCGTCTTCAGCGAGGAGAAGGTCGCGCCCACCCAGTGTGAGCTGGAGGCCTTCAACACCGCCGCGGTCGAGGCCTGTGACACCCTCGACGGGGTCAAGGACGGCATCATCGACAACCCGCAGGACTGCCACTGGGACGCCCGGCGGCTGGCCGGCACCACGGTCGTCTGCGACGGCAAGGAGATCACGATCTCCTACGCCACCGCCGACGCGGTGCGCAAGATCTGGGCCGGCCCGGTCTCCCCGACCGGCAAGAAGCTCTGGTACGGGCCGAACAAGAGCGCGAGCCTCGCCGCCCTGGCCGCCCCCGGCGCGCCCTTCTTCGTCGCTGACAGTTGGGTCAGGTACTTCGTGACGCAGAACCCGTCGTTCGACACCACGAAGCTGACCTACAAGTCGTTCGACCAGATCTTCCGCGCGTCGCAGCAGGAGTTCAACGACATCATCGGGACCGACGACCCGAACCTGTCCGCGTTCGCCAAGGCCGGCGGCAAGCTGCTCAGCTGGCACGGCCAGACCGACGAACTGGTGCCCACCCAGGGCACTGTCGACTACCGCGAGCGGGTCAACCGCACCCTCGGCGGCAACGAGCGGGTCGACGACTTCTACCGTCTGTTCCTGCTCCCGGGCGTGAACCACTGCGGCGGCGGCACCGGCCCACAGCCCACGGACGACCTGGGCGCGCTGGTCAACTGGGTGGAGAAGGGCCAGGCCCCGGCCACCCTCGCCGCCGCCACCCCCGACGGCAGCGTCACCCGCAACATCTGCCGCTACCCGATGGTGGCCCGCTACACCGGCCACGGCGACCCTGCCTCGGCCGCGAACTACCGCTGCGTCGCCGCCTGACCACATCCACACGACGCGGCGGCCACGGAACTCTCGCCGGGGCCGCCGCGCCACCAGACTGACCGTCCACAACGGCTGCGTGCCGGCCACTGCCAGGCCGGCACGCAGCCGGCACACCCTCGCGATGGAAGGCATCAGATGATCAACAGGCGAACTTTCGGCAAGGCAGTCGGCGCGGGGGCCGCCGCAGCCTCGCTGGGCATTTGGCCCTCGTCCTCGGCGCCCGCCTCGGCGGCCACGCCCGACGGAAGAAACGGGGCGCGGCTGTCCTCGAAAAGTCCGGGGACGGCCAGGTCCTTCGGACCGCTGAGGTATGTCGATGCCGGCGTCCTGAGAATCGGCTATGCCGAAGTCGGCCCCGCCGACGGCCCCGTGGCCATCCTGCTGCACGGTTGGCCCTACGACATTCACAGTTTCGTCGACGTCGCGCCTTTGCTGGCGGCGGAGGGCTACCGGGTGATCGTCCCGTATCTGCGCGGCCACGGTACGACGCGCTTCCTGTCGAGCAGGACGTTCCGGAATGCCCAGCAGGTGGTGGTCGCTCTCGACATCATCGCCTTGATGGACGCACTCAAGATCAACAAGGCTGTTCTCGCCGGCTTCGACTGGGGATCCCGGACGGCCGACATCATCGCGGCGCTCTGGCCAGACCGTTGCAAGGCCCTGGTCTCCGTGACCGGCTATCTGATCACCAACCGCGAGATGAACAAGACGCCGCTGCCGCCGAAGTCCGAGTTCGCCTGGTGGTACCAGTACTACTTCACCACCGAGAGGGGTCGACTGGGCCTCGAGGCGTATCCGGACGAGTTGGCGAAGCTGGTCTGGACGTTCAACTCGCCGACCTGGGATTTCGATGATGCGACGTTCGATCGGACCGCGAGGGCGTTCGACAACCCGGATTACACCAGCATCGTGATCCACAATTACCGCTGGCGTCTGGGCCTGGCCAAGGGTGACCCGCGATACGACCGCCTCGAAGAGAGACTTGCCGAAGGTCCGGTCATCGGAGTGCCCACGGTCACGCTTGATGGCGAGGTGGATCCCTTCACGCCTGCGGGAGACGGCGCGAACTATCGCGACAAGTTCTCGGGCCCGTACGCTCATCGGACGTTGAAGGGCGTCGGTCACAACGTGCCACAGGAGGCCCCCGAAGCGTTCGCGGCGGCAGTCCTCGAAGTCGACGGTTTCTGATCGGCGTTGACGTGGGGCGTGGCGCGCCGCGGCGCCACCTGGGGTGCGGCTGAGTATGTGTCCGGGGGCCGCACGAGTCGACTCGATACGGGTGAGTGCCTCCGCGTTCGTGTGCCGGTCCGCACCGGACATCGGAAGCGGTTCCTCGCGGAGGCGCATCCCAGCGCGGCTAATCGGCGAGCGACGGGTTCGGGGCCTGCCGGCACATCCCGCATCCCGCGCGCCCGGTTGGCCTCGCCGGGCGGATCAAACCCCGAGATCGGCGCCACGTTGTTCGCCAGCCCGCGTGCCGTCGACGGCACCGGTACAAGGTCTTCACGGAGCGGCGGCATCTGCTCACGCCGCGACTTGCCCGCGGCGTCGGACCGGTGCCCCAGGGTCGTCGCCAGGGTGTTTCCCTGGGGCGACGGCATCGCCCCGCACGCGATCGTGAATGCCGGACGCCGGACAGCATCCGGCATCGTTGAGGAGGGGCAATGACGGAGTACAAGCTTGAGCTGATCGTGCTACCGGTGGCGGATGTCGACCGGGCCAAGGACTTCTACAAGCGGATCGGCTTCCGCGAGGACCTCGACTACGTCGACGGTGAGGATTTCCGGGTCGTGCACTTCACCCCGCCCGGCTCGCAGTGCTCGATCGTGGTCGGCAAGGGGATCAGCACCGCGGAGCCGGGCTCGGTGCAGAACCTGCACCTCATCGTGAGCGACATCGAGCAGGCGCGGGCCGAGCTGATCGGTCACGGCGTCGAGGTGAGCGAGATCTTCCACGACGAGGGCGGCGTCTTCCACCACGCGGGGACCGAGAAGCGGGTGCCCGGGCTGTACCCCGGCCGGCGCTCGTACGGCTCGTTCGCGTCGTTCAGCGACCCTGACGGCAACGGCTTCCTGCTGCAGGAGATCACCGAACGCCTTCCCGGCCGCTGAGGAATCCGCCGGATTCCTCGAGCGCAGCCTGCGCCATGCCGCACCCGCCCCGGGTCGAGTACGCCCCGAACGACCTGGGCCACCCGGGGCGGGTGCCGCTCGGTCGTGCCGTTGCTTCCGGCGATCGAGGGCGTCCACCGCCCACCTGCAGGAGTGCTGCCCGAGGACGACAGCAGGGCGATGGACTTCGTCGGCTGAAGAGAAACCGACCGAACAGAGGAGTGGCGAGATGAGCCGCTGGACCACCTTCTTGTGGCAGGCGCTGGTCGCCCTTGGCCAGGCCGAGTACCCGTACTCGGTGTCGAACGACGACGTCCGGGGGCCGCGGGAGTACAAGGTCGACCTCACCGACGACGCCGTGCGCGCGGCCTTCCGGGAGTTGGTGGAACGGGAATGGGGCAATGTCGCATTCTCGGACACCGCACCATGGCGCCAAAGTTGGCGCGCGGAGCCCGACGGAAACCCACGCCGACCAGGACTGGATCCGTTTTGGGAGCGCATCCTGTTGTGGCGGTGTCACCTGCCGTGGTGACCCCGAACCAACAACATGATCGCCACCTGTGCCATGCTGCGGTCCAGGTCGGCGCTCACGCTGCCGGGATGTCGGGGTGGGGCGTCGGCGTTACGCCAGAGAAGGTGGGGGTCGGCTCGACTGGTGGCAGGACGGCGGCGTGTGTTCCGGCTGGTCGACGGTTGCGGCGAGCTCAGCCCGTCGGTCACCCGAAGCGCGAGGCGGTTGCGGTGCCGGTGGCACGCCGGAAGTTGTTAGGCTGTTGCTGCGCGGCGGAGACCGCGATGAGGGTGCGAGGGAGCGGATCATGGTGACGGGGGACGACGACATCTCGGGGTGAGCGGCCCCGGCCGCCTGCCGGCCTGCGCCGACGGTGGCCTGCCTTGTCGTAGACCTGTCTGCCCGACCGGGGCGTCTGTCGCGTACCCCGGCTCTCTCTTCGAGGGTGTCTCCCGATGTCTGACGTCTGCATCGTTTGTACCAACCTGTCCTTTTCCTGGCCGGACGACACTCCGGTCTTCCGGGATCTGTCCTTCAGCGTGCCGCCCGGCCGCACGGGCCTCGTCGCGCCCAACGGCGCCGGCAAGACGACCCTGCTTCGTGTGATCGCGGGCGACCTCACCCCGACCGGTGGCGGCGTGACGGTCGAGGGTGTGCTCGGCTACCTGCCGCAGGACCTGCCCTTCGCCGGTGACCTGACCGTCGCGCAGGTGCTAGGGATCGATGCGGTCCTCGCGGCACTGCGTGCCATCGAGGCGGGTGACGCGGCGGAGGAGCACTTCACGGCCGTCGGGGATGACTGGGACGTGGAGGAGCGCAGCCGCGCCGAGCTTGACCGGCTGGGCCTCGGTGACGTGGGGTTGGACCGCCGCCTGCGTACTCTCAGTGGCGGGCAGGTGGTATCGCTCGGCCTGGCGGCGCAGCTGCTCAGGCGTCCGGACGTGCTGCTGCTGGACGAGCCGACCAACAACCTCGACATCGACGCGCGGCACCGGCTGTACGCGGTGCTGGAGGGCTGGTCCGGGTGTCTGCTGGTGGTCAGCCATGACCGGGTCCTGTTGGACCTGATGGACCGCATCGCCGAGCTCGACCGTGGTGAGGTGCGCCTGTTCGGCGGGAACTTCACCGCGTACGAGGAGGCGGCGCGCGTGGCACGCGAGGCGGCGGAGCGGAGCGTACGCAGCGCCGAGCAGGACGTGAAGCGGGAGAAGCGGGAGATGCAGCAGGCCCGGGAGCGGGCCGAACGCCGCGCCAGCAACGCCGCCCGCAACCTCGGCAACGCCGGTCTGGCCCGGATCGTCGCCGGTGGGCTCAAGCGCAGCGCCCAGGAGTCCGCCGGCCGGGCACAGCAGGCGCACGCCAACCGGGTCAGCGAGGCCCAGACCCGGCTCGACGAGGCCAGTCGGACGCTACGCGACGACCAGGTGCTGACCCTGGACCTGCCCGACACCACCGTTCCCGCCGGCCGCACCGTGGTCGCAGGCGAGCGTATGCAGGTCTACCACGGCGACCGGGCCGTCTTCGCCGGCGACGGCGCCGACCTGACCATCCGGGGACCGGAGCGGATCGCGCTGACCGGCCCCAACGGCGCCGGCAAGTCCACCATGCTGCGCCTGTTGCAGGGTGACCTCGACCCGGACGCCGGGCAGGTGCACCGCGCCGACGGTCGCGTCGCGTACCTGTCGCAACGCCTGGACCTGCTGGATCTCGACCGGACGGTCGCGGAGAACTTCGCCGCGTACGCTCCTGACCGGCCGCAGGCCGAACGGATGAACCTGCTCGCCCGGTTCCTGTTCCGCGGCGCCCGAGCCCACCTTCCCGTCGGCGTGCTCTCCGGCGGCGAACGGCTGCGCGCCACCCTCGCCTGCGTCCTCTATGCCCAGCCGGCACCCCACCTGCTGCTGCTCGACGAACCCACCAACAACCTCGACCTGGTCAGCGTGAGCCAACTGGAGAGCGCCCTCACCGCCTACCGGGGTGCGTTCGTGGTGGTCAGCCACGACGAACGGTTCCTCACCGACATCGGTGTGCAGCGGTGGCTCCGCCTCGACGATGGCCACCTGCGCGAAATCCCCGCACCCGACCGCGCCTGACCACCGACTCCGCCCGCTTCGGGCCACGGGTCCTGCCGGCCCGTGGCCCGGGGCACCCCGAAGGTGACCCGCCATGCCCGAGGCACTGCTCGCTCACGACCTCGTCCATACCCTCGGCAGCCGCCGGGTGCTGGACGGCGTCTCCCTCACCGCGGCCCCCGGCCGCCGGATCGGCCTGATCGGCGAGAACGGCGCCGGCAAGTCCACCCTGCTCCGCCTGCTCGCCGGTGCGGACGAACCAGACGCCGGCACCGTCGTTCGCCCACCGGACCTCGGATACCTGCCGCAGGAAGCCCCCTACGACGCGACCGCGACCGTGGCGGACGTGCGCGACGAAGCCCTGCGCGAGGCCCGTGCCCTCCTCACCGACCTCGATCGACTCGCCGATCAGCTCGCCCGCACCGCCGACGACACACCCGACCACGAGTGGCTGCTCGCCGACTACGGCGATCTGCTCGACCGCGCGCGGGACATCGACGCCTGGGGCGCCGAGCGACGCGCCGGCATGGTCCTCGCGGCACTCGGTCTCGGCGATGTGGCACCGGAGCGGGCGCTCGCCGCGCTCTCCGGCGGCCAACGCGGCCGGCTCGCGCTCGCCGCCCTGCTCATCCGCCTGCCCTCGGCGCTGCTGCTCGACGAACCCACCAACCACCTCGACGACGCCGCAGCGGCCTTTCTCGAACAGCAGTTGCGCGACCTGCCCGGAGTCGTCGTCGTAGCCAGCCACGACCGGGCCTTCCTCGACGCGGTCTGCACCGACCTGATCGACCTCGACCCCGCTGTCTCCGGCCCGGTCCGCTTCGGCGGGACCTACCGCGACTATCTGGCTCACCAGCGCAACGAGCGGGAGCGCTGGCAGCGACGCCACGCCGAACAGCAGGAGGAACTGGCCGAGCTGCGCCGGCAGCTCGCGGTGACCGCGCACGAGGTCGCGCCGGGCCGGGACCGGCGCGACAACGAGAAGATGGGATACGGCCACACCGCCGGCCGGGTGCAGAACCAGATCGCCCGACGGGTACGCGCCGCCGGCCGCCGGCTCGACGACCTCGAACGCGCCGCCGTCCCGGCACCGCCCGAACCGCTGCGGTTCCGCGCCACCGCGCTCGCCACCGCCACCGCCGACGGAACCCTCGTCAGCCTGCGTCACGTGCGGATACCCGGCCGACTCACCCTCGACCGTCTCGACCTCACCGCCACCGATCGGCTGCTGGTCACTGGCGCCAACGGTGCGGGCAAATCGACGCTCCTCGCCGTCCTCGCCGGCTGGCTGGACCCGGGCAGTCACGTCCGGCGCCGCCCCGATCTGCGCATCGGTGTACTGACACAGGACACTGTGTTCGACCGGCCCGAGCGCACCGCCGAGGAGATCTACGCCGACGTCCTGGGTGATGTGCGCGCCGACGCCGTACCGCTGGACGACCTCGGCCTGCTCACCGCCCACGACGCGCGCCGGCCGATCGGCGAGCTGTCGGTCGGCCAGCGACGCCGGCTCGCCCTGGCACTGTTGGTGGCCGACCCACCCGACCTGCTGCTGCTCGACGAGCCCACCAACCACCTCTCGCCCCGACTCTGCGACGAACTGGAGGACGCCCTCGGCGGCAGCCCCGGCGCCGTCGTGGTCGCCAGCCACGACCGGTGGCTGCGCTCCAGGTGGCACGGACGCGAGATCCAGCTCCGTGCGACCTGAACGTCTGCCTACCACGACCTGCACACGCGTTCCCGGGGGTCGCTCCGGTCGCGGCGTGGACGGCCGCAGGGATGACCCCGGTTATCGCCGGCGCCATATCGTTCAAGAAATTGCAGTCCGCCGGGCTGCCTATTGATGGGTTGTCATGGAAGGCTTGCCGGTGTGATCTACCACTCCGTCAGCCGGTGTCCCTGCTGTGGCTATCGGACCGGGTGCGCTACCTGCCCGGTCTGCTTCTGGACAGATGACGGACAGAGCGATGCAGACGGCGGCACGGTGGCCGGTGGCCCCAATGGGGAGGTCAGTCTGAGCGATGCCCAACTCAACTTCGCCATCTACGGGGCGAGCCACCGGCGGTACGTGGACGTGGTACGGCCGCCCCGCAGCGATGAGCTTCCGTAGCGTGCATGGAGCTACGGGCCCGCACGCTGTGTCGGCGGCCGCGCGGCGGCTCGCGGCGTTCCAGCCACACCGCCGGGATGCCGCCGACCGTGCGTCACGTTGAGTGATGGGACGTCGCGGCGCTCGACCCGCGGTCCTGCCGATGTGAGTGCGCCTCGATGCCATCCCGGGGGCTGGACATTAGATTCACTCTATGTACTCAACCCGGGTATCCCAACTCGTCAAGGCACCGCGCTCGGCCGTCTATCGGGCACTGCTGGACCCGGCTGCGGTCGCCAAGTGGCGGGTGCCCACCGGCATGAGCGGCCACGTGCACGAGTTCGACGCGCGCGAGGGCGGCGCATTGCGCGTCTCGCTCACCTACGAGGCGCCGGACAATACTGGCAAGTCGACGGCACACACCGACAGCTACCACGGCCACTTCGTCAAGATCGTGCCCGACCAGCAGGTGGTCGAGGTCGTCGAGTTCGAGACCGACGATCCCGCGCTTCGCGGCGCGATGACCATGACCACGACGCTCACCGACGTGGACGGCGGCACCGAAGTCGTCGTCGTGCACGACGGAATTCCCGACGCGATCCCGGCCGAAGACAACGAGACAGGTACGCGGATCGCCTTGGCGAACCTCGCCAGACTCGTCGAAGCCGGCTAGCGCCGCCCAGTCAAGCCGCTGACCGGGCGCCGCAGTGCGTCACGAAGGGCCGGGCAGCGGGCGCGGTCCTGCCGAATTGCGTGTGTCGTGTGGTGGCCAGGTCTGGGCCTGCATCGCGTCGAACTGCTCCGCTGTCGACCCGGTGCTTACGCAGCAGCACGTACCGCCGGATCACGACACAGCGGGGAAGCTGATCTGGACGGTGAGCCCGCCCTCGGTATGCGCGTGGGCCGTGAGCACGGCGCCGTGGGCGACGGCGATCGCCCGCACGATCGACAGGCCCAGCCCGTGGTGGGTGTCGTCGGCCACGCGCCGCATGCGTTGGAAGGGCTCGAACAGCCGGTCCACATCCTCAGGTGGTACGACCGGACCGGTATTGGTGACGACCAGGAGCGCCTGGCCGGCGGCGAGGCGGGTGGCCACCTCGACCACCCCGCCGGGGGTGTTGTGGTGCACGGCGTTGTCGCACAGGTTGGCCACCAGCCGCCCGATCAACGCCGGATCGCCGAGCAGCCGGGCCGGCCGGATCATCGTCTTCACCCGCAGCCCGTGCCGGTCGAACTCGGCCGCCCGGTCGCGTACCGCCTGCTCGGCCAGCCCGGCGAGGTCCACCGGCTCCGCCCGACCCCGGCCGTGCTCGCTGCCGGCCAGTGTCAGCAGCGACTCCAGCAGCCGGCTCCGTTCCCGGTTGACCGCGATCAGGCGTTCGAAGTTGGCGCGGTACGCCTCGACGGTCGCGTCCGGGTCGATGAGCGGCTCCTCGAGCAGGGCATGCTCGACCGTCAGCGGCGTGCGCAACTCGTGCGCGGCGTTGGCGACGAACCGCTTGTGCCCGTCCAGTGCGGTCTCCAGGCGGCCGAGCAGCCCGTCGACGGTGTCCGCGAGGTCCTTGAGCTCGTCGCGGGGGCCCGCCACCGCGAGCCGCTCGTGCACGTTGCGGCCCGATATCTGCTGAAGGCGCTCGGTCATCGTGCGCACGGGGCGCAGCATCCGGCCGGCGATCACCCAGCCCACCGCGAGCGAGAGCACGGCCATGATGGCCAGCGCGATGCCCGGCAGGACCAGAATGTTCGACCGATAGCTCTCGAGCTCGACCGGCACGGCGACGGGTAGGCGGCCTCGACCCGGCCCGACGGGGACGCCCTGGGGCGCGGGCGCGTCGGCCGGTGGCAGGCTGCGGGACAGCACCACGATGATGAGCAGCAGCACGACGCCGGAGGCGATCGACGCCGCGCAGTACAGCAGCGTGAGGCGCCACCTGAGCCGGTTGATTCGCATGTCAGATCCGGTAGCCGGCTCGGGCGAGCGTCACGATCAGCGGCGGGTCGCCGAGCTTGGCCCGCAGCCGGTTGATCGTCGCCTTGACCGTCGTGGTGAACGGGTCGGTGGCCTCGTCCCACACCCGGTCGAGCAGTTCCTCCGCGGAGACCACCCGGCCCTGGACGGTGAGCAGGTGCTCGAGCACGGCGAACTCCTTCGGGCTCAGCGCCAGCCGCGCGCCGGCCCGGGTGGCGATCCGCTGCGCCGGGTCGAGCCGCAGGTCGCCGTGCACGAGGACCGGCGGGGCGGCCGGGTGGGAGCGCCGGCCGACCGCGCGGATCCGGGCCACCAGCTCGGCGTAGGCGAACGGCTTGGGCAGGTAGTCGTCAGCGCCAAGCCCGAGCCCCTCGACCCGCTCGGCGACGGTGCCCGAGGCGGTCAGCATCAGCACCCGGCTGGGCGACTTCCGGGCCACCAGCGCGCGGCACACCTGGTCGCCGTGCACGCCGGGCAGGTCGCGGTCGAGCACGACGACGTCGTAGTCGAGCACGGCGGTGCGCTGCAGCGCGGCGGCGCCGTCGTAGGCGACGTCGACCGCCATCCCCTCGCGGCGTAGCACCCGCGCCACCGAGTCGGCGAGCGCCACCTGATCCTCGACCACGAGCACCCTCATCGGCCGAGATTATCCGCACCGGCGTCACACCACGGTCACAGCGACGCTGACCGTGCTGTGACCGCCGGCTGGCTAGAACTGGCGCCATATCTACTCGAGATAGGGGATCGCATCGTGGCGACAGCAACGACACCGGTCATCGAGACCGGGGGGCTCGGAAAACGGTACGGCCGCACGACCGCCCTGGCCGACTGCACCCTGCGCGTACCGGCGGGGCGGATCGTCGGCCTGGTCGGCCCCAACGGCGCCGGCAAGTCCACGCTGCTCGGGCTGACCTGCGGAATAGTCGCGCCCACGACGGGCAGCATCGAGGTGCTCGGCAACCGCCCAGGAGCCGGCGCGGCCCAGTTGGCCAGGGTCGGGTTCGTCGCGCAGGACGCCCCGGTCTACCGCGGCCTGTCGGTCGCCGACCACCTGCGGCTCGGCGCCCGGCTCAACCCCCGCTGGGACCGGCCGCTCGCCGAGCGGCGGGTCAAGCGGCTCGGCCTCGACCCCGCGCAGAAGGCCGGCCGGCTCTCCGGCGGGCAGCGGGCCCAGCTCGCCCTCACCATCGCCGCCGCCAAGCGCGCCGAGCTGCTCATCCTCGACGAGCCGGTCGCGTCGCTGGACCCGCTGGCGCGCCGCGCGTTCCTGCACGACCTGCTCGACTTCGTCGCCGAGCTCGGGGTCAGCGTGGTGCTGTCCTCACATTTGCTCGGTGACCTGGAAAAAGTCTGCGATCACCTAATCGTGCTGGCCGCGGGCCGGGTCCAACTGGCGGGTGACGTCGCTGACCTGTTGGCCGTGCACCACCGGGTGGCCGGTGCCCTGCCGTCCAGCGCCGAGCGCATTCACGAGGACGTCGTGCGCTGCGACGCCGCGGTGCCGGGCGCGCAGCCGGTCGACCTCGAGGACCTGGGCATGGCATACATGACCCGCGCCGCGGTCGCGTCGATCGGCGGTGCGGCATGATCTGGCTGACCTGGCGGCAGTTCCGCACCCAGGCCCTGGTCGCCGCCGCCGCCCTGGCCGCCGTCGCGATCTACCTGGTGTACCTCGGCTCCCGTGTCCGCGACGACTACACCGACGTCCTGGGCTGCCAGCCCAGCGACTGCGTCACCGCGCGGCACGCCTTCGATGATGCCTACAGCGGCCAGCTATCGGCCGTCGGCGTGCTGCTCATCGCCGCCCCCGCCCTCATCGGCATCTTCTGGGGCGCCCCCCTGATCACCCGGGAGCTGGAGGAGAAGACCGACCGCCTGGTCTGGAACCAAAGCGTGACCCGCACCCGCTGGCTGGCGACCAAGCTGGTGCTCCTCACACTCGCCAGCGTCGCGGTCACCGGCCTGTTCAGCCTCCTACTCACCTGGAGCGCGAGCCGCTACGACGAGTTCATCGGAAACCGTTTCGGTGCGTTGAACTTCGCCTCCCGCAACATCGTCCCCCTCGGCTACGCCGCCTTCGCATTCGTCCTCGGCACCGTCATCGGGCTCGTCGTGCGCCGCACGCTGCTGGCCATGGCGCTGACCTTGGCAGTGTTTGCCGTCGTCCAACTGATCGTGCCCAATGTGGTCCGCGAGCACCTCATGACGTCGGTGACGAGCACCGTGGCGTTCGACGAGGACGCGATGAGCCGGTCGGACGCCTTCGGCATGAACGACCGCGGCGCCACGATCGTGGGCTACACCATGGCGGGCGCCTGGTCCCTGACGGACGAGGCCAAGGTGCTCAACGCCGACGGCACCCCGTACACCAACCGGCAGGCGGTGGCGTGCGGGAAGGGCCTGCCGGCCGAGAACATGGCCTGCATGGCCGGCCAGAACCTGCACTTCAGTTACACCTACCAGCCGGCCAACCGCTACTGGCCGTTCCAGTGGATCGAGCTCTCGGCGTATCTCGGGGTCACCCTCCTGCTGGCCGCCTTCGGCTTCTGGTGGATCCGGCACCGCTCCAGCTGACGTCTGAGCCCGCCCCCGACTCCTGGGGGCGGGCTCAGGGCTTGCGGTACACCGAATGTGGCTCCTGCTCGACGAGCCGAACGGCTCACCTTCCGGTGGCATCTTGATCAGGTGCACACATATGGCTCCCCTCTGTGTCATGACACCGTCGCGAGCGGGCTGGGTGTCGGCGGGTCCGGGAAGTGACTTCTCCGAAGAGCTGGCTTGGGGATGCGAGTTGGTCACGCTGGAGTCTGCAGCCGTTCCCCGTTGTCCTCCCGGGTCCGCCGCCGCGGCGGCCCTGCGCGGTCGGCGGCGCGCTCGCACCGGCCGGTCCGGTACGCCCGGCCGAGGCGGTCCTGGCCGTGGCCTGTGGGCTCGGGCGGACTGAGGTGCTGGGCTCTCGGCCTTTTCGGGCTGGCCCCGGGCCACGCGAATGTCGTAGGTATCCGCCATAGTGCCTTGACCCCGGACCGGTGCATGGGGGTTGTCAACTGCTGCAGCGCGGAGGGAACCTCCGCCCTTCAGGGCGAGTAGATCGTGGAACAGGCGAGCGGCGGCCGGAGAAGGCCGCCGGGACAAGGGAGCGATGGGATGACGCGGTACTTGATCTCGTTCAATGACGGCGCGATGGACCACATCCCCGACGAGGAGATGCCCGACGTGGGCAAGGCCTCGCACGCGGTGGTCCAGGAGGCAGTGAACGCCGGCGTGTGGGTGTTCGGCGCCGGACTCGAACGCCAAAGAGCGAGCGTTGTGGCCACAGACGGGATGGTCACCGACGGCCCTTACCCGGAGACCAGGGACGTCATTGGCGGGTTCTCGATCGTCGACGTGGCCTCACGCGAGGAGGCGCTGGCGTGGGCTGCCAAGATCGCCGTCTCTTGCCGATGCGCCCAAGAGGTCAGGGAGCTCATGCCCGACCCTGAACAAGACGCGTGGCTTCGCGACGCTGGCAGGTGGTGCCATCCCTCGACGACGTCTGAGTGAGGGAGACCCACCGCGTCAGAGCAAGGCTTGAGTGGCCGCGGTGTGACGACGCGCCTCTGCGCATCATCGACGTGAACTGGAGACGCGGGCGGTGAGCCCGGGGATCGGGATTGCGACGAAGCCCGGTCCTCGGGCCTGGCCGATCCCTGGACCAATGATCATCCAGTGGGGTGACAGCCACGCCCATCGCGGCGAGTGTGCCCGCTCATCGGCAGTTCAGGATTCCCCCTCGACACAGGCCAGCTGCCGACGGTGACCGCTCGCGATCAATCAGCAAACACGGACGGCGGCATCGCCGCATCACGGCGCGTCCATTCTCGCCGCATTGGCGGCATGCATGCCATGCTTGATCTCTGGGTGGATCAGCCACTCAGTGTTCCGGCACCGGAGGTCCCCGCTGCCTCCGCGTCCCGCGCGGTCGCCGGTGTGGCACCCTCCCGGCCGGCGCCTCGGGTGGTGCCAGGACCCGCGCTTCGGACGGCGGCGAGCGTGCCGAAGGCGATGCCCCAGGCCATGCTCAGCGCCGACCAGACCGGCCCGAACCCGCCAGGCGTGCCAGGCCAGGCGAGGCAGACGAGGCCGAGATAGGCGGCCACAAGCCCGACCCCGACCCCGACGAACCGCCGGCCCCGCACCCAGCACGCTGCCGTCCCACTCAGCACCACGAGGACGAGGCCCACCGCGCCCTGCACCGCGTAGTGATCGATCCCGATACTCACGTCTTCGGGCAGCCTCACCCGGTTCGCCGCGTACATCGCGTGGGCGTACGCCAGCCAGGGCAGCGCGGCGAGCCCGGCCAGGACTGCCAGCGGCCGGTCCATCCGGACACCGACCGTCGTGAGCGGCTCGCGCCCGGGCGCGAACGCCACGACGAGCGCCTCCCCGGCCACGGCCAGGGCGACGAGAACCAAGGCCCATTCAAGCGAGGCGGCGGCGGAGACCGCGAGGGCCGCCGCAACGCACAGCAACTGCACGACGGCGGGGGTTGACCGCTGGGGCCGCGCGGCGATCCGGACGAACGCCGCCGCGACGAACACGGTGAACGGCAGTCCCCAGCCGGCCTCCAGCGCCACCGCCCAGGCCGGGTCCCACGTCACCGCGAGGTCGGGCAGGCCGAAACCGGGAAAGACCAGCCACGTCAGCGCAAAGACCACTGCCGCGACCCGGACGCCGGCTGTCCGGACGGCCGTACCCGATACACGACCCACAGCCCACTGGGCTTCCCCCTGAGATGTGGACACCCTGAGACTGGACGTTGGTCCAGAGGAAGGGGTGTCCCCGTTGGGGCGTCCATCGAAGTACACGGAAGA
>NZ_JBICUB010000029.1:0-57453 GCF_043197935.1 Micromonospora sp. NPDC048930
ACTGGTACCTCGTCGGGCACTGCCACCTTCGTCAAGCGATCCGCTGGCTCCGCCTCGACCGCGTCAGCGCCGCACACCTGACAACCCAGCCCGCCGCTCGTATCCCCATCGAGGCCGTGGGCACGCCGCCCACCACCGCCGAAGCCATCGCCGAGCTGTGACGCCACCCGACACCACCGACCAGTCCGCTACCAGGGTCGATGTCTGCCAGTGCAGCGTGGTGGGGCGGGCGGGACTCGAACCCGCGACCGAGGGATTATGAGTCCCCTGCTCTAACCTGCTGAGCTACCGCCCCGCTACCGCGCCGGATCGTAACCCGCCCAACGGATCACCGGCCACCACCGAACGGGCCGGCCGTGATGATCGGCCCGACACGATGGGCAACGCGAGGATAACAGCGCGCAGCAGGCCGATCCCCGCCGTGGTCCCCGCCCGGGGCGGCACCGCTCAGCCCGCGGCGCGCAGCTCGGCCAGGACCGCGCCCGCCGTACGCCAGCCGCTGGCCAGCGCCCCCTGGATCGACGGGGTGTCCCGGTGGTCCCCGGCGACGAAGAGCCCGTCGCCGAGGGCGACCGGCTTGCGCAGCCGGCCCTGCGGGGGCGGCGCGGCGGGGAGGGCGGCCGGGACGGTGACGGTGGTGAGGTGGGTCCAGTCGGCGGTGGAGCGCCCGTAGAGGCGGTCGAGTTCGCGCCGCACCACCGGCTCGGGCGGGGCCTGCGGGCCGACCACCGAGGTGGCCACCAGGTGCTTCCCGGCCGGCGCGTACGTGGGTGCAGCGTTGCTCAGCACCACCGTGTTGGCGACCAACTCCCGGCGTTCCCCGTCGAGCAGCAGGATCGGCTCGGCCAGGGGCGGGGTGTCGGCGCTGTGGTAGTAGGTCGTGTAGCCGTGCATGCGTACTCGTTGGAGGCGGGGCAGCAGGGTGGTCGCCGCCGGCGGGTCCGCGGCGACCACGACGGCGCGGCAGGCGATCTCGCCGTCCCGGGTGCGGACCCGGGCGGGCGCGACCTCGGTGACCGGGGTGTCCAGCTCGATCAGTTCGGCGGGCAGCGGGTCGGCGATGGCCCTCGGCAGTGCGGCCATCCCCCGCGCGGGCAGGCCGATCCGGCCGCGGGCGAACGCGCGCAGCAGCACCGCGAGGACGTGGCTGGAGGTGGCCAGCTCACGGTCGAGGAGTACGCCGGAGAGGAACGGCCGGAGCAGCTCCTCGATGAACGGGTCGGAGAGCCCGGCCCGGCGCAGCGCCGCCTCGCTGGTGGTCTCCGGCGCGCCGAGCAGCCGGCCCACGGGCAGGGTGGCGCAGCCGGTGGCCAGCGCGGCGAAGCGCAGCCGGTCGCGGACCGAACCGATCCCGGCGGTCACCGTGCCGGCCGCCCCGGCGGGGTCGCGCAGCGGGTTGACCAGCCGGTCCAGGCGGTCGCCGCGGCGGACCAGCACCCCGGGGGTGAACCAGCCGAGATCGAGCCGGCCCAGGTCGAGCAGGCCGCCGAGCCGGGGGTACGCGGTGTTGAGCACCTGGAAGCCGCGGTCCAGCAGGTAGCCGTCGACCTCGTCGGTGGCCACCCGGCCGCCGAGCCGGTCGGCGGCCTCCAGCAGCCGCCAGGGCACGCCGGCGCGGTGCAGCCGGCGGGCGACGGCCAGGCCGGCGAGGCCGCCGCCGACGATGACGACGTCGGTCTCAACGGGCATGGGCCACCTCCGCGCCGGCCCGGTCGCGGTCGCGGTTGGACCGGGACAGCCGGCCGGGCCACCAGATCTTCGGCCCGATGTCGTACGCGAGCGCGGGCACCAGCAGCGACCGGACGACGATGGTGTCGAGCAGCACCCCGGCGGCGACCGCCACGCCCAGCTCGACGAGCACCACCAGCGGCAGGACGGCGAGCGCGGAGAAGGTGGCGGCGAGCACGATGCCGGCGGAGGTGATCACGCCACCGGTGACGGCGAGCCCGGTGAGCACCCCGGCCCTGGTGCCGCGCCGGACCGACTCCTCGCGGACCCGGCTCATCAGGAAGATGTTGTAGTCGATGCCGAGGGCGACCAGGAAGACGAATGCGAAGAGCGGGAACGACTGGTCGACGCCGGGGTAGTCGAGGACGTACCGGAAGATCAGCGCGCAGAGGCCGAGGGTGGCCAGGAACGACAGCACCACGGTGGCGATCAGCAGGATCGGGGCGACCAGGGCGCGCAGCAGCAGGGCCAGGATGACCGCGATGACCAGCAGCACCACCGGGATGATGACGTTGCGGTCCCGGGTGGCGGCGGCGGCGGTGTCCACGTTGATGGCGGTGAAGCCGCCGACCACGCTGTCCGAGCCGGGCACCTTGTGCACCGCCGCGCGCAGGTCGCGGACGGTCCGCTCGGCGCCGTCGCTGTCCGGCGGGTCGGAAAGGGTGGCCAGCAGCTGCACCCGCCCGTCGACGACCTTGGGCGGCGCGGTCGGGTCGACCGGCCCGGCCTGGCCCTGCTCGGTGAGCGGCCGGACCGAGGACACCCCCCGTACGCCCTGGGCCACCTGGGCGACCTGCCGGGCGGCGGCCTGGTCGGTGAAGATGGTGGCCGGGCTGCCGGTGCCGGCCGGGTAGTGCCGGGCGATCACCTCCTGCCCGGCCACCGAGTCGGGCCGGTGGGTGAACAGGTCGGACTGGCCGAGGGTGGTGGCGCCGAGCTGGGTGACCCCGACCGCGAGCGCGGCCAGGACGACCGCGGTGACCAGCCAGACGGCCCGGGCCCGCCGGGCCACGAAGCCGGCGACCCGCCCCCAGATGCCGTGCTCGGCGCGCGGGTCGGCGTGGTCGAAGCGGGGCCGGCGCGGCCAGAACGCCCACCGACCGCCGAGCAGCAGCAGGGCGGGCAGGAAGGTGAGCATGACCAGCAGGGTGGCGGCGATGCCGACGGCGGCGACCGGGCCGAGCGCCCGGTTGGAGTTCAGGCTGGACAGCAGCAGGCAGAGCAGGCTGACGATGACGGTGGCGCCGGAGGCGAAGATGGCCGGGGCGGCGCCTTTCCAGGCGATCCGCAGCGCGTCCCAGGGCCGCTCGTGCCGGTGCAGTTCCTCCCGGTAGCGGGCGATCAGCAGCAGCGCGTAGTCGGTGCCGGCGCCGAAGACCAGCACGGTGAGGATGCCCTGTGCCTGCCCGTTGAGCTTGATGACGTCGTTCTTGGCGAGGTGGTAGACGAAGAGCGAGGCCAGCCCGTACGACATGCCGGCGGCGAGCAGCGGGAAGATCCAGAGGACCGGGCTGCGGTAGACGACCAGCAGGATGATCAGCACCACGAAGAGGGTGACGAGCAGCAGCGGCCCGTCGATGGCGGTGAAGACCTGGATCAGGTCGGCGAGCAGCCCGGCCGGCCCGGCCACGTCGACGGTGAGCCCATCCCGGTCCGTACCGGTGATCTCCCGCAGCCGGTCGACGACCGCACGGATCCGCTCGCCCTCGGAGCTGTCGATCGGGACGATCACCTGCACGGCCTGGCGGTCCTGGCTGACGATGGGCGGCGGCAGCGGGCCGACCACGCCCGGCACCTGGGCGAAGCGGGCGGCGTCGGCCTGGACGCGCTGCTGGTCGGCGGGGGTGATCCCGGCGGTGCGCTGGTAGACGACGAGAGCCGGGGTGGTCTCCTTGGCGACGAAGCCGGCGGAGAGGTTCTGGGCCCGGGTGGCCTCGGCGTTCGCGGGCAGGAAGGAGGCATTGTCGTTGGTGGCGACGTCGCCGAGCTTCCCCGAGTACGGCCCGGCGATCCCGCCGACGACGAGCCAGCCCAGCACGACCGCGAGGGCGACCAGCGTCGCCGTCCAGCGGCTCAGTCCTCCGGCCATCTCCACCCACCTCGAATCGACGCACCGACCGACGCAGGGGAGTGCCAAGCCGACATCGCCCATCCTGCCGGGCGGAAGGGCGCGGGCGGGCAGAAACCACCCGGCCGGGAGCGGGAGCGGGAGGTCGTACGAGAAACGCCCGTCGGCGAAGGCCGACGGGCGTCGTGTGGAGTGAAGCTCCCCCGATTGGACTCGAACCAATAACCTGCCGGTTAACAGCCGGCTGCTCTGCCAATTGAGCTACAGGGGACCGTGCACCGCCCGGCTGCCGGATCTCTCCGCGCCGTGCGACGGGGACAAGAGTACAGGACATCGGGGGGTGGCGCGCCAGGGGGTTACCCCATCCACCGGGACCGCCCGGCAAGCCCGGCGACCCGCCGACAATACGGACAAATCGTCGTCTCGGCACAAGGAGGCATGAGCGGAGAGCAGGATGGGTAGTTAGCCGCCGACAGAGGACTCAGGCGCGAGATGGTCGTGCCCGCCGGACGCCTCCGGTGGGGACGGCGGCGCGTCAGGTACGGAAGGAGCCGCCATGCGCGGAAAGATCATGTTTCTTGGCGGGCTGGCTGCGGGATTCGTCCTGGGCGCCCGTGCCGGCCGGGAGAAGTACGAGGAGCTGGTGGTCCGCGGCCGCAAGGTGCTCGACCATCCGACCGTCCAGGAGGCGGCCGGTGTCGCGCAGGCCCAGGCGACCCGGCTCTACGCCGAGGGCAAGGACAAGCTGGGGCAGACCAAGCTGGGCGAGAAGCTGAGCAGCGGCAACGGCAACAAGCAGGGGTTGACCGCCGCCGACAAACCGTTCGCGGGTACGCCGGCCGCGGTCGGCGCGAAGTCCGGCTCGACCGGCACGGGGTCGACCAGCGCGACCGGCTCGACGACCACCAGCACGAGCACCAAGTCGTCCGGCACGAGCAGCAGCGGCAGCAACCTCTGACACATCCGGGCAGCGGGCCGGTCGCCATCGGGCGACCGGCCCGCTTCCATCTGTCCGAACAGCACCCACCCGCTCCCACTTTTGCTCATCCTGAACAAAAGTGGAGCTGGTTCGGCGAAAACTTCTGGCTTCAACCTCTTCTCTTTGGTCCCGTCCGCAAATATCGTCTCGCGTAGAACCTGGCCAGGCTCTCGTCACCTCCCCAGCGACCTCCTCAGCCTCGTCCCGGCGCTGAGGCGGACCCGCCCGACCAGAGCGAGGTTCGATGCGCAGATCGTTCGGCCGCAGGGCCGCCACCCATCTCAGCCTGCTCGCCCTCGTCGGCGCGACGCTCGTCGCGACGGCCGAGCAGACTCCGACCCCGGCGCAGGCCGCGCCGGTGCTCAACGCCCCCGCACCCAACAGCAACGGCATCCAGTACAAGGTGCTGATCTTCACCCGGTCGGCCAGCGGCAACAACGCCGCCACCGCGGCCGGCGTACAGGCCATCCAGCAACTCGGGCAGGAACGGCGCTTCACCGTCGAGGTCACCAACGACCCCCGCAAGTTCGACGAGTCGCACCTGAAGCAGTTCCGTGCCGTGGTGTTCCTCAACACCGCCGGCGACGTGCTCAACGACGCCCAGCAGGCGGCCTTCGAGCGGTACTACCGCGACGGCGGCGGCTTCGTCGGC
This sequence comes from Micromonospora sp. NPDC048930, assembly GCF_043197935.1. NCBI lineage: Bacteria > Bacillati > Actinomycetota > Actinomycetes > Micromonosporales > Micromonosporaceae > Micromonospora > Micromonospora sp. NPDC048930. Next base: position 5,428 of record NZ_JBICUB010000029.1, read on the forward strand.
GTCAACTCCGCCATCGAGGCCGAACCGGACTGGTCCTTCCTCACCAACGTGCTCGGCACCCGGGCCACCGGCGCGCCGTCGGCGGCCAGCACGGCCACCGTCACCGTCGCCGACCGGGTCCACCCGGCCTCGAAGGAACTGCCGCAGCGGTGGAGCACCACCGACCGGTGGTACAACTTCGCGGCCAACGTCCGGGGCGTCTCGCACGTGCTGGCCACGGTGGACGAGAAGACGTACACCGGCGGCACCATGGGCTTCGACCACCCGATCACCTGGTGCAAGGACTACCAGGGCGGCCGGTCGTTCTACACCGGACTCGGCGCCACCCCGGACAGCTACGACAGCGCGGACCTGCGGGCCCACCTGGGCGGCGCGATCCAGTGGGCGGCCGGGGTGACCAACGGCGACTGCGGCGCGACCGTGCTGGCCAACTACCAGATGACGGTCATCGGGGCGCAGCCCAACGTCAACGAGCCGATCGGCTTCGACGTGCTCCCCGACGGCCGGGTGATCCAGACCGACCGGCGCGGCGGTGTACGGCTGCACAACCCGGAGACGAACGAGACCACTGTCCTGGCCCAGATCCCGGTGTACACCCACAGCGAGGACGGGATGTACGGCCCGGCGATCGACAACGACTTCGCCACCAACAAGTGGGTCTACCTCTACTACGCGCCCCCGCTGGACACCCCGACCGGCGGCGCGCCGACCACCAGCACCGACCCGCACGCCTGGGACGTGTGGAAGGGCTACTTCCAGCTCTCCCGCTTCAAGTTCGTCGACGGCGACACGCCCTCGCTGGACCTGAGCACCGAGCAGAAGATCCTCCAGGTGCCGGTCGACCGGGGCGCCTGCTGCCACGTGGCCGGTGACATCGCGTTCGACTCCAAGAACAACCTCTGGCTGGTCACCGGGGACGACACCCCGGCCGGCGGCGGCGGGTCCGGCGGCTTCTCGCCGCACAACGACTCGGTCAGCGCCACCGGCGTCTACCAGGCCCCGTTCGTCGACGCCCGGCGCAGCTCGGCCAACACCAACGACCTGCGCGGCAAGATCCTGCGGATCACCGTCGGCGCGGACGGGTCGTACACCGTCCCGGCGGGCAACCTGTACCCGCCCGGCACCGACAAGACCCGGCCGGAGATCTACGCGATGGGCTTCCGGAACCCGTTCCGGATCACCCTGGACAAGAACGACGTCGCCTACATCACCGACTACTCCCCCGACTCCTCGACCCCGCAGGTCGGGCGGGGACCGGCCGGCACCGGCCGGATGATGGTGGTCGACAAGCCGGCGAACTACGGCTGGCCGATGTGCGTGCAGCCGAACCTGCCGTACATCGAGATGAACTGGACCACCAGCCCCATCTCCCCGGTCGCGCCCTTCGACTGCGCGGCGCCGAAGAACACCTCGCGGCACAACACCGGCCTGACCGATCTGAAGCCGGTGGAGAAGTCCGAGCTGTGGTACTCGTTCCAGGCGCCGACGCCGTGCCCGGAGTCCTACCTGTCCACGCCCACGCAGACCTGTCCCGTGCTCTTCCCCGAGCTGGGCACGGGTGGCGTCGGCCCGCACGGCGCGGCGAAGTACGACTACGACCCGGAGCTGAGGTCGGAGACGAAGTTCCCCGAGTACTACGACGGCGCCATCTTCTTCGGTGAGTTCACCCGGGACACCCTCAAGGAGATCCGGCTGGACGACAAGGGCGACATCCTGAAGATCAACAATGTGTTGAACTGCGGGCAGGCGCCGACCACCCCGGCCAAGCCGTTCCTCTGCGACAACCCGATGGACATGCGCTGGGGCAAGGACGGCAACTTCTACCTGCTGACGTACGGCGACGGGTTCTTCAACATCAACCCGGACGCGGCGATGCTGAAGTTCAGCTACGTCAAGGGCCTGCGGGCACCGACCGCGGTGCTCGGCGCGACCCCGACCAACGGCATCGCGCCGCTGACCGTCGCCTTCTCCAGCGAGGGCTCGAAGGACCCGGACCCGGCCGACTCCATCAGGTTCGCCTGGGACTTCGACGGCAACGGCACCACCGACTCGATCGACCCGAACCCGTCGTTCACCTACACCACCAACGGCGTCTACACCGCCCGGTTGACGGTGACCGACTCCAGCGGCAAGACCGCGTCGGCGAACACCACCATCACAGTCGGCAACACCGCGCCGACCGTCACCGTCAACACCCCGCTCGAGGGCGGCTTCTTCAGCTGGGGCGACGACATCCCGTGGACGGTCACGGTGACCGACCCGGAGGACGGGCCGGTCGACTGCAGCAAGGTCGAGGTGACCTTCGTGCTCGGCCACGACAGCCACGGGCACGGTGAGGCCAACCAGTTCGGCTGCTCGGGCGTGCTGCCCACGGACGCGGACGACGCCTCCCACGGCGGCTACATCTACGGCGTGGTCAGCGCGTCGTACACCGACAAGGGGGCCAACGGCCAGCCGGCGCTGACCACGGTGGACCAGCAGATCATCCAGGCCAAGCGGCAGGAGGTCGAGTTCGCCGCCGACGAGTCCGGCACCACGGTCGGCACCAGCGCGGACACCGGGGGCGGGCAGCAGCGCGGCAGCCTCGACAACGGCGACTGGATCGCGATCAACAACACCGTGAACCTGACGAACATGCAGTCGGTGACGCTGCGCACCTCCGGGGGCAGCGCCGCCACCGCCGGGCAGCCCCGGTTCGCCGTCCAGTTCCGGCTGGACTCCCCCACCGGTCCGCTGCTGACCACCGCCACGGTCAACGCGACCAGCGGCAACAACGCCTTCACCAGCACCACGGTGCCGATCACCGACCCGGGCGGGACGCACAAGCTCTACCTGGTCTTCACCACCGTCAGCGGCGGTCCGGCCAGCGGCTTCGGCAACCTCAACTGGGTCGAGTTCACCGGCCAGGGCATCGGCGTCACCCCGTGACGCCCGGGTGGGGGCCGCCGGTGGCGGCCCCCACCCGCACCGACTCCCCCGACACCCACCATCACCTCCGAAAGGCTGTCACGACATGACCGACACACAGCACGGGATGAGCCGCCGCCGGATGCTCGGCACCCTCGCCGGGGCGGCCGGCGCGGTCGCCGTCGGCGCGGCCGGCTGGGCCCCCTCCGCCGCAGCGGAAGGCAACGGCCTGCTCGTCCCGACCGGCAAGCGCGGCATCATCCTCTACAGCGTCCGCGACCGGATCGGCGCCGCCGACGACGGCAGCGGCGTGCCGTTCGGCTTCGAGCGGGTGCTCGGCCGGCTCGCCGAGATCGGCTACCAGGAGGTCGAGTTCGCCGGGTACACCCAGCACACCTCGATCCTCGGCCGGCAGATCACCCCACAGGAGATCCGCAAGATCCTCGACGACAACGGGCTGCGCGCCAACGGCTCGCACGCCTCGGTCCCGGGCACGGTCAACGCGACCACCATCGCGCAGTTCGAGCAGACCCTGGACACCGCCGAGATCCTCGGCATGTCGCACATCGGCACCGGCAGCGACCCGACCGGCAGCAACTACAAGGCCGACTGGGACGCCGCCGTCGACCGGTGGAACACCTTCGGCGAGATGGCCGCCGCCCGGGGGCTGAAGCTGTACACCCACAACCACGACGCGGCGTACAACTTCCTGCTGGACAGCGGCCCGCTGGACGCGGCGGGCCGGCCGACCCGGTCCTCCGGCGTCCGCAAGCTGGAGTACTTCATCGCCCGGACCAACCCGGAGTGGGTCTGGTTCGAGATGGACATCTACTGGGCGCACGTGGCGCAGTACCGGCACCGCAGCTACACCGACCCGGACGGGGTGACCCAGACCAGCATCTTCGACCCGCTGGCCGTGGTCGCCGCCCAGCCGATCCGGTTCCCGCTGTTCCACGCCAAGGACGGCAAGATCAACACGAACACCACCAACGGGTACGACATGGTGCCGCTCGGCCAGGGCGACATCGACTACGGCGGCTTCTTCGCCAACATGGGCGCCAAGGGCTACCACAACCCGATGTGGGAGCAGGACACCGCGCCCGGCGGCAGCGCCGACCCCGGCCGGTCGCTGCGCTACGCCGAGATCAGCTACCAGCACATGGCGAGCCTGCGGGGCTGACCGACCCCGCGGAACCGTAGGGGCCGTCCCCGGGAAACCGGGGGCGGCCCCTCCGCGTCACGCGGTCGTGACGCGGGTGTGGCACATTCCGGGGGGAGGTGATCGCGATGAGCATGGTCGGACCGGAGAACGCCGACCAGGCGCGGCTGCTGTGCCTGCTGCGCGACGACGGCCCGCGCTCGCGGGTGGAGCTCGCCGACGTCCTGGGCCTGCCCCGGGCCCGGTTCGCCGCCGAGCTGGAGCGGCTGACCGGGCTCGGCCTGGTGGAGAGCGCCGGGCCGGCAGCGTCCCGGGGCGGCCGGCGGTCGTCGCTGCTCCGGCTCGGCAAGCAGGTCCGGTTCGGGGCGGTCGTCCTCGGCGGCGGACGGCTCGACGTCGCGCTCACCGACGGGGAGCTGACCGTGCTCGCCCGCCACACCGAGCCGGTCGACGTGCGGCTCGGGCCGGAGGTGGTGGTCGGCCGTGCGGTGGAACTCCTCGGCAAGCTGCGGGCCGAGGCGGGGCTGGCCCGGTTGACCGGGGTCGGGGTGGCCCTGCCCGCGCCCGTCGCGGTCCGCGACGGCGCGCCGGTCGCCCCGCCCGCCCTGCCCGGCTGGCACCAGTTCCCGGTCCGCGACACCATCGCCGCCGAGCTGGGCTGCCCGGTGCAGGTCGACAACGACGCCAACGTGATGGCCCTCGGCGAGCGGCACGCCGGCACCGGCCGGCCGTTCGACGACTTCCTCTACGTCAAGCTCGGCGACGCCGTCGGCTGCGGGCTCGTGCTCGGCGGGGCGCTCTACCGGGGCGCGACCAGCGGGGCGGGCGACATCGGCCACCTCCAGCTCACCGAGGACGGGCCGCTCTGCGTCTGCGGCAACTCCGGCTGCGTCGAGGCGTACTGCGGGGACGCCGCCCTGCTGCGCGAGGCGGTGACCGCCGCGCGGGCCGGGCGTTCGGCGGCGCTCGCCGAGCGGCTGGCCGCGGCCGGCACGCTGACCATGGCCGACCTGGCGGGCGCGGCGACCGGCGGGGACGGATGCGCCCAGACCCTGATCCGGGACGCCGCCCGGCGGCTCGGGCAGGTGCTGGTCGGCCTGGTCAGCTTCGTGAACCCGGCCATCGTGATCATCGGCGGGGCGGCGCCCGGCATCGGCCCGGTCCTGCTCGCGGAGATCCGCGGCGTGGTCTACCGGCGCTCGACGCCGCTGGCCACCGGGAGCATGCCGATCGTCCTGTCCGACCTCGACGACCGGGCCGGCCTGATCGGCGCGGCCCGCCTGGTCAGCGAGCAGGTCTTCGCGCCCTGCTGAGGCGCGGATCGGCGACCCGGCGGTGTCCGGTCCCGCGGACACCGCCGGGTCGCCCACGCGGCGCCGTGCGGTCAGTCCCGGCTGCTGCTGAAGGCGGCGTCGAAGGCCGCCGCCGGGGCGTCGAAGGCCAGCCGGCGGACGAACTGGAGCGCCTCGGGGGCGCCGACCAGGCGGTCCATGCCGGCGTCCTCCCACTCGATCGAGATCGGGCCGTCGTAGCCGATCGCGTTCAACGCCCGGAAGCAGTCCTCCCAGGGCACGTCGCCGTGACCGGTGGAGACGAAGTCCCAACCGCGGCGCAGGTCCGCCCAGGGCAGGTGGGAGGAGAGCCGGCCGCGCCGGCCGTCCCCGGTACGGACCTTCGCGTCCTTGCAGTCGACGTGGTAGATCCGGTCGGCGAAGTCGAAGATGAAGTTGACCGGGTCCAACTCCTGCCAGACGAAGTGCGACGGGTCCCAGTTCAGCCCGAACGCGGGCCGGTGGCCGATCGCCTCCAGGGTCCGCTTGGTGGTCCAGTAGTCGTACGCGATCTCGCTCGGGTGCACCTCGTGGGCGAAGCGCACCCCCACCTCGTCGAAGACGTCGAGGATCGGGTTCCAGCGGTCGGCGAAGTCCTGGTAGCCGCGCTCGATCATGGCCGGCGGCACCGGCGGGAACATCGCCAGGGTGTGCCAGATCGACGAGCCGGTGAAGCCGACCACCGTCTTCACGCCGAGCTTCGCCGCCGCCCGCGCGGTGTCCTTCATCTCCTCGGCGGCGCGGCGCCGGACGCCCTCCGGCTCACCGTCACCCCAGATCCGGGCGGGGAGGATGTCCTGGTGCCGCTCGTCGATGGGGTGGTCGCAGACCGCCTGCCCGACGAGATGGTTGGAGATGGCGAAGACCTGGAGGTTGTGCTTGGCGAGGGTGGCCCGCTTCCGGTCCACGTACGAGTCGTCGGCGAGCGCCTTGTCGACCTCGAAGTGGTCGCCCCAGCAGGCGATCTCCAGGCCGTCGTACCCCCACTCGGCGGCGAGCCGGCAGACCTCGTCGAACGGAAGATCGGCCCACTGGCCGGTGAAGAGCGTGATGGGTCGCGCCATTGTCCTTCTCCCCTGATGTGATGGGGGATTCCGTAGCGGACCGGGGCGAGGGCGGCCGGGTGCGGGCGACCCCGTCGGAGCACCGGTGGGCGCGGTCGCGCCTGGGCCCGTCGGGTTGCGCCTCCCGGCGGGTCACCGGCCACCTCGCGGTCGCCGCCCCCACTCTATTTCCGCTGCCCCGCAAGCGGAAGGGGCTACTGGAGCGGGGTGTGAAGAAGGGGCCCCTTCACCACGCCAGGCGTTAACCGGGGGCCCTTCCTTGCACCTCAGTGGCGGCGGTGGGCGGCGCGGGTGGTGAGGTCGGCAAGCGCCGAGCGGGCGGGCTCGGCCAGCGGCAGCCGGTCCAGCAAGGCACGGGCCTCTTCGACCCGGGTCCGGATCATCCCCTCGATCCGCTCCCGCGCCCCGGTCGCCTCGATGATCCCGCGTACCTCGGCCGCGCCCGCCGCTCCCAGCGCCGCGTCGCCGACCAGGCTCCGCAGGCGGGCCGCCTGCGCCGGGTCGGCGGCGGCCCGGGCCAGCGCCAGCAGCACCGTGGACTTCCCCTCCCGCAGGTCGTCCAGGTTGGACTTGCCGGTGACCGCCGGGTCGCCGAAGACGCCGAGCAGGTCGTCGCGGAGCTGGAAGGCCTCGCCGAGCGGGTCGCCGAAGTCCGCCAGCGCCGCCACCGTGTCCGGCTCGGCGCCGGCCAGGGCGGCGCCGATCTGCACCGGCCGGGTCACCGTGTAGCGGGCCGTCTTCATCCGGATCACGGTGAGCACGTCGGCCACCGAGCTCTCGCCGGCCGTGCCCACCACGTCCAGGTACTCCCCCGCGATCACCTCGGCCCGCATCCGGGCGAAGAGGACGTGTCCCCGCCGGATCCGCTCGTGGTCGAGCCCGCAGCCGTGGAACATCTGCCCCGACCAGGCGGCGCAGAGGTCGCCGCAGAGCAGGGCCGCGTCCCGGCCGTACGTCTCCGGGTCGCCGCGCCAGCCGGAGCGGGCGTGCAGGTCGGCGAAGACCCGGTGCACGGTGGGCTCGCCGCGCCGCCGGTCGCTGCCGTCGAGGATGTCGTCGTGGATCAGGGCGAAGGCGTGGAACAGTTCCAGCGCCGCCGCCGCGACCACGATCGGCTGGCCGTCGGGGCCGCCGAAGCCCCGCCAGCCCCAGTAGCAGAAGAGCGGCCGCAGCCGCTTGCCGCCGGCCAGCACGAACCGGCGGAGCACGGCGTGGACGGCCGGCGTCCCGTCGTCCGACCGACCCGTCCGCCGCTCGCGCAGGAACGCGGCGAGCGCGTCGTCGAAGCGTTCCCGCAGCAGGGTCGGGTCGGTCGGTGCGACGGCGAGGGTCATGGCGCCTCCGAGGCCAGTCCGGCGAGCTGGAGCAGCAGGGCCTTCACGTCGGTGGCGGCGAGCCGGTCCCGGGCCGCGGTGGGGTCGGAGCAGAGCAGCACCGGCCCGTCGGCCGGGTCGGCGGGCAGCCGGCCGTGCGAGCCGCGGACCGCCCGCGCCCCGGCGTCCAGCCCGACCACGCTCATCAGGTACCGCATGCCGAGCTTCTTGCGGGCCAGGGCCACCGCCGCCCGCCGCTTCGCGGCCCCCGGGGCGGCCGGGTCGAAGAACAACTCGGCGGGGTCGTAACCCGGCTTGCGGTGGATCTCCACGAGGCGGGCGAAGTCGGGCGCGCGCGCGTCGTCGAGCCAGTAGTAGTACGTGAACCAGGCGTCCGGCTCCGCCACCAGCACCAGCTCGCCGGAGCGGGCGTGGTCCAGCCCGTACCCGGCCTGGCCGGCGGCGTCCAGCACCTCGGCCACCCCGGGCAGCGCCGCGCACAGCTTGGCCACCGCCGGCACGTCCGCCGGGTCCTTGACGTACACGTGCGCCACCTGGTGGTCGGCGACCGCGAACGCCCGGGACGTCCACGGGTCCAGGTACTCCATGCCGGCCTGGGTGTAGACCCGCAGCAGCCCCTCGGCGCGCAGCAGCCGGTTGACGTCGACCGGGCGGGAGACGTCGGTGATGCCGTACTCGGAGAGCGCCACCACCGTCGCGTCCTGTGCCCGGGCGGCGTCGAGCAGCGGGGCCAGCACCGCGTCCAGCTCCGCCGCCGCGGCGGCGGCCTCCGGCCCGGACGGCCCGAAGCGTTGCAGGTCGTAGTCGAGGTGCGGCACGTACACCAGGGTCAGGTCGGGCGACTGCTCGGTGAGGATCTTCTCGGCCGCCCGGCAGATCCACCGGGACGAGGGCAGCCCGGCGCCCGGCCCCCAGTAGGTGAAGAGCGGGAAGGTGCCGAGCGCGTCGGTCAGGGTGTCGTGCAGCTCGGGCGGGTCGGTCCAGCAGTCCGGCTCCTTGCGGCCGTCGGCGTGGTAGATCGGGCGGGGCGTCACCGTCCAGTCCACGTCGGCGCCCATCGCGTACCACCAGCAGACGTTCGCGACCCGGTAGCCGGGCTCCACCCGCCGGGCCGCCTGCCACAGCTTCTCCCCGCCGACCAGCGCGTTGTGCTGCCGCCAGAGCAGCACCTCGCCGAGGTCGCGGAAGTACCAGCCGTTGCCGACGATGCCGTGCCCGGAGGGCGGTTCGCCGGTGAGGAAGGTGGACTGCACCGAGCAGGTGACCGCGGGCAGCACGGTGCCCAGCTCGGCGGTGAAGCCGGACTCGGCGACCGCGCGCAGCCGGGGCATGTGCGCCAGCAGCCGCGGGGTCAGCCCCACCACGTCCAGCACCACCAGTCGCCTGCTCATGCCGGCACCTCGCTCCGCTCGGCGCCGGCCTGAGGCACGACGACGCTGTGTCGAAGGTTCGCTCGCTGACGCTCGCTCACCGGCCCACCCCCACGGTCGTGGCCAGCCCGAGGGCGGCCAGCTCCGCGCGGGTGAAGGCCAGCTCGGCGGCGATGCCGATGGCCAGCTCCCCGCCGGTACGCGGCCGCCGCGACTCCGGCAGCACGCCCCAGGTGTACGTCTCGACGTCGAGGTGGTCGCAGCCGGCGACCGGTCCGGCGTAGAGCGCGGCCAGGGCCGCCCGCAGCACCGGCATGGTGGAGGTCAGCGGCGGCTCGGGCGGGGCGTGCAGCGGTACGTGGTAGTGCACCCGCCACGGCCCGGGCAGGCGTGCGTCCAGGGCGGCGTCCAGGTCGTCCGCCGCGTACGCCGGGTGGGCCGGGTCGGCGGCGCCCGCGCAGCCGGCGGTCCGGGTCTGGTGCAGGAAGCGCGGCTCGACCCAGCGGCGCAGCGCCTCGGCGGACCCGGCCGGGTCGGTCGCGGCGAGGGCGGCGGAGACCTGCACCTTCACCACCGGCAGCCCGGCGGCGCGGAGCCGGCCCAGCGCCTCGACCGGCTCCTCCCAGGCGCAGGCGAGGTGCGCCAGGTCCACGCAGATCCCGAGCCGGTCGGTATCCATGGCTGACAATACCTCGGACGCCTGTCCCGTGGACTCCACCAGACAGCCCGGTTCCGGCTCGAAGCCGACCCGGACGGTCCGGCCGGTCTCCCGTTCCACCGCCGCGAGTCCGGCGGCCAGCTCGTCGAGGCGGCGTCGGGCGGCGTCGGCCCGATCGGCGTCCCAGGGGGTACGCCAGGCCAGCGGCAGGGTGGAGACCGAGCCGCGGGCCGCGTCGTCGGGGAGCAGGTCGGCCAGCACCCGGGCCAGGTTCAGCGTGTAGCCGAGCCGGTCCGGGGTGGTCCAGTCCGGGTGGTAGACCGCGCCCTTCACCACCGGCGCCTGGAAGGCCGCGTACGGGAAGCCGTTGAGGGTGACCACCTCGAGCCCGCGTACGGTCAGCTCGTGCCGGAGCCGGCGGCGGGCCGCCGGGTCGGCGGCCAGTTCGGCGGCGACCGGGGCGGCCAGCCACAGTCCCAGGCCGAGCAGGTCCACGTCGAGCGCCCGCCGGACGTTGACCGCGTACGTGTCGAGCTGGGCGAGGACGCCGGCCAGGTCCTCGGCGGGGTGGACGTTGGTGCAGTAGCCGAGGTGGACGGTGCTGCCGTCGGCGTGCCGGAACCGCATCACTCGCCCCCGCGCAGGATGGAGTTGCCGGCGAAGGTGGGCGCCGGCGCGTCCAGGTCGGTGAGGTCCAGCCGGCCCGACTGGCCGTAGAACTCCACCGGGTTGCGCCACAGCACCCGGTCCACGTCGTCCTCGGTGAAGCCGGCGTGCAGCATCGCCTCCCCGGTGGCCCGGGTGAGCAGCGGGTCGGAGCGCCCCCAGTCGGCGGCCGAGTTGACCAGCATCCGCTCGGTCCCGTACGTCTTCAGCAGCTCGACCATCCGGGGCGGCGACATCTTCGTCTCCGGGTAGATGGAGAAGCCCAGCCAGCACCCGGTGTCCCGGACCAGCTTCACGGTGACCTCGTTGAGGTGGTCGACCAGCACCCGGCCCGGGTCGATGCCGGACTCGGCGACCACCGCCAGGGTGCGCTCGACCCCGCGTGCCTTGTCCCGGTGCGGGGTGTGCACCAGGGCGGGCAGGTCGTGCCCGACGGCCAGGGCGAGCTGCCCGGCGAAGGCGGCGTCCTCGGCCGGGGTCATCGAGTCGTAGCCGATCTCGCCGACCGCGACCACGCCGTCCTTGTCCAGGTAGCGCGGGAGCAGGTCGAGCACCGGGCGGCAGCGCGGGTCGTTGGCCTCCTTCGGGTTCAGCGCCACGGTGGCGTGGTGCCGGACGCCGAACTGCCCGGCCCGGAACGGCTCCCAGCCGATCAGCGAGTCGAAGTAGTCGACGAACGTGTCGACGCTGGTGCGCGGCTGGCCGAGCCAGAAGGCGGGCTCCACCACCGCGCGTACCCCGGCGGCGGCCATCCGCTCGTAGTCGTCGGTGGTCCGGGACGTCATGTGGATGTGCGGATCGAAGATGCGCATCACGCCTCCCTGGCGGTGGTGGGGTGCGAGCCGGCGCCGAGCCGGTCGAGCAGGGCGGTGGCGTCGGCGGGCATGGTCCGGCCGGCCGCGTGCCGTTCGGCGGCGAGCCCGGCCAGCATCGCCCCCAGCTCGCCGTCCGCCCGGGCGTCCAGGTCGTCGACGACGGCCAGCGGCACGCCGGTGAAGACGCACTTCAGCACGGCCTGCCGCCAGGCCGGCTGCTCCAGGTGCCGGGCGTACGGGCCGAGCGCGGCGGCGACCAGCCGGGTGTCGTTGGTGCGGATCGCGTCGTGCAGCAGCGGCACGCACTCCGCCCCGATCGGCAGCAGCGGCAGGGCCCGCAGCACGGCCCGCTTCTCGGCGGCGTCGCCGTGCCGGTAGAGCGAGTCGGCCACCACCGCGTGGTCGGCGGGGAGCGCGGCCAGCAGCAGCGCCCGGGCCGCCTCGTCGACGGTCCATCCGGACGGGTCCGGCAGCGGCCCCCGACCGCACCGCCGGGCGGCGGCGGCGAACAGCCGCGGGATCGCCACGGGTTCGGTCGCGACGCGGCGCAGCGCCGCGTCCAGCCACTGCGGATCGGGTACGCCGTGCAGCGCGGCGCGCAGTCGGTCGGGTGTCATGCCGTCTCCCCTCTGAGCCGGGTGGCAGGTGGTCAGCCACCGCCTTTGGCGGCGGTGCGCAGGAAGTCGAGTGAGCGGGCGGCGACGGTGGGCGCGGCGTGCGAGTGCCGGGGCAGTTCCACCGCCACCAGCCCGCGGTAGCCGGCGTCGGCGAGGGCGCGCAGCACCGGCGGGAAGTCGATCTCGCCGGTGCCGAACTCCAGATGCTCGTGCACGCCCCGGCGCATGTCGTCGATCTGCACGTTGACCAGGTGGGCGGCGACCGCCGCCACGCAGTCGGGCACCGGTGCCGGCTCCAGGCAGCGGCAGTGCCCGATGTCGAGGGTGATCCCGAACGCCGGCGGCGCGCCGAGCGCGTCCCGCAGCCACCGCCAGCCGGCGATGTCCTCGACCAGCATCCCCGGCTCCGGCTCGAAGCCGAGCGGCACGCCGGCCGCCTCCGCCGCGGCGCACACCGTGGCGCAACCGGCGACCAGGCGGTCGCGGGCAACGTCCGCCGGCACCTCCGGCGGGCGTACGCCGGCCCAGAAGGAGACCGCCTCGGCGCCCAGGTCCGCGCCGATCCGGACGGCCCGGCGGAGGAACTCGATGCGTAGGGCGGGGTCGTCGTGCAGCAGTGTCGGGGCGTGCTTGTGCCACGGGTCGAGCAGGTAGCGGGCCCCGGTCTCGACCACCACCCCGAGGCCGAGGGCGCTCAGCCGGCCGGCGACGGCGGCGACCCGGCGGGCCAGCCCGGGGGCGAACGGGTCCAGGTGGTCGTGGTCCAGGGTGAGCGCGACGCCGTGGTAGCCGAGGTCGGCCAGGACCGCGAGCGCGTCGGTGAGCCGGTGGTTGGCGAAGCCGTTGGTGCCGTACCCGAAGCGGAGGGCGGCCGGGCTGAGCGGCGGCCGGTCCGGTCCGGGAGGCGGCGAGCCGGTCATGTGGGCGAGATCAGTCGGGCCAGGCGGCGGCCGAGCGGCGCGGCGGCGGCGACGGCGAGGCCGAGCAGCCGGGCGCCGGCCCGGGCGGTCAGCGCGCCCTGCAACGCGGGCAGCCCGGTGATGCCCGCGCCGACGGCGGCACGCACCCGGGGCGGCGACGGGTCGGCGAGCACCCGGGCCTGGGCGCCCCCGTAGCGGGTGGCGTAGCCGGCGGCGAGCGCCATCGGGACCGGGTCGGCGCGGCCGAGCGCGGTGGCCGCCACCAGGGCGGTGCCGGCCAGGGTTGCCTGCGGCAACCGCCGGTCCGCGCCGGAGACCTCGCGCCGGGACAGCGCGGTGACGGTCCAGGTGTGCGCGGCCACGGTCAGCGCCGCCGGCACCGCCCGGAGCAGCCCGCGCCCGGCCGGGACCGCCCGCCCGGCGGTCCGCGCCACGCTCCGGCCGGAACGGCGCGACCGGCCCGAACCGGTGCCCCGGCCGGACCCACCCGGCCCGGGGCTCGCGCCGAGCAGGACGTCCAGGCCCCGGCAGGCGGCCATCACGGCCGGGCCGGCCGCGGTGTCCTTGGCCAGCAGGTCGTACCCCCAGATGGCGGCGGCGAGCGGGACCGCCACGGCGGCGGCGCGGCGGCCGCCGGCGGCGGTGGCGAGGGCGACCCCGGCGGCGGTCAGGCCGGCGGCGAGGCCGAGCGCGGCGGCCGGGCGGACCCGGCCGGACGGGATCGGCCGCTCGGGGCGCTCGACGGCGTCCAGCCGCCGGTCGGCCCAGTCGTTGCCGGCCATGCCGGCCCAGTAGAGCAGCACCGACGCTCCGGCCAGCGCGGGCGTACGCCGGTCCAGCGTGCCGGCCGCCGCCGCGCCGGCCAGCACGTCCCCGGGTACGGAGAGCGCGGCGGGCGCCCGGACCAGCTCGGCGAGGTCGGCGAGGCGGCTCATCGGGCCGCCCCGGCGTGCAGGGCGGCGACGAACTCCCGGAGCAGGGTCCACTGCTCGGCCAGCGCGTGGGTGGGCGCGTCGATCCCGTCCTTGAAGAAGAAGGCCAGCTCGGCCAGCGGCCCGGTCCGGCCGGCGGCGTGCGCGGCGGCGGTGAGCCGGGCCAGGTCGAGCACCAGCGGCGCGGCCAGCGCGGAGTCGCAGCCGTGCCAGGTGAACTCCATCCGCATCCCGGTGCCGAGGAAGCCGGCGAAGGTGACCAGGTCCCAGGCGGTCTTGAAGTCGCCCAGCTCCGCGACGTGGTCGATCCGGGTGTCGCCCTGCGGGACGTAGCCGAGGGTCTCCCCGAGCACCCGCTGCTTGCTGGCCACCTTGGCGGCGTTCGCGGCCGGTTCGGCGAGCGTGGCGCCGTCCCCGCCGCCGAGCAGGTTCACCCCGGACCAGGTGCGCACGGCCAGGTGTCGCATCGCGAACATCGGCGCGAGCACCGACTTGATCAGGGTCTCCCCGGTCTTGCCGTCGTGCCCCGCGTACGGCAGGTCGCGCTCGGCGGCGAGCGCCGCCAGGGCCGGCAGCCGCGCGCCGGTGGACGGGGTGAAGTCGACGTACGGGCAGCCGGCGGTGAACGCCGCGTACGCGTACGCCGAGCTGGGCGGCAGCACGTCGGCGGGGCCGGCCAGCGCGTCCCGCAGCGCGGCGAGGTCGTGGTGGGCCGGGTGCGCGGCGGGGGCCGGTTCGGTGGCGGAGACGTTGACCACCACCACCCGGTCCAGCCCGTGCCGGCTCCGGAACGCGGTCAGGTCGCGGGCCACGGCGTCGATCCGGTCGGCCTGGGTGCCGCCGGTCGGGGCGGGCCGCAGCGCCTCCTCGACGGCGGCCAGCTCACCCGCGAGGGCGTCGACCAGCCGCCCGGGCAGCACCCCGGCGGCGGCGAGCGTCTCGGCCCGTTTGGCCAGCGGGGTGGCGACCACGTCGTGGCCGCCCAGGACGAGGTCGGTGAAGGCGGGCAGGGCCGGCCCGCGCAGCTCCGGCAGCTCGGTGACGCAGCCGGTCGGGCCGGTGAGCCCGGCCCGCAGGGCCAGCGCCCCGACGATGCTGGTGGTCGCGACCGAGCCACGCGCTCCCACCAGCCAGACACCCGTACGCATCGTGCTTCCTCCCCAGGTCCTCGTCGGGCCGGTCGGCCGGTGCGGCCGGGGAATCCCGGTCCGGCCGCACCGGACGGCCGTGCTGGTTCGTGCCGTCCGGAGGCTTCCGGCGGCACGCATCCCGGAGCGGTCGACCTCGTCCCCGCCGTGGGGCGCAACCACGGCGGGCCCTCGCCGGTCGACTCCGGGAGGCTGGTCGGGCGGCGCCGGGGGCGCCGCGCCGGGTCAGGCGGCCAGTTCGGCCAGCGTCGGCTCCACCTCCGTCCACGCGGCCAGTTCGGCGGAGCGGACCACCGCGTCCAGCACGAGCTGGACCTGCAACGCGTCGGCGAACGACGGCGTCGGGTCGGTGCCGGTGGCGACCGCCTCGACGAAGTCGCGCATCTCGTGGGTGAAGGAGTGCTCGTAGCCGATGATGTGGCCGGGCGGCCACCAGGCCGACATGTACGGGTGCTCCGCCTCGGTCACCAGGATCCGGGTGAAGCCCTGTTCGGCGGCCGGCCGGGTGGCGTCGTAGAACTCCAGTTCGTTGAGGCGTTCCAGGTCGAACACCACCGAGCCGAGCGATCCGTTGATCTCCACCCGGAGGGCGTTCTTGCGGCCGGTGGCGAACCGGCTCGCCTCGTACGTGGCGAGCGCGCCGCCGTCGAGCCGGGCCACGAAGACCGCCGCGTCGTCCACGGTGACCTGGCCCATCGCCCGGCCGTTGCCGTCGGCCTGCGCGGCCAGGCCGCTCGACCCGGCCGGCAACGGCCGTTCCTTGACGAAGGTCTCGGTCGCCGCGCTGACCCCGGTGATCAGCTGTCCGGTGACGTACTGGGTGAGGTCGATGATGTGCGCACCGATGTCACCCAGCGCGCCGGAGCCCGCCTTGTCCTTCTGCAACCGCCAGACCAGCGGGAACTGCGGATCGACGATCCAATCCTGCAGGTACACCGCCCGGACGTGCCGGATCTCGCCGAGCCGCCCGTCGGCCACGAGCTGCCGCATCATCGTGACTGCGGGCACTCGCCGGTAGTTGAACCCGCACATCGCGCGTACTCCGGCTGTCCGGGCGCGGGCGGCCGCGGCCGCCATCTCCCGGGCCTCCGCCACCGTGTTGGCGAGGGGCTTCTCGCAGAGCACGTGCTTGCCGGCGGCCAGGGCGGCGATGGCGATCTCGCAGTGGCTGTCCCCCGGTGTGCAGATGTCGACCACGTCGATCTCGTCGGACTCGACCAGCCGGCGCCAGTCCGTGGTGTGCCCCTCCCAGCCGAGCCGGTCGGCGGCCTCGGCCACCTTCCCGCCGTCCCGGCCGCAGATGAGCGCCATCCGGACCCGCGCCGGCAGGTCGTACACCCGGTTCACGGTGCGCCACGCCTGGGAGTGCGCGGCGCCCATGAACGCGTAGCCGACCATGCCGACCCGCAGGAGGTTGTCGTGAGTGGACAAGGTGGGTCTCCCCCCGTGTGTCAGAACCCGAGCTTCAGGTAGTTGCTCGCGTTCTCCTTGGTGATCGTCTCGGAGGCGAGCACGATCTCCTTCGGAACCTGGAGCTCCACCAGGTCGGACATGCCCTTGTTCTGGCCGATGAGCCGGGCCAGCGAGATGGCCGAGGAGGCCATCGACGGGCTGTAGGTGACGGTCGCCTTCAGGACGGTGTTGTCGGCCTGGATGTCCTCCATGGCCTTCTTCGAGCCGGCGCCGCCGACCATGAAGAACTCCTTGCGGTTGGCCTGGTTGACCGCGGCGAGGACCCCGATGCCCTGGTCGTCGTCGTGGTTCCAGAGCGCGTCGATCTTGGGCAGCGCCTGGAACAGGCCGGTGGCGGCCTGCTGCCCCGAGTCGGCGGTGAACTCGGCCGGGCGGCGGTTGGCCACCTTCAGCCCGTACGAGGCGAGGGTGTCGGCGAAGCCCTTGGAGCGTTCCTGGGTCAGCTCCAGCGAGTCGATGCCAGGAATCTCCCCGATCACCGGGTTGCTGACGCCCTTGGCCTTGAGCTGCTCGGCGATGTAGGTGGCGGCGGCCACGCCCATGCCGTAGTTGTCGCCCTTGATCTGGAGCCGGTAGGCCCGCGCGTCGGGGAAGGCCCGGTCCAGGTTGACCACCGGGATGCCGGCCTTCATCGCCTCCAGGCCGAAGGCGTTGAGCTCCTTGCCGTCGTGCGGCAGCAGCACGATCACGTCGGGCTTCTGGGAGAGCAGGGTGGACAGCGCCGCGCGCTGGGCCGCCGCGTCCGCGCCGGCCTCCACCGACTTGAGCTCCACGTCCGAGTACGCCCCGGCCTGCGCCTTGGCGTTGTTGGTGATGGCGGCGATCCAGCCGTGGTCGGCGGCCGGGGCGGAGAAGCCGATGGTCACCTTCTTGCCCGGCTCGCTGTTGCCGCCGGTCGCCGCCGCCTTGGTCTGCGCGGCGGTGGGGGTCTGCTCGTTGCTGGTGCACGCGGTGAGCAGTGCGCCGGCGCCGAGCGCGGCCCCGCCGAAGAGCAGCCGGCGGCGCGACAGGTCGCGACCCTGCGTTGTCATGACGGCCTCCTGGATGAGGTGGTGGGGTGAAAAAGGGTGTGCTGGGCCCGGCCACCGTCGCTGTCGAGGTGGCCGCCGGTCGTGCGGTGGGATCAGGTGGTGGTGACCCGGTTACGGGCGAGGAACTGCTTGAGACTGCCGAA
This sequence comes from Micromonospora sp. NPDC048930, assembly GCF_043197935.1. Classification (NCBI taxonomy): domain Bacteria; kingdom Bacillati; phylum Actinomycetota; class Actinomycetes; order Micromonosporales; family Micromonosporaceae; genus Micromonospora; species Micromonospora sp. NPDC048930. The sequence continues at coordinate 22,996 of NZ_JBICUB010000029.1, forward strand.
CTGCACCTGCTGGACGAGGACGGCGGCGACGATGATGCCGCCCTTGACCATGTTCTGGGCCTCGGTGGAGAGGCCGTTGATGGCGAAGAGGTTGGTGATGGTGGAGAAGATGACCACCCCGAGCAGGGACCCGATGATGGTGCCCCGCCCGCCGCTGAGCAGCGTGCCGCCGATGATCGCGGCGGCGATCGCGTCCAGCTCGTAGAGGTTCGCCATCGCCGCCTGGGCGGAGGTGGCCTGCGCGGTCAGCATGATCGCGGCGATGCCGCAGCAGAGGCCGGAGAGCCCGTAGAGCAGCAGGGTGTGCCGGCGGACGTTGATGCCGGCGAGCCGGGCCGCCTCCGGGTTGCCGCCGACCGCCACCGTACGGCGGCCGAAGGTGGTCCGGTTGAGCAGCACCCAGCCGGCGATCACCACCGCGGCGAGGATGTAGACCAGCAGCGGGATGCCGAGCACGTTCGTGCTGGCGATGCCGTTGATGAACTGGTTGTTCGAGACCTGGGTCTGCTTGTCGGAGATCTCGGCGGCCAGGCCGCGGGCGGCCACCATCATGGCCAGCGTGGCGATGAACGGCACCAGCCGCCCGTACGAGATGAGCAGGCCGTTGACCACGCCGACGGCCAGGCCGACGGTCAGCGCGCTGAAGATCATGCCGCCGGCGCCGTAGCTCTGGGTGGCGACCGTGGTGCACCAGACCCCGGCGAGCGCCACGATCGCGCCGACCGACAGGTCGATGCCGCCGCCGATGATCACGAAGGTCATGCCGACGGTGACCACGCCGACCACCGAGGCGAGCTTGAGGATGGTGAGCGTGTTGCCCCACACCCAGCTCGCGTCGCCGTAGAGGTCGGGTCGGGTGAGGACGCCGATGACGACCAGCACCACCAGGGTGGCCAGCAGGCCGAGGTTGCGCTTGGCGCCCTCCCCGCCGTCGCCGCGCCACCAGGAGAGCCGGGCCGGCGCGTCGGCCTTGGCGGTCTCGGCCGGGTCGACCGGCGGCGACTGGGCCGGCAGCCCCGCCGCCCGTTCCGGCGTCGCGGTGGGTGTCGTGTCGGTCATGCCGCGGCCTCCGTCCACGTGTCGCTGTCTGCGCATCGCTCGGTCATGCCGGCGCGCCTTCCATGAGGGACCCCGCCATGACGAGGTCGAGCACGGTGTTCTCGTCGAGTTCGCCGGCCGGGGCCTCCCGGACCACCCGGCCCTCCCGCATCACCAGCACCCGGTCGGCCAGGCCGAGCACCTCGGGCACCTCGCTGGAGACCAGCAGCACCCCGACGCCCCGGGCGGCGAGCGCCCGGACGACCTGGTACAGCTCGGCCCGGGCGCCCACGTCGACGCCCCGGGTCGGCTCGTCGAGCAGCAGCAGCCGGGTGTCCCCGAGCAGCCACCGGCCGACCACCACCTTCTGCTGGTTGCCGCCGGAGAGGGTGCGCACCGGGCGGCGCACGTCCCGGGGCCGCAGTTCGAGGGAGTCGGCGATCCGGTCCGCCTCGGCCCGTTCCCGACCGGCGTCGGTGAAGCCGAGGCGGGCGTACCGGCCGAAGGTGGCCAGGGTGACGTTGCGGTAGATCGGTTCGCCGAGCAGCAGCGCCTGGCTCTTGCGCTCCTCCGGGGCCATCCCCATGCCGGCCCGGACCGCCGCGCCCACGCTGCCCGGGCGCAGCGTCCGGCCGTCCATCCGGACCGTGCCGGCCTGCGCCCGCCGCGCGCCGTAGATGGTCTCCAGCAGCTCGGAGCGGCCCGAGCCGACCAGGCCGGCGATGCCGACGATCTCCCCGGCCCGCACGGTCAGCGACACGTCGGCGAACTCGCCGTGCCGGGTCAGCCCGTCGACCCGCAGCAGCTCCGCGCCGGGGCGGTCCTCGGCCGGGCGGTCCGGGAAGACGTACTCGATGGTCCGCCCGGTCATCCGGGCGACCAGGTCCCGGGTCGGGGTGTCGCGGGCCGGCAGGTTCGCCGCGGTGGTCCGGCCGTCCTTGAGTACGGTGACCCGGTCGCCGATCTCGCGGATCTCCTCCATCCGGTGCGAGATGTAGATGACCGCGATGCCCTGCGCGGTGAGCTCCCGGATGATCCGGAACAGGTTGCCGACCTCGTCGTGGGCGAGCACGGCGCTCGGCTCGTCCATGATGATCAGTCGGGCCTCGTGGGAGAGCGCCCGGGCCATGCTGACGATCTGCTTGCCGGCGGCGGGCAGGTGCCGCACCAGCCGGCCGAGCGGGATCTCCGGGTGGCCGAGCCGGGCCAGGATCTGCCGGGTACGTCGGGCCATGTGGCCGCGGCGGACGAAGCCGAGCCGGCGCGGCTCGTGGCCGAGGAACGCGTTCTCCGCCACCGACAGGTCCTCGACCAGGTCGAGTTCCTGGTAGATGGTGGCGATCCCGGCCCGCATCGCGGCCTGCGGGTTGGCGAACGCGGCGGGCTGGCCGCGCCACTCGACCTCGCCGGAGTCCGGCCGGTGCACCCCGGCCAGCACCTTGATCAGGGTGGACTTGCCGGCGCCGTTCTGCCCGAGCAGGCAGTGCACCTCGCCGGCGCGCACCTCCAGCTGCACCCCGTCCAGCGCGCGTACGCCGGGGAAGGTCTTGACCACGTCGGTGAGACGCAGCACCACCTCGCCCGCGACGGTGTCGGCGGGGGCCTCCACCAGCGGCGCCTTCGTCACGTCGCCCTCCTCGCTGCGGTCGGTCGGTCCCGGGACGGCGCGCTCCCCCTGGCCGGCACTGCCAGTCCCGCGCCGTCCCGGGCCGCTCGGTCCCCCGTGGTCCGTGGGCGTCCCGCTCATGACGCCTCCCCGAATGCCAGGTCGCTGGCGAGCACGGCGGCGCCGGCGACGCCGGCACGCGGGCCCAGCTCAGACAGGACGACCGGCAGGTTGCCGGTGGCCAGCGGCAGCGAGCGGCGGTAGACCACGCTGCGGATCTCGGCGAGCAGGATGTGCCCGAGCTGGGCGAGCCCGCCGCCGATCACGATCATCGACGGGTTGGTGAAGCTGACCAGGCCGGCCAGCACACTGCCGACCCGCCGGCCACCGTCCCGGATGAGCTGGATGCAGGTGACGTCCCCCTCGGCCGCCCCCTGCGCCACGTCCAGCGCGGTCACCGCGCCGCGCGCCGCCAGCCGCTCGGCGAGCGCCGGGGAGACCTCGGCGCGGGCCGCGGCGGTGGCCTCCCGGGCCAGCGCCGCGCCGCTGAAGACGGCCTCCAGGCAGCCAAGGTTCCCGCAGGAGCACATCGGGCCGTTCGGGTCGACCTGGATGTGGCCGATGTCGCCGGCGCACCCGTCGGTCCCCCGGTAGACCTCCCCGTTCAGGTAGATGCCGCAGCCGATGCCGGTGCCGATCTTGATGAAGAGGAAGTCGTCCACCGAGTGCGCGACGCCGCCGTGCCGCTCGCCGATCGCCATGATGTTCACGTCGTTGTCGACCACCGCCGGGCAGCCGTGCTCCCGGGTGAGCAGCTCGCGGACCGGGAAGCGGTCCCAGCCGGGCATGATCGGCGGGGACACCGGCACCCCGTCCCGGAAGCTCACCGGGCCCGGCACGCCGATGCCGACCGCGTCGAGCCGCTCGTACGCACCGTCCACCTTGGCCTTGTGCAGCAGCTCGCTGACCCGCTGGAGGGTCACCTTCGGCCCGGAACGGATGTCGGCCGGCTCGGTGTAGGCGACCACCGGTTCCAGCCGGCCGTTCACCACCTCGACGTCGATCGAGCTGGCGCCCAGGTCCACCGCGGCGAAGCGCAGGTGCGGGCTCAGCTCGACCAGAGTGGACCGCCGGCCGCCCCGGGAGGCCGCCAGTCCGGCCTCGGCGACGTAGCCGAGGCCGACCAGGCGCTCCAGCTCGGCGAGCAGGCGCGGGCGGGGCATCTGCAACCGGTCGCCGAGCTCGGCGCGGGAGACCGCGCCCTCGTCCCGGAGCAGTCGCAGGAGCTGTACGTGCAGGGGGTCCACCGTCCGCACCGGGACTCACCTCCGCATCGGAGTCGTTCACATCGACGCAATGGCGATGTGTCGTGTCCGACACAGTAGGAGGCTTCGGGGCGACGTGTCCATAGCTTCGGCACATCCAGTCCAAACTTTTGTCAATCTGAGCAAAAGCAGGAGTGGATCTAGAAAAACACTCCGCCCCCGTCACGCGGGCGCGCGGCAGGGGCGGAGCGGGGCGTGAGGGTCAGCGGCGGGTGGCCGAGTTGCGCTTCTTCCTCAGCTTGCGGTCGTCGCGCAGCTCGACGTAGGGCTCCTTCCCGGCGGGGTGCCCCGCCTCGATCGCCCGGCTGCGCTCCAGCTCCGCGTCGAACTCGGCGCCGAGCAGGATGGCGATGTTGCTCAGCCAGAGCCAGACCAGGAAGATGATCACGCCGGCCAGCGCGCCGTAGGTCTTGTTGTACGCGCCGAAGTTGCCGACGTACAGGGCGAAGAGGCCGGAGACGACCAGCCAGATGACCACGGCGAGCACGCCGCCCGGGCTGACCCAGCGGAAGCCGCCGTGCCGGGCGTTCGGCGAGGCCCAGTAGAGGATCGCGAACATCAGGCTGACCAGGATGAGCAGCACCGGCCACTTGGCGATGTTCCAGACGGTGACGGCCGTGGAGCCGAGCCCGATCGCGTTGCCGGCCTGCTCGGCGAGGCCGCCGGTGAAGACCACGATCACGGCGCTGGCCAGCAGCAGCACGCCGATCACGGCGGTCACCCCGAGCCGGATCGGGAGGGTCTTCCAGATCGGCCGCCCCTCGGGGACGTCGTAGATGGTGTTGGAGGCCCGCATGAAGGCGGCGATGTAGCCCGAGGCGGACCAGAAGGCGGCCAGCAGACCGATGACCGCCGCCAGGCTGGCCAGGCCGCCGGACCTGCCGGCCTGCTCGATCGCGGTGTCGATGATCCGCTGGATGTTCTCCTCCGGCACCGCCTGGTTGACGGTGTCCTTGACGCCCTCGGTGGCCCGGTCGCCGAGCAGGCCCAGCACCGAGATGAGCACCAGCACGCCCGGGAAGATCGACAGCACCCCGTAGTAGGTGAGCGCGGCGGCCCAGTCGATCAGGCTGTCCTCCTGGAACTCCCGGACCGTACGCTTCAGCGTCGCCACCCACCCGGTGCCGGACAGCTCCGTCGGGCTCTCCGGCCCCTCGTCCGGCCCGACCGGCCGGTCCCGGTCGCGCCCGTCCCGGGCGGAAGACTCGTCGGCGGCCATCGCCCCTCCCTCGTCGTCGGTGTCGCTTCCCGAGATGCCCGACGACCAGGCCGGTTAACCACCTACTTGTAGAGCAACCTCCCCATCCGCCGGGAGGCGAGCGCCAGCATCCCGCCGGTCAGCACGACCAGGTAGGCGACGTCCAGCAGCCAGGACCAGCCGGACGCGCCCACGCAGATGCCCCGGATCAGGTGCACCGACCGGTACAGCGGGGTCAGCTCGACCACCCAGCGCAGCACCGCCGGGTACGCCTCGGCCGGCACGAACGTGCCGGAGAAGAGGAAGAGGGTGAACTGCGCCGACCCCATCAGGTCGAAGTCCTGCCAGCTGCGCATCAGGGTGGAGACCGTCATGCCGAGCGCGCCGAAGGCGAAGCCGACCAGCACCGCGGCCGGGAAGGCGGCGACCGCCCGGGCCGCGGTGGTCAGGTCCAGCACCACCATGATCACCAGGAAGGCGGCCGAGTAGAGGCTGCCCCGGATCATCGCCCAGCCCAGCTCGCCGAGCGCGATCTCGAACGGCTGCACCGGGGTCGCGATGATCCCGTCGTACAGCTTCATGTACTTCATCTTCCCGAAGAAGTTGAAGGTGGTCTCCGACAGCGCACCGCTCATCGCCGACGAGGCCAGCATCGCCGGGGCCACGAACGCCGCGTACGACACCACCTGCCCGCTGGGCAGGGTGAGGTCGCCGACCAGCGCGCCCACCCCGACGCCGATCGAGAAGAGGTAGAGCACCGGCTCAAGGAAGCCGGAGAGCAGCACCAGCCAGTAGGCGCTCCTGAGCGCGGTCAGGTTGCGCTCGGCCACCGACGCGGAGCGGCGCGGCGCCCCCTCGAAGCTGACCAGCCGGGGCAGGACGAGACCGACCACGGAACCCTCCCCTAGACGACGAGCGAGCGACGGAACACCCGCCGGGCCAGCAGCCAGCCGGCGACGGACCAGGCGACGAGGTAGAGCAGGTGACCGGTGACCGACCACTGCGGAGCCACGCCCAGCGTGGCGGCCCGGCACAGGTCCACGCCGTGCCAGAGCGGGGTCAGGTACGCGAGCTGGCGCAGACCGCCCGGCAACTGCTCCACCGGGAAGAACACCCCGGCGAAGAGGGTCATCGGGATGATCGCGAAGCGGAACAGCAGCGCCAGGTAGCTGTCGCTGGGCACGGCGGCGCTGAACGCGAAGGTCGGCGCGGCCACCGCCAGGCCGAGCAGCAGGACCACCGCCGGGACGGCCAGCGCCCACGGCGACCGCACCGCCCCGAAGAGCGCCGTCACCAGCAGGAACGCCACCGTGCTGGTGAGCACCCGGAACAGCACGAAGGCGAGGTGGCCGGCGACGATGTCGCCGATCCGCAGCGGCGCTGCGACCTGGGCGTGGTAGGTCCTGATCCACTTGAAGTTGCTGTGCACCGGCCAGGTCGACTCGGAGACCGCGACCTGGAGCGCGGTCGAGGCGATCAGCCCGGGGACGAGCCAGTCCAGGTAGGGCACCCCGCCGACGCCCTGGTCCACGTACGCCCCGACGCCGACGCCGAACCCGACCACGGTGAGCACCGGCAGCAGGAACGAGGAGAAGACGCCGGCCCGCCAGGTGCGCCGGTAGCCGACCAGGTAGTGCGCCAGCACCGCCAGCGCCGGCACCCGGGCCACGCCCGGCCCGGCCCGCTCCGCCACGCTCACCTCAGACCACCCCCGCTCGCCGCCCACTCCGGCCTTCCTACCGCCGGGGTACGACAGGCCGCCGGCCACCCTACGACGTGCACCCGGCGACCGTCGTGCCGGTTTTCCCGGCGGGCCGGGTCCGGTGTTGGGAACGGCCTCTCCCCCGGGACCGCCGGTTCACCCGACGAGCGTCCCCGCCGGGTCCGGCTCGCCGACCACCGCCAGCCACCGCCCGGCCGGCCGCGGGCCCCCGGCGCGGCGACGCACACCACCTCGGACGGTCGACCGCGATCGGTCACAGTCCGTCACCTGAAAGTCGACGAACGACAGGTGCTGCCGCTCCCTTTGCTCTGCAGCCACGGACGCAGCAGGCACGCAGAGTGAGGTGCTGCGTCCGTGGCTGCAGAGCAAAGGCGGCGTGAGGGGTGGTGCCGGCTGGCGGAGGTCGGTCAGAAACACGCAGCTCAGCGGGACTGCGAGGCGGGTGGGCCGGGTATGTCCTGATCCTTGGCAGCGCCGCACGATCACGCTGTGTGCAAGTCGGCGCGGATGGCGGCCATGTCACTCTGCGTCAAGGGACAGGCAGCGGTCCTGCGCCGGGGAGGGCAACGGGACCGATCGCCGCTACGGCCGCTCGGCGACCCGGGCGACGAACACGCGCCACGCGCCGGGGGCGAAGGCCAGCACCGGCCCGTCCGGGTCCTTGGAATCGCGTACGGCGACCACGCCGGGGAGATTGTCGGCCACCTCCACGCAGTTGCCGCCTTGGCCGCTACTGCGGGTGCTCTTGCGCCACTGGGCACCGGTCAGGTCCATGTCTCCGCCACTTCCGCTATCAACTCAAGGGACTGCTGCTGCGATAGTGCCTCGCCGCGGATCGACTCCCACACCTCGACCATCTGCTGCACGAAGTCGGCCCGGTCGATCACCTGCCCGTGCCGCTGCCCCTCCAGGTAGACCACGTCGTCGCCGCCGGGCAAGGTGGCGATCACGAAGGGTCCGGCGAGCCCAGGGTACGCGCCAGCCGACATCGGCACGACGTGGATTCGGACCCGGGGCAGGTTTGAGCCCAGCTTCACCAGGTGCCGCAACTGCTCGCGCATCACGTCAGGCCCACCGACGCGACGGCGCAGCACGTACTCGTCCACGACGACGCTGAGCAGCGGCGGCCGGTCGCGGGTGAGTATTGGTTGGCGGTCCAGGCGGGTCGCCACCTGCCGCTCAATCTCGTCCGCAGCGAACAGCCCGCCGCCAGCATGGATGGCGTGTGCATATCCCTCGGTCTGCAGAAGACCGGGAACGCACAGCGGCTCGAACGTGCGCAGCGCCGTGGCCTCCTGCTCGATGCCGGCCCAGTCGCGGAACCAGGGCACGACCGTCTCCCGGCTGATCCGGCGCTGGATGCGCTCGAACCGGCCGTCCGCCCCGAAAACCGCGTCGCACCGGCGGGCGAAGTCCAGGCTCGGCCGGCGCTCGCAGGTCTCCACCTTGGCGACCAGGGCGCCCGAATAGCTCAGGGCCTCGGCCAGCGCGGTCTGGGACATGCCGCTCGTGGCCCGCGCGAGCCGTAGCTCCTCCGCGAAGTGGTCCAGCATGGACGAGAGTTCCACGGACAGCCTCCGTACATCTTCGTACCGCCTGGCGTGGGCCGCCGTACGCGCTGGTCGTCGGCGCGCGGGACCTCCCACCGTAGTCGGGTCCTCAGCAGACTGTCACGCAGCGGAACCGCTCCCGGGATCGGACGGCGGGCGGAACCAGGCCGGGGGCGCCGGCGCACAACGAGGTCCGCAGGCGCCCCCATCCCACCTGACCCGGAGGCCCACCTCGATGCGACTCAGATTCTGGCGCTGCCGGCGCCCGGCACCGCCCACTCCGCTCCCCCGGCGTACGCCCAACCAGCGCCCGACGTGGGCGACCGCCCCGACGGAGGTCTTCCCGGTCGACGGCCCCGGACGCCCGGGACGGCTGACCCGCGCCCAGGAGTGGCGGGCGAACGGCGGTCGCCGGGTGCCGTCGCCGCGTCGCGGCGAGGAGGGCATGAGCTGATGCCCCGCTACCGCCCGCACGTCGCGGCGCGCCCGTCCTGGCGCTGCCGGGTGTGCGGCGCCGCGTGGCCGTGCTCCCCGGCCCGCCTGGCGCTGCTCGGGGAGTACCGCGAGAACCGGACCGACCTGCTGATCTACCTCGGCACGCTCATGGGCGAGGCGATGACCGACCTCGCCGCCCTGCACGGCGCCGCCCCGGAGAACCTCTCCGACCGCTTCGTCAGCTGGGCGAGGACCCGGTGATCGTTGGCGGTGTTCAGTCCACCAGGGTGCGGCCGGTGAGGTGCAGGAAGACGTCCTCCAGGCTGCTGCGCCGGACCAGGACGCTGGCCGGGACCAGGCCGCGCGCGGCCACCTCGGCCACCGCCGCGTCGCCGTCGGCCACGTAGAGCAGGATCCGGTCGGGCAGCACCTCGACCCGCTCCCCCAGCCCGTCCAGCTTGCCGGCGAACGCCTCCTGCGAGTCGGCGGCGAAGCGCAGCTCCACCACCTCCCGCGTGGAGTGCTCCTCGATCAGGGCGCGCGGCGACCCCTCGGCCACGATCCGGCCGCCGTCCATCACCACCAGCCGGTCGCAGAGCTGTTCCGCCTCGTCCATGTAGTGGGTGGTGAGGACCAGGGTGACGCCCTGCTGCTTGAGCCGGAACAACCGCTCCCAGACCAGGTGCCGGGCCTGGGGGTCGAGCCCGGTGGTGGGCTCGTCGAGCAGCACGATCTCCGGGTTGTTGACCAGTGCGCGGGCGATGGTCAGCCGGCGCTTCATGCCGCCGGAGAGCGGCTCCACCTTGCTCTCGGCGCGCTCGGCGAGCTGGACGAAGTCGAGCAGCTCGGCGGCCCGCTCCCGGGCCACCCGGCGCGGAATGCCGAAGTAGCGGGCGTAGGTGGTGAGGTTCTCCCGGACGTTCAGCTCGGGGTCGAGGTTGTCGAGCTGCGGGCAGACGCCGAGCCGGGCCCGGATCGCGGACCCGTCGCGGACCGGGTCCATGCCGAGGATGCGCAGCTCACCGCCGGAGGGCGGGGAGATGCAGCCGATCATCCGCATCGTGGAGGACTTGCCGGCACCGTTCGGCCCGAGGAAGCCGAACGCCTCACCGGGGCGCACCTCGACGTCGATGCCGTTGACGGCGGTGAAGTCGCCGAACCGCTTCACCAGCCCCCGGGCCTGGATGAGTGGCTGCGCAGTGGTCACCGGCCGACCCTAGCCGCCCGGTCCGACAGCCTCGACCGGTTAACCGCCCATGCCCGCACCGCACACTGAGAGTAACTTCGGTTACGATGCGTATCCGCCAACGGCCGCAGTCAATGCCGGATCAATCGGGCATTGTGGACAGATCCTTTTCGGACGTGGCGTGATTCAAGAAGTGAAGAGCATTCGCCCTCCCCGTATCGCGAAAACCACTCTGAATACGAGTGCGCTGAGTAATGGGAGCGCTATTTTCGTCACGTAATGCAATCGCAATCGACAATGTTCCCATCGTGTGTGCGATTCGCGTATCGTGCCCCCTCGTGTCGCCCGTTCGCTCCTCCGACGGCTCCCCTCCGACGCCCCGGTCAACCGGTGCGCAGACCCCGGCGTCCGACGTGGACGTCGACCCGGTGTCGCTACCGCCCGACGAGGGAACGGTCGGCGACCCGGTCTGGGCCGACGACGGACCGATTGGCGCGCACCACGACACCCGGGAACTGGCGGCCCGGTTCGAGGACGAGAAACCGGGCCGGGTGCTGTCCGGACCGGTCGGGCTGCTGTTCACCGGCGTCACTGTCGCCATCGCCCTGCTCGCCCTCTGGCAGGTCTTCTTTCCGCTTCCGCAGGGCAGCAAGTACTACCTGATCTTTTTCCTGGCCGGCGTACTGCCGATGGTGTTCCTGGCGTACCCCTCGGGAGTGCGCCTGCCCCGGCGCTCGGCGAGCGCCCCGGCGGCGGACGACGCGGCGGACGCCGGCGGGTCACCGGACGGCCCGGCGGAGCGGCGCGGCCCCACCCCGGTCGACTGGCTGCTCGCCCTCGCCGCGCTGGTGAGCTGCCTGTACCCGGTGCTGCCGGTGACCATCGGCGCGGGCGGCGGCGGGTACGACGCCTTCCTCGACCGGCAGGGCCTGCTGGACCCGCTGGACGTGGCGATGGGCACCGCGCTGCTGCTCCTGCTGCTGGAGGCGTGCCGGCGGACCACCGGCTGGATCCTCCCGGCGGTCTGCCTGCTCTTCCTGGCCTACGGCTACTACGGCGGCCTGCTGCCGCAGTCCTGGCCGGTGGCCCACGCCGGGCTCGACTTCGGGCAGCTCGTGGACGCGTTCTACAACTCCGACAGCGGCTTCTACGGCACCCCGCTGGACGTCGCCGCCTCGTACATCGTGCTGTTCACCATCTACGGGGCGGTGCTGGACCTCTCCGGCGCGGGGCGGTTCTTCGTGGAGCTCTCCGCCGCCGCGTTCCGCCGCTCCCGCACCGCCCCCGGTCGGACCGCGGTCGCCTCCGGCTTCCTGCTCGGCACCGTCTCCGGCTCCGGCGCGGCCACCACGGTCAGCATCGGCGCGGTCACCTGGCCGATCCTGCGGCGCGCCGGGTACCCGCCGGAGCGGGCCGGCGGGATGCTCGCCGCGGCCGGCGTCGGCGCGATCCTCTCCCCGCCGACGCTGGGCGCCGCCGCGTTCATCATCGCCGAGTACCTGGGCGTGTCGTACCTGCAGGTGCTCGGCTGGGCCACCGTCCCGACGATCCTCTACTACCTGGGCATCCTGCTCTCGGTGGAGATCGACGCCCGGCGCTCCGGGGTACGCCCCGTGGTGATCGCCACCGGGTCGGCCTGGCGGCTGCTGGCCCGCTTCGGCTACCACTTCCTCTCGCTCATCGTGATCATCGTGGTGCTCGCGACCGGCGCCTCGGCGACCCGGGCCGTGGTGGTCGCCACCGTGCTCGCCGCCGCGCTGTCCTTCCTGGACCGGCGGCACCGGCTCACCCCGGCCCGCCTGGTCGAGGCGCTCAGCGGCGGCGTACGCGGGGTGCTCGCGGTCAGCGCGGTCTGCGCCGCCGCCGGCATCATCACCGCCACCACCACCAAGACCGGGCTCGGCCCGCAGGCCGCCGCGCTGCTGGTCAGCGGCGCCCAGGCGGTCAGCTCCGAGCCGGCCGTGGTGCTGGCGCTCACCGCGCTGCTCGCCGCCGTCGCGCTCACCCTGCTCGGCCTGGCCGTGCCGGTCACCGCCTCCTTCGTGATCGGCTGGGTGATCATCGGCCCGGCGCTGCTGAACCTCGGCGTCACCGCGCCCGCCGCCGCGATGTTCGTCTTCTACTTCGCGGTGCTGTCCGAGGTCTCCCCGCCGACCGCGCTCGCCGCGGTGGCCGCCGCGGCGGTGACCGGCGGCCGGCTGGTCCCGACCATGTGGCAGACCCTGCGGTACGCGCTGCCCGCGTACCTCATCCCGATCGCCTTCGTGATCACGCCGACCGGCCTCGGGCTGCTCGGCATCGGCGGGCCGGAACGGATCGCGGTGGCCGCGGTGGTCTCCGCGGTCGGCGTCACCCTGCTGGCGGTCGCGGCGGGCGGCTGGCTGCCCGGGATCGGACCGGCCGGCGTGCCGGAGCGGATCGTCGGCGCGCTCGCCGGGCTGTCCCTGCTCTGGCTGGAGCCCGTGCCCGTCACCATCGGCGCGCTGCTGGCCGTCGTGCTGGTCGCGGGCGTGTTCGTACGACGGAGGACCGCCGGCCGGGCCGGCGCGTCCCCGGCAGTCCCATCCGGAACCCCTGGGGAGGAAATTCAGTGAGTCGGATCGACGTACGGATAGCCGCGGGCATCGGGGTACTGGCCCTGATCACGGCGGGCACCGCCGGGTGCGGGGGCCGGCAGAACGGCGCGGCCACGGACGACGCCGCCAGCGAGATCACCTGCAAGGTCACCAAGGACACCCGGGTCGGCATCGCCACCGGCAACGCGACCGGGGTCTACTACGTGGTCGGCAACGCGCTGGCCGGCCAGCTCTCCGGGGCCACCGACGGCAAGCTCACCGGGACCGCCGCCGAGACCGGCGCCTCGGTGCAGAACGTCGAGCAGCTCGTCGCCGGCCAGTACGACGTCGCCTTCTCGCTCTTCGACACCGCGGTCAACGCGGTCCAGGGCAAGGGCAGCTTCACCTCGCCGCAGCCGGTGCAGGCCCTCGCTCGGATCTACGACAACTACACGCAGGTGGTCGTCCGGGCCGACGCGGGGATCAACTCAGTCGCCGACATGAAGGGCAAGAAGGTCTCCACCGGCTCGCCCAAGTCCGGCACCGAGGTGATCGCGAACCGGCTGCTCACCGCCGCCGGCCTCGACCCGGCCAAGGACATCCAGGCGCAGCGCCTCGACCTGACCAAGACCGTCGACGGCATGAAGGACGGCAGCATCGACGCCTTCTTCTGGTCCGGCGGGGTGCCCACCGGCGGGGTCACCGACCTCTTCACCACCGCCGGCGACAAGGTCAAGTTCCTGGACATCAGCCCGCTGCTGCCGAAGATGGCCGAGCTCAACCCGGCGTACCAGGCGGGCACCATCGGCAAGGACGTGTACAAGACCCCGGCCGACACGCCGACCATCGTGGTGCCGAACGTGCTGCTGGTCCGGGACAACCTCGACGCCAACGTGGCCTGCGCGATCACCCGGACGGTCTTCGAGAAGAAGGACGCGCTCGCCCAGGCCAACCCGGCCGCGAAGGGCATCAGCCTGGAGAACGCCCGCAAGACCGACCCGGTGAAGCTGCACCGGGGGGCGGAGAAGGCGCTCAAGGACCTGGGCGCCGCCTGATCCCACGACGCCGGGCCCGGACGACGCGTCCGGGCCCGGCACCCCCACGCCGATCCGGGAGACCTCCGTGCCGCTGCCCAGCCCGGCCCGCGTACGCCGGCACCACCGCTCCGCGGACCGCACCGAACGCCTCTGGTCGGTACGCACCCAGCTGCTCACGCCGATCCTGGTGGCCACGGTCGGCCTGGTGGTGCTCGGCGCCGCCCAGACCGACGCCGCGCTCGACGCCTCCCGGGACGCCGACCGGGCCCGGGTGCTCGCCGGCACCGCCACCGCCACCGTCCGGCTGGTGCACGAGCTGGAACGCGAGCTGGGCGAGACGGCGGCCCTGCGCCAGCGCGGCGGCACGGCCGGCCGGCCGCTGGTGGACGCCCAGCGGCGCCGGGTGGACACCGCCGTCGACCGGTACCGCAGCGCCAGCGCCGACGCGCGCCGGGCCGCGCCGGACCTGAGGCCCGTGCTGAACGACGCGGACGGCCAGCTCGAGCAGCTCGAACCGAACCGCCGGCTCGCCTTGGCCGGGGACAGCGCCGACCCGACGTACGTGACGTTGGTCGAGTCGCTGCTCGCCGTCGCCGACGCCCTCCCGGCCCAGCTGCGCGACGCCGACCTGGCCAACGGGGCCCGGCAGGTGGCCGCCGTGGCCGCCCAGGAACACCTGGCGTCCCTGGAACGGGACCTGCTGCGCGGCGTCTTCGTGCGGGGCAGCCTCGCCCCGGGCGAGCTGGCCGGGCTCGCCCGGCTGCGCGGCGCCCGGGAGCAGCGGCAGGCCGAGTTCCTGCGGATCGCCACCGGCGGGGCCGACGCCGCCTGGTACCGGGTGGTGTCCGGCGCCGACGTGGAGGCCGCGCGCCGGATGCGCGACGGGGTGCTGGACACCGACGGCGCCGCGGCGGCGGTGAAGGCCGACGGTGACGCCTGGTACGTGGCGCAGAGCGGGACGATCCGCCGGTACAACCTGCTCGGCCGGGAGCTCTCCGAGAAGCTGGACCGGGACGCCGGCGCGCTGGCCCGTACCGCCCGGCAGCGGGGGCTGCTCACCGCCACCCTGACCAGCGCGGTCGCGCTCGGCTCGCTGGTCACCGCCCTGCTGCTGGCGGTCCGCACCAGCCGCCGGTTGCGCCGGCTGCGGGTCGCCGCGCTCACCATGGCCAACCGCGAGCTGCCGGAACGGATCACCGCGATCGCCGCCGGCGACGGCTGTCCCGGGGACGGCACGGCGAGCAAGCTGACCGCCGGCATCCGCCGGGGCCGCGACGAGGTGGCCCAGGTGGCCGAGGCGTTCGACACGGTGAACAAGGCCGCGCTGCGGCTCGCCGGCGAGCAGGCCGAGCTGCGGCTGGACGTGACCCGGATGGCGGAGGCGCTGGCCCGGCGGATCCGTACCCTGATCACCCGCCAGCTCCGCCTGCTGGACGAGTTCGAGCGCGAGGAGACCGACCCGGACGCGCTGGCCCGCTTCTTCGCGCTGGACCACCTCGCCGCCCGGCTGCGCCGCAACGGCGAGAACCTGCTGGTCCTGGCCGGTGGCGAGCCGGGCCGCGGGCACGAGGGCGCGCTGCGCCTCGACGACGTGGTCCGCGCGGCGGCCTCCGAGATCGAGGACTACCCCCGGGTGGAGGTCGACGTGCCGACCGCGGCGGTGCACGGCACGGCCGTCGGCAACCTGGTGCATCTCCTCGCCGAGCTGCTGGAGAACGCCACCGTCTACTCGCCGCCCGACTCGACGGTGCTGGTGGACGGCCGGCGTACGGTCGACGGGCTCACCCTGCGGGTGCACGACCAGGGCATCGGGATCAGCGAGAGCCGGCTGGCGGCGATCAACGAGCGGCTGGCCTCGCCGGCCACCCTCTCCAGCGCCGCGGCCGGCAGCATGGGCCTGCACGTGGTGGCGCACCTGGCCGCCCGGCACGGGATCCGGGTGCAGCTGCACGACACCGGCAACGGCATCGTCGCGCAGGTGGAGGTGCCCGAGAGCGCGCTGACCCGGGTCGAGTCGGTCACCCGGCGGCCGGCCGCCCAGCGCCGCCAGCTCACCGGGCGGGGCGTGCCCTGGTTCCGCCCGCGCGCCGACGGCCGCGACGTGGTGAGCACCCCACCCACCCCGGCCGCCCTGCACCACAGCCCCACCGTGCCCATGCCGATCGCCGGGGCCGCCCCGGCCGCCGCCGCCCGGGGGGTGGCCAGCGTGCGATCGGCCGGCGGCGCGCTGCTGGCGCCCCACGCCACCCGGGTCCGCCCCGCGGACGCCCCCGGGCTGCCGCAGAGCACCGCGACCGGCCTGCCCCGACGCACCCGGGGCGGCCAGCTCCCCGCTCCCCTGCCCAACACCGCGGCACCGCCCCGCCCCGAGGCGGACCTGCTCGACCCCGAGGTGGTACGGGCTCGCCTGTCCGCCCTCGCCGAAGGCGTGGCCACCGCGATGCGCCGTGCCCCGAACACCACACCCAACGGGAGACCCAGATGACCTCATCCGTGACCGCCGGACTCGACTGGCTGCTGGCGAACTTCGCCGAGCAGGTGCCGGACGTGTCGCACGCCCTCGCGGTGTCCGAGGACGGGCTGCGGCTGGCCGCCTCGCCGGACCTCTCCCCCGACCAGGTGGACCAGCTCGCCGCGGTGATCAGCGGCCTGGCGAGCCTGACCGTGGGCGCCGCCCGGCTGATGTCCGCCGGCCGGGTACGCCAGCAGATCGTCGACATGGACGGCGGCGTGATGCTGGTGATGGCGGTGGGCGAGCGGGCCCTCCTCGGCGTGCTCGCCGCACCCGGCTGCGACCTGGGCCAGATCGGCTACGAGACGGCGACGCTGGTGCAGCGGGTGGCCGAGGCACTGGAACCGGCGGTCCGCCGGTGATCCGCCGCCCCCTGCGGCTGGTGGCCGCGCTCCTGCTGGCCGTCGTCGTCGCCGGCTGCGGCGCGGCGAGCGCCGGCCCGCAGGGGTGGCACGGCGGGCGGATCTTCCTGGCCACCGGCAACACCACCGGGGTCTACTACCAGCTCGGCGGCGGCTACGCCGACGTGATCAGCCGCCACCTGCCCGGCTACGAGGCCCGGGCCGAGCCGACCGGCGCCTCGGTGGAGAACATCAACCGGCTGGCCAGCGGCGACATGGAGATCGCCTTCAGCCTGGCCGACACGGCGGCGGACGCGGTCGCCGGCCGGGGCGCGTTCGACGGGCAGTCGCAGCCGGTGCGGGCGCTGGCCCGCATCTACAGCAACTACACCCACGTGATCGTCCGGGCCGACGGGAAGATCAAGACTTTCGCCCAGCTACGCGGCAAGCGGGTCTCCAC
This sequence comes from Micromonospora sp. NPDC048930, assembly GCF_043197935.1. Lineage (NCBI taxonomy): Bacteria > Bacillati > Actinomycetota > Actinomycetes > Micromonosporales > Micromonosporaceae > Micromonospora > Micromonospora sp. NPDC048930. The sequence goes on from NZ_JBICUB010000029.1 coordinate 39,962, forward strand.
CGGCTCGCCGAAGTCCGGCACGGACATCATCGCGGGCCGGCTGCTGACCGCCGGCGGCATCGACCCGGACCGGGACATCCAGCGGCTGAACCTGTCGCTGCCGGAGACGGTGAAACGGATGCGAGCGGGCAGTCTGGACGCGATGTTCTTCTCCGGCGGCCTGCCCACCCCGGGCATCAAGGACCTGCTCTCCAGCGCGCCCGGCACGTTCCGGCTGCTGCCCATCGCCGACCTGATCGAGCCGCTGGCCGCCAGCTACGGCACGGTCTACACCACGTCGTCGCTGCCGAAGGAGGTCTACGGCACCCCGAGCGCCACGCCGACCATCACCGTGTCGAACGTGATCCTGGTGCGGGCGGACATGCCGGACCAGCTCGCGTACGACCTGACCCGGCTGCTCTTCACCTACCAGGGTGAGCTGATCAAGGTGCATCCGGAGGCGGCCAACTTCACCCGGGAGAGCGCGTCCGGGACGGGCCCGATCCCGCTGCACCCGGGCGCGGACCGCTACTACCGGAGCGGCTGACGCTCAGACGTCGGCGGGGGTGGTGGCGGCGCGGGCGGCGGCGATCAGCCGGTCCGTCTCGGCGGCCACCGCCTCGTCGTCGGCCGGCGTGCCCGCGTCGTACCGGACCGTCCAGGTCAGCCCGTCGACGCCGGACACCCGGCGGGCGGCGATCCGGCCGGCGCCGCCGGGCACCGGGTGGTGCGCGGTGTACGCCACCGAGCGGGTGACCCGCGCCCGCACCTGGTGCGGCAGGTCGCCCGGGTCGAGCAGCAGGTAGGTCTCGGCCGGGCAGTCCGCCACCACGAGGTAGCCGTCCCGCTCGGTGACCCGCTCGGCGGGGGTGACGGTGAGCTCCCGGCCGGACCAGACGGCCTTGAGGATGTCGTGCCAGCCGATCCGGTGCCCCCGGCCGGGCAGCCAGAGCCCGAGGTTGCTGGCCACCACCACGCCGTCGCCCTCGCCGTTGCCGGCGGCGGCCCAGGCGAGCACCCGCTCGTCGGGGGCCAGCGGCGGCCGGTCGGCCGGTGGCAGCTTCGGCTTGCGGTTGAACAGTCCCATCACAGCCCTCCGGCGGCCTGCTCGCGCAGCGCCCGCGCGTGCTGCTCCAGCGAGAGCAGTTCCCCGAAGAGCGCGAAGTACTCGTCCTTGTTGCTCACCGGGTTGATCCGCTGGATCTTCGACTTGAGGTCCTTGATCCGGCCGGTGACCGAGCCCCACTGGAGGCGGGCCATGGTGACCGAGACGTACCGGGGGTCGGGCTCGCCGTCGATGCGCAGCGGCTCGACCGCCAGCTCGCCGACGAGCGCCTGGGCGGCCAGGTCGTCGCAGGCGTCCCGGACCTGCTCGATCCAGACCGCGCCGCCGGTGGCCGTCGCCGCCCCGCCGGCCGCCGCGACCGCCGCCCGGACCACCTGGTGCACGGGGTGCCGGTATTCCGCCGCCTCGACGGCGTCGAACATCGGGCCGGCGAGCACGGGCTCCTGCAGGGCGAGCTTCAACGCCTCCCGCTCGACCATCGACTGCGGGCTGTCCACGGCCGGGGCGGCCGGGCCGGGCCGGGCCCGGGCGGCCGCCTCGCCGGCCGGTTGCCCGTTCGCGGCGGCCAGCACGGCGCGCTGCACCGGCTCGATCTCCATGCCGAGGTCACCGGCGAGCTTGCGGACGTACTCCGGGCGCTTCTCCCGGTCCTTGATCTTGGCGACCAGCGGGGCCGCGCGGCGCATCGCCTCCACCCGGCCGTCGACCGTGTCCAGGTCGTACCGGTTGATCACGTGGCGGAGCGCGAAGTCGACCAGCGGCTCCCGGCGGGCGACCAGGTCGCGGACCGCCAGGTCGCCCTTGGCCAGCCGCAGCTCGCAGGGATCCATGTTGTCGGGGCTGACCGCGATGAAGGTACGCCCGACGAAGCGCTGGTCGTCCTCGAAGGCGCGCAGCGCCGCCTTCTGCCCGGCGGCGTCCCCGTCGAAGGTGAAGATGATCTCGCCGGCCACCGCGTCGGTGTCCATCAGCAGCCGGCGCAGCACGCCGATGTGGTCCGAGCCGAAGGCCGTGCCGCAGGTCGCCACGGCGGTGGTCACGCCGGCCAGGTGGCAGGCCATCACGTCGGTGTAGCCCTCGACCACGACCACCTTGCCCTGCTTGGCGATCTCTCGTTTGGCCTGGTCGATGCCGTAGAGGACGTGCGACTTCTTGTAGATCGGGGTCTCGGGGGTGTTCAGGTATTTCGGGCCGTCGTCGTCGTCGAAGAGCTTGCGGGCGCCGAACCCGATCACGTCCCCGGTGAGGTCGCGGATTGGCCAGAGCAACCGTCGGCGGAACCGGTCGATCAGGGTGCCGGAACGGGACGGCCGGGACAGCCCGGCTGTGACCAGCTCGTCATGGCTGAAGCCCTGCTGGCGCAGGTGCCGGGTGAGCAGGTCCCAGGCGTCGGGGGCGAAGCCGCAGCCGTACCGTTCGGCGGCGGCCCGGTCGAAGCCGCGCTGGGCGAGGAACTCCCGGGCCGGCCGGGCGCCGGCCGTGGTGAGCTGCGCGCGGTAGAACTCCACGGCGGCGGCGTGCGCGGCGACCAGCCGCTGCCGCTGCCCCTGGTGCGGCCGGGTACGCGGGGCCGCGCGGTCGTCCTCGACGTACCGCAGCTGGATGCCGGCGCGGGCGGCCAGCCGCTCGACGGACTCGACGAAGCTCAGGTGCTCGGCGTCCATCAGGAACTTGATCGCGTCGCCACCGGCCCCGCAGCCGAAGCAGTACCAGACGTTGCGGGCCGGCGAGACGTTGAACGACGGGCTCTTCTCGTCGTGGAACGGGCACAGCCCCTTGAGGTTGCCGCCGCCGGCCGACTTGAGGGTCACCGTGTCGGAGATGACCTCGGCGATCGAGGTGCGCTCGCGGACCAGCGCGATGTCCTCGTCCCGGATCCGGCCAGCCATCTCCGCCACCTCCTCGGCGTACATCCTGCCCTGCCGGACCGACGATCCGGCGATCGGGGGGACGGGCGTGTGGCGGACACCGCGCGTCGACCGCCGCGCCGGGCGGGCCGGCACGGCGGTCGGTCGTCAGGCGGAGCGGCCCGCGTCGCTGGTCGCACCGCCGTGCGCCACGGCTCGGTCAGCCTCGCCGATCCGGGGGAAGGGCTCGATGGAGAAGACCACCTCGACCGGCACCTCGAAGTACGCGGCGATCCGCAGCGCCAGGTGCAGGCTGGGCCGGAACTCACCCCGCTCCAGGTAGCCGACGGTCTGGTAGTGCACGCCCAGCGCGTCGGCGAGCTGCCGGCGGGAGATGCCCCGCTCGGCGCGCAGCACCGCGATCCGGTTGTGCACGGTCTCGCTCATCGACGCCCTCTCATCCGACCCGCTGCATGGCGCGCTCCCGGCGCGCGGCCACCCGCGAGCCGGACTCCCGACGGGCCATCCGGCGCAGCACGACCGGCGCCAGCACCAGCCCGAGCACCGCCCAGGCGCCGAGCACGCCGAGCGTCTCCAGGTGCCGCCAGGAGCCGCCGAGCTCCACCGCGGCCATGCTGTCGGGCAGCAACGCCGAACGCATCCCCAACCCTAGCCAGTAGATCGGGAAGACCTGGGCGACGGCCTGCAGCCAGCCCGGGTAGCCGTTGATCGGGTAGAAGATGCCGGAGAGGGCGATCAGTCCCATGTTCGGCAGCATGACCAGCCCGAGGTTGCGCGGGTTCTCGATCAGCGAGCCGAGGACCGCGCCCATCGGCAGGGTGGCGACCAGGCCGAGCACCGCCACCCAGAGCAGGGTGAGCCAGGCGGAGGCGCTGGTGACCCGCAGCCCGTCCAGATAGAACAGCGCCGGGACGAGCTGGAGGAGCATGCTCACCAGCGCCACCGTCGACATCAGCGTGATCTTGCCGATCAGGTAGCCGAGCATCCCGTTCGGGGTGGCCTTCGCGCGCAGCAGGGTGCCGTCCTCCCGCTCGATCACCAGCTGCGAGGCGAGCACCAGCATGCCGCCGAAGGCCAGGCCCATGCCGAGGGCGCTGGGCAGCGTACGGGCGCCGAGGGAGAACGAGGTCCCGGGCACCGTGGAGCCGCGCATGAAGAACATCGTGACCAGCAGGGCCGCGGTCGGGAAGAAGTAGTTCCACAGGTCCTGGCCGTTGGTGAAGGTGTTGCGCAGCTCGATCACGCCGCGCTGGAGACCGGCCCGGACGGCCGTCACGGTCGGGTTCATCGGTCGCTCCCCTGCCACACCCGGGCGGCCCGGCCGGTCCGGACCCCCGACTCCTCCTCGTAGACCAGTGCCATGTACGCGTCCTCCAGGCTGGCCCGGCGGACCTCCAGCTCCTGCACCGCGTCGCCGTACTGGCGGAGCAGGTCGCGGAGGAAGCCGGTGGCGTCGGCGGCGGAGTGCACGAAGCGCTCCCCGTCCCGGGTCCAGCGGATCTCCGCGTCCCCGGCGACCCGGCGGGCCAGCTCGTCCGGCGAGCCGTCGGCGACGATCCGGCCGCCGGCCAGGATGAGGATCCGGTCGGCCAGCTTCTCCGCCTCGTCCAGGTCGTGCGTGGTGAGCAGGATGGTGGTCTCGTCGAGGTCGGCGAGACGGTGCACCAGCTCGTGGAACTCCCGCCGGGCGGCCGGGTCGAAGCCGACCGTCGGCTCGTCCAGGAAGAGCAGCTCCGGGCGGCCCACGATGCCGACCGCCACGTCGAGCCGGCGGCGCTGGCCGCCGGAGAGCTGGTGCACCCGCTTCTCCGCCTGCGCGGTCAGCCCGACGGCGTCCAGCAGCTCGTCGACCGGCCACGGCCGGCGGATCCGGTCGGTGGCGTACGGGGCGTAGAAGGTGCCGAGGTGGACGAGCACGTCGCGGACCCGCCACTTGCCGTGGTCCCGCCAGGACTGGAGCACCACGCCCATCCGGGCGCGCCAGCCCTCGTCGCCGCGGGCGGGGTCGACGCCGAGGACACGGACCTCCCCGGCCGAGCGCATCCGGAAGCCCTCCAGGATCTCGATCGTGGTGGTCTTGCCGGCCCCGTTGGGCCCGAGCAGGGCGAGAACCTCGCCGCGCCGGGCGGTGAGGTCGACCCCGTGCAGCACGTCGACGGTGCCGTACCGCATGCGCAGGTCGCGGACGTCGAGGACCAGGTCCTCGTCGGGCGGGTGGGGAGCACTGACGACTCCCGGCAGTTCGACCGCAGTCATGCCGCGAAATGTAGCATCTCTACTACATGTCGAGGTACACCCACTCTCGCGGCCGGGGCGGGACCGGTGGCGGATCTTGGTTACGGTGGGCCCCGCGACCGGGAAGGGGACGCCGGATGGCCGACGACACGGAGCTGACCATCGCGCTCGCCGAGTACGAGCACCTGCGCGAGCTGAGCCGCACGGTGCACGACCAGTCCACCGCCCGGTTCACCTTCTTCCTGGCGGTGGCGTCCGGGGCGACCGCGGTGTCGGCCGGCCTGATCACCACCGGGCGGCCCGGCGACCGGGTCGGGCCGGCCGTGCTGGCCGGGCTCGGGCTGCTGGTCCTGCTGCTCGGGGTCTTCGTCTTCGCCCGTCAGGTCGAGCTGAACGACCGGGGCCGCCGGTACGCGGTCGCCGCCACGGTGCTCCGCACCTACCTGGCCCGCCGCGCGCCCGGGCTGACCCCGTTCATCGTCATGCCGACGCTGGACGACCCGGGGCCGTTCGCCCCCGAGCCGTTCCACCGGCACTGGTTCCGGGACCTGGTCAGCCAGGCCGGCATGATCGCGCTGGTGAACAGCGCGCTGGTCGGCCTGGCCGCCACGCTGGCGGTGCTGCTCGCCGGCCCGGCCTGGCTGGCCGCGCTGGTCGCGGCGCTGGTCGCGCCCGGCTCGGTCGCCGTACACCTGCGGGTGATCCGCCGCCGCGTCGCCCGCTCCGCCGGGCACGTCGGTGCGGTGCTCGACCGCCGGGCCCTCGCCGTCCCGGACCCCGCCCCGGCCGGCGGCGAGCCCGCGGGCGGCCCCCCGCCGGCCCGCCCCTGAGATACGCGCCGCGGCGGGGCGACCGGGTGTAAGGCGGTCACCGACGGGCACAACCGGCCCATGTCGGGTACGAGCAGGGCCAGGGTCCCCTACCAACCGGCCCTGGACGGTCTCCGCGCGCTCGCGGTCGCGGCCGTCCTCGCCTTCCACGGCGGGGTCGCCGCCCTGCCGGGCGGTTTCCTCGGGGTGGACGCGTTCTTCGTGCTGTCCGGTTTCCTGATCACCTCGCTGCTGCTCGCCGAGCACCGGGACACCGGCCGGGTCGACCTGGTCGCGTTCTGGGGGCGGCGGGTGCGCCGGCTGCTGCCCGCGCTGCTCCTGCTGCTCGTCGTGGTGCTGCTGGTCTCCCGGGAGGTGCTGCCCGGCACCGAACTCGGCGCGCTGCGCTGGGACGCGCTGGCCGCGCTCGGGTACGTGGCCAACTGGCGGATGGCGAACCGGGACGGCGACTACTTCGCCGCCACCGGCAGCCCGTCCCCGCTGCAGCACACCTGGTCGCTCGGCATCGAGGAGCAGTTCTACCTGCTCTGGCCGCTGCTGCTGATCGCGCTGCTGGGCTGGACGGCCCGGCGGGACTCCGGCCCGTTCCGGCGCCGCGCCGTGCTGCCGGTCGTCCTGCTGGGAGCGGCCGGCTCGGCGCTCGCGGCCGCGGCGCTGTTCGCCCCGGGCGCGGTGGACCGGGTCTACTACGGCACCGACACCCGGGCCGTCGCCCTCCTGGTCGGCGCCGCGCTCGCCGTGCTGCTGGCCCGGATGCCGGCCGCCGCCCCCGCGCCGCGAAGCCATCCGGCCCCGGCACCCGGCCGGCCGGCCCGCCACCCGGTCCTCGGGGCGCTGGCGTTGGCCGGGGCGGTGGTGACCGGCTGGTTCTGGGCCACCGCCGGGGGCGGCGACGGCTGGCTCTACCGGGGCGGCCTGACCGTGGCCGCCCTCGCGGTGGTCGCGGTCATCGCGCACGCCACGGTCAGCCCCGCGTCCCCGACCGCGCGGCTGCTCGCCCTGGCGCCGCTGGTCTGGCTCGGGCGGATCTCGTACGGCGTCTACCTCTGGCACTGGCCGCTGTTCCAGTGGCTCACCGCCGAGCGGACCGGGCTGGCCGGGATCGCCCTGCTCGCCGCCCGCTGCGCGGTCACGCTGGCCGTCGCCACCGGGTCGTACCTGCTGGTGGAGCGACCGATCCGCCGGGCCCGGCGGCTGCCCCGCCCGGCGCCGGCGGTGGCCGGTACGGCGGTCGCCGGGGTGGCCGCGGTCGCGGTCCTCGGCACCGTGCCCCCCGCCCCGCTCCCCCGCCCGGCGATCGCCCTCGACGCCCCCACCCCGACGGCCGGCGCCGCCGGCTCCCCCACCGCGGTGCCCCCGGTACGCCGCCCGGGGCGCGAGCCCGGCCAGCCCCGGGTGGCCTTCCTCGGCGACTCCGTGGCCTGGTCGCTCGGCAGCTACCTGCCCGAGCAGGAGAAGCTCGCGGTCAGCGTGCGGGCCGTGCAGGGCTGCGGCATCGCCCGGCTCCCGGAGCTGCGCTACATCGGTGAGCCGCACCCCAACTACCCCGGCTGCGAGCACTGGGACGACCGCTGGCGGCGGGGCGTCCGGGCCGACGACCCGGACGTCGCGGTGATCCTGCTGGACCGGTGGGAGCTGATGGACCGCAAGCTCGACGGGCGCTGGCAGCACGTCGGCGAGCCGGCATTCGACCGGTACCTCACCGGCGAACTGGACCGGGCGATCGACATCGCCGCCGGGAAGGGCGCGCACGTGGCGCTGCTGACCGCGCCGTACACCCGGCGGGCGGAGCGGCCGGACGGCGGGCTCTGGCCGGAGGACGACGCGGCGCGGGTGGACGCGTGGAACCGGTTGCTGCGCGCGACGGCGGACCGGCACGGCGCCACCGTGCTCGACCTCAACCGGCGGGTCTGCCCGCAGGGCCGCTTCACCTGGGAGGCCGGCGGGGTCCGGGTACGCAGCGACGGGCTGCACTTCACCCCGGAGGGCGTGCAGCAGTGGATCGCCCCGTGGCTGCTGCCGCAGCTCTACCGGCTGGCGGTGCGCGGAGCGTGACCGGTCAGGCGGGCAGGACCGCCGACTCCTCCGCCTCCACCTGGGCGTTCCAGGCGCGCTTGGTGGAGCGCCAACCCTCGTCGTCCATGCCCCGCCGCCAGTAGCCGGAGATGGAGAGGTCGTCGCGCGGCACCCCGCGGTCGATCCGCAGCAGCCGGCGCAACTCCTTGACGAAGGTGGCCTCGCCGTGGACGAAGGCGTGCACCCGGCCGGGCGGGAAGTCCAGCGCCCGGACCGCCTCGACCAGCGCCTCGCCCACCGGCCGGCCGGCCCGGTGCAGCCAGCGCAGCTCGACCGCGCCGGCGCTGGCCAGCGGCAGCTCGTCGGCCGGGCCGTCGACCTCGACGAAGGCCACCGCCCGCGCGCCGGCGGGCAGCCGCTCCAGGGCGGCGGCGATCGCGGGCAGGGCGCTCTCGTCCCCGGCCAGCAGGTGCCAGTCGGCCGTCGGGTCCGGGGCGTACGCCCCGCCGGGGCCGGTGAAGAGCACCGGGTCGCCGGGGCGCAGCCGGGCCGCCCACGGCCCGGCCAGGCCCTCGTCGCCGTGGTGCACCACGTCGATGGTCAGCTCACCGGCCGCCGCGTCCCAGGCCCGCACGGTGTACGCCCGCAGCCGCGGCCACTGCTCGGCCGGGAACTGCCGCTTGATGGTGGCGAGGTCCGTCGGGTGCGGGTAGACCACCCCGGCCGGCGGGAAGACCAGCTTCACGTAATGGTCGGTGTACGCGCCCACCGGCAGGCCGGCCAGCTCCGCACCGCCCAGCACCAGCCGGATCAGGTGCGGGGTGGGCCGCTCGGTCCGGACGACCGTGGCGGCGGTGACCTTCTTCGGGCGCTCCGTCATGCTACTTAGGCTAGCCTAAGCAGCAGGGACGACGTCGCCGGCCCGGGGTGGGGTGCCCCGTCCCTACGCGATCTCGACGTAGTCCAGCTCGGCCCAGCGGTCCCGGTGGGTCAGCCGCAGCGTGTTGAACCCGGCGTTCAGGGTGACGTCGGCGCGGACCTGCCGCCAGGTCTCCCAGCCCGTGTTCGGATAGCTGACAACCTGGGCGGCGCCGCCGTTGACGGTCAACGTGTGCGTGGCGTCGCCGTACCCGGCGGCATAGGCGATGTACGCGGTGTAGCCACCGGCGCGCGGGGCGTAGACGGTGACGTCGACCCAGCTGTCGGCGTAGTCGATGTAGGCCACCACCTGGCCCTGTGAGGCGGTGCTGGTGTTGCGCACGGCGCAGTGGTTGAGCACACCCCGCTCGGTCTCGTACCGCACCCGGCTGCCCCGGACCACGGGATACTCGCCGGCCCAGCCGAGCGCCGCCACGTACATCCCACGGGCGGAGTAGTTGTTGATCCAGCCGTGGAAGACGAGATGGTCGCCGCCGGCCTCCCGGACGACGTCCGCGCCGCCGGGCCCCCGCACGGCACCGTCCACGCTCGCCGTGGTCACCAGCGACCGGTACGCCTTCGCGTACGGGCCGGTGAGCGAGGTCGCGGTGGCGTAGCTGGTCTGGTAGCCGTCGCCGCCGTAGCCGCCGAGGGAGTAGAAGAGCACGTAGCGCGACCCGACCTTGGTCAGCACGGGCGCCTCGATGACGCCGGCCTCTTCCGGGCGGTCGTTGCGCAACAGCTCGACGCGGCCGCCCTGGAGCGTCACGCCGTCGGCGGCGACCTGCTGGAGCCAGAGGCTCGTCGGCTGGCCGATGGCGTTGCCGTCGTCCTTGTAGAGCAGGTAGCGCAGGCCCGTCGAGTCGACGAAGCTGGACGGGTCGATGTCGCCGCCCTCGGTGCCGTTGCAGACCAGCGGCCCGGTGCCGACCGGGGCGAACGGGCCCAGCGGCGAGCTGGCCAGGGCCGCTCCGATGCACTGCCGGCCGGCGGCGCGGCTGCGCGCGGTGTAGTAGAGCAGGAACCTGCCGTCGGCGCGCTGGGACACGTCGGGGGCCCAGGTGCGGCCGCCGTCGGCCCAGGCACCCAGGGTCGGCAGGGCGTCCGGCCGCCGCGTCCACGGGCCGGTGAGCGAGGTGGCCGTGGCGACCGGCACGTTGCCGTTGCCGTTGTTGGTCGAGTAGGCGTAGTAGGTGCCACCCACCTTGATCACGTCCGGGTCGGGGAAGTCGCTGGCGATGACGAGCGCCGGGGACGTGGTCGCGGCGGAGGCCGCCTCGGCGGCGACGACGACGGGGGTGGCCACGAGCACGGCGGCCAGGCAGGCGAGGGCTCGACGCATGGCCGATTATAACCACACTCATCGATGGATGACGCCCGCCGTGCCGGCCGGGGCGGGTGGTCAGGCCGGGGGGAGCAGGCGGGCGTGCCAGGCGAGGGCGGCCGGGTCCGTGAGCGAGGCGACCTGGTCGATCACCACGCGGAGGCGGGCGGCGTCGTCGGGGGCGTCCCGCCAGAGCGGGGCGAAGACCGGGTCGAGCGCGTCCGGTGCCCGGTCGAGCAGGGCGGCCACCAGCTCGGCGAGGATCTCCTGCTGGCGGGCGTACCGGGGGCCGGCGCCGGGGCGGCGCATCACGTAGCGCAGCGCGATGCCCTTGAGCAGCGCGCACTGGACCCGGATCCGACGCGGCACCACCAGGTCGGCGGCGTACCGGCGGTGCGGGCCGGGGCCGTGGCGCTCCTGGGTGGCGGCCACCACCGTGGCGACGAACCGGCCGGTGAGCACGCTGGTGGTCGTCTTCAGCGCGGCGAGGGCCCGGTGGCTGCCGTCGTACGTGGCGAGCGGGGCGAGCACCGGCTCGGCCAGCAGTTCCGCCAGCACCTCGCCCAGGTCCTCGGGGGCCTCCCCGGAGTACGCGGCCGCCACGTCGGCGCAGAGCGCCCGGCGCTCCTCCGGGTCGGCGAGCAGCGGGCGCAGGCTGACGTACCCGCCGTGGATGCCGTCCTCGACGTCGTGCACCGAGTACGCCACGTCGTCGGCCCAGTCCATCACCTGGGCCTCCAGGCAGCGCCGCTCACCGGGCGGGCTGCCGGCGCGCAGCCAGTCGAAGACCGGACGGTCGTCGGCGTACACCCCGAACTTGCGCCGGCCCGGACGGCGCTGCCACGGGTACTTGCTGACCGCGTCGAGCGAGGCCCGGGTGAGGTTGAGCCCGGCGGAGTGGCCGTCCGGGGCGAGCACCTTCGCCTCCAGCCGGGTGAGCACCCGCAGCGTCTGGGCGTTCCCCTCGAAGCCGCCGCAGTCGGCGGCGAGGGCGTCCAGGGCGTCCTCGCCGTTGTGCCCGAACGGCGGATGCCCGAGGTCGTGCGCCAACCCGGCGGTGTCCACCACGTCCGGGTCGCAGCCCAGCCGGGCGCCCATCTCGCGGGCGATCTGCGCCACCTCGAGCGAGTGGGTCAGCCGGGTACGCAGGAAGTCGTCGGTGCCAGCCGTGTGCACCTGGGTCTTGGTGGCGAGCCGGCGGAACGCCGCCGAGTGCAGCACCCGCGCCCGGTCCCGCTCGTACGGCGACCGCCCGTACCCGGTGTCCTTGGGCGCCTCGACGACGAGGCGCGCCCCGTCGTCAGCCCGGCTCACCCCTGGCGCTCACGGAGCACGCAGAACTCGTTGCCCTCGGGGTCGGACAGCACCGTCCAGTCCGCCTCGCCCTGACCGATGTCGACGTGCCGGGCCCCCATGTCGACCAGGCGCTCCACCTCGGCCTCCTGGTCGGCCGGGCGCAGGTCGATGTGCAGCCGGTTCTTGCCCTCCTTGGACGCGGCGACCGGGACGAAGACGATGCCGGGCAGCGCGTCGGGCGAGCGGCGGATCTCCACCTCGTCCGGCTTCTCGCTGATCACCTGGTAGCCGAGTGCCTCGGCCCACCAGTGGGCGAGCCGCGACGGGTCCTGGGCCTCGACGGTCAGGTTCTCCCAGACGCTGGTCATGCGGCCACCTCTCCTGATCGACTCGTACGCGGGCGAGCCCAGGTTACGCCCGGCGGGCGGAGATGGCCCGCCGGGCGGAAGCGGGGCCGCCGACTTGAGCGCCGGCGGCCCCGGTTTCGTCACCCGGTCAGCGGGAGTCGGAGCCCGTGGTGGTCACCGCCGCGCGACCCGCCTCCAGCCGGGCCACCGGCACCCGGAACGGCGAGCAGGAGACGTAGTCGAGCCCGACCTCGTGGAAGAAGTGCACCGAGTCGGGGTCGCCGCCGTGCTCGCCGCAGACGCCGAGCTTGAGTCCCGGCCGGGCGGCCCGGCCCTCCTCGGCGGCGATCCGGACCAGCCGGCCGACCCCCTCCCGGTCGATGGACTCGAACGGCGAGATGCCGAAGATGCCCAGCTCCAGGTAGCGCCAGAAGAACGCGCCCTCGACATCGTCCCGGGAGAAGCCCCAGCCCATCTGGGTGAGGTCGTTGGTGCCGAAGGAGAAGAACTGCGCCGCCTCGGCGATCTGCCCGGCGGTCAGCGCGGCCCGGGGCACCTCGATCATGGTGCCGATCAGCACCTCGACACCGCTGTCCCCGACCACCTCGGCGATGATCTTCTCGGCCTCGGCGCGTACCGTCTCCAGCTCCTGCACGGCGCCGACCAGCGGGACCATGATCTCCGGGCAGGCCGAGCCGCCGGCCCGGACGACCGTGACGGCGGCCTCGGCGATCGCGCGGACCTGCATGGCGAACAGGCCCGGGATGACCAGGCCGAGCCGGACGCCGCGGAGGCCGAGCATCGGGTTCTCCTCGTGCATCCGCCGGACGGCGGCGAGCAGCGCCTCCTCCTTGGCCACGTCCTCGCCGCGCTCCTGGGCGACCGCCACGTTGACCGCGAGCTGCTCCAGCGGGGGCAGGAACTCGTGCAGCGGCGGGTCGATCAGCCGGATGGTGACCGGCAGGCCGTCCATCTCCCGGAAGATCTCGATGAAGTCCTCCCGCTGCAGCGGCAGCAGCGCGGCGAGGGCCTCCTCCCGCTCGGCGTCGGTGCCGGCGAGGATCAGCCGCTCGACCAGCTCCCGCCGGTCGCCGAGGAACATGTGCTCGGTGCGGCACAGGCCGATGCCCTCGGCGCCGAACCGCCGCGCCCGCGCCGCGTCCGGACCGGTGTCGGCGTTCGTCCGGACCCGCAGCCGCCGCGTGGCGTCGGCGTGCGTCATGATCCGGTGTACGGCCCGGACCAGCGGGTCGTCGGTCTGCTCCGGGTCGAGGGTGCCCTCGAAGTACTGCACCACCTCGGACGGCATGACCGGCACCTCGCCCAGGTAGACCTTGCCGGTGGTGCCGTCGATGGAGACGACGTCGCCCTCGTTGACGGTCTGCCCGGCGACGGTGAACTTCTTCGCCGGGATGTTGACGTCCAGCTGGTCCGCGCCGGAGACGCAGGTCTTGCCCATGCCCCGGGCCACCACGGCGGCGTGGCTGGTCTTGCCGCCGCGCGAGGTGAGGATGCCCTTGGCGGCGATCATGCCGTTCAGGTCGTCCGGGTTGGTCTCCCGCCGGACCAGGATCACCGGCTCGCCCTCGGCGGCCAGCTCGACCGCGCGGGCGGAGGTGAAGACGACCTTGCCGACCGCCGCGCCCGGCGACGCCCCGATGCCCTTGGCCACCGGCTCGAACTCGTGGTCGAGCTTGAACCGGGGGAACATCAGCTGGGCGAGCTGCGCCCCGTTGACCCGGTGCAGCGCCTCGTCCAGGTCGATCAGGCCCTCGTCGACGAGCTGACCCGCGATGACGAACGCGGCGGCGGCGGTGCGCTTGCCGACCCGGGTCTGGAGCATCCAGAGCTTGCCGCGCTCGATGGTGAACTCGATGTCGCAGAGGTCCTTGTAGTGCTCCTCGAGCCGGGCCATGTAGCCGAGCAGCTCGTCGTAGGACTTCTTGTCGATCCGCTGCAACTCCTCCAGCGGCACGGTGTTGCGGATGCCGGCGACCACGTCCTCGCCCTGGGCGTTGGCCAGGTAGTCGCCGTAGATGCCCTGCGCCCCGCTGGCGGGGTCGCGGGTGAAGGCGACGCCGGTGCCGGAGTCCGGGCCGAGGTTGCCGAAGACCATGGCCACCACGTTGACCGCGGTGCCCAGGTCGGCGGGGATCCGCTCCTGCCGGCGGTAGACCACGGCGCGCTCGGCGTTCCACGAGTCGAAGACCGCGCGGATGGCCAGGTCGAGCTGTTCCCGGGGCTCCTGCGGGAACTCCCGCCCGGTGTGCTTGGCGAAGATCTTCTTGAACGAGTCGACCAGCCCGCGCAGGTCGTCGGCGTCCAGGTCGAGGTCGTTGTCCGTGCCCTTGGCCCGCTTGGCGTCGTCGATGGCGTGCTCGAACTCCTCGCCCGGCACGTCACAGACGGTCTTGCCGAACATCTGGATCAGGCGGCGGTAGGAGTCCCAGGCGAACCGGTCGTTGCCGCCGGCCTGCGCGCTGAGCCCGACCACACTCCGGTCGTTGAGGCCGACGTTGAGGACGGTCTCCATCATGCCGGGCATGGAGAACTTGGCGCCGGAGCGTACGGAGACCAGCAGCGGGTCGTCCGGGTCGCCGAGCTTGCGGCCCATCTCCCGTTCCAGGGACTCCAGGTGCGCCTCGATCTGCCCGGCCAGCCCGTCCGGCTCCCGGCCGGTCGTCAGGTACGCCTTGCAGGCCTCGGTGGTGATGGTGAAGCCGGGCGGGACCGGCAGGCCGAGATTGGTCATCTCGGCGAGGTTGGCCCCCTTGCCGCCGAGCAGGTCCTTGAGGTCCTTGTTGCCCTCGGCAAAGTCGTAGACGTACTTGTGCTCGACCGTCTCTTGCGCTGCCACCAGAGCCTCCCACGCGCGCCATTGACACTTAACGAAGGTTCAGTTCGGACATACCCCGGGAGCGACCACCGGTAATCCCGGCACGTCAGCGATCGGTGGGGCGAAGGTTAAGCGAACATCGAGTGGGCTGGGACCGTTCGGTGACAATCGGCACAACCATCACCACTATCCGCGTCCGTACCGGTTTTTGGGAACGCTTCCACGCGCAGGATCACGCAATTCCGATTCCCCTCGTACTCTTGACGGCACTGGTTTCCGCTGAACCTCACCTTTGCCATATCCCGCGCAAATACACCCCGGAGCCGTCGCCGTGCCCACCACCCCCACCGCCCCGTCCGAGAGCGGTCCCGAACCGCTCGACCGCACCGGCCTCCCCACCCAGCAGCCGGCCGCCGCCGACCTGGCCCGGACCGCCGCCCGCCGGGCCGGCGACCTGCTCGCCCCGCCCGCCCCGGTCCGGCTCGGTGACGTGGTGCCCGCGCCCGAGCACGTGGCACCGGACCCGGCGACCGACTTCACCCTCCCCGAGGACGCGGCGATCCGGGTCAGCGCGGCCGGCCGGGACGTCGCCGAGCAGCTCGCCGAGTGGCTGCGCCCCGCCACCGGCTACCCGCTCCCGGTCACCGACACCGCGGACGCCGAGCCCGGCGACCCGCTGGCGCTCACCGTGTCGACCGCGACCACCGCCGGCGCGGCCGATCCGGTCACCGGCGCTGCTCCCGGCGACGCGGCCGGTGCTGCCGGCGGCGGGTGGGCCGACCCGGCAGCCGGCAATGGCCTGCCGAGCGGCGCGGAGCTGGGCGACGAGGGCTACCGCCTCGACATCACCCGGGACGGGGTCCGGATCACCGCCGCGACCCCGGCCGGGCTGTTCCACGGCGCGCAGACGCTGCGGCAGCTCCTGCCGGCGGCCATCGAGAGCGCCACCCCGGTCACCGAGCGCTGGGCGGTGCCCGGGGGCACGATCGTCGACCGGCCGCGCTTCCCGTACCGGGGCGCCATGCTCGACGTGGCCCGGCACTTCTTCGGCGTCGAGGACGTGCTGCGGGTGGTCGACCACCTGGCCCGCTACAAGCTCAACCACCTGCACCTGCACCTCACCGACGACCAGGGGTGGCGGATCGCCGTCGACTCCTGGCCCCGACTCGCCGAGGTGGGTGGGACCACCGAGGTGGGCGGCGGGCCGGGCGGCTGGTACACCAACGCCGACTACCGCCGGATCGTCGCGTACGCCGCCCGTCGCCACGTCACCGTGGTGCCGGAGATCGACCTGCCCGGGCACACCAACGCGGCCCTGGTCGCGTACCCCGAGCTGGCGCCGGGCAAGATCCCGCCGCCGCCGTACACCGGCACCGAGGTCGGCTTCAGCTACGTCGACCCGGCCGACGAGCGGACGTACGACTTCGTCGCCGACGTGGTCGGCGAGGTGGCCGGGCTGACCCCCGGCCCCTGGCTGCACCTCGGCGGCGACGAGGCGTTCAAGGTCAAGGGCGCGGCGTACACCGGCTTCGTCGAGCGGGCGCAACGGATCGTGGCGGACACCGGGAAGACCGTGGTCGGCTGGCACCAGCTCGCCCCGGCCGGGCACGTCGACGGCCGGGTGCTCCAGTGGTGGGGCACCAACGGCGACGACCCTGAGACCGCCGACGCGGTACGCCGCGGCGCCCGGGTCATCCTCTCCCCCGGCAACCGCGCCTACCTGGACATGAAGTACGCCCCGGACACCCCGATCGGGCACGACTGGGCCGGCCTCATCGACGTGCACCGGGCGTACGACTGGGATCCGGGCACGCACCTGACCGGCGTACCGGTCGAGGCCGTGCTGGGGGTGGAGGCGCCGCTCTGGACCGAGTCGGTCACCACCCTGGCCGAGGTGGAGTTCATGTTCTTCCCGCGCCTGCCCGCCCTCGCCGAGCTGGGCTGGTCACCCCGGCCGACGCACGACTGGGCGGGCTTCCGCGAGCGGCTGGCCGGCCACGGCCCGCGCTGGACGGCCGCCGGCATCACCTTCCACCCCTCCCCCGACGTCCCGTGGCCGGCGACGCCCACCATCCCCACCCAACCCACCCGCGACACCACGGCCGACACCCACTGACCACCAGCGCCTCGGTGGAACGCCATGGACATCTCAGGCCCCGCGAGACACCCATGGCGTTCCACTCACCGTTCGAACAGCGGACGGCGTGAGTGGAATGTCCGGTCGGGCGCTCTGCCGACCGGCCCAAGTGGGCTCAGCGCCTCGTCAGCCCGCCCGGCCTGGGTGCACCCTGCAACGCCTATCCTCCGGAGGCGCCCACCTGGGGTGGATGTCCGGTTCGTGACGGCGGGTTGCGGCATGTGTTGTCCGGTTTCGGGCCGGTCGGGTCGGGTGGTCGGCGCCACCGTCGGGGCGGAATCATGCCGGGGGCGGGGTCGTTGTACATGGCGGGCCGCGCAGCATCCCGCCCCCCGGGGCGAGGCAGCGGCGGTTGGAATGACCGGCCCCGGCCGGTCGTTACATCACCCGGACCCGCGCACCACCGGTCCGAGCCGTGAGCCAGGGAATCACCCCCGAGCCCCGGTCGTTACATCACCCCGGGACGTCGGATCAGGCCGAGGGAATCACTCCCCGCCGCCGACGGTTACACCCCCGGACCGCCCGAGCAGGTCACCCCCGTTGACCGCCGGGCACCCATCGAAGACTTCTTCCAGCGGTACCCGCACGCACCCCCCCTGTCGCGTGTGCCGCCAACCCCCGAACGGAAGGTTGATCACAT
>NZ_JBICUB010000030.1:0-18781 GCF_043197935.1 Micromonospora sp. NPDC048930
GGCCCGACCGGTCCTGCCCGGTCGACCGGGGCGAGCCGGCGGCACGGGTCGGGGAGGCGCCGGACGGCACCACTCGCCCGGTCTCCGTGCCCCCCGCCCGGCCCGCCCCCACACCGCCCGCTCCGCCGGCCTCCGCCGCGTCGGCCGCGCCCGTCCGCCCCGCCGACGTGCCGGTCTCCGGCGCGCCCGCACCCACCGGGACGGCCCACGGGCCGGTCTCGGCACCGCCGGCCGCACCCCGGTTCGCACCGCCCGCCGGCCCGGTGTCCAGCCAGGCGGCCGGGCCGTTGCCGGCCCCGCCGGCGTACCCCGGTGCCCGGACGGGCGAGCCGGACCGGGCCGGGGTTGCGCCGACGTCCGCCGAGACCCTCCGGCAGCCGGCCCCGGCGACGCCCGTCGAGGCCCCGCCGGCAACCGCCTCCCGCCCGGCCCCATCCGCGCCGGACGAGGCCGTCACCACGAGCTCGGCACCGTCCAGGGCCGAGGGCGGTACGGCGCAGCCGGAGCGCGCGGCGGACCGGGGAACCGCCGCCACCGGCGACGGGACGGCCGACGGGGCAACCGCCTGGTTCCGGTCGAGCGGCCCCGAGTCTGGCCCGGCCCCCGCCGCGGAGACCGCCCCCAGCCGTCCGCACCAGCCGGCGACCGAACCGCCGGCCGACCACGTCGGCCCGGGGGCCGGCGTTCCGGTCAGCGCGCCACCGGCCGCCCCCGTTTCGGCCCCGCCGAGGTCCGCGCCGCCGGCCGTACCGGTGTCGGCCCCGCCCGCCTGGTCGCCCGACCGGCCCGGCGCCGACACCCCGGCGGAGCCGGCGAGCGGCACGGCGTCGCCCGCCGGAGCGGCGGAGGCGTCCGTCCCCGCCTCGATCGAGCCGGACGCGGAAACCCGTACGGCCGACAGCGTGCCCGTCTCCGGACCGCCCGCACCCACGGCCGGCGCGGCGCCCGTACCGCCGACGGAGCGTCCCGACACGGCCGAGCCACGGTCGGACCAGCCGGTGCCGGCACCACCGGCCACGTCGACGGCACCGGACGGTGCGTCGGACACGACGGACGAGGACGCGCCACCGCCGGCCGACGACACACCGGCCGGGCAGCCTGGCGCGGCGGCCGAGGCCGCGCCGGAGGAACAGCCGGCGGCGGAGGACGAGCAACCGGAGGTACGCCCGGCCGACCCGGAACAGGCGCTGGCCGCGTTCCGCTGGCGCCTGCACCCGGAGACCCTGCGCGAGGAGGCTCCCGATCCGGCGGCGCTGCGCGAGGTACGGGACGGGCTCACCACCAAGCTGGGCAGCGCGCTGGACAACCGCAGCCGCGCCCGGCTGCTGAGCCTGCGATCGGTGGCGTCCCGGATCCTCGGCGACCTGGACGACGCCCTCGCCGATGCCCGCCTCGCCCTCACCTACGCGGACGCCACCGGCGAGCTGCGGCGTACGGCGCTGGCCCGGGCCCGGCTCGCCGAGGTGCTGCGCTGGCGGGGCGAGTACGCGGAGGCCGACCGGCTCTTCGCCGAGGCGAACTCGCCGGAACTGCCCGACCGGCTGCGCGCGGCGTTGCACGAGCACGCCGGCCGGTGCTGCTACGACCAGGGCCGGTTGACCGAGGCGTGCCTGCACTTCGAGCGGGCGATGGACCTGCGCCAGGGCGAGGACGCGGAGCTGAGCGCCCGTACCGCCGTGGCGCTGGACGCGGTCGCCGAGCGGGCCGCGGCGGGTGGCTTCGGGCCGAAGCCGCGCAGCCGGGAGGCGGTGCTGAGCCGCGAGCGGTACCCGGTGCCCACCTTCGACGAGGAGCTTCAGCTCTGGGGGTACGCGGACGCCGACGGCAACCTGGTGGTCGAGCACCGGTACGCCGAGGTGCAGCCGTTCGGCGAGGGGATGGCCTGGGTCCGCCGCCCCGAGGCGTCCCGCTGGGCGCTGATCGACACGACCGGCGTGGCGCTGATCGAGGCGAACAACGGCTACCGGGCGGTGGGCTCGTTCTCCGAGGGCCTGGCCTGGGTGTCGATGGACGGCAAGGGCAGGTGGATGGCGGTCGACCCGACCAACATCGTGAAGATCCCGCCGGGCTTCGAGGACGTGCGCCCGTTCCGGGGCGGCCTGGCGGCGGTCCGGCAGAACGGCGGCTGGGGCGCGGTCGACCGCACCGGCCAGGTCGTCGTGCCGACCCGCTACCACAGCCTCAGCACCACCCTGGCCGACGGCCGGCAGGTGGACGGCTTCACCGAGGAGGGCCTGGCCGGGGTGGAGCTGGCCGGTCGCCGGGGCGTGGTGGACCGGACCGGCCGGGTGCTGGTCGCGCCGGTGTACCCGGTGCTGGTGGTGCACCCGGTCGCCTTCCTGGTCCGCGACGAGTCCGGCCGGTGGGGCGCGCGGGACCGGCGCGGCCAGCCGCTGATCGACCCGGTGCACCCGAGCCGCGCCGCGGTGGTCGCCGAGATCGACCAGCTGCTCGCCGACACCAGCCCGGTGCTCTGACCCACAGCCCCGCCGCGCCGCCGCCGGGCACCCCGGGCAGCGGGATTAGGGTCGAGGCATGGAATTCCGACACCTAGGCCGCTCGGGCCTGATGGTCAGCGAGATCTCGTACGGCAACTGGATCACCCACGGTTCACAGGTCGAGGAGGAGGCGGCGACCGCGTGCGTGCGGGCCGCCCTGGACACCGGCATCACCACCTTCGACACCGCCGACGTGTACGCCGGCACGAAGGCCGAGGAGGTGCTCGGTCGCGCGCTGAAGGGTGAGCGGCGCGAGGGGCTGGAGATCTTCACCAAGGTCTACTGGCCGACCGGCCCCGGCCGGAACGACCGGGGCCTGTCCCGCAAGCACATCATGGAGTCGATCAACGGCTCGCTGCGCCGGCTGCAGACCGACTACGTGGACCTCTACCAGGCCCACCGGTACGACTACAGCACCCCGCTGGAGGAGACGATGGAGGCGTTCGCCGACGTCGTGCACTCCGGTAAGGCGCACTACATCGGGGTCTCGGAGTGGAAGGCGTCGCAGCTCCGGGAGGCCCACGCCCTCGCCCGCGAGCTGCGCGTCCCGCTGGTGTCCAACCAGCCGCAGTACTCGATGCTGTGGCGAGTCATCGAGGCCGAGGTGATCCCGGCCAGCGAGGAGCTGGGCGTCGGCCAGATCGTCTGGTCGCCGATGGCCCAGGGCGTGCTCTCCGGCAAGTACCGGCCGGGTCAGCCGCCGCCGGCCGGCTCCCGGGCCACCGACGAGAAGTCCGGTGCCGGGTTCATCGCGAAGTGGCTGACCGACGAGGTGCTCACCCGGGTGCAGCAGCTCAAGCCGCTGGCCGAGCAGGCCGGGCTGACCATGGCCCAGCTCGCCATCGCCTGGGTGCTGCAGAACCCGAACGTCTCGTCGGCGATCGTCGGGGCGTCCCGGCCGGAGCAGGTGCACGACAACGTGAAGGCGGCCGGCGTGAAGCTCGACGCCGACCTGCTCAAGGCGATCGACGAGATCGTGGAGCCGGTCACCGAGCGGGACCCGGCGAAGACCGAGTCCCCCGCCCGGCGGCCGTGACCGCGTCCCGGTCCGGCCGGCGGGTCCCCGCCGGCCGGACCGGGCGGTTCAGCCCTCCCAGAACCGGATCAGGTGCAGCCCGGCGCTGTACAGCTCCGGGGGCAGGCCGAGCAGGTGGGAGACGGTGAAGATCGCGCCGAAGAACGCGCCACCGATCCGCGGGTTCCACAACAGCGCGAAGAGCAGGATGAACCCCCACGGGGCGAACAGGTCGTACATCCGGCGGTACGGCGGGCTGAGCCACGGCTGGATCATGTTGCCGCCGTCCAGGCCGGGCACCGGCAGCAGGTTGAGCACGCTGGCGGTGAGCTGGAGGAACGCCAGCAGGGCCAGGCCGGCCCAGAACTCCAGCGGACCGCCGGCGCCGAGCCCGATCCGCAACGCCACCACCAGCACCAGGGTGAACAGCACGTTGGTGGCCGGGCCGGCCAGGCTGACCAGGGTGTGCCGCAGCCGGCCGGGGATGGCGTGCCGGTCCACCCAGACCGCGCCGCCGGGCAGGCCGATGCCGCCGAGCAGCACCACCACGACCGGCAGCACGATGGACAGCAGCGGGTTCGTGTACTTGAACGGGTTGAGCGTGAGGTAGCCACGGTGGGCGATGTCCCGGTCGCCGGCCCGGTAGGCGACCACCGCGTGGGCGTACTCGTGCAGGCAGAGCGAGACCAGCCAGCCCGAGACGACGAAGAGGAAGACGTCGAACCGGACGTTGCCGAACCCCAGCCAGGTCATCGCCCCGCTGGCCACGAAGAGCGCGACCAGGGCGAGGAAGACCGGGCTGGGGCGGAACGCCGCCCGGGGCACCCCGAGCACCAGCGGGTCGCCCGGGCGGTCGTACGCCATCATTCCGCCGTCGGCAGCAGGCTCATCCGGTACTCCACCCGGTCGTCCTCGACGAGCGCGACCGAGGTGACGCCGGACGCCGCGAGCTCCCGCCAGGTCTGGCCGATCCACGACTCGGCGTCCGCCTGGCTGCCGAACGACTCGGCCGGCCCGTCGACCGACTCGCCGTTCGTGCCCTCGTACCGCCAGCTCCACGCCATGCCGCGTCTCCCCTCGCCGCCGTCGTCCCCCCAGGGACGCCAAACCTCCGCAAGCGTAGTCGGCCGGACGCGGAACGGCCGCGCCCGGCACATGGATCATGCGCGCTCACCGGCAGCCGGTACGGTGACGCGGTGCTGACTCAAGGAGTGGTGCTCAGCGACCGGTACCGGCTGAGCGAACGCATCGCGACCGGCGGCATGGGCGCCGTCTGGAAGTGCACCGACACCCTGCTGGGCCGCGAGGTCGCGGTGAAGGTGCTGCTGCCGTCGCTGGTCGCCGACCCGGAGTTCACCACCCGCTTCCACGCCGAGGCCCGGATGCTGGCCGCGCTGCGGCACCCCGGCATCGTGCAGGTGCACGACTTCGGCTCCGCCACGCTGGCCGACGGCAGCCAGGCCAGCTACCTGGTGATGGAGTACGTCGACGGCGACCCGCTGGTGACCTGGATCCGCCGGGCCGGCCGACTCGACCCGGCGTCGACCATGTCGGTGGTGGCGCAGGCCGCGCACGCGCTGCACGCCGCCCACCTCGCCGGGATCGTGCACCGGGACGTGAAGCCGGGGAACCTGCTGGTGAAGCGGGACGGGACGGTGGTGCTGGTCGACTTCGGCATCGCCCGGGCCAGCACCATGGCCGGGATCACCGCCGCGCACATGGTGCTCGGCACCGCCTCGTTCATGTCGCCGGAGCAGGCCGCCGGCCAGCCCGTCTCGGCCGCCACCGACGTCTACGCGCTCGGCGTGGTCGCCTACTTCTGCCTCGCCGGCCGGCCGCCCTTCGAGGGCGACAATCCGCTCCAGGTGGCCATGCGGCATGTCCAGGACGAGCCGGCGCCGCTCCCGCCGGACACGCCCCCGGCGGTGGTCGAGGTGGTCCGCCAGGCGCTGGCGAAGAGCCCCCGCGACCGCCACCCGAGCGCGCTCGCCCTGGCCGAGGCGGCCCAGGACGCCCGGGACTCCACGCTGGCCCGGCTCCCCGTCCCGCCCCGACCGCCGTGGGCGGTGGCCGGCCCGGCCGTCCCCGGGCCCGCCGTGCTGCCCACCCCGGGCGCGCCGGCACCGCTCACCCCGGCCTCCCTCGGCGGTACGCCGGCCGGCGGCCAGCCGCCCGCCGGGTCCCCGCCCGCCGCACCCGGGGTCGCCCCGGACGCGGGCCGGTCGGACCCGGCCGGTGTCGGCCCGGCGGGCGGCGGCGACGCCGCACCCGGCCCCGGCCCGGCCGTCGGCGGCCGTCCCGCCGAGGGCTTCGGCCCGACGACCGGCGACCACACTCCACCGGGCGTCGGTCCGGCCACCGGCGCTCCCCACGGCCACCACCCGGCCGCAGGCGCTCCCCACGGCGTCAACCCGGCCGGGGCCACGCCGGAGGGCTTCGGCCCGGCCGGGGGCGCTCCGCACGGCCTCGGCCCGGCGGTGGGCGGGGCCGCTCCGCCCGGCCTCGGCGCGGCGGCCGCCACCCCGCAGGGCTTCGCGCCGGGCCGGGCCGCCCCGCCCGGCACGGGCGGCGGGTTCGGTGGCCCGGCCTGGCCGCACCCCGGCGGTCAGCCCGGTCCGGCCTGGTCGGTGGGCCCCGCCGGCCCGCGTCCGGCCGGGTACGGCTCGGAGCAGGAGCGGCACGCCGGGTCCGGGGTACCGCCGACGCTGGAGGAGCCGGGCGGTGGCCGGAAGGGACGTGGCCGGGTGGTCGCCCTGGCCGGGGCGGCCGGGGTGATCCTGGTCGCGGTGCTGACGGCGGTGACCGTGGCGGTGCTGCGATCCCAGGACGAGCCCGACCCCGGGCGGCGCACGGCGGCGCTGACCGGGGAGTCGGCGGTCGCCGACCCGGCCATCACCGACCTGCCGGCGACCGCCGCGACGCCCGGGGCCACGCCCAGCCGGACCGGCAAGCCCGGCCGGTCGCCGTCGGCCACGCCGAGCCGCTCCGCGGCGGCCACCCCGTCGAGCGGCGCGCTGCCGACCCCCGACGACACCGGGTCGCCCGCGCCGGCGACCAGTTCGGCCGCAGCGCCGAAGCCCAACCCGTACACGGCCACGCAGGTGTGCGGCAGCGGCTACCAGGTGATCGACTCGGCCACGCTGACCGCGAACGGGGTCCGTAAGGGCCGGGTCTACCTGCTCTACAACACGTCCAACGGGTACAACTGCGTGGTCACCCTCAAGGACGTCAACGTCGGCGTGGCCACCAGCACGTCGGCGTACCTGGAGGTGCAGGGGAAGACCCGGCAGACCGAGAGCGGGTCGTACAAGTACTACGCCGGACCGGTCCGGGCCGGCGCCCCCGGGGTGTGCGTGAAGTGGGGCGGGTCGACCGGCGGGGCCAGCTACAACAGCCCCTGGGAACACTGCGACTGAGCCGACCCGTCCACCCGCCGGCTGGCGACCGGGCCGGCGGGCGGCGACCGGCCGGGCGGCCTTAAGGTACGGGCATGTCCGTTGACGGGTGGAACACGCTCCTGGTGCTCGGCGGTATCCGGTCCGGCAAGTCCGAGTTCGCGGAATCGCTGGTCGCCGACGCCCCCACGGTCCGGTACGTAGCCACCGCTCCCGAGGGGGACCCGGAGGACACCGAGTGGGCGACCCGACTGGCGGCGCACCGGGCCCGCCGGCCGGGGAGCTGGACCACCGAGGAGACCGCGGCGGATCCGCGCCGGCTGGCCGACGTGATCGCCGGGGCCGAGCCGAACGAGACGCTGCTCGTCGACGACCTGGGCGGCTGGGTGACCGTGCTGCTCGACCCGGCCCACCAGCCCGCCGACGACACGGCCACCATCACCGAGCTGGCCGACGCGGTGCGGGCGAGCGCCGCCCGGCTGGTGCTGGTCGCCCCCGAGGTGGGGCTCTCCCTGGTGCCGACCACCCCGCTGGGCCGGGCCTTCACCGACGCGCTGGGCGCGACCAACCGGGCGGTCGCCGACGCCTGCGACGCGGTCGTCCTCGTGGTGGCCGGCCAGCCCGCGTGGCTGAAGCCGGCCGGCGCGCCACCGCACCGCGCGCTGCCCACGCAGGCCGGTCCCGGACAGGCGGGCGCCCCGGCCGTCGCGGCGGAGACCGTGAACGGGACCGTGCCGGAGGCGACCCTGCCCGAGGTGCTGACCCCGGCCGTGCCGCCCGTGCCGGCGCCCACCCCGGCGGCGGGCGCCGACTGGGCCGCCCCCACCATGGCGCTGCCGATGATCGCCACCGGCCTGGTCATCCAGCCCGGCATGGAACTGCCCATGCCCGACGACTACGCCGGCCCGCAGGCGGTCGACCGGCTCGCCACCCTGGACATCCCCGGCGCCGGCCTCGGCGTGCTGGAACGCGTGGTCGGCTTCGCCGCCGCCACCCAGGGCACCTCGACCCCGGCCCCGTGGGGCTCGGTGCGGGTGCTGCTGCTGCACGGCGACCACGCCGGTGGCGCGTCGGCCGGCGCGGTGCCCGGCGAGTCCGCCCGCCGGGCCCGGCAGGCGCGGGCCGGCAAGGGGGCCCTCGCGCGGCTGGCCGCCGAGAGCGGCGCCAGCCTCCAGGTGGTCGAGGCGCCCGCCTCCTCGGCCATCGAGGACGGGCCGGCGCTCACCGCCGACCAGGTCGAGTCGGCCCTGCGGTACGGCTGGCGGCTGGCCGAGCAGGCCGCCGACGCGGGCGTACAGCTGCTGGTGCTGGCGGCGTGCGGCGCCGGCACCGAGGCGGCCGCCGCGGCGGTGCTGGCCGCCACGGCCGGCGCGGAGCCCCCGGCGGTGCTGGGCCGGGTGCTCAGCGAGCACGGCCAGTACGACGACGCGGCCTGGATGGTCCGCTGCGCCGCGGTCCGGGACGCGCTGCACCGCACCCGGCGCTCGCCCCGGGACGCCCGCGACATCCTGGCGGAGCTGGGTGGCGGCGACGTGGCGGTAGCCACCGGGGTGCTGCTCGGCGCGACCGCCCGGCGGATCCCGGTGCTGCTGGACGGCCCGGTCGGCGTCGCCGCCGGGATGGTCAGCCGCGACCTCGCCGGGCAGGCCCGGCACTGGTGCCTGCTGCCGGACCACGGCGGGCAGCCGGCGGTCCGGCTCGCCGCCGACGTGCTCGGCCTGACCCCGCTGGTGGACCTGCGGCTCGACCTGGGCGAGGGGGCGACCGCGCTGGCCACCCTGCCGCTGCTGCGCTCGATGCTGGCGCTCGCCGCCGGCCTGCCGGTGCACCCGTCGCTGGGCGGGGAGGACGACGAGGAGTTCGTCGAGCCCGAGCCGGCCGGGCCCGGGCCGACCACCACCGAGCCGGAGCCGGAGCCGGAGTTCGCCGAGCCGGAGCCGGCCGGCCCGGGGCCCACCACGGTCGGCCCGGACGAGCCGGTCTCCCCCGGCCGACGTGCCGACTGACGGGCGCCTCGCCGCCGGCCTCCGGCTGGCGGTCACCACCTTCACCACGCTGCCGGTGCCCCGACAACTCCAGCTCGGCGCGTCTGTCGCCGCGCCGCGACCTGGAGCCGTCGCCGGCCGGATCGACCGGGACGTGGCGGGCGTCGCGATGGCCCTCGGCCCGGCGGTCGGGGCGCTGCTCGGCGCGCTGCTCGGGGCGGCCCTGCTGCTCACCGCGGCGGTCGCTCCCCCGCTGGTCGCGGCCGGGGTGACCGTCGGGCTGGGCGCGCTGCTCACCCGAGGGCTGCACCTGGACGGGCTGGCCGACACCGTGGACGCGCTGGGGTCGTACCGGCGCGGGGCGGCGGCCCTGGAGATCATGAAGAAGCCGGACGTCGGGCCGTTCGGCGTGGTGGCGCTGGTGGTCGTACTCCTGCTCCAGGCCGCGGTGCTCGCGGAGCTGGCCGGACGCTCCGGGCCGGCGGCCCTCGCGGCGGTGGTCGCCGCGACCGCGGCCGGCCGGCTGGGCGTCGGCCTGGCCTGCCGACGCGGGGTGCCGGCGGCCCGGCCGGAGGGGCTGGGCGCGCTGGTGGCCGGCACGGTGGGTCCGGTCGCCCTGATCGCCGGTACGGCCGCCGTCGCGCTGCTGGCCGTGCCCGCGGTGCCGGGCCGCCCGTGGCAGGGACCGCTCGCCGTCGTCGCCGCGCTCGCCGTCGCGGTGGGACTCCTGCGGCACGTGGTACGCCGGCTCGGCGGGATCACCGGGGACGTGCTCGGGGCCACCGTGGAGATCGTCACCACGCTGTCCTACCTGGGACTGGTGCTGTCCGCCTGAGCGTCACCCGTCCCGGCGGGTAGCGTTCTTGGACGACAGCACCGGCGGTGTCGAGGGGGACGGCATGCTCATCACGGACGACTTCCTGCCCGTACCGGTCCCGGAGTCGCTGGACGCGACCTACCTGGTGCCCATCGCCGGGCTGCCGAAGGTCAGCCCGAAGACCGCCGTGGAGCGCCTCGCCGGACGGCTCGCCGAGCCGGTGCACGGGCTGGCGAAGCAGATGCTGGACAGCCCGCTGATGACCGTGGACACCCGGCCGATCAGCGAGTTCCCCGAGCTGCCGCCGGACCTGCTCACCGCGTTCGGGGCCACCGCGGAGCAGCTGGCCCGGCTGGCCGCCGCCACCCACCTGGTGGTGGTGCAGGCCGAGTACCGGCCGGGCTGGCCGCCGGCGCACGAGTGGGCCGCCCGGGCGGTGGCCGCGGCGGTCGCCGAGACGGTCGACGGGGACGTGGTCGACGTCTTCGGCCTCCAGTTCCTCGACCCGGCGGCGGCGCTGCGCTCGCTCCCCGACGCGGAGGGCCGGATCCGGCTGGTCGACTGGGTGCTGGTGCCGTACTCGTCGGACGCCGACGGGCTCTGGTTCACCACCAAGGGGCTGCGCCGGTTCGGGCTGCTGGAACTGCAGACCCAGGGGGTGCCGGACCACCTCACCCGGGCCTGGGGCGCGGTGATGACCGGTGCCGCCCGGCGGCTGCTGCGGGAGTGGACCGAGGGGCTGGCCGGCGAGGAGGTGCCGGCGTTCGTGCAGCTGCCGATGCTGGCCACGGTGACCGGGCACGACATCGCGGTGGCGTACGGGAACCCGGAGCAGCACGGCGCGACGGCGCCGGTGCTGCTGGCGCTGGAGCTGGACCCGGCGACCGATCCGGACGCCGACTCGTTCCTCACCCTCCGCCCGCCGCCCGGGCACCCGGGGCCGCCCGGCCGCTACTTCGCCGCCGCCTGCGCCACCCTGTTCAACGGCATCCAGCCGGACGTCCGGTACGCCCGCCCGGGCGACGCGATGAGCCGCGCGATCGCCACCGCCCGGGCCGGGCTCGGGGACATCCGGGCCCGCTTCCTGGCCGGTCAGCTCCCCGCCGAGACCCAGCTCGTGGTCAAGTACGGGCTGCCCGGCGATGACGGTCCCGAGTTCGTCTGGGCCGGGGTGACCTCGTGGGAGAGCCCGGAACGGATCGTCGGCGCCAGCGCCAGCGACGCCAACAGCGACCCCACCGTCCGCATCGGCGCCCCGGTGGTGGTGGAGGCGTCCGACGTCGTCGACTGGGCTGTCCTGGACACCACCGGCGTGATCGAGGGCGGCTGGACCCAGGCCGTCCTGGACGCCGGCGAACCCCCCACCGCCGACTGAGCGGCCCTCAGGGCTCGATCGGAGTGCCGGTCCGGGCGGCCCGGGCCAGACCCCAGGCGTGCAGCGCCTCCAGCACCGGCACGAGGCTGCGCCCCTCCTCGGTGAGGTGGTACTCGACGTGTGGGGCCTTCGGGGTGCCGAGGTCGTGCCGGGCGACCAGCCCCTCCGCCGCCAGCTCGCGCAGCCGCTGGATGAGCATCTTCTCGCTGACGTCCGGCATCCGGCGGCGCAGCTCGCCGTAGCGGTGCACGCCCTCCTTGAGGTGGGCGAGGATCACCGGCCGCCACCGGCCGCCGACCACGTCGACGGCCACCTCCACCGCGCAGCGGTAGCGTCTGGACACGCGATCCCCCTCCTTACCGGGAAGTGCGTACTTGTCCGCGCACCGGTCCCGGTGTGGGCTGGTGGGCATGATCATCGAGTACATCAGGTACCGGGTCCCGGCCGAGCGGCAGGCGGAGTTCGTCCCGGCGTACGCGCGGGCGGCGACGGCGCTGGACGCCGCGCCCGAGTGCCTCGGCTACGAGCTGAGCCGCTGCGTCGAGGATCCGGCCGCGTACGTCCTACGCATCCGCTGGACGTCGGCGGAGGACCATCTCCAGGGCTTCCGCACCGGCCCCCACTTCCCCGCCTTCTTCCGCGAGATCCGCCCCTACCTCCACGACATCGAGGAGATGCGCCACTACACCCCCACCGAGGTGACCTCCACCCCCTGACCGGTCGTGTCGATCAAGGAGTTTGCGTCGGGATCGCCGGAGACGCGAACTCCTTGATCAACGACGGCTCAGCGGACGGAGGGCTGGACGAACGGGGGGCGAGCCAGGCGCATCTGGGCGCGACGGCCGCGGATGTCGACCTCGAGGACCTCGCCGTCGGGGAGCTTGGGGTCGGTGTCGATCAGGGCGAGGGCGATGCCCTGCTTCTTCGTCGGGCTGAAGGTGCCGCTGGTGATCGTGCCGACCTGCCGGTCGCCGGCGTACACGGCCATGCCGGGGCGCGGGATCGCCCGGTCCACCGCTTCGAGGCCGCGCAGCGTACGCCGGGGGCCGGCGGCCTTCTCGGCGAGCAGCGCGTCCCGGCCCCAGAAGGCCGGCTTGTCCCAGCCCACCGCCCAGCCGGAGCGGGCCTGCACCGGGGTGATCTCCAGCGAGAGGTCCTGCCCGTGCAGCGGGTAGCCCATCTCGGTGCGCAGGGTGTCCCGCGCGGCCAGCCCGCAGGCCCGCAGCTCGTACGCCTCGCCGGCGGCGAAGAGCGCGTCCCACACCGCGAGCGCGTGCGCGGCCGGGACGACCAGCTCGTACCCCAGCTCGCCGGTGTAGCCGGTGCGGCACACGGTCAGCTCCACCCCGTCGAGGATGGCGGTCGAGAAGCTCATGTAGTCGTGCCCGGTGGGCAGGCCCAGCGCGCCGAGCAGCTCCGCCGAGCGCGGGCCCTGCACGGCGAGGACCGCGTACGCCTCGTGCTCGTCGGTGACGACCACCCCGGCCGGCGCGGCGGCGCGCAGGCGGCGGACCACCTCGGCGGTGTTCGCCGCGTTGGGGATGAGGAAGACGTGGTCGTCGGCGTGCAGGTAGGCGATGATGTCGTCCACCACGCCGCCGGTGGCGTCGTCGCAGCAGAGCGTGTACTGCGCCTTGCCGGGCCCGATCCGGCCGAGGTCGTTGCTGAGGCAGGCGTTGACGAAGTCCCGGGCGCCCGGACCGGTGATCCGGGCCTTGCCCAGGTGCGAGACGTCGAAGACGCCCACCCCGGTACGCACCGCCGTGTGCTCCTTGAGCACGCCGCCGCCGGCGTACTCCAGCGGCATCTCCCAACCCCCGAACGGGGCGAACTTGGCGCCGAGCGCGGCGTGCCGCTCGTGCAGGGGGGAACGACGCAGCCGGGTCGCGGCGGCGTCGGAGGTCACCTCGGTCATGGGTGGCAACTTACCGCCACCTGAACAGGTGGTTAGCATCGGCGGGACCCCGTCGGAGCGCATCGGCGGGACAGCAACGCGTCCGGCGGGTAGGTTGCCGCCGGAGACCTTCATCGCCGGTACGCGTCGCCGCGGCCGGCCCGGCCCGCCCGGAGTAGCTTTCGTGACATCGCCCCGCACCACCCTCAGCCTGGTCGACACCGACCCCGCCGAACTCGCCGTCGACGCGATCGTGATCGGCGTGCACAGCCAGACCGCCGAGCAGGAGTCCGGCTCACCCGCCGCCATCCTGCTGCTGGCCAGCGGCGCCGAGAGCATCGCCGCCGCGTTCGACGGCAAGCTGACCGAGACGCTGGCCCTGCTCGGCGCGACCGGCGGCGCCGGCGAGGTGATCAAGCTCGCCACGCTGGGCACGGTCACCGCGCCCGTGGTCGCCGCGGTCGGCCTCGGTCCCGAGCCCACCGGCGCCGCCCCGGCCCCGGAGACCCTGCGCCGGGCCGCCGGCGCGGCGGTCCGCTCGCTGGCCGGCGCGCCGCGGGTCGCCCTCGCCCTGCCGCTGCCGGACGACGCCGACGCCCCGGCCGCGCTGCGCGCGGTCGCCGAGGGCGCGCTGCTCGGCGGCTACCGGTTCGCCGGCTACAAGACCAAGCCGCAGCCGACCCGGCGGGAGCCGGTGGCCGAGGTGCTGGTCGCCGTCCCGGACGCCGCGGACGCCACCGCCCGGGCGGAGGTGGCCCGCGCCCAGGCGGTGGCCGGTGCCGTGCTGACCAGCCGGGACTGGGTGAACACCGCCCCGAACGAGCTGCGCCCGCCGGCGTTCGCCGAGGCCGTGGCCGCGGCGGCCCGGGAGGCCGGGCTCGGCGTCGAGGTGCTGGACGAGGCGGCGCTGCGCGCCGGCGGGTACGGCGGCATCCTCGCCGTCGGCCAGGGCTCCGAGGCCCCGCCGCGCCTGGTCAAGCTCACCTACACCCCGGAGGGCGGCGGCAGCGGCAAGCGGGTCGCGCTGGTCGGCAAGGGCATCACCTTCGACACCGGCGGCATCTCGATCAAGCCGGCCCAGGGCATGTGGGAGATGAAGTCCGACATGGCCGGCGCGGCGGCGGTCGGCGCGGCCATGCTGGCCGTCGCGGCGCTCAAGCCCGGCGTCGCGGTCACCGGGTACCTGCCGATGGCGGAGAACATGCCGTCGGGCACCAGCTACCGGCCGGGCGACGTGATCAGCATGTACAACGGCAAGAAGGTGGAGGTGCTCAACACCGACGCCGAGGGCCGGATGATCCTGGCCGACGCCATCGCCCGGGCCTGCGAGGACGGCGCGGACTACCTGTTCGAGACGTCGACGCTGACCGGCGGCCAGGTGATCGCGCTGGGCAAGCGGATCGCCGGCGTGATGGGCACCCCGGAGCTGTGCGAGCGGGTGAAGGCCGCCGGTGAGGCGACCGGCGAGCCGGCCTGGCCGATGCCGCTGCCGGACGACGTGCGCAAGGGCATGGACTCGGAGGTCGCGGACATCTCGCAGGTCAACGCCGTGATGGACCGGGCCGGCCACATGC
Source organism: Micromonospora sp. NPDC048930 (assembly GCF_043197935.1). Lineage (NCBI taxonomy): Bacteria > Bacillati > Actinomycetota > Actinomycetes > Micromonosporales > Micromonosporaceae > Micromonospora > Micromonospora sp. NPDC048930. The sequence continues at coordinate 14,554 of NZ_JBICUB010000030.1, forward strand.
TCCAGGGCGGCGTCTTCCTGCGCGAGTTCGTCACCGAGGACGTGGCCTGGGCGCACATCGACATCGCCGGCCCCGGCTACCACTCGGGCGAGCCGACCGGCTACTGGACCAAGGGCGGCACCGGCGTCCCGGTCCGTACCCTGCTCCACCTGGTCGAGGACGTCGCCGCCAACGGCTGACACGCCGCGTCCCACCGGGGCGCACCCCACGCCCCAAGATCCGCACTGATTCACCGAAAGAGTGGCCATTCCGCGCGGGATGGCCACTCTTTCCGTGCAAGAGGCCCCTCGGGGACGGCGGGGCGGGGCGTCAGAAGAGTTCGGGGCGGCGCTTGCGGCGTTCGTTGTAGTCGCGCATCCGCTGCGGGTAGCCCATCAGGCGGACGTCGTAGATGGGGATGGCCAGCTTGTGGGCCCAGCGGCGGGCCTCGTCCGGGCTGCCGATCCGGCGCCGGGTCCACTCGCCGTCGTCGGCGATCAGCATGACCGTGGTCTCGGTGACCGTGGTCCGGGGCTCCAGGTACGCCTCGACCCCGCGCCGGGTGCGGACGAAGTTCTCAAGGTGGCCCAGATCGGCGCGGTCGGCCGCCCGGTCGCGGCTCACCGCGCCGGCCCGCTTGCGTCGTCGGAACAGCCCCACCGGACCTACTCCTCCCCCGTGCGTCATCGAAGACGATGCCAAGGGTACGTGCCGGCGACGTGTCGTTGGGCACCTCACTACGCGCCCGGTCCGCAGTGGTGACAAGATGACCGAGGTGGGGTGTGCCTGTTACTCCGCCGTAACCCCCGATGCAGTGACGCGACCTGGGAGTTGGATGTGAGCCAGCCGAACGACTCGACCTTCGACATCGTCATCCTCGGAGGTGGTAGCGGCGGCTACGCGGCGGCGCTGCGTGCCGCCCAGCTGAACCTCTCCGTCGCGCTCGTCGAGAAGGGCAAGCTCGGGGGCACCTGCCTGCACAACGGCTGCATCCCGACCAAGGCCCTGCTGCACGCCGCCGAGATCGCCGACCAGACCCGTGAGTCGGAGCAGTTCGGCGTCAAGGCCGAGCTGGTCGGCATCGACATGGCCGCCGTCAACTCGTACAAGGACGGCGTGGTCTCCCGGCTCTACAAGGGCCTCCAGGGCCTGGTCGGCAGCGCCAAGAACATCACCTTCGTGGCGGGCGCCGGCAAGCTGGTCGCGCCGAACACCGTCGAGGTGGACGGCAAGCGCTACACCGGCCGCAACATCATCCTGGCCTCCGGCTCGTACGCGAAGAGCCTGCCCGGCCTGGAGATCGACGGCGAGCGGATCATCACCAGCGACCACGCCCTGGTCCTGGACCGGGTCCCGTCCTCGGCGATCGTGCTCGGCGGCGGCGTGATCGGCGTCGAGTTCGCCAGCGTCTGGAAGTCCTTCGGGGTGGACGTGACCATCGTCGAGGCGCTGCCCCGCCTGGTCGCCGCCGAGGACGAGGAGTCGTCGAAGGCGCTGGAGCGGGCCTTCCGCAAGCGGAAGATCAACTTCAAGGTCGGCAAGCCGTTCGAGAAGGTCGAGAAGACCGAGAACGGCGTCAAGCTGACCATCCAGGGTGGCGACACCGTCGAGGCCGAGCTGCTGCTGGTCGCCGTCGGTCGCGGCCCGAACACCGCCAACCTCGGCTACGAGGAGCAGGGCGTCAAGATGGACCGCGGCTACGTGCTGACCGACGAGCGGCTGCGCACCAGCGTGCCGAACGTCTACGCGGTCGGCGACATCGTGCCCGGCCTGCAGCTCGCCCACCGCGGCTTCCAGCAGGGCATCTTCGTCGCCGAGGAGATCGCGGGCCAGAACCCGGCCGTGATCGACGAGGCCGGCATCCCGCGGGTCACCTACTGCGACCCGGAGCTGGCGTCCGTCGGCCTGACCGAGGCGAAGGCCAAGGAGCAGTACGGCGCCGACAAGATCAAGACCTACAACTACAACCTGGGTGGCAACGGCAAGAGCCAGATCCTCAAGACCGCCGGCCACGTGAAGCTGGTCCGGGTCGAGGACGGCCCGGTGGTCGGCGTGCACATGGTCGGCGCCCGGGTCGGCGAGCTGATCGGCGAGGCGCAGCTCATCTACAACTGGGAGGCGTACCCGGCCGAGGTGGCGCAGCTCGTGCACGCCCACCCGACGCAGAACGAGGCCCTGGGCGAGGCGCACCTGGCCCTCGCCGGCAAGCCGCTGCACGCGCACGCCTGACACGACAACCGCGGCGTCCGGCGACGGGCGATGATCCCACCAGGGGAATGAAGGAGTCTGGAGAACATGCCGGTATCGGTCACCATGCCCCGGCTCGGCGAGAGCGTCACCGAGGGCACCGTCACGCGCTGGCTCAAGCAGGAGGGCGACACCGTCGAGGTCGACGAGCCGCTGCTCGAGGTGTCCACCGACAAGGTGGACACCGAGATCCCGTCGCCCGCGGCGGGCGTGCTGAGCCGGATCGTGGTCGGCGAGGACGAGACCGCCGAGGTCGGCAGCGAGCTGGCGATCATCGCCGGTGAGGGCGAGGCGGCCCCGGCGGCCGCCCCGCCGCAGCAGGAGGCGCCGGCGGAGCAGCCGCTGGCGGCCGCCCCCGAGCCCCAGCCCGAGGCCGCGCAGCCGGCCCCCGCGCAGCCGGCCCCGGCGCCGTCGGGCCAGGGCACCGAGGTCAAGATGCCGGCCCTGGGCGAGAGCGTGACCGAGGGTACGGTCACCCGCTGGCTCAAGCAGGTCGGCGAGACCGTCGAGGTGGACGAGCCGCTGCTGGAGGTCTCGACCGACAAGGTCGACACCGAGATCCCGTCGCCGGTCGCCGGCACGCTGCTGGAGATCAGGGTGGCCGAGGACGAGACCGCCGAGGTCGGCGGCGTCCTGGCGGTCGTCGGCGCCGCCGGCGCGGCGCCGGCCCAGCCGAAGCCGGAGCCCAAGCCCGAGCCGAAGGCCGAGGCGAAGCCCGCCCCGGCCCCGGCCCCGGAGCCCAAGGTCGAGGAGCCGACCCCGGGCATCTCGTACAACGAGCCGGCCGCGGAGGCGGAGCAGGCCGCCCAGCCGGTCAAGGTCGAGCAGGCCGCCCAGCCGGCCGCGCCGACCCCCACCCCGCAGCGTCCGACCGTCCCGGCCCAGGCCGGCGGCGAGGAGGCCGCCGGGTACGTGACCCCGCTGGTGCGCAAGCTGGCCGCCGAGCACGGGGTGAACCTCGCCTCGGTCAACGGCACCGGCGTCGGCGGGCGGATCCGCAAGCAGGACGTGCTGGAGGCGGCGGAGAAGGCGAAGGCCGCCCAGGCCGCGCCGGCCGCCCAGCCAGCCCCCGCCGCTGCGGCGGCGGCCCCGGCCAAGCCGGCCGCGAAGCCGCAGCCGAGCGCGAAGCGCGGCACCACGGAGAAGCTGCCGCGGATCCGCGCGGCCATCGCCAAGCGGATGCAGCAGTCGCTGCACGAGATGGCGCAGCTGACCACCGTGATCGAGGTGGACGTCACCAAGATCGCCAAGCTGCGGGCCCAGGCCAAGGACTCCTTCCAGCAGCGGCACGGCGTGAAGCTGTCGTTCCTGCCGTTCTTCGCCCTCGCCGCCGTCGAGGCGCTGCAGACGTACCCGATCGTCAACGCCCAGATGGACCTGGAGGGCGGGACGATCACCTACCCGGACGCGGAGCACCTCGGCATCGCCGTGGACACCGAGCGGGGCCTGCTGGTGCCGGTCATCCACAACGCCGGCGACCTCAACCTGGGCGGCATCGCCAAGCGGGTCGCCGACCTGGCCGAGCGCACCCGGACCAACAAGATCAGCCCGGACGAGATCGCCGGTGCGACGTTCACGCTGACCAACACCGGCAGCCGGGGCGCCCTCTTCGACACCCCGATCGTGCCGTCGCCGCAGTCGGCGATGCTCGGCACGGGTGCCGTGGTGAAGCGTCCGGTCGTGGTCAACGACCCGGAGCTGGGCGAGGTCGTCGCGGTCCGCTCGATGGTCTACCTGGCCCTGTCGTACGACCACCGGCTGATCGACGGCGCGGACGCGGCCCGCTTCCTCGTCGCGGTCAAGGAGCGGCTGGAGGCCGGCAACTTCGAGGCCGAGCTGGGGCTCTGACCCGCTGACACACGCAGGGGCGGGCGGCCTGCCCCGCCCCCCCCCCCGGGGGGGGGGGGGGCGCCCCCCCCGGGGGGCGGGGGGGCCACCCCCAGCCCCGCCGGGGCCGCCGGGGGGGGGGGGGTCGGGGGGTGGGCCGGGGGGGGGGGGGGCG
>NZ_JBICUB010000030.1:18791-48680 GCF_043197935.1 Micromonospora sp. NPDC048930
TCCCGCGGCGGGCGCCGCGCCCGGGGCCGGGGGGGGGCGGGGCGGGGGGGGGGCCCCCCCCCCCGCCGCGGGGGGGGGCGCCCCCCCCGCCCCCCCCCGGGGGGGCGGGCGCCCCCCCCCCCCCGCCCCTCGTGCTGTCCGGGATCAGCCGCGCAGGTGCGCCTCGGAGACCTCCCAGAGCCGCTCGGCGGCCTCCGGGTCGCGGGCGTACGGGGCGTAGCCGGTGCGGGTGCCGGGCTGGTTCGGGCCGGCCTCCTGGCAGTCCTCGAAGTACCGCCCGCCGACGCCGTCGAGCAGCGGCGAGGCGGCGACCAGCACCGAGGTGGCCGCGCCCTGCTCGGGGTTCTTCCAGTTCGGCTCGGCTCCCCCGCCGCTCTCCGCGCGCAGTCGGGCCAGGTCCTCGTCGGTGATGTAGCGCTGGAGGTTCGTCCGGATCGCGCCCGGCATGAGGGCGTTGGTGAAGATGCCGTCGTTCGCCCACCGCTGGGTCGCGCCGACGGCGAAGAGCACGTTCGCCGTCTTGGACTGCCCGTACGCCGCCCACGGCTCGTACGGGCGCTGGTGGAAGTGGATGTCCTCGAACACCACCGGCGAGCGCAGGTGCGCCGAGGAGCTGACCGAGACGATCCGGGCACCCTCGGCCGCGGCCAGGGCGCGGTACAGCCCGGTGGCCAGCGCGAAGTGCCCGAGGTGGTTGGTGGCGAACTGCATCTCCCAGCCCTGCTCGGTGCGCATCTCCGGGGACGCCATGATGCCGGCGTTGTTCACCAGGATGTGCAGCGGGCCGTCCCAGGTCCGCACGAACGTGGCCACCGAGCCGAGGTCGGCGAGGTCGAGCGGGGCGACGAGAATCTGCTCGTTGCCGGTCGTACCGGTGATGTCGGTGGCGGCCGCCTGGCCGGCCTCCGGGTTGCGGACGGCGAGGGTGACGTCGGCGCCGGCGGCGGCGAGCGCCCGGGCCGTCTCCACGCCGATGCCGGAGGCACCGCCGGTGACGATCGCCCGCCGGCCGGTCAGGTCGAGGTCGCGGACCACCTCCAGGGCGGTGGTCTCGCGGGAGAACGGGGTGCTGACGGGTGTGCTGGTGGTCATGATCCATCCTTGTCGGCGTCGGCGCGGACCGGTCGTCCCGCCGGTACGATGAGAAGCGGAGGATCCTCCGTTACGTGACCGAGCCTAACCGGAGGCTCCTCCGTTTGACAACCGACCGCGCCCGCGCACCGCACCACCCGAAGGAGGAGACGTGTCCGACCGACCGCTGCGCGCTGACGCGCTCCGCAACCGGCAGCGGCTGCTGGACGCCGCGGTACGCGCGTTTTCCCAGGCGGGGGCCGAGGTAACCCTCGATCGGATCGCCCGCGACGCCGGGGTCGGCATCGGCACCCTCTACCGCCACTTCCCCACCCGCGAGGCGCTCATCGAGGCGGCGTACCGCAACGAGCTGGCCAAGCTCTGCGACGCGGTCCCGGACCTGCTCGCCGCCGGGCCGCCCGACCAGGCGGTACGTGCCTGGATGGACCGCTTCGTCGACTACCTCTCCACCAAGCGCGGCATGGCCGACGCGCTGCGCCTGGCCATCGCCTCCGGCGCCAACCCGTACGCGCACAGCCGGGACCGGCTGCTCGCCGCGCTCGGCGACCTGCTGGCGGCCGGCGCCGCCGCCGGCACCGTACGCGCCGACGTGGCCGCCGCCGACGTGCTGGCCGGGCTCAACGGGGTGGCCCTGGTGGCCGGCGGGCCCGACCAGCGCCCGCAGGCCGGCCGCCTGCTGGACCTGTTGATGGACGGCCTGCGCCACCGCCCGGGCTGAGTCGATTCCGGCGCGGCCACGGTCCGGCCGTTGAAAGACTCTCCCGGTGAGCGGCTTCGGGAGGCGACGGCGGCTCGGGCCGGCCGTGCCCGTCGCCCCGGGCGCCCGGGTGGACCGGTTCGAGGTCTTCTTCGACCTGGTCTTCGTCTTCTCGTTCTTCATCATCACCCGGGCCACCGCGCTCCAGATCACCGGCGGCGCGCTGCTGCACGCCTTCCTGGTCCTCGCCGTGCTCTGGTGGGCCTGGGTGGTGCACAGCGTGGTCGCCACCCGGGTCCGGCTCGGCGAGGGCTTCGTGCCGGTGCTGATGACCCTCGGCATGGCGGCGCTGTTCACCTTCGCCCTGTCCCTGCCGAACGCCTTCCGGGATCCCCGCGGCAACGCCGCCGGGCCGATCGTCGCCGCGGTCAGCTACACCGTGATCCGCGCGGTGCACCTGCTGCTCTACCGGCACGCCGTACGGGACAGCCCGAACGAGCGGCGGCAACTGATGCGGTTCGCCCCGGAGGTGATCGGCAGCACCCTGTTGCTGGGAGTGGCCGCGCTGGTCCCGCCGCAACTCGACGGCCTCACCTCGGCGGCGGTGGTCCGGGACGGTCTGTGGGCCGGGGTGGTGGTGCTCCAGTACACCACCGGCATCCTCGCCGGCACCTGGGGCTGGGGGGTGGCCTCCGCCGAGCACTGGACCGAGCGGTACGACCTCATCCTGATCATCGCCCTGGGTGAGTCGGTCATCTCGGTCGGCGTCGGCAGCAACCTGCTGGGTCAGCCGCCGACCTGGCCGGCGGTGGCGGCGGCGGTGCTCGGCATCGTCTTCACCGCCGCCCTCTGGTGGGCGCACTACGACATGATCGGGCCGGCCGCCCGGATCGCCCTGCACGCCGCCGAGGACGGTCCGCGGGTCGCCATGGCCCGCGACGCCTACGCCTACCTCTACCTACCGATGATCGCCGGGATCATCCTCTTCGCCCTCGGCGCCGAGGAGATCGTGCACCAGATAGCCGACCCGCACGTCCCCATCGGGCTGCCCACCAAGGGACCCGGCGAGCCGTTGCTCTTCAGCGGGGTGATCCTCTACCTCGGCGGCAACATGCTGTTCCAGCTTCGCACCCTGCGCACGGTGAGCTGGACCCGGGTCGGCACGGTGATCCTGCTCGCGGTGAGCATCCCGGTGGCCGACCGGCTCCCCGCGCTGGGCGCCCTCGCCCTGATCACCGTGATCTGCGTCGGCATGGTGGCCGCCGAGGTGGTGATCTTCGACGAGGGCCGGCGGGCGCTGCGCAAGCTCGTCTTCGAGGAGCGGGTCAGCCACGAGGCGCACGAGGCGGCCTGGCGGGCCCGCTGGCACGAGCCGCACGAGCGGGACGAGGGCGAGTGACCGAGGGGCCGCTCAGCCGCGGAGGTCGGCGGCGGCCTCCTCGTACGCCCGCGCGGCCCGGGTGAAGTAGTCGAACAGCACGTCCCGCTGCTCCGGGGAGTAGCCCTGCAGGATCTCCCCGATCCGCTGCCGGGCGGGGTCCAGCACCTCGTCCAGCCCGGCCGGCTTGCCGACCAGCTCGACGATCACCTTCCGCCGGTCGTCCGACGACGGCACCCGGCGCACGTACCCGGCCGCCGCCAGGCGGTCGATCAACCGGGTGGTCGGCCCGGTGGTCAGGCCGGCACGCGCGCCCAGCTCGCCCGGGGTCATCGGGCCGGCCAGCTCCAGGATGTTGAGCGCGTAGAGGTCCGTGCCGCCGAGGCCGCACTCCCTGGCGCCGGCGTGACCGTGCAGCAGCACGGCGCTGAGGTAGCGCCGGTAGATCACAGCGGCCTCCGGCCGCATCTCCCCCGTTGACACGGAGAGACCCCCTCTCTAGTCTCTTCCTTGAAGAAGATACTTCTCCTAAGAAGACTCTTCTCTGATGCAGCGTTCCCTTTGGAGGTTAGATCATGCGACGGACCGACATCCACCCCGCCACCGAGGCCATCCACGCCCTGCTCGACCGGCTCGCCGACAGCTGGGCTCGGGGCGACGGCGCCGGTTACGGCGCCTGCTTCACCGACGACGCCAGCTACGTCACCTACGTCGGCACTCACTACCGTGGGGCGGCGGAGATCGGCGCGGCGCACCAGGCGCTCTTCGACAGCTTCCTCAAGGGCACCCGGTTGACGGTCGAGGTTGTCGAGCTGCGGTTCCTCACCGACGACGTCGCCGTGCTGGTCAGCCGCGGCGCCACCGGGAAGGGCGGCCGGGCGAAGCCGGACAAGGTCCAGACCTGGACCCTGGTCCGTACGACGGACGACCGGTGGCGCGTCGCCGCCTTCCACAACACCCGGCACCAGCGCCTCATGGAGGGCATCTCGTTCCGCCTGCAGCCCGCGACCCGGCCGGCGGGCGTCCGGCTCACCTAGACTGCCCGGAGCGTCGCGGTGCACCCGGCACGAAGGCCGCCGTGGGCATGGAGGCGCGGAACGGCAGGGGACCATGTGCACCCATCCGACTCACCGAGCGCGCGGCTGACCGCCCTCGGCACCCAACTGATCGAGATCCACGACTGGCTCCGCGATGAGCTGGCCCGCCTCCGCGCCGGCCTGGACTCCCCCGGCGGCGCCGGCCTGACCCGCGAACTGCGGGCACACTGCGTCGGCTTCTGCGCGGCGCTGGACCGGCACCACACCGGCGAGGACGGCGGCGCGTTCCGCGTCCTCGCCGACCAGGTGCCCGAGCTGCGGCCGGTGCTGGCCGAGCTGAGCGCGGACCACAAGACGGTGGCGGCCATCCTCACCCGGGTCGAGACACTGCTCGCCGAGGGCGGCGACGGCCGGTCGGTCCGGGCCGAGCTGGACGGCCTGGCCGGGCTGCTCGAATCGCACTTCACCTACGAGGAACGGAAACTCGTCGCCGCGTTGAGCCGCCTGACCGGCGACACCGTGCAACTGCTCGGCGTCGCGCCGCCCGACGACGAGACCGGGTGAACGGGCGAGGCCCGGCGTGACGGGTCGCGCCCGGCCCCGGCCCGGGTTCGGCCGTCGGCAGAATCGGCCCCGGCGAACTGGCCGGGACGGCGGGGCGGCGACCATGCTGGGCCGATGGCGATCTTCTCCGTACAGGCCCGACCCACCGACGCGGCGAGCTGGGCCGACCTGGCCGGCCGCGTCGAGGCCGCCGGCTTCGACGCCCTGCTGGCCGCGGACCATCCCGGCCACGGCGCGTCCCCGTTCGTGGCCCTCGCGGCCGCGGCCGGGGTGACCTCGACGCTCGGCCTCGGCTCGTACGTCTCCAACGCCGGCGTCCGCGAGCCGGTCCTGCTCGCCACCGACGTGGCCACCCTGGACGTGGTCTCCGGCGGCCGGGCCCGGCTCGGTCTCGGCGCGGGCCACACCCCGGCCGAGTGGCGCGCGGTCGGGCGCGAACGCCCCGACGTGGCCGGCCGGGTGCGTCGCTGCGTCGCCGTCGCCGAGGCCGTGCAGGCCCTCCTGGCCGGCGACGAGGTCACCGTGGACACCCCGGAGCTGGCCGCCCACGCCGCCCGGCTCACCGAGCTGCGGCCGGTCCAGGCCCGGGTCCCGCTCACCATGGGTACGGCCAACTCCACCCTGCTGCGCTGGGCCGGCGGGCAGGCCGACGTGGTGGGGCTGACCGGCTTCGGGCGTACCCTCCCCGACGGGCACACGCACACCGTGCGGTGGCGGGCCGACCAGATCGAGGCGCAGCTCGACCACGTGGCCGCCGGCGCGGCGGGGCGGGACGCGCCGCCCGCCCTGGAGGCCTTGGTCCAGCAGGTCACCGTCACCGACGACGCCGAGGCCGCCGCCGCGTCGATCGCCGCCCACACCGGCCTCACCACCGCCGAACTGCTGGCCACCCCGTTCGTGCTGATCGGCACGGCCGACGAGATCGTCACGGCGGTCGCGCAGCACCGGCGCCGCTGGGGGATCACCCGCTTCGTGGTACGCGCCGACGCCGTCGACCCGCTCGGCCCGCTGCTCCCCCGCCTCGGTGGGTGATCGCCCGCAACTCGCCGCGTGACCGTCTGCGGTGCGTCGGCGTGTCGCGTGAGGAGACGCCTGCCCTCAAGAGCGATATGTCTCTGAGACATATTTATGACTCAGAGACATATCCGTCTCAGGTCTTGTCGCGCCCTTCCGGCAGTTGCTTCGACCAGGATCTCCTCAACCGTGAGTGGTGACGTGTGAGTGATTTCGCTCAACCCGTCCGGGGCCGGCCCCGTATCCGAAGATATGGACATGCGGATCCTCATGGCCGGCGTCTCCGGCTTCCTCGGCACCCGACTGGTCGACCGGCTCACCGCGGACGGGCACCAGGTCACCCGTCTGGTCCGCCGCGCACCCCGGACCGCGGACGAGCGGCAGTGGGACCCGTCCGCCGCGCATCTCGACCCGCAGGTGGTCGCCGACGCCGACGCGGTGGTCAACCTGGCCGGCGCCGGGGTGGGCGACAAGCGCTGGAACGACGCGTACAAGAAGGTGATCCGGTCCAGTCGGGTGGACACCACCACCACGCTGGCGATCACCATGGCCGGCCTGCCCGCCGCCGACCGGCCCGCGGTCATGCTCAACGCCTCCGCCGTCGGCTGGTACGGCAACACCGGCGACCGGGTGGTCGAGGAGGACGCGCCCGCCGGGGACGGTTTCCTGTCCGACGTCTGCCGGGTCTGGGAGGCCGCGACCCGCCCGGCCGAGGACGCCGGCGTACGCGTGGTGCGGCTGCGCACCGGGCTGCCGCTGGACCGTGAGGGCGGCGCGCTCAAGCCGCAGCTGCTCCCGTTCCGGCTAGGGGTCGGCGGGAAGCTGGGCAGCGGCCGGCAGTGGATGCCCTGGATCTCGATGCGCGACTGGCTGGACGCGATGGCGTTCCTGCTGGCCCGCGACGACCTGGCCGGCCCGGTCAACGTGGTCGGTCCGGCCCCGGTCACCAACGCCGAGTTCGCCCGGGAACTGGCCCGCCAGCTGCACCGGCCGGCGCTCGTGCCGGTCCCCGCGCTGGCCCTGCGGATCGCCCTGGGCGGGTTCGCCCACGAGGCGCTGACCAGCGCCCGGGTCCTCCCCGGCGTGCTGACCAAGGCCGGCTTCGACTGGACCCACCGCGACCTGCCGAGCGCGCTGCACGCCGCCCTCGCCGACTGAGCCGGGTGAGGGCGGCGCGGGCGCACCGGCGTCGCGGTCAGCAGCCGATGACCCAGTAGCTGGGGCCGGTCTGCTTGAGGGTGGTCATGTAGAAGGTGTTGTAGAGGCCCATCCTCTGGTTGCTGCCCAGCGCGTAGGCGTAGCCGCCGGACTGGTACGCGCGGCCGGCGCTCACGTGGGCGTAGTTGCTGGCGGTGACGCAGACCGGCGAGGAGGTCGGCGAGGGCGTGGGGGACGCGGTCGGGGTCGGGCTGGGCGAGGTCCCGCCGTCGAGGCCGAAGAAGAGCGCGTCCCGGTACGTCGAACAGATGGTGTCCAGGAAGTACGCGGTGGCCGTGCCGCACTGGTCGGTGGCCGAACCCGGGTCCACCGGGGTGCCGTGCCCCATCCCGGAGACCCGGTAGAGGCGGACCTGGTCGTTGCCGTACACCTCGAGGCTGGTGCCGGCGGGCAGCGACGCGGTGCTGGTCGGGGTCTGCGAGACGCCCAGCACGTTCGTCCACTGGTCCCGCGACTCCACGGCGTTCAGCGGCGCCACGGTGGTGTCCGAGGTGCCGTGCCAGATCACCACCCGGGGGCGCGGGCCGGTGTAGCCGGAGTAGGCGTTGCGCACCAGGTCGCCCCACTGCGCGGGGGTCTTGTCCACACCGGGGTTCATGCAGCTGTACGCGCTGGTGGTGTCCGTCGCGCAGCGGTACGGCAGGCCGGCGATGACCGAGCCGGCGGCGAAGACGTCCGGGTAGGTGGCGAGCATGACGGCGCTCATCGCCGCGCCGGCGGAGAGCCCGCTGACGTAGATCCGGCCCGCGTCGACGCCGTAGTTCGTCTTCGCGTAGTCGACCATCTGCTTGATCGACAGCGCCTCGCCCTGGCCGCGGGTGGTGTCCCCGGTCTGGAACCAGTTGAAGCAGGAGCTGGAGTTGTTGGCCGAGGCTTGCTGCGGCACGATCAGCGCGAACTTCCACAGGTCGGCGTACTTCTGCCAGCCGGAGTTGGTGAAGTAGCCGGAGGCGTTCTGGGTGCAGCCGTGCAGCAGCACCACGGCCGGCGCGTTGGCCGGCAGGCCGTCCGGGCGGTACGCGTACATGGCGAGGTTGCCCGGGTTGGAGCCGAAGCCGGTGACCTGGGTGAGCGTGGCGGCCTGCGCGGGCAGGGCGACGGTGAGCACCGCGGCGGCGGCCAGCACGACGCCGGCCGCCGCCCCGGCGAGCCGGGAGAGAAGGGATGAGGAGCGGCGCACGGCGACCTCCTGACGACGAAATGTGAACTGGGTCACCCCCGAGTTGCCGAGACGTTACGTCCGTGTTTCCCGGCCCGGAATGGCCGCCGTTCACACATTCATGACCGCCGAAGTGTGCGGGCGGGGTCGGAGCAATCAGCGGTCAAGGTTCCGTGTCTGACCGGCGTGTCCAGGTCCGGTTGGTAACGTCCGCTCCGTGCCCTCCTCCCCGTCCGTGGCCACCGGCCCGTCGCCCGCGTCCGCGCCCGCCGCCCGGGACCGGCGCGCCGACCTGGTGGTGCTGCTCGCCGCGGTGGCCCTGGCGTTCTGGGTGACCAGCGGGATGTGGCGGGACCCGAACAGCCGCACGATCACGGTGAACTCCAGCGACCAGGCGCTGTTCGAGTGGCTGCTGGCCTTCGGCGGGCACGCCGTCACCCACGGCGAGAACCCCCTCTTCACCCACCTGATCAACGTCCCGCACGGGGTGAACCTCGCGGTCAACACCTCGATCACCGTGTACGCGGTGGTCTTCGCGCCGTTGACGTACCTGATCGGGCCGCCGGCGACGTTCCTGGTGATCCTCACCCTCAACCTCGCCGCCACCGCGGTGGCCTGGTACTGGCTGCTCAGCCGGTACCTGGTGGGCAGCCGGCTGGCCGCCGGGGTGGGCGGGCTCTTCATCGCCTACTGCCCGGCCATGGTGTCGCACGCCAACGCGCACCTGAACTGGACCGCCGGCTGGCTGGTTCCGCTACTGATCTGGGGCCTGTTCCGGCTGCGCCGCCCCGGCCGCGCGGTACGCGGCGGGATCGTCCTCGGCGTGCTGGTCGCGGCCGCCTTCTTCATCGCCGCCGAGGGGCTCTTCTTCACCGCGCTGGCGCTCGCCTTCTTCCTGCTGATCTGGGCGCTGCATCCGGCCCGGCGGGACGAGGTCCGGGCCGGGCTGCCGCACTTCCTGCGCGGGCTGGGGGTGACCGCGGTGGTCGCCGGGGTGCTGCTGGCGTACCCGCTGTGGCTGCACTTCGCCGGTCCGCAGCGCTTCCACGGCACCGGCTTCGACCCGCTCATCCACTCCGAGGACATCGCCGCGTACGGGTCCTACCCGCGCCGGTCCCTGGCCGGTTGGGCCGGGCTGGGCACCTCGCTGGCCCCCAACCCGACCGAGGAGAACTCCTTCTTCGGCCTTCCGCTGCTGCTGCTCGCGGTCGCCTGCTTCGCCTTCCTCTGGACCCGGGCCGACCGGGCGTTCCGGGCCACGCTGACCGCGCTGGGCGCCACCACGGTCGTCTTCGCGGTGCTCTCCTGGGGGCCGAAGGCCAAGTGGAACGGCCGGCGCACCGACCAGCTCCTGCCGTTCGGGGTGCTGGACAACCTGCCGGTGATCAACGCCGCGCTGCCGTCCCGGCTGGCCCTGGTCGTCGCGCCGGTGCTCGGCCTGCTGCTGGCGTACACGGTCGACCGGCTGCGCACCCGGCCGCCCCGGCACCGCGCCGCCGAGCTGGCCTGGGCGGTCGGCTTCGCCGCCGCGCTGCTGCCGCTGCTGCCCACCCCGCTGCTCACCAGCGTCCGGGAACCCGTCCCGGCGTTCATCACCAGCGGCACCTGGCAGCGGTACGTCTCCCCGGGCGGGGTGCTCACCCCGCTGCCGCTGACCGTCGACGTCTACCCGGACGGGCAGCGCTGGCAGGCGTACGCGCTGGCGCACCGGCAGGGCGAGTTCCGGATCCCGTCCGGCTTCTTCCTCGGGCCGGGCGGACCGGACGGCCGGGGACGGATCGGACCGGTGCCGCGGACCTTCGACTCGCTGATGGACCAGGCCGGGCGGACCGGGCTGGTGCCGATCATCACCGAGGGCAGCATCCAGCAGTCCCTGGCCGACCTGCACTACTGGCGGGTCGAGACGGTGGTGCTGGCCGACCGGGTGCACGGCGCCAAGTACGACGTCGACGAGGAGGCCCTGCTGCGTACCGCGACGGCGCTGCTCGGCCCGCCCCAGCGGGTGGACGACGTCTGGGTCTGGAAGGTGCCCCCGGCCTGAGCGTCAACGCGACGAGGCTCACGCCGCCCGGCCAGGGGCGACGGGTCTAGGCTGGACGCGTGAGCGTGACGACTTCCGGGCTGACCGCCGTCCGTGCCGGTGTGATCGACTATCAGGCCGCCTGGGACGAGCAGCGCCGGCTGCACGAGGCCGTGGTGGCCGGCGAGCAGGGCGACACCGTGCTGCTGCTGGAGCACCCCAGCGTCTACACCGCCGGCAAGCGGACCGAGCCGTGGGACCGCCCGATGGACGGCACCCCCGTCATCGACGTCGACCGCGGCGGCAAGATCACCTGGCACGGGCCGGGGCAGCTGGTCGGCTACCCGATCGTCACGCTGCCCGACCCGGTCGACGTGGTCGCGTACGTGCGGCGGGTGGAGCAGATGCTGATCGACGTCTGCGCCGAGTTCGGGCTGGCCGCGGGCCGGGTAGAGGGGCGCAGCGGCGTCTGGGTGCCGGAGGACGACCGGGGTCCGGCCCGCAAGGTGGCCGCCATCGGCATCCGGGTGGCCCGGGGCGTGACCCTGCACGGCTTCGCGATCAACTGCGACTGCGACCTGAGCTGGTACGACCGGATCGTGCCGTGCGGCATCCGGGACGCGGGCACCACCTCGCTGACCGCCGAGCTGGGCCGCCCGGTCACCGTCGCCGACGTGCTCCCGGTGGTGGAGCGGCACCTGCCGACCATCGTCCGGGTCCAGGGTTGACCGGGTGCGGCTCGATCTCGTCACCCTCGTCGTCGCCGAGTACGACCCGGCGATCGCCTTCTTCACCGAGGTGCTCGGCTTCGAACTGGTCGAGGACAAGCCGTCCCTGACCAACGACGGCCGGCCGAAGCGCTGGGTGGTGGTCCGCCCGCCGGGCGGCGGCACCGGCCTGCTGCTGGCCCGCGCCGACGGGGAGCGGCAGGAGGCGGCGGTGGGCGACCAGACCCACGGCCGGGTCGGCTTCTTCCTCCGGGTCGACGACTTCGACGCCACCTACCGCCGAATGGTCGAGGCGAAGGTCGAGTTCGTGAAGCCGCCCCGCACCGAGCCGTACGGCCGGGTCGCGGTCTTCCGCGACCTCGCCGGCAACCCCTGGGACCTGCTCGGCCCCGCCTGACCCGGAAAGGACCCCGATGACCGACGTGCTGTCGACGTCGACCCAGCAGCAGATCGCCGAGGAGCTCCAGGTGCCGGCGACCTTCGACGCCGCCGCGGAGATCGAGCGGCGGGTGGTCTTCCTCGCCGACCGCCTGGTCGACACCGGACTGGCGACGCTGGTGCTGGGCATCAGCGGCGGCGTGGACTCCACCACGGCCGGGCGGCTCTGCCAGCTCGCCGTGGAACGGGCCCGCGAGGCCGGCCACCCGGCCGTGTTCGTCGCGATGCGCCTGCCGTACGGGGTGCAGGCCGACGAGCACCACGCCCAGGCGGCGCTGGAGTTCATCCGGCCCGACCGGGTGCTCACGGTCGACGTCAAGCCGGCCAGCGACGCCGCCCTGGCGGCGCTGACGGCGTCCGGCCTGACCTTCCGGGACGCCGCCCACCAGGACTTCGTGCACGGCAACGTGAAGGCCCGGCAGCGCATGATCGCCCAGTACGCGGTGGCCGGCGCGATGGACGGGCTGGTGGTCGGCACCGACCACGCGGCCGAGGCGGTCACCGGCTTCTTCACCAAGCACGGCGACGGGGCGGCGGACGTGGTCCCGCTGACCGGGCTGACCAAGCGCCGGGTGCGGGCGCTCGCCGCTGCGCTCGGCGCGCCGGCCGAGCTGGTGGGCAAGGCGCCCACCGCCGACCTGGAGAGCCTCGCCCCCGGCAAGCTGGACGAGGACGCGCTCGGCCTGGCGTACGAGCACATCGACGACTACCTGGAGGGCCGGCCGGTCCCGGCCGAGGTGGCAGCGGTGCTGGAGGCCCGCTACCGGGCCACGGACCACAAGCGCCGCCTGCCGATCGCGCCCGGGGACGTGGTGGACGGGGGCGTGCGGGCGGTCGGGTCACCCGTCTGATTCCCGCCCGCCGGCGGTGATCCACGAGCGCAGCCACGGTTCGCAGAGCACGATCGCGCCGCCGATGCCGGCCCCGATCACCGTCTCCACCCCCCGGTCGAAGAGCAGCTGCCCGGCCGGGCGGGCCACCGCGAGCTGCCCCATCAGCAGGGCCATCGGGGTGATGAACAGCAGCGCCAGGCCGTAGTTCCGCCCCACCAGCAGCTCGGTGACGATCTGCAGCACCGCCACCACGAGCACGGTGGCGTACGGCGACAGGTGCGGTGCGAGCAGCATCGCGCTGGTCAGCAGGCCGAGCAGCGTGCCGAGGATCCGGTGCGCGGCGCGGACCAACTGGGCGGCGAGGCCCTCGGCGCTGAGCGGGGCGACCGCCGCCACCATCGCCCAGTACGGGTGCCCGATCCCCACCGCGGTCGCCGTGCCGCCGGCCAGCAGCACGGCCAGGGCGTACCGGGCCGGCTCCCAGCTCCACACGTGGGCCAGCCGGGCCGGGCGGCTCCGCTGCCCGCGGAGCAGGCTGCCCATGTTCCCGACCAGCAGCGCGAAGAGGCTGCTCAGCGCGGCCACGGTGGCGGCGACCGGCACGTCCGAGAGCACGTGCGGGGCCGAGGCCACCGCCCCGAAGGCGAACACGAGGAACAGCGGCCCCGGCGGGTGCCAGTCCTGCGCGGTGGCGAGCACGGCGCCCAGCGCCGCGACGGCCGCGGCCACCGGCACCGCCACCCACGCCCGGGGCCCCACCGAGCCGACGAGCACGCCGAGGACGGTCGACCCGGTGAGCGCCGCCCCGGCGCTCGCCTGCATCGCCACCCGGGACAGGTGCACGTGGTTGCGGCCGTAGAGCGAGGTGAACGCCCCGAACACCGCGTACACGGACCAGCCGGGGTGGCCCGCCGCGAGGACCGCGAGCAGGGGGACGAGGACGCTGATCCCGGCCCGCAGCGCGACCCGGCGCGCGCCGGCCAACGGGCGGACGTGCAGCAGGCCGCGCAGCGTCGCCCGCACCTGCTCGCCCATCCCGCCCCTTTACTCCCTGGTGACCGCCGGCCCGCCGGCCACCAGGGGTACCCGGATGTCGGGCGTGATCACTCCGCCGGGAGGGGCGGCGTCGCCGGGCGCTGGCTCAGCCGGGTTGGGGCGATCCGGTCGCCCATGCGTCCTCGCGGAGGAAGCTGATGTCCGGGGCCTCAATGATCACGATCGGTACGCCACGGCGGTAGCGGGCGGGAAACTCGGCCCGGGCCCGCTCGAGGTCACCGATGACCCCGACCGTCAGCGCCTGCCCGGTGTCGTCCAACTCGAAATGCGCGGGGTTGATGTTCCGGCGCTGCCAGTACGCCCGGTCGGCCAGGATCTCGTCCGAACGGGCGCGGATCTCGCGCGCGGAGTACGCGGCGTCCCGCACCTCCACGCAGTCGCGGGCGAACTCGCGCCGCACCCACCGGTCGAACGCGTTCGACGGCTTGCGGTACACCATGAGCCGGTCCCGGGGGCTGGCCAGGACCGCGCCGGCGTACACGGCACCGAATTGTCGGTTGGCCACCGGGTTGAGGCGGTCCCAGACGTCCATGAGCTTGTTCTGGTTGCCCGGCAGGCCGTGCTCTTCCGGGGCGGCTGCGGCCGGGTCGGCGGTGGCGCAACCGGCGGTGAGCACGACCCGGCCCGGCGGCGGCCCGGACGGCGAGGCGGTCGGCCGGGGCGTGGCGCTCGGTGACGGCGTGGGCGTGGCGGACGGGACCGGCGACGCGGTCGGGCTCGGTGATCGTGGGGCGGCCGTCGGCGTACCCGATGGCGAGGCCGTGGCGATCAGCGGCAGCGTCAGCGCGGCCACGGCCACGAGGGTGCCGCCCGAGGCGGCCAGCCGCCGGCGGCTCCGGGCGCGACGCCCCCGGACCACGATCCCCACGGTGTCGAACCGGCTCGGCGGTTCGGTGCCCAGCGCGGTGGACAGCAGCGCCCGGACATCCCGCTCCTCCATGTCGTTCACACTCCCTCCGACTCGACCAGGAATTGGTCCCCGAGGCGCCCGCGCAACGTCTGCAGGCCCCGGGCGGTGTGGCTCTTCACCGCGCCGGCGCTGCACCCCAGCGCGGCGGCGGTCTGTTCGATCGACAGGTCCTGCCAGAACCGCAGCACCAGCGCGGCGCGTTGCCGCCCGGGCAGGCCGGCCAGGGCGTCGAGCACCAGCCGCTGCCGGTCCAGCCGGGCGGTCGGGTCGTCCGCCGCCGCCCGGTCCGGCACCAGGTCGACCGGGTGCTCCCGCCGGCGCCAGGGCCGGCGCCACTCGTCGGTGAGGGAGCGGACCAGCACCCGCCAGGCGTACCCGTCGATCTCGTCCCGTCGGCTCAGCCGGGGCCACGCCAGGTAGAGCTTCGTCAGGGTGGTCTGCGCGGCGTCGTCGGCGGCGTGCCAGTCGCCGCAGATCAGGAACGCGGTGCGCCGCAACGCGGGCGCCCGCGCGTCGACCCAGCTGGTGAACTGCCGCTCGTCATCCCCGTGCATCCGCTGCGTGTCCTCTCCCTCGCCGGTTACACGGGCCGGGGGCGCGGGCAGGTTTACCCGCGCCCCCGGATTTTTTCCGCGGCGTCAGGGAGTCAGCCGGTGCAGGTCGCGCGGGAAGGCGGTGACCTCGCGGACGTTGGCCGCGCCGGTCAGCCGGGCGACGAAGCGTTCCAGGCCGATGGCGAAGCCGCCGTGCGGGGGCATGCCGTGCCGGAACGCGTCCACGTAACCGGCGTACGGCTCGACCGGTTCGCCGCGCGCGGCCAGCGCCGCCAGGTAGTCCTCGTACCGGTGCAGCCGCTGCCCGCCGGTGACCAGCTCCATGCCCCGGAACAGCAGGTCGAAGCCGTTCGAGTAGGCCGGCCGGGCCGGGTCGGGGTGGGTGTAGAACGGCCGCTTCGCCATCGGGTACCCGGTGACGAAGAGGAAGTCGGAGCCGTACTCGCGGCGGGCCCACTCGCCCAGCGCCCGCTCGTGCGCCGGGGCCAGGTCCGGCTCGTCCGCCGGCGCCCCCGCGATCTTCAGCGCCTCGGTGAAGTGGACCGCCGGGATCTCCGCCGGCACCTCGGGCGGCTCGACGTCGAGCGTGCCGAGCGCCCCGCCCGCCCGCCCGCGGACCGCGCCCAGCATCCCGGCCAGGACGTCGCGCAACACCCGCATGACGTCCCGGTGGTCGGCGACGAAGCCCAGCTCGACGTCGAGCGAGGTGTACTGGGCCAGGTGCCGGACGGTGTCGTGCGGCTCGGCCCGGAACACCGGCCCCACCTCGTACACCCGCTCGAAGACGCCGACCATGAGCTGCTTGTAGAACTGCGGCGACTGGGCCAGGTACGCGGGCCGGCCGAACCAGTCCAGCGCGAAGACGTTCGCCCCGCTCTCGGTGGACGAGGCGACCACCTTCGGGGTGTGGATCTCCACGAAGTCGCGGGCGTCCAGGGTGGCCCGGAAGCCGGCCACCGCCGCCGCCGAGATCCGCAGCGCGGCCGAGCGGGTCGGATGGCGCAACGCGGTCGGGGCGTGGTCGAGCTGGGTGGGCAGGCTGGCGGTGAGCGCCGGCCGGTACAGGTCGAACGGCGGGGGCACGGCGGGCGGCCCGAGCGGCCGTACCGTGGGCTCGACGACCTCGACCCCGGCGGGGGCGGTCGGGTTCGCGACCACCGTGCCGGTGACCTCGACGACGGTCTCCTCCGGCAGTGACTCGACGGTCGCGCGCACGGCCGGGTCGGTGACCACCACCTGGGCCAGGCCGGCGGCGTCCCGGACGATCAGGAAGGCCACCGACTTGAGCAGCCGGCGGCGGTGCACCCAGCCGGCGACCCGGACGGACCTGCCGACATGGTGGCTGAGCTGGATGGAAAGGATGCGTTGCACGGTGGGTACCTCCTTGATCAATCGCAACGCGATCCCCAGGGAGGTGTGGGCGAGCGGGATCCTCGCGGTGCCACCACACCTTCGCTTCCCGCGTCAGCGGGAAGCCTCGTTCGTCGCCCGTGTCGGGGGCCAGCCGGCGGGGTCTACTGGGCGGCAGGGCCGTTCTTCCCGCAGCTCAGGAGGGTCTTCACGCACCGGCGCCAGACCGCCTTCCAGCAACCGGCGGCTCTCTGCGCTGGCGGGTCGGCGCGCTACTCGGCTCCGTCGCAGCTTTGCCCGGCACGCTAGCACCCCGCACCGGGCGGTGTGACGCCCTTTTTTCGTCACAGGTGTCCGGTGTCACAAGGTCTGCGGCGTGACGGCGGTCGCCCGAGGTCCATCGACGGCCACCGACCGGCGTACGCTCGGCCTTGTGACGATCGAGCACTCCGCGCCGAGGACTGAGCCGGCCGCGCGCACCGCAACCGTCGCCCCCGAGGGGCGGCGCATGTTGCGGATCGAGGCGCGCAACGCCGAGACGCCGATCGAGCGCAAGCCGCCGTGGATCAAGGTCAAGGCCAAGATGGGGCCGGAGTACACCCAGCTGCGCGGGCTGGTCTCGCGCGAGGGGCTGCACACCGTCTGCCAGGAGGCCGGCTGTCCCAACATCTACGAGTGCTGGGAGGATCGGGAGGCGACCTTCCTCATCGGTGGCGACCAGTGCACCCGGCGCTGCGACTTCTGCCAGATCGACACCGGCAAGCCGGCCGAGTTCGACGCCGACGAGCCCCGCCGGGTCGCCGAGTCGGTCGCCGCGATGGGCCTGCGCTACGCCACCATCACCGGTGTCGCCCGCGATGACCTGCCCGACGGCGGCGCCTGGCTCTACGCCGAGACGGTCCGGCAGATCCACGCCCTGCAGTCCGGGTGTGGCGTCGAGCTGCTGATCCCCGACTTCAACGCCGTCCCGGAGCAGCTCGCCGAGGTCTTCGGGTCGCGTCCCGAGGTGCTGGCGCACAACGTGGAGACCGTGCCGCGGATCTTCAAGCGGATCCGGCCGGCGTTCCGCTACGAGCGCTCCCTCGACGTGATCCGCCAGGCCCGCGCCGCCGGCCTGGTCACCAAGAGCAACCTGATCCTCGGCATGGGCGAGGAGCGGGCCGAGGTCTCCCAGGCGCTGCGCGACCTGCACGAGGCCGGCTGCGAGCTGATCACCATCACCCAGTACCTGCGCCCCTCCCCCCGGCACCACCCGGTCACCCGCTGGGTCAAGCCGGAGGAGTTCGTCGAGCTGCGCGAGGAGGCCGAGGAGATCGGCTTCGCCGGCGTGATGAGCGGCCCGCTGGTCCGCTCCTCGTACCGGGCGGGGCGGCTCTACCAGCAGGCCCTGTCCGCCCGCGAGGGGGCCGTCGCCGCCGGCTGAGGCCGGCCACGACGCGTCGCGTGACCCGCCGGCCGAGGCCGAGCGGGGTCGCCGGCCGTGTCACCCCCCGCCGGCCACCGTCCGGATGCCATGATCGCAGGGATGACCGCCGGGGTACGCCAGGAGTCACGCGAGGTTCACCGCCCGCGTACGCCCCGGCGTCCCCGGCTGCCGGTGCTGCTCGCCCTGCTCGTCGGGGTGGCCGCGGTCGGCTACCGGCTGGCCCTGCTGCTCGCCGACGCCCCGCCCAGCAACAGCGACGAGGCGACCATGGGGCTGGCCGCCCTGCACATCGCCCGGGGCGAGGACTTCCCGGTCTGGTTCTACGGCCAGGCCTACATGGGGACGCTGGAGGCGTACCTGGCCGCGCCGCTGGTCGCGCTCACCGGGCCGTCGGTGCTCGCGCTGCGGTTGCCCACCCTGGCTCTGTACGTGCTCTTCCTCGCCCTGTCCTGGCGGCTCACCCGCCGGCTCGGCGGGGATCCCTGGTTCGGCCTGCTGGTCGTCGGCTTCCTCGCGCTCGGCTCGGACCGGGTGATCAAGAACCAGCTCATCGCCGGGGGCGGCTACCCGGAGCTGAACCCGGCCGGGGTCGCGCTCGCCCTGCTCACCGTCGCGCTCTGCACCGACCGGACGCGGGCGCGGCTGCCCCGCTGGGCGGCGTGGGGGTGGGTGTCCGGGCTGATGCTCTGGGTCGACCCGCTGATCCTGCCGTACGTGCTGGCCACCGGCGTGGTGCTGGTGGCCTGGCGGCGGCGGGAGCTGGCCGGCCGGGCGGGGCTGGTGGTGGCGGGCACGCTGCTGCTGGGGGCGACGCCGATGCTGCTGGACAGCCTCCGGCAGGGCCGGAACCCGCTCGCCGCGGTGCTCGGGGCCAGCGCCGGCGAGGCGGCGGCGAGCTGGGCCGAGCGGCTGTACGGGGGCCTGGTGCTCGGGCCGCCGCTGGGCATGGGCTTCTGCTCGCCGGGCCACTGCGCCGGCTGGCAGCTCTGGTGGGCGGCCGGCTTCCCGATCCTGCTCGTGTTCGGCCTGGTCGCCGCCGGGCGCACCCTCCGCGCCACACCCCCGTTGACGGCTGCTCCGACGCTCGCGCCGGTCGCCCCCGCGGATCTTGGACACTTTCCGTCCGCGACGAACGGCAACTGTCCAAGATCCGCCGGTGACGTCGCGGGCGGGGACGAGCGGCGGGTGTCGGCGGCGGTACGGCTGGCGCTGCTGGCCGGGGCGGCGGCGGTACTGGCGGCGTACACCGTGAGCAACGCGGCGGGGCGGACCCCGGTGGAGAGCGCCCGCTACCTGTCCTGCCTGGCGGTGGCCACGCCCGCCCTGCTCTGGCCGCTGTGGCGCGCCGCGCGCCGCTCTCCACGCCGGGTCGACGATCTGGCGGTGTCCCGGGCGGCCGCACACCGCCACCTCGCCGACCTGGATGCAACCGACGTCCGCCCGACCGAGGGTGGTCGGCGTGCCCGGTGGGCCGGCCTGGCGGCGGTCGCCGTGCTGGCCGGGATGCTCGGCACGGCGGGGGTCGCCACCGCCGCCGCGATACGGCACGTGCCCGCCGTCCACGCCGAGGCCGATCGGCACCGCGCGCTCGTCGACGCCCTCGGCGCGCTGGGCGTACGGCACGTGCGCGGCGGCTACTGGACGTGCAACCGGCTCACCTTCGCCACGAACGAGAACGTGGTCTGCGCGGTGGTCGACGACGAACTGCGCCCCGGTTTCGACCGGCTGCCCGCGTACCGGCGCGCCGTGGCGGGTGACCCCCGGGCGGCCTGGGTCGCGCCGGTCGGCTCGCCGCTCGCCGCCCGGCTCGACCGGAAACTCGGCCCCGGCCCGGGCGCGCTCGACCTGGTCACCGTCGCCGGCTGGCGGGTGTACCTGCCCCGCCCCTGACCCGACGGCGGTCAGGAGGAGGAGCTGGGCTGGCGCGGGTCGGGCGGGGTGACGGTGAGCAGTCCGAGGCGATAGGCGACGGCGGCCGCCTCGACCCGGTTGCTGACGTCCAGCTTGGCGATGATCCGGGAGACGTGCACGCTGGCCGTCTTCGGCGAGATGAAGAGCCGCTCGGCGATCCGGCTGTTGCTGTGCCCCTCGGCGACGAGTCGCAGCACCTCCTGCTCGCGGCTGGTGAGCAGGTCCGGGCCGGGACGCCCACCGCCGCGCAGCCCGACCCGGCGGGCCAGGGTGGCGACCTGCTCGCCCAGCGGAGTGGCGCCGAGCCGGGTGGCGATCTCGCCGGCCTCGCGCACCGCCGCCGCGACGGTGTCCCGCTCGCCGGCCGTGGCGGCCGCCTCCGCCAGCCCGAGCAGCGCCCGGCCCAGCGGGTACGGCTGTCCGGCCGTGCGCCACGACTCCACCGCCGTCCGCCAGGCCGCCAGCACCCCGGCGGCACCGACGCCACCGTCGGACCCGGCGCCGTCGGTGCCCGGCGCTGCGCCGTCGCCGCCGGCCCCCGCGTCGTCGAGCGCGCCGGCGACAGCGGCGCCGATGCCGGCCAGGATCGCGGCGACCTGGGCGGCGTGCGCCTGTTCCGCCGGGTAGCGGGCGGGCAGGGCGGCGGCCACCGCGGACACCTCGCCGGCCAGCGCGGCGTCCCCGGTCAGCGCGGCCGTCCGGGCCGCCGCGGTGAGCACCGGCCAGGCCTCCCGGGGCAGGTGGACGAGGCGGTCGTCGGCCAGCGCGGCGCGGCTCGCCTCGAGCGCCGCCAGCTTGTCGTCGGCGGCGAGGGCGGCCTCGATGCGCAGCTCGCGCAGCGGCAGCCGGTGGTTGGGCCAGAGGTACGGTCGGGCCAGGAAGGCCAGCGCCCGGCCGACCAGCTCGTCGGCGGCCGGATGCGCCCGGGCCAGCCGCAGCCCGGCCCGGAGCTGGAGCCAGTGCAGCCCGGACACGCCGGGCGGGTCGATCCGGGCCGCCTCGGCGCAGGCCACGTCGGCCTCGTCCCAGCGGCCCAGCGCGATCAGCGCCTCGGCCCGATTGGACAGCAGGTACGCCCCGATGGAGCGGCTGATCCCGACCCGGCGCGCCTCGCTCACCCCGGCGGCGGCCGTCTCCGCCGACTCGGCGTACCGGCCCAGCTCGTAGAGCACGTCGGAGAGGTAAACCAGGGCGCTGACCAGCGCCGGCGCGTTGTCGGTCGCCCTGGCCCGGGCCTCCGCCTGGCGCAGCTCGGCTAGCCCGAGGTCGGGCGTCTGGTCGGTGCGACGGAGCATGGCGATCCGGGTGGGCAGCAGGACCAGGTCCCCGCCGACCGCCTCGGCGCCGGCCATCGCCTCGGCCGCCACCGAGGCGGCCTGTTTCGGATCGACCTTCATCAGGTGTGCCGCGATGTCGGCGAGCAAACCCACCCGCTCCGGCCCGTCCGGCACCCCAGCCGCCAACCGGTACGCCTCACCCAGCTCGGCCGCACCGTCGCTCTTGCCGAGCAGGGCGAGCAGCCGGCCACGCTGGTCGAGCAGGCGGGCCGCGCGCAGCGGCTCGGCGTCGGCGTCCACCTCGGCCAGCGCGGCCCGGGTGAGGGTGAGGGCCCGGCTGAGGTCGCCGGCCGTGGTGGCCGCGGCGAGGGTCTCCTCCAGCACCCGCAGGTGGTCCATGCCGAGCCGCTCGGCGGCGTCGGGCACCAGCTCCCACAGTTCAAGGACCCGTTCCAGCAGCCGGCTCTGTTCCGCGTACGCGTACCGGTCGGCGGCGGCGCAGGCCGCGACTCGGGCGGCGAGCAGGGCGCGGGGGTGGTCGTGGGCGGCGTACCAGTGGTGGGCGATCTCGGCCGGGGCGCGACCGGCGGCCACCAGGTGCGGCTGCGCCTCGATCGCGGCGGCGTACCGGGCGTGCAGCCGGGCGTGCTCGCCGGGGAGCAGCTCGTCGTGGACGGCCTCGCGGACGAGGGCGTGCCGGAACTCGTAGTCGCCGTCCGGGTCGGCCACCACCAGCTGGGCGGCCACCGCGGCGCGGAGCGCGTCCTCCAGCTCGGGCTCGGGCAGGCCGGCGACCTCGGCGAGGAGCTGGTGGGCGAAGCGGGTGCCGCCGGCGGCGGCGATCCGCAGCACCCGCTGGGCCGGGTCCGGCAGCCGGTCGACCCGGGCCAGCAGCAGGTCGCGCAGGGTCTCCGGCATGGCGGCGCAGCCCACCGGGTCACCGGCGGCGGCCAACTCCTCGATGAAGAACGGGTTGCCCTGGGTACGCCCGTGCACGTCGTCGACGGCCCGGGGGGCGGGTTCGGCGCCGAGCAGGTCGGTGAGGATGGCGGCGGTGCCGTCCCGGTCGAGCCGGCCCAGCTCGACCCGGTCCACGCCGCGGGCCCGGTCCAGCTCCGCGAGGAAGGGCCGCAGCGGGTGGCCGCGGTGCAACTCGTCGGTGCGGTACGTGCAGACCAGCAGCAGGCGGGCGGCGCGGGCGGCCCGGACCAGGAAGCCGATCAGGTCACGGGTGGAGCGGTCGGCCCAGTGCAGGTCCTCGATCACCAGCACCAGCGGCCGGTCCTCGGCGATCCGCCCGAACAGGTCGGCGACCAGGTCGAACAGGTACCCGCGCGGGGTGTCGGAGACCGGCAGGCCGGTGGGCGCGGCGATCCCGGCGGGCACCCGGGCCAGCTCCGGCAGGAGCCGGGCGAACTCCGCCTCGTACCCGGCGAAGGCGGCCGGGCCGTCGCGGCGCAGCACCTCGCGCAGCGCGGCGGCGAACGGCGCGAAGGGCAGGCCCGCCTCGCCCAGTTCCAGGCACTGGCCGACCAGCACCCGCGCGTCGCCGGCGTGCGCGCCGAACTCCTCCAGCAGCCGGGTCTTGCCGACGCCGGCCTCACCGCCGACGAGCACGGTGGTGGGCTCCCCGGCCCGGGCCCGGCCGAGCGCGGCGCGCAGCGCGGTCAGCTCCTCGTGGCGGCCGACGAGGACGGTGCTGGCGGCGCGTACGGTCACGCCGTCGAGCATGCCACGACGGCCGGCGACGCCGTCCCCGCCGACCGGCCGGTCTCCCCCGGCCGGCCCGGCCGCCCCCGTGGCGGCCGGACCGGCGTCGAGCGAGGCCGCCGGAGCCGCACCCGACCGACCCACGGCCGGACCGGCATCCAGCCAGCCGGCCGAAGCCACATCCAGCCGATCGACGGCCGGGCCGGCGGGGGGCGGCGTCGCGGCGGGTGCGGCCGGCCCGGGCGTGTCACGGATCGGACCGGCCGGCGGCGCGGCCGGCGCGGTCACCTCCCGGCCGGTCGCCGGCGGCGCGGGGTGCGCCGGTCGGGCGGTCGGCTGGGCGACGGTGGTCACCGGCGGCCGTCGACGGTACGGGCGGCGTGCTGCCGGCGGCTGAGCCAGCCGCGCGGGTGCCGGCGGGGCAGGGACCGGGCGAGCCGGTCGCGGGCCGCGTCGGCCTGGAGCTCGGAGGCGTGGCTGCGGTGGATGGTGAGCATGAGCTCTGCGTCGTTGCCGAACATGTCGGATTCCCCTGTCGTGTCGTTTCGCTGTCGACACTGACTTTCCGCGCGAAGGTGGCCCCGGGGCATGGGTCCGTCGCCTGATCTTCCCGCCGTCCCCCTCCTTACTCCGGGGCCTGGACGGTCGGATGACGCCGTAAGGTACTCAGCCGGATCGGCGGAGGGCGGCCACGGATCAACGGGTCTCGGGGCGACCACTAGACTCTTCGGCATGGCAAAGCCCCAGGAGAAGGTCTCGTTCGGCCAGCGGCTGAAGCAGATCGGGATGGTGTTCCAGTTCACCGCCAAGCAGGACCGGTGGTTCGCGCCGCTGACCGCGGCGGCGGTGCTGATCCCGCTCGCGCTCACCGTGGTCGCGGTGATCCTCGGGGGCTGGATCTGGCTGCCGATCGGCATCCTGTTCGCGCTGCTCGCGGTGCTGATCGTGCTCAACCTGCGGTCCAACAAGGCGATGATGAACGCCGCCGAGGGGCAGCCGGGCGCGGCGGCGCAGATCATGGAGAGCATGCGCGGCGACTGGCGGGTCACCCCGGCGGTCAGCTCCACCACGCAGATGGACATGATCCACCTGGTGCTGGGCCGCCCGGGCGTGATCCTGCTGGCCGAGGGGAACCCGCAGCGTGTCCGGGGCCTGCTCGGGCAGGAGAAGCGCCGGCTGGCCAAGGTGATCGGCTCCGCGCCGCTGCACGACTTCGTGATCGGCCAGGGCGAGGGCGAGCTGCCGATCCGCAAGCTGCGGATGACCCTGATGCGGCTGCCCCGCACGCTCTCCCCCAAGGACGTCAACGCGCTCGACAAGCGGCTCAAGGCGCTCACCGCGCGCCCGCAGATGCCCAAGGGCGCGATCCCGAAGAACATGCGGCCGCCGCGCGGCGCGTTCCGCCAGACCCGGGGCCGCTGACCCCCACGTACGAGAAAAGGAGCCGGCCCCCACGGGCCGGCTCCTTTTTCATGCCACTCCCCGCGCCGCGCCCGCCCTGCCCCCGCGCCCCAAGATCCGCGCCCGCGCCAAGATCCGCGCTAATTCACCGAAAGAGTGGCCTCCGGCCGACGGATGACCACTATTTCCCAGAAACAGCGCCCATGGACGCTGGCGCGGCGCGCGGGCGGCGCCGGGCGCGGGACGCCGGGTGACAGCGAGGCAGGTGCGTGGGGCGGCTCGGCGGTGGGGGCGGTCAGCGGCGGGCGGGGCGGGGGACGTCGGCGATGACGGAGCCGCTGAGCCGGTCGTGCAGGCCGCGGCGGTGGGCATCCATGATCACGGCCGGCACGACCAGGGCGAGCAGGATGCCGCGCAGCAGGGCCCGGAACACCCCGATCCGGCCCCCGTCGGCCCAGGACAGGCAACTGATCCTCGTGATGTACATGCCGGGGGTCTGGGCGAACAGGCCGAGGAAGAAGCCGTACTCGAGGATCAGCACCAGGACCGGGGCCCAGCCGTCCCGGACCGGGTCGGCGAAGATGTTGGCGACCAGCAGGCAGAGCACCCAGTCGATGACGAGCGCGCCGAAGCGGCGGCCGAGGCTCGGGGGCGTGAAGGTGGGGTCCGCGGCGGGCGGCACCGGTACGGCGGCGGTATCGGTCACAGCGGTCAAGGGTAGTCAGGGCCGGTGCCTGCCCGGATACGGCGGTTCGACCCCACGCGAATAATCGGACCAAAGCCATCAATTAGCGCCACACCGACCCGGGGAGTATCGTCCGAACGGAGACCCGAAGGCGACTGAGCGGCACAGATGACGCTCCGCGAGGGACGTAACACGGCGGAAACAGAAGAGACACGGCCGGGCAACCGCGCCGCCATACCGTCGCCAGGAGCCAGCCACCGGAGTGGACCTGCCAGGAGGACGTGTGTTCGCCAATCCCGAGGAACTCCTGCGATACCTCAAGAACGAGGACGTGAAGTTCGTCGACGTACGTTTCTGTGACCTGCCCGGCGTGATGCAGCACTTCAACCTGCCGGTCGAGTCCGTCGACGACGCACTCTTCACCGACGGCCTCGCGTTCGACGGTTCGTCGATCCGTGGCTTCCAGGCGATCCACGAGTCGGACATGCTCCTGCTCCCGGACGTCGCGACCGCCTTCATCGACCCGTTCCGCGCCCAGAAGACCCTCGCGCTGAACTTCTTCATCCACGACCCGTTCACCCGCGAGGCCTACTCGCGGGACCCGCGGAACGTGGCGAAGAAGGCCGAGGCGTTCCTGGCGTCGAGCGGCATCGCCGACACCGCGTACTTCGGCGCCGAGGCGGAGTTCTACATCTTCGACTCGATCCGCCACGAGACCTCCGCGCACCAGTCGTTCTACTACATCGACTCGATCGAGGGCGCCTGGAACTCCGGCCGGGAGGAGGAGGGCGGCAACCGCGGCTACAAGACCGCGTACAAGGGCGGCTACTTCCCGGTGCCGCCGGTGGACCACTACGCCGACCTGCGCGACTCGATCGTGCGGCGCCTGGTGGACACCGGGTTCACCGTGGAGCGGTCGCACCACGAGGTCGGCACCGCCGGCCAGTCGGAGATCAACTACAAGTTCTCCACCCTGCTGCACTCCGCCGACCAGCTTCAGCTCTTCAAGTACATCGTGAAGAACGAGGCGTGGGCCAACGGCAAGACCGCCACCTTCATGCCGAAGCCGCTCTTCGGCGACAACGGCTCCGGCATGCACACCCACCAGAGCCTCTGGCTGAACGGCGAGCCGCTGTTCTACGACGAGACCGGCTACGCCGGCCTGTCCGACACGGCCCGCTGGTACATCGGCGGCCTGCTGCACCACGCGCCGTCGCTGCTGGCCTTCACCAACCCGACGGTCAACTCGTACCGCCGCCTGGTGCCGGGCTTCGAGGCGCCGGTGAACCTGGTCTACTCGCAGCGCAACCGCTCCGCCTGCACCCGCATCCCGGTCACCGGCAGCAACCCGAAGGCCAAGCGGGTCGAGTTCCGGGTGCCGGACCCGTCCAGCAACCCGTACCTCGCCTTCTCGGCGATGATGATGGCCGGCCTGGACGGCATCAAGAACAAGATCGAGCCGCCGGCGCCGATCGACAAGGACCTCTACGACCTCCCGCCGGAGGAGTGGGGCGACGTCAAGCAGGTGCCGGGCTCGCTGCCGGAGGTGCTCGACGCGCTCGAGGCCGACCACGACTACCTGCTCGACGGCGGCGTCTTCACCCCGGACCTGATCTCCACGTGGGTGAGCTGGAAGCGGGCCAACGAGGTCGACCCGGTGCGCCTGCGCCCGACCCCGCACGAGTTCGCCATGTACTTCGACTGCTGAGCCCGATCAAGGCGCTGACCTGTACCAACAGATTGCCACTGATCTTGGGTACAGGTTGGGTACAACCTCACGGACGGCGGTCATGCCCGGCTCACAGCCGGCGTGGCCGCCGTTCCGTGTTGCCCGAGCGCGCCGTCAATGAGCAGCCGGGTCCGGTCGAGCACGTCCGGCCACTCGTGGACGTAGGTGTTGAGCGTGACGGTGGGCGTGCTGTGCCCAAGCGCGAGCTGGACCGTCTTCACCGATGCGCCGGCGTGGATCAGCACCGCCGCCTAGTAGTGCCGCAGTCCGTGTATCCCCCACCGCGCCGGCAGGCCGACCGCCTCCCGGGCAGTCGCCCACGTCCGGGAGAAGGTCGCTGCGTTGACAGGCTCGCCACCGACACCCCGGAACAGCAGGCGGGCGGTCCGGCCGGCAGCGGTCCGTGTCGTCGTCGACCTCGACCGCGTCGGACCCGTCGGCCAGGTGTTGACACAACGCCACCGCTACGACATCAGGTAACTCGACGGTGCGGGCACTGGTGTTCGTCTTGACGGGGCCGAGGAACGGCTGACGACCCTTGAGCACCCATTCTGCCTGCGCTGCACGATCAACGCACCCATGCGTCCCGTCACCCCTCGGGCGCTTGCCACCAGCTCGACGCATGGTCCCGGAATGCTTGACGCATCGGCGTCACCTGACGCTCTACGTGGCGACATCGAGGCTCACCGACCATGGGTAGCGGAAGCAGCTGACAGCCACTGCCTCATCAGAACCTGCGTGACACTCCGCCGCCTGTAGCACAAGCCCTACGCCAGGGTCAGGTCGCCGAGCTCATCCGAACTAGCGGCGACGGATGGAAGGAATTCGCCGGCCTCGACCGTCGCCCGTCCGTGTAACGCGGGCCGCTCGATTCCAGGCCACGGCAGCAGGTCCGCGGTCGCCACCGCTGCCGTATGACAGAATGCGTCCAATCCGGAGCAGAGCTGGCGGAACGGGCGAGCCGATGACGACGAGCAGAACCGCCAAGCTGCTGCGGAGAGCCGGGGACCCGCAGCGGGCTACGTTCCTGGAACTCTTCTTCGACCTGGTGTTTGTCGTCGCGCTCGCTCAGCTCTCACGCGGTCTGGCCGAGCATCTCGGGTGGAGCGACGCCTTCCGGACGCTGGTGCTGTTGCTGGCCATGTGGTGGATCTGGTCCAGCACCGCGTGGATAACCGACCGGATGAACACGCAACAACCGGTGATCCAGGCCCTGGTCATCGCGACCATGGTCGGCAGTCTGGTGATGGCGGCCGCGCTGCCCGAGGCATTCGGCGACACGGGCCTGATCTTCGCGGGTACGTACGTCGCCATCCAGATCGGCCGCGGGCTCGTCCTCGCGGTCACCTTTCGTGGCCACGAGCTGCAGCGCATCGGCGTGCGGGGGCTGTTCTGGTACGGCCTGTCGGCGCTGCCGTGGATCGCGGGGGCGCTCGTGCACGGTACGTGGCGTGGCGCGTTGTGGGCACTCGCGGTGGTCCTTGACCACACGGCAGGCTCGCGGGGCTTCCCCACCCCGGCGGCGGGCCGTACGCCCAGCCAAGACCTTGTGATCTCGGACGAGCACCTGTCCGAGCGCTACCGGCAGCTCTTCATCATCGCGCTCGGCGAGCTGATCCTGGTGACGGGGCTGGCGTTGAGCAGCAGCGGCTTCGCGCCTCATGGAACCGCAGCGTTCGGAGTGTCGATGGCGACCACCGTGCTGCTGTGGCGGATCTACATATACCGCGCTGGGGAAGTCCTGGAGGGAGCGATTGCCGCGTCTGCCGAACCGGCGCGCCTCGCCCGATGGGCGTCATACGCCCACCTGGTGATGCTGGCCGGCGTGGTCGTTGCCGCCGTCGGCGCCGAACTCGTCATCGCCCATCCACTCGGGCACACCCCACCGGCCTGGATCGCCGTCATACTCGGCGGACCCGCGCTGTACCTGGCCGGGCGCGCCCACTTCGAGTACGCCGTGTTCGGCCGCGTGTCCCGGTCTCGACCGATCGGCGTGCTTGTCCTGGGCGCCCTGACACCGGCGATGCTCCCCCTTCCGCCACTGCCGGTCGCCACCGCCCCTGCCCTCGTCCTAACCGGGATCGCCATATCCGACGCAGCCCGCGCCCGCGGACGCCCGCCCGAGCCGCCGTCACCACCCAGCTAGCCGGACGTGTCACCCACGTCCCGATACTGATCTGTAACGCAGGTCCTGAGACCCGACAGCTGCCTCAGTTCTGGTGCCTCAGTTCTGGTGTCCGGCTTCATTTGATCCGTGGCACATTAACGCCACATGATGCGTGACGGCTCTGGCTAGAACGAAGCTTGGCCAGATTGCCGGTTCGTCGGGGGTTCGGCAGGCCTGGATACGTAGTCATTTCGCCGCAGCGGTTGGCTGCCAGTTGATCCGTTCATAGCAGACCAGGGCGATCAAGATGATGGCGACCAGAGCGAGGGCGGCGAGGGCGGGAAGGTGTCGGGCGACGGGCAGCAGCGCGAGGATGGTGCCGGCCGCGAGGATCTGGGCGGGTGGGGTGTGCCGGACGGTAAGTCGGAGGAACAGTGCCCGACCAATGAGGTAGAGGGCGGGGCCGCCGAACAGAGCTGCGATCGAAGACCAGTCCAGCGGGGTCCCAGCGGGCTGCTGGAGTGGGTGGTGGGCCATGTTGGCGAGGACCACCTCGATGCCGACGGCCAGGTAGATGATCCCGGCGATGAGCACGAAGTGAGCCAAGCTGTAGGCGATGCTGCCGGTCCGAGTCCGGTCCGGAGCGGGGATCCGCGCCAGGGCTTGCCCGGCTGGTGCGGCGGTGTTCTCGAAGTACAGCCACCACAGGGCCAGCGCCATGGTCAGGGCGAGCAGCGCAGCGATCAGGACCGGCCAACGAGTGACCGCCGATCCGGCGCCGACGCCCACCGAGATCAGCGACTCGCCCAGAGCAATGATTACTATCAGGCCGTGCCGCTCGGCGAAATGGCTGGGGCTGGGCAACAGAGCGTGTCCGGCAGAGACCGCGATGAATAGGCCGCCGATGCAGTCGATGAGGAACGCCGCGGCCCACAACAGCGTCTGCGTGGCGCCGCCGAACACCGCACCGAACAGCAGCGCAATCAAGCCCACCGAGACCGGGATGAACCGGAAGCGCAGCGAAGCGCGTAGCCGCGCGTTACCGGCCGATATGTGCCAGACGAGGGCCAGATATACCGCCCGGACGACGATGTAGACGAGGGCCAGAGTCATGGGCGCGGCCAGTGACTGGTTGCCGTGCCGCCACGCCTCGGGGAGGACCAGGGCGGCCACGAACATCGCGGCCATCACAGCGGAGTTTCCGGCGCGGACCAGGCCCACGTCGGCGCGGACCTGGTTGGCCAACCAAGCGTAGTTAGTGAACGGCCACCACAGCAGCAGCAGGAGCACAAGGCTATGCGCCAGCCCGAGTGGCGTCGGCGCCCGTGCCGTGAACGTCTCCACCCGGATGAAGGCGAACACGAACACCAGGTCGAAGAACACCTCGAACGGCGTGGTCCGATGGGTTTCCTCGGTCGGCACCGGCGGCCGGGCCCGGAAGATGTGCCTCATAGGCCTATCTTGTTCGCCCAACATTCGGCAGATCCGGATTCAACACTTAGAGCGACCGGCAGTAGGCATCCAAGATACGGACAGGCGGGTACTCCGATGTAGCGAGCAGGCACGGGAATCGATCATCAGAGTTGTCTACGCTC
>NZ_JBICUB010000031.1:0-41969 GCF_043197935.1 Micromonospora sp. NPDC048930
GCGCCCACGTGCGCACCATGTCATCGAGCATCGCTGTCACGAAACGAAGATCATGCCGCAGCTACCGCATCGTCCATCTGAGACACCCCCTTAGTCTTCGTCTGCCGCCAACACCGCGACGAGCACCCCGCCGCCGGTGCCGACGACGAGGGCGTCCATGGTGTGCCGCGTGACCGGCTTCCAGGAGCCCAGATCGGTGTTCGTCCACCATCGTGTTCCGTGCCCCAACAGGGTGATCAGCT
Organism: Micromonospora sp. NPDC048930; assembly: GCF_043197935.1. NCBI lineage: Bacteria > Bacillati > Actinomycetota > Actinomycetes > Micromonosporales > Micromonosporaceae > Micromonospora > Micromonospora sp. NPDC048930. The sequence continues at coordinate 243 of NZ_JBICUB010000031.1, forward strand.
TCTTGAAGACGTCCTGGGCCTTGTCAACTGGGTAGCGGCCTTGCGCACGGTAGGCGAGCGTCCGCGTCGTCAATTCCACTAGGACGGCAAGTGCCATGTCCTGATTCACCTCGGCCAGGCACGCCGCCAGCTCGTCGACACTCTGGGGTGCCTGGCGTGGATTGCCGAACAAGCTGGCTGAGTCGATGACACCACAGTCGATCGGGAATGCGAACACGTCCGTGAACGGGTTCTCGCTACCTGCGAAGCGGATGAAGGTCCACAGGTGCTCGTTACCGTAGGGTCCTGGCAGGCCGGCAAGCAGATGCTGGAGCCTCGCCAGCCGCTCAGAGGAGTCCAACGCCGCTCACTCTGTCACCCCGCTGCCGGACGCCGCTGCCCCGGCAATTCGAGCAGGCCCCATCCCACGCGGCGGCGCGGGCGCCTGCTGGCTCAGGCAGCCGCTATGGGCAGGCGCCGGAGAAGGCGCCTCCCTCGCCGGCCCCGACACCCCGCCGCGGTGGTGGTGTCCCCCATGGGGCACTCGCGTCCTCACCCTTGTGTCGTCGGACTGCCCCGCCGGTATGGTCCGGTGGCAGCGGTCGCGGCGCGCGGACCGTTCGCACGTCGAGTGGGGTGGCCAATGTTCCTGTGGGTGCACTACGCCGACATGGTGATCGCCTTGCTGACGGTGCCCGTCGCCGTGGTGGCGGCCTGGGCCGTGATGCGTCTCCCAGCTTCGGCAGGCTCCGTGCCTTCACGGTTGTGGGGTCTGCTGTGTGGGCTCTTGCTCGGCGGCGCTGTGCTGCGGCTGGCTGCTGCGCTGCTACTGCTGAGGAATGGGTGGGACTTCGCCGGGCCGAGGTTGGTGTTCGTCGCCCCGGCGCTGGTGGTGGTCGCGACGGCCTTCGGGGTCTGGGTACGCCCGATGCTGCAGTCGCCCGGCAGTGAGTGGCGGATAGCCCCATGGCCCGGCGGCTACTGGGCCGTGGCGGCCGCGCTGGGTGTGACGCTGGTGGCCAGCGCGGCGCAACTGGCCGGTCTGCGCGCCGCCGCGATCACGGGAGTGGCAGTAGTCGGCGCTGCCGGGCTGGGATCGGCGTGGCGACGAACCCGGAAAGGCCGGGCGTCAGCCGGCCGCTGGTGGCACATCCCGGCCAAGGGTGCTCTCGGTATCGCGGTAGCTGCCGCAGTGCTCGTCGCATGGTCCGCCGCCAGCCACCTGCCGGCACGCCACAGTATGACCGGCGGCGCCCTTGACGGCGGTGGCGGCAGCGTGGCCGGCCACAGCCACCACGGCGGCGTCAGTGTGACCACGTTGACCGGCACCGACACCGCAGGGGTGCCGGCACGCCGGTTCACCTTGACCGCGCAGGCAACCACAATTGGGCTGGACTCGGGCCAGCAGGTGCAGGCGTGGACGTTCAACGGCATCACACCTGGCCCTGAACTGAGGGCACGGCAAGGGGACCTGGTCGAGGTGACACTGGTCAACCGGCTTCCCGGCGTGGGAGTGACCCTGCACTGGCACGGCGTGGACGTGCCCAACGCGATGGACGGCGTGGCCGGGGTGACCCAGGACGCCGTCGCGCCCGGCGGCCAGTTCGTCTACCGGTTCCGAGCCATCCAGGTCGGCACATACTGGTACCACTCCCACGAGATGTCCTCCGTCCAGGTCCGTCGAGGCCTGTTCGGGGCGCTCGTGGTCCTGCCCAACGACACGCCCGAGCAGAGCGATGCTGTCGATGAGACGGTGCTGCGGCACTCCTGGGTCGACGAGGACGGCGTGGCGACGCTCGGCGTGACCACCGGCGTGCAGCGACGGCAGGTGACGGGCGGCCAGCAGGTACGGCTACGGTTGGTCAACACCGACGGCAACCCTGCGACGTTCACGCTGACCGGCGTCCCGGTGCGGGTCGTTGCGATCGACGGGACCGATATACACGAACCACAGGTTCTCGACCGGGTGCGGATCCTCGTCGGCGGCGGAGCCCGCTACGACCTCGCGTTCACCATGCCCAACCAGCCAGTGGTCCTCCGCGCAGACGGCCCGACGATCGTCTACAGCCCCGACGGGAACGCCGGACCCGGCCGTGAGGGGCCGGCGCCGGCGCTGCTGGACCCCGCCCGCTACGGCACCCCGGCAAGTACCCCGTTCGGGGCGACCAGCGACTTCGACCGGCGCTTCACCCTACGCGTCGACGAGCGGCTCGGCTTCTACGATGGCCGACCGGCGGTGCGGTACACGCTCAACGGCGCATCGTTCCCAGACGTGCCGATGCTCATGGTCGCCCCTGGCGATCTGGTCGAGGTCACCTACATCAACCGCAGCGGCCAGCATCATCCGATGCACCTGCACGGCCACCACATGCTGGTGCTGAACCGCAACGGCCGGGCGACGAGCGGGAGCCCCTGGTGGGTCGACACCCTCGACGTCGGGCCGGGCGAGACCTACCGGGTGGCGTTCCGTGCGGACAACCCGGGAATTTGGATGGATCACTGCCACAACCTCGAACACGCCGCGAACGGCATGATCCTGCACCTGGGCTACGCAGGCGTCACCAGCTCCTTTCAAACCGGGGCCGGCACCGTCAACCACCCGGAATAGCCCTGCTGCGCGCTCGAGCTACGTCCGTTCGCCGTTATCTGATGCCGGAGTCGAACGGCACGGTGATCGTCGTGTAGCCGCCGGAGGTCACCCGGATGTCGATCGGGACCGCGGCCGGGTGGATGCCGCCGGTGAGGTTGCTGGGGTGCAGGACGTAGTCGCCGGGCGCCAGTGGGAGGCGGAACCGACCGTCGGGGCCGCTGGTAGCGGTGGCGACCGGGGTGTCGGAGCCCGGCCGGGTCACGGTCAGTAGCGCCGGCAGCGGCTGGTCCGGGCATGGGGAGTTGTCCCTGATCACGGGGCAGCCGCCGTCGACCATCGTGCGACCCTCGATGCCCGAGTCGCTCGATGTCACGCTGGCTTGCGGGGCTGCGCCGGGCGAGCCGTCGCGCGCACAGCCGACCAGCATGATTGCTGTCACGACTACCGCCAGGGCGAGTGGTGGGTGGCGCATGCCGGTAGGACGGTGTCCGGACCGTCATGGTTCCGGTGGTGGGCCGCCGAGTCGGCGTCCCACCACCGGAGCGGAGTCAGCCGGAGAAGTTGATGTTGTGGGGTTCGGAGTACACGCCGGGCGAGCCGCAGTTGCCGCCCTTGAAGGCGTAGGCGGCGGCGATCCAGGTCGACGGGTTGGCCTTGTAGGTGCGGGCGGTCAGGTAGTCACCGAACCGGGGGATGCCGCCGGCGGCGGTGCAGGTATTGCCCTGCCCCCAGAGGAAGAAGTTCGAGTTGTTCTCGATGGTGGTGGCGCCGGTCGTGTACGCGGCTCCGCCGGGGTAGTACGCGGTGGTGCCGGTGCCGCCGCCCCAGGCGAACACGCCGCCGACCCGGCCGGCGTTGTTGGGTGCCAGGGACATGAACTGGATCGCGCCCCAACTGCCCCAGACGTCGCCGGCGCCGAGGTAGGCCTTGGTCGACTCGTTGAACCAGACGATCCGGGTGTACGGGAACGGGTGGCTGCCGTCCTGCCGGGCGTTGAACGAGAAGCCGAGTACCCCCGCGGCCCGGTACGCGCCCAGGGTCCGCGAGTCGGCGAACGCGCACCAGTTGGTCACCACCCCGTTGGCGCTGGCGCAGTTCTGTCCGCTGTTGCGGGTGAAGAAGCCGTACGAGGCGACGGTGCGGTCCCACCAGGAGTACGAGGTGGAGCTCTCCGCCCAGGCGAAGACACGGAACGACGAGCCGTTGGTCTGGCCCCAGTTGCTGCCCCAGAACAGCGTGTCCGTCGAGCCGGGGGTCAGCTTGAAGGTGAAGTTGTCGGTCCGGGTCAGGTAGTTGTAGCTGAACCCACCGCAGGTACTCATCGCCGCGGCGGGAAGGCGGATGATGCCGGAAGCTGAGCCGCCGCCGGACGGGAACAGGTTGGAAGAGATGTAGACGTAGTTGTTGCCGATTGTCATGTCGTTGTAGTCGATTGATGTGGTGGACGGCTGACCGAACCAGGACGGCGTGATGGTGTACCAGCACCAGCTGGTGAAGGCGCCCGCGCCGGCGGCCGAGGCGTTTGCCAGCACCAGGTGGTCGCTGTACTGCAACAGCCAGAACTGCCGGCCGCGGATCGGGTCGTACTGGGTCACCTGGTCACAGCAGAAGCCGCTGCCGAAGATGGTGAACGGGTCCAGCGCGGACCACGTGGCGCCGTTGTTCGTGGACCGGGTGGCGTACCAGTTGCCGGTCTGGAAGATGTTGCCGCCGTTGGCGTCGGTGCTCGGTTCCTGGGTGTTCGAGACGAACGACGACCCGCCCGAGATGCCGCTGGCCGGGATGGCGGAGTCCCGCAGAATCGTGGTGGCGAGGGTGCTGGGCGCGCCGGGCGCCGTGATCGGCGGGTTCAGTGCCTTGGCGCGCGGCAGTGACGCGATGGCGCCCTTGTCGACCGGCGCGCGGTCGGCGGCCTGCTCACGTCGCGTCGCGGCCTGCCGGTCGGTCAGGGTCGGGGGTGTGGTCTGCGTGCGGGCCTGTCCCCGCCGACCGGCAGTAGCTGCGCCGGAGGACGCGACGGCGCTGCCGGCCGCCGCCGCACTGTTGTCTACGGCGGGCGGGGCGGCCTGGGCGGGCACGGCCGGCGCAGCCACCAGCACGAGTAGTAGACCGAGCGCCGCGATCCGGCGATACGCCGGACGCTGACTGATCGAGGTGGACGTGGGGTTCACTGGATCTCCTCCCAGCCCTCGGGTCTTGGCCGGCTGGCTCAGAAACCCGAGCGGCTGGACCGAGTCTCAACCTCCCGTGACGCTATGTCATCGAACAGTCACTGAATTGACCGGCGTGAGTTTCTCACCCGAAATTCATACGGGCATGCTGCCCGCTGCCCTTCGCTGAGCTCGCCGACAGGACGACCATGCCCGCCAATGCTGACCGGGTCCGACCGCACTAGCCGAAGGTAGCCGCGGGGCGCGCGCCGGTGGCCGGGCGCGCCCGGCCACCGGTGTCGCCGGTCCCGCTAGAGCAGGCTCAGCGGCGTCTTTCAGAAGCCACGACCGTGGGTGGCCGCGTATAGGTAGCCGCCCGGGCCACCGTCAGTCGTTCCGGTCGAGCCGCAGCTTCCAGATGCTGCGCCCGTAGGTCGCCGCATACAGCGTGTTGGTCGACGCCTGGTATTCGAGGTCGTTGACCGGAACCCGAGGTAGGCCCCGCCCGAGGCGGTACCACCGCACGTCCGGGTTCTGGCTGTTCGCCTTGGCCACGTTCGCGGTGAAGACGCCGAGGTCCGTGGCAACGAAGACCCGGTTGCCGTTGAGCAGGTCAACGACGATGTCCTGGGTGGGCGCCGTCGGCAGGTTGCCGCTGATGTCAATCCAAGTGGCCCCGCCGTCCGTGGTCCGCAGGACGTGGGCGTCGTTGTCGGCGTTGCGCAGCCCGGAGTAGGTCGCGTACGCCACGTTTTCGTTCGTCGGGTCGATGGCCACCCGGGTGACCCAGCGATCCGGCAGGTCAGGGTCGGTGAAGCGGGTCCAGGTCTGGCCGAGGTCCTTGCTGCCCCACAGCCAGCCATCGTCGGTGCCGGCGTAGATGACGTTCGGGTTCGACTTGGCCGCAGCCACCGTGGTGATCGTGCCGAACGGGTACGACGGGTCGGTGCCCGATTCGGGGTTGCTGAGACTCGGGCTGATCACCGACCAGGTCCCGGTCTGTGCCCGGTTGGTCGACCGGTTGAGGATGTTGCCGCCGTAGTAGACGACCGCCGGGTCGCTCGGGTCCAGCTGGACGGGCGTCTGCCAGTTGCGGCGCTGCGAGACGGTCTGGTTGGTGTAACTCGAGCTGTTGTTTCCCCCGTTCACCGAGCGCGTGCAGTTGCCGAACTGCGAGCACGCGTACACGAAGTTGTGGTCGCTCGGGTCGATCAGTGTGTAGAGGCCGTCGCCGCACCCGCCGTACGAGCCCCAGTCTCCCGTGACGGCGCCGGCCGAGTTCCACGAGCGGAGGCAGCCGTTGTCCTGGGCGCCACCGACGATCCGGCTGGGGTCCTGTTCGCTGACGTCGGTGGTGTAGAACTGGGTCCAGGGCTCGTTCTGCGCCTCGGTCCAGGTGCCGCTGGCGCCGTTTCCGACCGACCAGTAGAAGCCGCCGTCGTTGCCCTCGTACACTCGGTTCGGCGTTGTCGGGTCCCAGGCCATCGCATGGTGGTCGGCGTGGAGGTTCCCGACGTTCGCCCAGGTGGACCCGCCGTTCTGGGAGAGCCGCAGGCTGACCCCGGCGATGAACACTCGGTCGGGGTTGATCGGGTCGACCCACGTCTTCGACGTCCACACCGTGTCACCGCCGGGGTTGGCGTTCGTCATCGTGCGGAACGTCGCCCCGCCGTCGTCGGAACGGTAGAAGCCACGGAAGCCGCGTTGCGTCTGTCCCCCGCCATTTGCGGTCTGGTTCCAGTTGCCGGTGGTGATGTAGACGCGGTTCGGGTCGCTCGGCGCGATCGCGACCGCCATTCGGGCCTGCGCTGTCGTCGTCTGGTTGTCGGTCGAGGCGAGCCCGATCGCGTCGCCGGGGGTGAAGGAGGTGATGCGGTCGTTCTCCAACCGGGTCCACGTGGCTCCGCCATCGGTGGTGAGGTAGATGCCGGTGCCCGGTCCGGCGTAGCAGCGGCAGAGCGACTCGCGGTGGTGGTCCCACATCGGCACGAAGAGTTTGTCCGGGTTGCTCGGGTCCATGGCGATGTCGGTAGCGCCGGTGAAGTCGTTGAGGCCTTGCAGGACCCGGGTCCAGGTGGCGCCGTAGTCTGTCGACTTGTAGAGCCCACGTACGCCGCCTGGCGCGAACAGCGAGCCGCCGGCGGCGACGTACACGATGTTCGGGTTCTGCGGGTTGAAGCGGATAGCGCCGATGGTGCTGGATCCCTGCAGCCCGATGCGGGTCCAGGTGGCTCCGTGGTCGGTCGACCGGTAGAGCCCGTCGCCGCCGTAGCTCAGACTGCCGCCGCCGGGGTTGACCTCGCCCGTTCCGACCCAGACATCGCCGTTCGGCGCGACCGTCACCGCGCCGATCGATTGCGGGAAGTCGTCCGGCCACGCGTTGGTCATGCTGGCGCCGGCGTCGTCGCTGCGCCAGACACCTGCCGTGGACACGCCCACGTAGACCCGGCCGGGCTGCGTCGTGTCGGGCGCGATGTCGGTCACCCGCCCGCCGACGTTCGACGGTCCGACGAGGGACCAGTTCGGGTCGGCGAGCCCGTGTAACTCCGACGGAATCGCCGCGGCCTGCTGCGCGGCCAGTTCGAGGTCGCCGGGCGTGATGACGTCGCCCGGTACCTGTCGGGAGTCGAGATAGACGTCGCGCAGCTCCGACTCCTCCTCCTCCGCGTCCTCGCAGTTCGTCCCGAAGTCCGGATCGTCGGCGTCGCACGCGACAATGTTGTCCGGGTCGTCCGACTCGGTTGCGGCTGCCAACGTGGACGGCACGGCAGCGCCGAAGACTGCCAGCAGAACAGCCGCCGCGAGCATGGCAATTCTTGGTCTCATCTCACTCACCTCTTTCGCCGGTCTCAGGAAATGCACGTCACCGGTCCGCGCGCAGTTCCCCATCAGAGGCTAGGTCTGACAAGACATCGATCACATTAATCACATGCCGGAACGGTCACCTGATCGAGCAGTGCAGATGTAGGAGTGGATCGGGTCCTGCCGGCCGGCGGCGGCTGGCTGAAGGAGCTCCGGGCCTGGTAGTACGCGTGAGGTGAACACCGGCGCCACCAGCTACACCGGTGCCGCCGCGTATCGTCGGGCGGCTGCCCGTCCACCACCCATGCCGACCAGCACTCCATCGCCAGCTCCGGCGGCACCGTCCTGGTCGGCAACGACGGCGTCGTCTACTCCCGCTCGCGCCGGCGGCCAGTAAGAAGGACGCGTACGGCCACGCAACCGACTGGACCAACCACAACGCCACCCTGCGCACCCCGCAGTGCTCCATCAGCACAGGTGACCCCATCGGTCGCGGCTGGGCCGCGGCGGGCGGCCCGCAAGACAACAGCGGGTCGCTGCTGCGCGGCGGGGCGCGGAAGACAGTCAGCCCGTTCGGCGGCGACGGGGCGACATCGTCAACCCGCGCAACGGCCGCCAGATCCTCGACGAGCAGTCTCCCTGGCGCTCTGGCGCCAACTGCCGGTACAGCGCCGGCTCCACCGCGCCTTCTTCGACGTCACCCGTACCGGACATCACCGCCCGCTTCACCGCGCCGTTCCGCGCTTCCGCGGTTCGAAGAACGTCCGCGAGCGGCGCGAGCGAGCGGTGGGTGGCCGGCGGCAAATCGTTCTGGCGGCACGACCTCCCCTCAGCCCGGCCGAAACCGCCACCGACGACGCCCGCGGCTGACAGTGGCTCTACAACCTGGACAGCGACGCCCGGCTGATCGTCGGTATGGATGCCCTTGTCGACGGATGTCCGGCCGAACACGCACCGTCAGTGTATGGCGCGCGCTGATCACCCTGGGTCACCGGCGGAATGTCACTTCCCGCGCTAGCCTCCAGACGCGACTCACGCGACGGGCTGGCCACGATCACCCCCTAGGGTTTCCCAAAGGATCTACCACAGTGGATCGACGGGAGGACCACGTGATCGACGGAAGTCAACGACGACGGATCCGACGCCTCGCGGCCCTGGGAGTCGGCGTACTCCTGGCCAGCCTGCTCGCGCCCACCCACACAGCCCAGGCGCAACCGGACCCGGCACCCGCGGCCGGACAGCCCACCTTCAGCAAGCCCGCCGCCTTCGACGTCACCGCGCCCCTACGCGAGGTCGCCCGCGCCGCCCGACTCGCGGTGGCGCCCACGCCGCCGCAGTTGCCTGAGGAGCGCGGCCTGCGGCTGACCGACCGTGGCCACACCCCCGACGACGCGGTCCAGGCCACGAAGCCGGCGCGCACCATCGGCGGCACCACCGCGAACTTCGAGGGCCTCAGCAATCAGGACAACTTCACCGTGCTGGGCGGCCGGGTCAACCCACCCGATCCGATCGGCGACGTTGGCCCGAACCACTACGTCGAGATGGTCAACCTCGTCTTCGGCGTCTACTCCAAGACCGGCCGGCTGCTGCTCGGCCCCCTCGCGCTCGGCGACCTGTGGGCCGGCTTCGCCGTCGACGAGTGCACCGAGCACTCCGGGGACCCGGTCGTGCTCTACGACCAACGGGCCGACCGCTGGATCCTCACCCAGTTCACCACCCGCGGCTCGGACTACCCGAACGAGCCGGCCAACCTCTTCTACAACTGCGTCGCCATCTCCACCACCGGCGACCCGACCGGCTCCTACTACCGGTACGCGTTCAACACCGGCTACAACTTCCCCGACTACCCGAAGTACGGGATCTGGGGCGACTCCTACCTGATCACCACCCGCGAGTTTGGCACCGTCGACCCGTCGGTCTACGGGATCGGGGTCTACGGCCTTGAACGGGACCGGATGATCGCCGGCGACCCGAACGCCCGGGCGGTGAGCTTCCTGCTCCAGGACGGCAAGGTTCCGTTGAACCTCATCGGCGACGGCCTGCTGCCCGCCGACGCGGACGGACCGAAGCCGCCCCCGGCCGGCTCGCCCGCGCCGATTGTCGGCACGCAGGACGACGGCGCTGGCTACGGCGCGACCTTCGACGCCGTGAACGTCTGGGAGTTCAACGTCACCTGGAACGCGGCCCCCACCGCCTCCATCGGGCTCAAGACCCAGCTCCCCACTGCCGGCTTCGACTCGGTCTTCCCCTGCCAGCCGACCGCCCGCGACTGCCTGCCCCAACCCGGCATCACCAACCGCGACCAGTACCTCGACATCCTCTCCTACCGGCAGCGGCCCACTTGGCGCCTCGCGTACCGCGACTTCGGTTCGTACGAGTCCATGGTCACCAACCAGTCCGTCGAGGCGCTGCCCGGGCAGGCCGGCGTCCGCTGGTGGGAGCTGCGCCGCGACAAGCGCAACAACTACACCATCCACCAGGAAGGCACCTTCGCCCCCAACGACACCGTCAACCGCTGGATGGCCAGCATCGCCCAGGACCGCAAAGGCAACATCGCCCTCGGCTACAGCGTGGTCAACGGCACCGACGTCTACCCCGGCATCCGCTACACTGGCCGCCTCGCGGGCGACCGGCGCGGCCAGCTCACCCTCGGCGAGGCCACCATCGTCAACGGCACCGCTGCGCAGACCAGCCTCAACTCGCGCTGGGGCGACTACAGCTCGATGAACGTCGACCCGGTCGACGACTGCACCTTCTGGTACGTCAACGAGTACTACACCCAGGCCGGGGCCGCCCAAGCGCCCAACGGCAACGGCTGGCAGACCCGCATCGCCAGCTTCCGCCTCCCCGGCTGCTGACCGACACCATCGGGCGGGCGGCCACCCGGCCGCCCGCCCAGGCTCGCGGAACGTTGCCCCGGCGGCACCAGACAGCGACAGCAGCACGGAAACCCGGACACCTTGGCTCGTTGACGGCACCACCGCGGTGGGTCTGTCGCTCGGGCCGCGACGCATCGAAGCGTCGGGCCCGCGTGCCGGCCTACGCCGCCCCGGCCGGCGGCGTGGCTACTGACTGCGGTGGTAGGGCCGCCTAGCCGAGCTGTTCCGCCGCCGGCTCGACACCGTGCACGTCGCGATACTCGCAGCCGAACGCACCGATGGTGATGACCCGGTGGCCTTGCGCTTGCTCTCGGAAACCCTCAAGCCGGTGCGGGTGCCGCCACTGAGCCGCTTCGCGATAACCGAGATGGTCACCGACTGCGGCGGCGTACACTTGCCGGCCGAGCTCTGCTCAGGGACGGTGCGACCGCCGCCCCGCACGTGCCGTTGCCCGTGCCAGGCAAGCTGCGGCCATTGCTGGCACAGCGACTGCAGGGGCTGGACGAGCCACCCGGGCATGCCTGCTGCATGCCGCGATGATGAGCCGACCGACACTAGACCAACTGCGGCGATGCGGCATCCTTCCGCCCGACGGCACTCGACGCCGCGGAGCGAACCAGGCTCATTGAGGTTTCCGCCGACGGCGCAGTCCGCTTCACCCACCCGCTCTTCCGAGAGCTGATCTACGGCGACGCCACCGCCAGTCAGCGCGACACATACCCCTCCCTCTAAAGCATGCTAGGAGGTTAGGGCGTTGGCTGGCCGCCTGCGCCCGTCCCCCCTTTCTCACCGACCGTGCCTGTTGTCAACTGCAGCGAGACTCCGGGAATTCGGTTGGGGACCGGCGCGGTCGAATGCTCCTCCTTGCACCTCGAATATCGATCCACCATGGGCCAGGGGAGCAAGCTTGTTACCTCAGCCCGACCGGTCCGCTACTTGGCCGGTCAGGCCTGCTCCGCGCGGCTGCCGGAGGTTGGGGGTCCTACTCCCCCGCTTGATCAGCATGCCGATCGCCGCAAGAAAGCACGCGGACGCAACGACTCCGAGCAGCACGTCGTAATCCTCGTGGGCGAGGACGGTGGCGGCGACCAGCGGTGCGGTGGCTTTGGCGATGGTGACGCAGGCGGCGAGCCGTCCGGCGATGGTGGCGTAGGCGGTGGTGCCGTAGCGGTCGGCGAGCAGGGCTGGGGTGGCGAGGCTGGCGATGCCGAACCCGAGTCCGAAGCCGGTGACCGTGACGATCGCGCCGATAGGAGTGCCAGCGAGCGCGGGCATGGTGAGGACGGCGAGGGCCTGCGTGGCGAAGACAGCGGCGACGATGGTGGTCACGGCCAGCCGACGGCGGGCGGCGGTCAGCACAAGGCGTCCGGTGACGGACAGGACACCGAGCAGGCCGGCGACGGAGGCCGCGAAAGTGGCCGGGTGGCCCCGGCTGGCGAGGTAACCGACGATGTGGACCGTCATGGTGCTGGTGGCCGCGCCGTGGGCCGTGAAGGTGCCTGCGAGGATCCAGAACCTGGCCTCGCGCATGGCGGTGCGAGCGACAGATGTGCGCTGCCTGTTGTCCTGCCGGTTCGGCGGCGCCGAGAACGCGGCCGGCGGGGCCGGAGGTTTGCGGATGGTGAGGGCGTGCAGGGGCACGGTCACCGCGCCGTGGATGGCGGCGAGGACGAGCAGGGTGCCGCGCCAGCCGAGGTGTGCGTCGAGGAAGCCGGTGAGCGGCATGAAGATGGTGCTGGCGAAGCCGGCGACGATGGTGACGGCGAGCAGCGCGGTGGCGCGCCGCTCGGGGGTGAACCAGGTGACGATGACGGCGAAGGCGGGCTCGTAGAGGACCATCGCGCCGGTGATTCCGATGCCGATCATGACGGCGTAGAGCTGCCAGACGGTCTGGACTTGGGACCAGGCGATCAGCAGGACCGTGGCGGTGACGGAGCCGGTGGTCATGAGGGCGCGTCCGCCGTGGTGGTCGAGCCACCGGCCGACGGGGATAGCCATGAGAGCGCCGGCGAGGACCGAGGCGGTGAGTGCGCCGGTGACAGCGGTGGCGGAGGCGCCGAGCGTGGCCGCGATCGGGTGGAGCAGAACCGCGTAGGCGTAGTAGAGGGTGCCGTAGCCGATGGTGGTGGTGATGGCGAGGGCGGCGACGATGCGCCGGCGGTGGGCGTGGTGCCCGCCGGCCTGTCGGCCGGCGGGCACCGTGGTGAGGTTGGTGGTCATCAGCTGCCGCAGCAGCCGCCAGTCTGGCCGCCGGCGGGTGCGACGTCGAGGCTGATGAGGTTCAGCGGCGTGGACAGCAGGCCGCCGGAGATGCCGGTGGCCAGGCCCTTGCCGGCCGTCTCCGCCGCCGGGGCCGGTCCGCAGCAGCTGTCGGTGCCGGTGGAGTCGGCGGGGTTGCTGTTGCAGACGCCGGTTTCGGGCAGGTCGAGCTGGACGTCGCGGGCGGCGTCCCAGTCGCCGGCGAGGGCGGCGACGACGGAGCGGACCTGTTCGTAGCCGGTGGCCATGAGGAAGGTTGGCGCCCGGCCGTAGCTCTTCATGCCGACGGCGTAGTAGCCGGCCTCCGGGTGAGCGAGTTCGTCGACGCCGTGCGGGGGCACGGTGCCGCAGGAGTGCTCGTTCGGGTCGATCAGCGGTGCGAGCGCCCGGGTGGCGCCCATGACGGGGTCGAGGTCGAGGCGCAGCTCGGCGGCGATGGAGTGGTCGGGGCGGAAGCCGGTGGCGGCGACGATCCGGTCCACCACGATCGACTCCTCACCGCCGTCGGCGTGCCGGACGACCACGGCGACCCGGCCGTCGGTCGGGGTGAGCGCGTGGACGGAGAAGCCGGTGAGCAGCCGGATCCGGCCGGCGTCGACATGCTCCCGCAGGCGGGAGCCGAGCGCGCCGCGGGCGGGCAGCGCGTCGGCGTCGCCGCCGCCGTAGGTGCGGGCCGGGGACGCGGAGCGGATCGCCCAGGTCACCTCCGTGCCCGGCTCGGCGGCGGCCAGCTCCGCCAGGGAGAGCAGGGTGTTCGCGGCGGAGTGGCCGGCGCCGACGACGAGGGTGTGCCGGCCGGCGAAGCGGTCCCGGTCCGCGCCGAGCACGTCTGGCAGGGCGTGTTCCAGGTACGAGGTGGCTTCCTTCTCGCCCCGGGCGGGCAGGCCGGAGGCGCCGAGGACGTTGGGGGTGCCCCAGGTGCCGGAGGCGTCGATGACGGCCCGGGCCAGCAGCTCGTCGCCGTCGGCGAGGCGGATCAGGAACGGCGTCTGCTCGCGGCCGGCGGTGCGCAGCCGGTCCAGGCCGAGGCGGCTGATCACCTCCACCCGGGCGCCGTAGCGCAGGTGGGGCTTGAGCTGCGGCAGCTCCGCCAGGGGCTGGAGGTAGTCCGCGACGAGGTCCGCGCCGGTGGGCAGGGCGTCCTCGGCCGGGGCGACCCAGCCGGCGTCGTCGAGCAGTCGGCGGGCGGCCGGGTCCACGTCGTAGCGCCACGGGGAGAACACCCGCACGTGCCCCCACTGCCGCACGGCCGCGCCGGCGGTGTCGCCGGCCTCTAGAACGAGGAAGGGCAGGCCACGCTCGTGCAGGTGGGCGGCGGCGGCCAGACCCACCGGGCCCGCGCCGATTACCACCACGGGCAGCTCGTCCAGGACGCTCATCGGAAAACTCCTCTGTGTTGAGAACTGTCGAATCAAGAAGGTGCAGTTGTGCTCCGGCGGGCGGAGCCGAAGGGCTCAGATGACGGGGCTGCGGCGCTCAAGCAGCACGACGTCGCGCCACCGCCCGTGGTGCCGGCCGACCCGCTCGCGGATGCCGATGACGCGGAACCCGGCCCGCTGGTGCAGCGTGAGACTGGCGGTGTTCTCCGGGAAGACGCCGGACTGGATGGTCCAGATGCCGGCGGCCTCGGTGGACGCGATCAGCGCGTCCAGCAGCAGCCGGGCCACACCTCGGCCCTGGGCGGCCGGGTCGACGTAGACGGAGTGCTCGACCACCCCGGCGTAGACCGCCCGGCTCGACGTCGGCGAGACCGCCACCCACCCGACCACGGTGTCGTCTGCGTCGATGGCCACGAGGCGGTGGTCAGGCAGCTTGGCCGCATCGAATGCCGTCCAGGTCGGGGCGGTGGTCTCGAAGCTGGCGTTGCCGCCGTCGAGGCCGGCCTGGTAGATGGCGAGGACACGCTCGGCGTCTTCCGAGGTCATCAGGCGGACGGTGATGTCGGCCATCAGCAGGCTCCCTTCGGGGTGGGGGCTGGGCGGCCCATGACGACGTCGGCGGCCGACGGGAAGCAGCCGACGCAGGCGTCGTTGATGCGGTAGTGCCGGGCGGTGCCGACCGGCTCCACGAGCACGAACCGCACCTCGGTCAGGATCTTCAGGTGTTGGGAGACGGTGGACTGGGCCAGGCCGACGGCGGCGACGATCTCGCCGACGCTCATCGGTCGGTTGTGCCGGGCGAGGTACTCGACGATCTGCACCCGGGTCGGGTCCGCCAGGGCCCGGAACCACGAGGCGTAGGTCTGCGCGGTGTCCCGGTCGAGCAGGTCGCCCACCACCACTCCCTCTATCGTTTATCGCCGATTGACGATGAAAGTGTAGCGGGTGCCGCCGCAGCGAGGTGGGCGGTCGCGACAACGAGACGGGCGATCGCGCCGAGGGTGGCGGGGTCGACCTTGTCGGGGGTGTCGGCGGGGCTGTGGTAGCCGCCCATCCCGGCACCGATCCCGACCGCGGCGAAACCGGCACCGCCGTAGCGGCGGTTGTCCGACGCCACCGGACCCGCCGCCAAGGGAACGCCGGTGTGCCGGCCCGCCTGGTCGAGCCAGGCCAGGAGCCGATGGGCGGGCCCGCCGGCCTCCACCGCGGCCGCCTGGTCGAGCCGGCCGGCGCCGTCGACGTTGATGACCAGCGGTGCGGCCCCTTCGGCGCGGAGTTGGGTGACGTGGTGGGCGGAGCCGAGAGCGCCGACCTCCTCCCCGTCGAGCAGCGCGACGGACAACCCCACCCGGGCGGGCAGCGCGGCCGTGAGAGTACGAGCGGCTTCGAGGACCACGGCGACGCCGGTGGCGTTGTCCGAAGCGCCGGGCAGGCGGAGCCCGGGGTGGTCCCCGACGCCGTCGTAGTGGGCGGCCAGGAGCAGGTCGGCGCCGTCGGGGACGGGTTGCCGGAGTCGGGCGTGGATGTTGGTGCCGGTGACGTCGTCGCGGCGCAGCGGCGTCGCGCCGGCCAGCCAACCGTCCCCTGCGGTGGCGGCGGTGAGCACGGCGTGGTGGGCGTCCGGGTCGAGGGTCAGCACCGGCAGCGGCCCCGGGTCCGGACCGGCGAGCATGGTGAACTGCCAGCCCTCGGCGTCGACCGGACGGCGGACCAGCAGCCCGGCGGCGCCGCAGGTGTCGCGGTAGGCGTCGAACAGGCTCGTCTCGGCCGGCACGACCAGCCACCGCCCCGCCGGGTCATCCTTGCCGGCGACACCAAGGGCACCGCGACGGATGTCGGACGTGTCAGCGGAGGCCGGATGGATCGCGACCTGCCGCCCGAAAACCAGCTCCTCGGTGCCGCTCCGATCGCCCCAGGTGACCGTCCGCGCCTCGTACACCTGCGGTACGGCGCGGACCGGGAACTCCTCGCAGCGGACGTCGGCGCCGAGGGCGGTGAGCTGGTCGACGAGCCAGGCGCGGGCCGCTGCCCCGCCGGCCGAGCCGACACGCCGCCCCGCCATAGGGTCGGAGGCGAGGGTGGCGACGGTGGCGGCCATCCGGTCGGCGCTGACCTGGTTGAGCAGGTCAGCGAGGTCGGTGGGGGCGGTCATGAGCAGCAGCCCTGCCCGGTGCCGATGGCGTCGGCCTTGGCCTCGGTGCCGCAGCATGAGTCAGCCGCCTGGGCGGCCTGCCGCGTGCCGCAGCACGTGTCCGCGCCGGAGCTGGTGCTCTCGCCAGCGGGCGGGAGGATCCCGCCGACGGCTTGAGCGGGGCTGCCGCAGCAGGCGCCGGAGCCGATGACCTGCAGCGCGGCGACGGGGTCGCCGGAGAATCCGCCGGCGGCGGCGGTGTTCTGGCTCATCTTGGATCCTCTCCTCAGCGAGGGCTGGTCAGCGTGTAGGCAGTGGTGCGGGCACGGTCGAGGCGGCGCTCGGCGCGCTGGGCGGCGGTGGACACCTGGGCGCAGGAGTCGCAGAACCGGACACCCGGCAGCGGTGTGCGAGGGCGGCGGGCGAAGCCGAACATCGTGAGACCTCTTTCCTCGAGACGCCCTGTCTTGACGTCCGTCGAATCAGAGACTTGCACGCTGATTAGAGAGATGTCAACCTAGAGGCATGTCAAAGCAACAGGCGCCCCTCGCCGTCATCGACCTCAACGCCGACACGCCGTGCTGCCCCCCGCTGGCGCAGCGCCGGGTCACGGCCGAGACGGCCGCGGTGCTCGCTCCCGCGTTCAAGGCCCTCGGCGACCCGGTACGGCTGCAGCTGATGTCGATGATCGCCTCCGCCGAGGGCGGCGAGGCGTGCGTGTGCGACCTGACGCCCGCGTTCGACCTGACCGGGCCGACGATCTCCCACCACCTCAAGACGCTGCGCGAAGCCGGCCTGGTGGATGCCGATCGGCGGGGCACGTGGGTCTACTACCGCGCCCGCCCGGGAATCCTGCGCCAGCTCGCCGCCCTGCTGTCGGTCGAGCCGGCCCCTTCGTCGCAGGCGTAAGCCGCCGGGCCGCCCCGGACTTCCCAGCGCCCATCGCAGATCGCGATCAGCGCTGAGCGCCGGATCCCGTGCGCGAGGCGGGGTCCGCTCTCCGCTGCCGGCCTTGGTGAGGCCGTCCGGACACGTGAGCGGCGAGGGCAGTCATGACGTGTGCGGCGTCGCGGCCGATGCCGCGCAGGGTGTTCGAGGCGAAGGATCGTTGGAACTCCAACCCGAGATAGACCAGCCCGGGATGAGTGGTGGAGATCCCGCCCACCTGCCGGGGCGCGCCATGGTCGAGGGCGCCCAGGGGCTTGAGGTAGGCGAGGTCCGGGCGGTAGCCGGTGGCGAAGATGACCGCGTCGACCGGCTCGGGCGTGCCGTCGGCCCAGATCACGCCGTCAGGGGTGAAGCCCGTGAACATGTCCCGCCGGGAAAGCAGACCGGAGGCGAGGGCGTCGCGGTAGACGCCGGTGTCGAGCACGGTGGCGTGTCGAACAAGACGGGTGAGGACGCGGCGGGGCAGGCCGTCCGCGCCGGTGACCCGCAGCCAGTGGTGCAGGTCCCGCCCGCCGAGGCGTTGGGGCAGGAAGCGCACGGGTTCCCGGGTGGCGAGCGTGACCCGAGCGTGGGCCGCGATCTCGTAGGCGACCTGGACGGCGGAGTTGCCGGCACCCACGACGACGACCCGTTTGCCCGCGTACACCTCCGGCCGGCGGTACTGGGCGACGTGCCGGAGATCGCCGGCGTAGTCGTCCTGGCCGGGCAGCGTCGGCAGGTAGGGGTTGCCGAAGGATCCGCTGGCGGCGACAACTCCCACTGCGGCCAACTCGTCCCCCGTGTCGGTGCGGGCGAGGTATCCCCCGCCGGAGCGTGCGTCGACGGCGACGACTCGAGTATCGGTGCGAATCTCGACGTCCAAGGTCTGCGCGTACCGGCGCAGGTACGCCGTGACCTCGTCGCGGCGGGGGTAGCGATCCGGGTCGCCGTCGAAGGGCATGCCGGGCAGGGCACTGTAGCGGGCGGGCGAGAAGAGGGTGAGGCTGTCGTAGTAGTCGGGCCAGGAGCCCACGGGCTCGCTGCCCGCATGCAGGACGACGGGCCGCAGGCCCGCGGTCAGGGCGGCTCGGGCGGCGGCCAGGCCTGACTGGCCGCCGCCGACGATGATCACTGGCTCGGATGTCATGGCACGATCATATCGTCGTTTTGTTGAATGACAATATGATGATGGTGAGGGAAGGTAGGGCCATGAGCGACGCCACAGCCGGACAGCCCACCGGGGCACCCTCGCCCCCGCGCGCGGCAGGAGTCCCGGAGGGCCTGGCGCCGCAGACGCAGGAGTTCCTCAAGGCCCTGGGCAGCCCCACCAGGCAGCGGATCATGATGCTGTTCGCGCAGGGCGCCGAGCTGTCCGTCGGGGAGGTGGCCGAGCGGACGGGCATCAGCCAGGCCACGGCGTCGCAGCAGTTGACCCTCCTGCGACGTGGACGGGTGGTCACCTCCCGCCGTGACGGGAAGACCGTGTACTACCGCGCGGATCGCGACGGCGCGCTCGCCGCCCTCGCCGAACTGCAGTCCTACCTGGCGACCTGCTGCTGAGCAGGTCGCCAACCGGCTCCCGCGCGGCCTCGCGGCCTGCGGCCGGAAGCTGCGCGATTTCCCCAGCCGCGTATCGCAGGTGCAGGCACGACGGGCTAGTTATGAACAGTGATGGTACCCGCGGTTCCGTCGACGGTGACGAGCTGGCCGGGGCGCAGTCGCTGGGTGGCGTCGCCGGTGCCAACAACGGCGGGGATGCCGTACTCGCGGGCCACCAGGGAGGCGTGTGCGGCTAGGGTACCGCCGTCGGTGACCACTGCGGCGGCGCGCGCGAACAGCGGTGTCCATGCCGGGGCGGTGGCCTTCGCGACGAGCACTTGACCATCGGCGAAGCCGTCGAAGTCCTCAGGTCCGTGCACGATGGCGACTTCGCCGGTCGCTCGGCCGGCCGAGGCGGGATGCCCGACGATGGCGCCCTCGGCGGTCTCCGTGGTGCCGCGGGCCTGTTGCACTGCGCGTTCGATGACGTCGCCGATCAGTCGCGCGGGACGGCCGAGGGTCAATGGCGCGGTCAGGCGGCGTTGGCGCTGCCAGAGGGCGCGCCGCTCGGCAACCCTGGTGCTCAGCTGTCCGGGGTCGCCTTCGATCCCGCTGTTCACTTCATGTCGGATGCAGAAGTAGATGTCGTCGTACTGCTCGATCGCTCCCAGGTCGGCCAGGTGCCGCCCGAGGCGGGCGGTGCAGGCTCGCAGGACCGGCCAGGCGAGGGTGAACTCGCGCGCCTGCTCCTCGCGGATAACGGCGTAGCTGTGGTTGACGTGCAGCAGCCGGTCGAAGTCAGCCAGCAGCCGCGGGCGGTCGGCCAGCGCCGCTCGGCAGCGTTGTTCGGCGACCATCCGCTGTTCGGCAAGCGAGCGGTAGCGGTCGCCGGCTCGGGGTGGTTGGCCGGTGGCGAGTTCTCCGGCGACCGGGTGATACCAGTCGACGCTCTGTACGGCGTGCGCGCCGGGCACCGGCTGGGCGCCGGGGAGTCCGCGCAACAGCACCTGCGCCCCGCCCTTATCGTCGGGTAGCACGTCGCCGAGGTGCCGGCGGGCGAAGCGGGTCAGGCAGGCTTCCATCTTCCACGCTGACCCGCCGACGATCGCCAGATACCAGAGGTAGATCCCGGCTTCTCGCCCGAGTGCGTCGACGAGCTCGGCCAGTCGCCGAGGCGATGCCCTGTCGACCTCCGCCTCTGCGGCGGCCACGAGGCGTCGATAGCCGGGCAGTTGTTGTTCACGCCAGGTCCGCTCGAGTTCGGACAGGACGGCGCGGTCGACGGCATCCGGGTCATGGCTGACCCGGATCAACGCGTTGAACAGGATCTTCACCGCCCGCGTGCGGCCCTGCCACAGCACCCCAGCGAGGAGTTTCGGTGATGGGATCGGTGTGGCGTTGTAGTACCAGCCGTTGACCAGCGCGTACCGGAACGCCACTCGCACGCCGACGCTGCCGTACATCCCATCGAGATACCCGTCCTCGAGCACGGGCAGCAGCCAGCTGGCAAACAGCGGAGTGACGGCCTCGGGGAGCCATTCCCCGAGCCGGAAGTTGCGCATCCACAACCCCGGCCCCGGCGCCGTCCACGACACCGGCTCCGGCACCGCGGTCATCGGCCGGGCCTGCAGCAGCCGCAGACGGCCCGCCCGGTCGATGGCCCACTCCACGTCCTGCGGGCGGCCGTCGTACCGGTCGGCGATCCGACGCGACAGCTCCGCGACCATGTCGGCCTGGACGTCGGCTAGGACCCGTCCACCGCCGGGGCCGGACCGGGTCATCACGGTGCGGCTCGCGGTGACCGTCCACTCTTCGCCGGTCGTCTCACCCGACACCAGCGGATCACCCAGCCCCGCAACGGCAGCCACCAGCGTCTGATCGCGGTCGCCGGTGACCGGATGCGCGGTGAACGCCACCCCGGCCGCAACCGGGTCGACCATCACCTGGACCAGCACCGCCATCGCCGCCGTCGCCCCGCCGTGGCGCTGGTGGTAGGCGGTGACCCGCTCGCTGGCCGCCGCGGCGAAGCATCGCCGCACCGCCTCACCCAGCCCGTCGGCGGGCACGTTCAGGTACGTCTCGTAGAGGCCGGCGTAGGAGGCATCCGGTAGGTCCTCGGCCGCTCCCGAGGAACGCACCGCGAACCGGTCCCCTCCCAGGCCCTCGACCCTTGCCGCGAGCCGTCGGTCAAGCTGCGGGTCGTCGAGGACGGCGGTGGTGACCACGATCCCGGGCGGCACCGGGAACCCGGCCGCGGTCAGGTCCGCCAGCACGGCCGCCTTCCCGCCGATCACCGCCCGGTCAACCGCGCTCGCCTCGGTCAGGTCCACGACCGTGAGGTTGGAGCTCATCACCCACCACCATATGTAGCGTCGCAAAGTATTGTGACGCTACAGTAGAACCGCTGGGCCGCCGCCAGCAAGAACGAGGAGCCGCAGGTGTTGCCAATGCGACCGGAACTGCTCAAAGGTCATCTCGACGCGTTGCTGCTCGCGGTCCTGGAACCCGGGCCACAGCACGGCTACGCCGTCATCGAAGCCCTGCGAGACAGCAGCGACGGGGCGCTGGACCTGCCGACCGGCACCGTCTACCCGGCGCTGCACCGCCTCGAACGCGCAGGCCTGATCGCCAGCGACTGGCATACCGTCGGCGGCCGCCGCCGCCGCGCCTACCACCTCACCCCGGCCGGACAGGCCGCGCTCGGTGAGCAGCGGGCAGTCTGGGACAAGTTCTCCACCGCCGTCACCGCAGTTCTGGGCAGGCGGGCATGGCCAACGACCGCCTGACCACCCGAGCCGGCGAAGCGCGTCTCGACGCCTACCTGGACGACCTCGCCGCACGACTGCGTGGACCACGCCGACGCCGGGAGCAGATCCTCGACGAACTACGCGACGGACTCCACCACGCCGTCACCGACCGCACCGCCGCCGGCCTACCCCAAGGTGATGCGGTCGACGCCGCGATCGCCCAGTTCGGCACCCCACAAGCGGTCGCCGAGGCCTTCGCCGGGGAGTTGGTCACCGCCTATGTCCGGCGCACCATCGCCTGGTACATCGCCACGGGACCTCTCGTGGGCATCTGGTGGCTGCTGCTCCTGCAGCCCCACCCCTGGCGCACCGGCCTGGTCGCCCTGTTGGCCGCGATCCCCGTCATCCCACTGATCATCATCGCGATCGCCACCGCCGCTGGAACGCTCGCCACCACCGGTCGCCTTATGCGCTGGCTACCCGAAGCAAGCCCACAACACGCGCTCGCCGCGACCACCACCATCGCCGCCCTTGCGCTCGCCGGGGATCTCACGGTGATCGCGAGCTACCTCCGGTCAGACATCCCGGCCCACTTACTGGCCACGTTCGCCCTCGCCGCCAGCCTCACTCGGATCGCCTGCAGCCTGGTCACGATGCGCCACGCCACCGCGATGCGCACTTCGCCACCCTCCTGATCATCGAACCCACCCGTTGGCTGAGCGCGCCAAACACCCGACGGGCACTATCCGCACTCGCATTTGACGAACGACCGACCACTCAGCAACAGTTGACTCAATGAACGTTGAGCTTGCTTCCCTGGTCGGGCGCGCACGGATCCACGCCGCTCTCGGCGACCCCGCACGCCTGGCGATCGTGGACGCGCTCACCCTCGGCGACGCCTCCCCCGGGGAGATCGCCCACGCCCTCGACATGCCGACGAACCTGGTCGCCCACCACGTCAAGGTCCTCACCGACGCCGGTCTCGTGACGAAGGGCCGCTCCGAGGGTGACCGCCGCCGCACCTACCTACGGCTGCTCCCGGAAGCCCTCGCCGCGCTCGCTACCCCTCGACTGGCCGGGATCGGCCGGGTCGTGTTCGTCTGCACCCACAACTCGGCCCGCTCGCAGCTGGCCGCCGCGCTGTGGAAGCGCCGCACCAACGGCGCCGCCGCCTCGGCCGGCACGAAGCCGGCGACCCGGGTCCATCCCCGCGCGATCGCGGTGGCCCATCGTCACCGCCTGGATCTCGACCCGACCGGCACGGCCCACGTCACCGACGTTGTCCGCGGTGACGACCTGGTCATCGCCGTGTGCGACAACGCCCACGAGGAGCTGACCGGGCCTGCCCGTCCACGCCTGCACTGGTCCATCCCCGACCCGGTCCGGGTGGATACCGACGAGGCCTTCGAAGCCGCCTACGTCGACCTCGCCGACCGGGTCGACCGGCTCGCCCCCGCCGTCTTCCCCACCACTCGATAACCGTCATGCCTCGACGAGGGGCAGCCAGTTCATGGGAGAGAACAGACTGATGACCATCGCACTCCGGCGGCGCTTACTGGCCGAGTTCACCGGCACGGCCCTGCTGGTCACCGCCGTGGTCGGCTCCGGGATCATGGCCACCAACCTCTCCCCCGGCAATGTCGGGCTGCAGCTGCTGGAGAACTCGATCGCCACCGCGCTCGCGCTCGGCGCGCTGATCCTGATCTTCGGCCCGGTCTCTGGCGCCCACTTCAACCCCGTTGTCTCGGCCGCCGACTGGTTCCTCGGCCGCCGCGCCGGCACCGGTCTCACCGCCGGGGAGCTCGGCGGCTACATCGTCGCCCAGATCGCCGGCGCGATCGGTGGGTCGATCCTGGCGAACCTGATGTTCGATCTGTCCGCCGTGACCTGGTCGAGCAAGGACCGAGCCGCCGGGCATCTCTGGCTCGGTGAGGTCGTCGCCACCACCGGCCTGATCCTGCTGATCTTCGCTCTCGCCCGCTCCGGCCGCGCCCCGGTGGCCCCCGCCGCCGTCGGCGCGTACATCGGCGCGGCCTACTGGTTCACCTCGTCGACCTCGTTCGCCAACCCCGCGGTGACCATCGGCCGGGCTTTCACCGACACGTTCGCCGGCATCGCACCCGCCTCCGTCCCCGGGTTCGTCGTCGCCCAACTGGTGGGGCTGGCGGTCGGTGTCGGCCTGCTCGCTGCGCTCTACCCCGACGCCGGGCAGGCCGCCGACCAGGTCGTCGTCCCTGCCGAGGAACGCGACCCGGCACTGGACCGCCGCCCATGACCATCTGCGAGCCGGAGCATGGGGGGAAAGAGGTGCGTTACTGCCGCCTGCTCAACCCGCCGCGTCCCGCCGGCCGATACCGGCTGCTCGACCGCAACAGCGACCCCGACCGGTCCCTGCCTGCACCCCGCGCCGAGACGCCCATGAACCGGCCCTACGACCTGTACTCCAAGGAAGGCATCTGATGTCCAAGCCCAGCGTCCTGTTCGTCTGCGTGCACAACGCCGGCCGTTCCCAGATGGCCGCCGGCTGGCTGCGTCACCTCGCCGGCGACGCCGTCGAGGTCCGATCCGCCGGCTCCGAGCCCGCCGACCAGATCAACCCGATGGCCGTCGAGGCCATGCGCGAGGTCGGGATCGACATCACCGCCAACAAGCCGAAGATCCTCGACTACGCCACCGCCGAGGCCTCCGACGTCATCATCACGATGGGCTGCGGCGACGTCTGCCCGGCCTTCCCCGGCAAGCGGTACGAGGACTGGAAGCTTGAGGACCCGGCCGGCCAGGGCCTGGACACGGTCCGTCGCATCCGTGACCAGATCCGCACCCGGGTGGAGGACCTCCTCGCCGATCTCACCCCCACCGCCTAACGCAGGCTGCGCCCGCCCTCGACGCCGAGCGGTACCTCGCCGTCCAGTCCTGAATCTCTCCCTCAGTCCTGCCGGGCGAGGTCCGGCAGGACTGACATGGCCTACGTCACTCTCTCTCCCAACCCGAACAGAGGCCCCGCACCGAGCCGCGGAGATGATGACATCGTGAAGATGGGCACACTGTTTTGGTCCTTGCCAATATGGGAGTTCGTCGAAACAGCCCTCCTCCTGCCGGCCCCGGGCGGCGTGCCCCAATGCGCCATATACGGACGAATGGTGCACTACCTTGGTCCTGGTGGGTCTCTACGAATCCCTGGCATCCATCCGGAAGACAGGCCGCGCCGCGGCGACCACACTCACCACCTGGCCTACCGCCTTGGATGCGGCCGGCATCCACGAGGAAGGGCAGCGCTCGGACTACAGTCGGAGCGCACAGTTCATCCGCGACCGTGACACCGTCCCCTACCTGGGCGTCCGGGTCCTGGCCCCGCCGGCCATGCAGCCGCACCTGCTGGCCGGGCTCGCCTTCGCCAACCGCACCGACGACCTTGCCGACGCGGGCAACAGTGAGCTCGCCCGAGCCCGCCTCGCGGACTGGCTCGCTCAGTCACGGCGTGGGGTATCGGACGACTCGTGTCCCTATCCGATCGTGCGGGCATTCGTGAACTCGGTGACGGTCCGTGGGTTGGACCCTTCGTGGATGCGGACCTTCCTGGACGCCGCAGAGCAGGAGCCCGACTTCGCCGGATTCGCAGACGAGGCGGACTTCGGCCAGTACGTCGACCGCTACACCTGGCCCCTGCTGATGTGCTCGGCAGGTCTCCAGTACCAGGGCGGCCCCAGCGACGAGGCGGCCCGCATCTGGCGGGCGTACGCGGAGTTCGCGCAGCGCCTGGACATCCTCAACGATCTGCGGGCGGATCTGACGGACGGGCGCCTGTGTCTGCCCGCCGACGCCCTCACCCTGCACAGCGTGGACCGCGCCGACCTCGAACAGGGCCGGGACACCCGCAACGTGCGCGCGCTGCTGCAGGACATGTGCACCCGCACCCGTACCGTTCTGAAGGAAGCGCGGACAGTGCTGGAGGTGTGCGATCCAGGCCAGTTGATCGCAACCCGTTTGCTGCTCCTCCTGCAGGAACGGCAACTCGAGGACATCAACCGCTCCGGTCCCCGCATCCTCCGCCGACCGGTCGGCTTCCACCCGCCGACGATGGTCCGCGCCATGCTCGGCACCCTGCGGACGTAGCTCGGCCGTCCACGCGTCGTCGACGGCCCGGTATCCCCGTGGCACCACCTTGTGTACGGACTTGTGGTGCTCCTTTTGTCTCCGGGATCGTGGCGACAGCCACACTCCACACAAGAACAGCGGGAACTGTGGATGATCCGCAGGTCGACGCCGGCCACCCGATCCGGAACTGGCTCCTCACCGGGCCGGTAGGTCGTAACCGGGACCTCGGCGGTCACGTCCAAAAACAGGCGGCCACCCTCACACAGCAGGGTGACCGACCGGACCTGCTCGACCGGATACGGCACCTCCCGCGCCAGCCTGACCCACAACGGCGGTCCGCCCTTGGCCACCGGGATCCGCACCCGACACCCGTCAAGGGTGAACGTGCCGTGATACCCGCGCACCGGCGTCAACCCGCGCCGCCGACGCGGGAACCGGGCCGACACGTCGCCGTCCTTACGGCGTTTCGCCGCCGCGAACCAGGCATCCGAAAACCGGCGCAACACCGACCGGGCACCCGTGGTGTCCAACTCGCCAAAGGTCCCCGGCCCCGAGGCCGCCAACTCCCGGCACAACTCCTGATAGCCCACCAACGGCGCCGCCTCACGGCGGCGACGCCACGCGCTGATCTCCAACACGCACGCCCACACGTCCCCGGCCGAACGCAGCAACCCGAAACACTGCCGCCGCTGCCCCGCCGTCACCCGCAACGCCACCCGCGCCGTGCGATACACCACCCGAGGCGCAGACGGATCCCGACGACGAGCCACAACCCCACGTACGACAAAACCGCACGGCCACCAACCCGGCGAACGTTAGTGGACACCGCACTAGGGCGTGTCCTGCCGATCATGGATCGGCAGTCCTGGTCATGACATGCTTCGGCCGTGTACTGGACCGAGGATCGCAGGCGCTTTCAGCGTCTGGTCGAGGCGCTGTCGGGACGGGCGGATGCACAGGCTGAGGCCGAGATGGGTGCACCCCTGGATCCCCGGCTCGCGGACTCGCTGGTTGATGTGATGGCGGGCGAGGAGCAACTCGGACTGGACACGCTGTGCGTCAACGTCCTCGACTACCGGGTGCGGCTGACCGGTGAGGAGTACGCGACGATCATCGATCTCGCCGAACGTTGGGATCTCGACGTTCGGGTGATCGATGGGCTGAACGAGCTTGTGATGCCGGATGACGCATCCAAGTGCTCATGAGAGCCAGACGATGGCGGCGATGATGATGAGGCTGGCCCGGTAGAGCGACGCGCGTTTGGCGTATCGGGTGGCAAGGTCACGCCACTGTTTGAGCCGGTTGAAGCAGCGTTCCACGACGTTGCGCTTGCGGTAGGTCGCCTTGTCGAAGGTCGGTGGTCGCCCGCCGCGGCTGCCCTTGGCGGTCCGGCGGGCGACCTGGTCTGAGCGTTCCGGGATGACGTGCCGGATCCCGCGCGATCGCAGGGCGCGTCTGGTGGAGTCGTGGGCGTAGCCCTTGTCCGCGATCAGCACGTCGGGACGCTTGCGAGGCCGGCCCGGTCCCGGCTCGTTGACGCGGATCGCGTCCAGCAGCGCCAGGAGCTGCGGGTTGTCACCGGCCTGGCCCGGAGTGAGCAGGATCGACAACGGCCGGCCACGACCGTCGACAGCAAGGTGGATCTTCGTGCTCAGTCCTCCGCGGGACCGGCCGATGGCCTCGCCATCTTGCGCACCAGGCGTCGCTGGACTTGTCGGGGAGCCCCTTTTTTACGGGCGCCAGCGGCATGCTGGTGCGCCCGTACGATCGACGAGTCGATGCTGATCGTCCACTGCACCGGTGTGCCGTCGTCATGCACCTGCACCGCCGCGAGGATCCGATCCCACGTCCCGTCGGCGGTCCACCGGCGCAGCCGCTCGTGGCAGGTCTTCCACGGCCCGAAGCGTTCCGGCAGGTCACGCCACGGCGCACCCGTGCGCAGCTTCCACAAGATCCCGTTGATGACTTGGCGGTGATCCCGCCACCGCCCCCGCGCACCGCCCGGCTCGGGCAGCAGCGGCGCGATCACCGCCCACGCCTCATCGGTCAGTTCACCACGACGCACCACCGGCACATCGTCAACGATCAACCACTACAAGATCGGCAGGACACGCCCTAGCAGCGGACACGCATTCGGCAGCCCGCCTGAGGCGATCAAAAGTAGCGTCACCCCATGGCCATGGAGAGCAGGGCGGGTGAGCAGCCGGGGACGTACAAGCAGTCCGAGCGGGCCGGCTTCGTGGAACTGCTGTTCGACGTGGTGTTCGTGTTCGCGTTCACGCGGCTCTCCGACCGGATGGTTTCCGACCTCAGTTGGCGAACGGGCTACGCGACGTTGGTGCTGACGTTGGCGCTGTGGTGGGTGTGGTACCGGCTGGTGTGGGCAACCAACAGGTACGACTCGACGCGGCCAGGGATCCAGCTGCTGGTCATCGGCACCACGCTCGGCAGCCTGCTGATGGCCATCGCGGTACCGGGGGCATACGACGACAGGGGTTGGCTCTTTGCGGGGGTCTACGTCGCGATCCAACTGATCCGCCCGCTGTGGATCATCATGATTGGCACAAACAGTGAGGTACGGCTGGTCTGTGTTCGGAACCTCTTCTGGGCTCTCATCTCTGCGGTGCCGTGGATCGCCGGCGCCTATGCGGGAAGCGGTGCGCGGCTGGCCTGGTGGAGCGTGGCCGTCGCCTTGGACTACGTCGCGGGGGTCCTCGACTACCCCACGCCGCGGCTCGGCCGGGCCGGATTCCGGGCCCATCCGATCCAAGAAGACCATCTTACGGAGCGCTACCGGCAGCTTCTCATCATCGCGTTGGGCGAGACGATCCTGATCTCCGGCATCCAGATCAGCCCGTACGGCCTCGAGCGCGACCGAGCGGCGGCACTGCTGGTGTCGTTTGCCATCACGGTTCTGCTGTGGCAGGTCTACTTCTACCGGGCGGGTGAGTTGCTGGCCGTCGCCATCGCATCGGCACAGTCTCCGGCATACGTCGGCAGACTTGCCTCATTCGCACACCTCATCATGATCGCCGGCGTCGGCCTCACCGCCGTGGGCGACGAGCTGATCATCTTGCACCCGCTCGGTCGCACCGAGCGACCTTGGGTCCTGGTGATCCTCGGCGGTCCTGCGGTGTTCCTGCTCGGGCGGGCCCTGCTCGACTACGTGACCTTCAGCCATGTCTCCTGGTCCCGACCGATCGGACTGTTGGCGCTTGTCGTGCTGGCGCCGGTGATGCTCCTGTTTCCCCCGGTCCTGGTCGCCGTCGCGGCCACCGTGGTACTCACCGGAGTCGCCATCTCCAACGTGATCTCCTGGCGACTGTTCCCCCGGGTACCGAAGCCAGCCGCACCCGGCCGAATGGCCTCGTACCGACCCTGACCTGCAGGGAGCGTCACGCTACCCCTGCCACCACCAGGCGAAACTTGCCTTCGGTAACCACGTCCCTCGGCCGGCGAGCCCCGCCGGCCGGCACCGCCGCGACGGTTGCGGAGCGTCGCGTCACACCCCGGGATGTAGGGGTTTGGGCGTACGCCGCCACCCACCCCAATGGGACACACCCGGTATACCGCTTTGCATCGATGGAAGCTGCTGCATACGCTCCCAGGGTGTTCGCACGAGTCCGCTGACACCCGCTTCCAGGACGAAGGGGGCAGGACGGCCGCCGAGGCCCCGTCGGGATTCGCTCAACCTCCGGCCGCCTCTGCAGACGCCGGCGAGGGAGGACCGTTGCCCACAATGCCGGCGCGGGTCATCTGCGCGGCCATCGACGAAGCCGTCGACAGGTTCGCTCACGACCCGGCCAGCACCCGCCACCTGGCAGCCCACACCGGCGCGCTTCAGACCTGTCTGAAAGACACCCTGGGCCGCCCTGGCCGACGAATCATGGCCCGGGCCCCGGCCGCTCGTCGCCCTGTGCCGGAAAGTCGGCATCGGCCCTGCAGACCTCGACCTGCTGGCACACCACGTCCTGACCACCCTCCTGGCCCACCGACCCGGACCGCACGTCCTGGTCCGCGCCGGCGCCACCTTCGCCGCCGCCACACGCCGCCTACCACCCGAGCACACCCCCACACCGCCGCCACGACGGCACACGACACACTCGCCAATGGCCCCCACCTGGACATGCGGCGGAGCGCCCAGGACTGGTCGTGCGCGACCCAACAACAACTCCGGCAGGAATTCCACGGTTCGGCAGCCGCACTCGGCCTATACCTAGGATCGTGCTTCGCCGCCGCCGTCCACGACCTGCCCACCGTGCCGCAGGATCAACTCCGCCGCCGATTCCTCGACTGGCTGCCCCACCGACCGTCCGTCACCTAACCCTTTGAACCGCCCCGAACCTGGTGGAGTCCTCGGCCTGTCTCGCTAACGGCACCTCTCTTGTTAGTACCCCGGGGCTGTCGACGAGTACGCGGACGTCGAGCAGAGGAGCCGGATCATGCAGCTGGCCGCGACCGACAACCACGCCGTCGCCCGGGCCGTACACGACGTCGGATCGGCGTTGTGGTTGGGCGGCCGGCTCGGTCACCTCCGTGTCGGGGCCTGGGAAACCCGGCCATCGCGCGCAGCTGCGCGTCGTCGGGCGGGCGCCGACCACGAAGCGTTCGGGATGAGCCCCCCTACTGCGGCGTCACGGATCTGACCGGCCCGGACAGGTGTAGGCTGGGGCTATCCCGGAATCGACGACATCCCATTCCTGAGGTGCCCGCCACGCCGGCTCCGCCCGAGGGGATGCCATGTTCGTACCCGAAGCACCCGATCCGCAGCGGCCCGACGACCTCCCGCCGTCCGAGTATGGGGAGCACTCCCCCTCCCACCGGGCGTGGTGCGGTTGACCCGCGCCGGCACGACCCGGATCGGCGTCCGCGCCACAGCGCCGCTCGCGATCGTCGCCATGGTGGTCCGCACCGCCCGCATCACCCGGCTGCAGCGCCGCGACTGAGTGGGGCAACCGACGACCCGGCCGGACGGGTGGACGAACCGGCACCCGCCCGGCGGATGGCGCGACTCCGCGCACGGCCCCACCGCTACGCCGCGGTCACGGCGATAAGGATCCAACATGACGCCATCGACCAGCGCCCTCGCTCCCCCATCGCCGCCATCGACGCCGCGCCTGCGGATCGAACCGACCCGGTCCGCGCGCACGCTGCTCGACGGCGGCTGGTGGCCCCGCTCGACAGATCCGCTCGCGGAGCTGCCCGGCCTCGTCCTCGCCATCGATTTGCTGCACGGGCCGATCGTCCGGCTGCTTCTCCACATCGAGACCTGGGATGGCAATCCACGCCGCCTGACCATCGGCGGCAGGATCCTGCGGTTGGGCTACTTCACCAGTCAGCCCACCAGCCTGCTGACCGCCATCTGCCTCAACGACGATCGGGTCGACCTGCTGGTCGTCCCGCCGGATACCCCGGTCGACCTGGCCGAGGCGGCGATGGCGCGCGCCGCCACCGCCAGCAACGCGGTCCATGCTCCGCAGCTGCTCGCCGTCGCCACGCGCGATGTCCGAGGCGACGGCCGACAGCCCGGGCAGGCACACCTGGGAGGGGGTGGCGGCCGTCTCCGCACCGCCCCCGGCGACCTTGCCGCGGTCGCTTCCCGCATAGCCGAGGCTGGACCCGCCGGACAGCCTGCGCCAACGGAACCGGCGCCCGCGCCGACAGCACCTCCGCCGAGGCAGCGAAGGACCGCCAATCTTCCCACCATCGCCACCGAGGAGCAGATCATGACAATCGCCCGGAACACGATCGTCTCCGCGCTGCGTCGACGCGGCCAGCACACCAGGGCCGACTGGGTCGAGCGGGAGCTGCCGGAGCAGGTCGACACCACCCAGCACGCCGGGCTGCTCGCGACCCTGCGTCTCGACCCCGCCGAACTCGGCGAGTCGACAGCTCGGTGACAGTGGCCCTGCTGGCACCGGTGGCCCGGCGGACGCCCCCGCGCCACTACGGCCCGCGGGAACAGGTGACCGGCCTCCGGGCCGAGAGACTCGTCGCGCGGGACGACCCTCGCCCAGCCTGACCGGCTCCTACCGGCACGACCCGGCCTGTCACGACCTTTGGCATACAGGATGACGAGCCGACGTCATCCCGGTCGCTAGGACTGAAATGCCTTCATGTCGAACCGAGCAGCAATACCTACGGAGACAACCCCCATGCGCTACCTCAGCGACGTCAACCTGCGCGCCGTACTCAACGTCCTCATCGGCCGGGCCGGTGGCACTGTGGAAATCAGCAACGAAGAACTGTACGACGCGATGCTGCCAGACCACAGCCACGGCGAACGCGTCCTCATCGAGGAAACAGAGACCGGCCTACGACTGTCCATCGTTGCTCGCCCCTAGGCCGGGCCGTGAAACGTCAAAGCCGCCAGGTCCCCGGACCGCGCGTCGCCGAACTCCTCGGCAAGCATCGATCTCCAGTTGGCCGCCATACTGACCGCAGAACCGGGCGGATTTCGCGCGACCGGTGAGCCCGCCTGGCGACTCTCGGTGGGAGTACACGACAACGCTGTGCGCGCGAACGAGAATAGGGAACTCGGCTGGCCACGGAACAATTACCAAGTCCAGTGTCAATTCGACGTCGGCATGGGCTCGGCATCAGACGCGACCACCGCGACGGTTGGTACGCGGTCCCGCCCCTTATCGGGCGCGAGTCTGCGCGGTGGTTGGCGCAAGCGGGTGTGGCTCGCCGGTCATGGCGGCCAGGGCCTCGGCGACGGCATGGAGGTCGGCTTTGATGTAGGTGGTGGTGGCGGCCCGCGGCGATCGGTGTGGGGGCGGCGGCGATGACCTGCCGCATGAGGGCTTCGATGTCGCTGGCGGTCACCTCGTCAAGCCGCAGATGGCCGAGCGCGGCGGCCATGCGGCTCCAGTAGGCGCCACAGGTGCGGCGGGTACCCGGACTGGCCGCGGCCGCGACTCGCGGGATGTAGTCGGCAAGCGTCGGCATGCGGCGCGACAGGTCAGGGTCGGCGGCGAGGTCAGCCGGGGTGAGGCCGAGGTGCGCGAGCATCTGCCGGGCGGTGACGATGCGTGACGGATCAGCCGGCATGAGAAGGGCCTTCGAGGACGGTGGCGTGCAGGTCCGCGAGCAGCCGCGTGATGGTGTTCGAGGGGTGCACGACGCGCAGATCGCGGGCCGGGACCGCCGCCAGCAGCACCACCTGATGCGGGTGGATGCCGCACAGCTGCCGGGCCGCGACCGGCAGCGGTAGTGCCCCGCGGACGCCGACGGCGTGCCTCCCGTCAGGTCTCGCGGTGACCAGGAGAAGGCCGGTGACGTCGACATGGAGGCGGTGACCGGACGGCCAGCCCAGCGCCCATAGCAACGCCCGCGCGGCCACCCGGCCGTCGGCGTCCGGGCGGGCCACGTCGAAGACGATGTCGTCGACCGGTTCCCGCGCAGATGGAAGGGCTGCGGGCAACTGCGGCATCGGAGCCGAGGGCGATGCCGGGCGAGGAAGCGGGGCGGGGATGACCGCGCCGATCAGCTGCTCGTCGAGCCAGCGGCGGGGCGGCTGCCGGGCGGCCGTCACGGTGACCGCCACAGCCGTTCGCGCGGCCTCAGCGCGTGGCGCCGAGAGCCCTGACCTTCGATGTGTACACGGATGCTACGCGGCGCCCTCATCGGGAGCCACCACGGTGGTGAGCTCCCGTGATCCCGCACGAAGACTGGTGTCCGAGGGTAATACTACAGCAGCCAGTGGACACTATGGAGAGGCTGCCGATGGTCGGACTGGGTGTTGGCCAACCAGGACTTCGGATGACTCGCCGCCCGGACGGAGCATCGAAGCATCTGGCAGAGCTATCCGGCACAGACGTCATCCCGTTATCGGTATGGCGCCAGAGTCGGCAGCGCGCCTGAATCGGATTCGGCTACTGGCGAAAGCTCCGGGATCCCGACAGCTGAGGAATCAGCGTGGCGCCATACGACAGGAACTGCGTGCTGACACCGTCCCGCCGACCAGCTTCCCCTTCCTGGACGACGGGACACCCAGGCGGCGGCGCGTGCGGCCCGCTTGCCGGGGCGTGTTGGGCAGTGGCGGTCATTCCGGCGTCGCGGCGTTGAGCAGGATAGGTCCGGCCGTTCGGTCTCCGTTCAGGGTGGTCGATTGCGCGGCCGACTGCGGGCGGCAACGAGATGGTGGTCGTACAACGAGCCCGGGACCCCGCTCCGCGCCACCAAGTACAGAAGGCGGCACCGTTCCTGACCTAGACGCGACCCTGACCCGGAGATCGAGGACGGCGAGGTCGCCTGGGTCGGCGGCACAAGATTGGCCCTCCGCCTTCCCCGAGCTGCTGCGCCACCTGTCGATCAGGTGCGGGCCCTCACGCAGACCATGGGGCGGACGGTCGAGGGGCACAAGCCGTAGTCTGCTGCCGGTGTGGCGACGACAGAGATCATGGGACGGGGTCGACTGGGGCGCGGTGCAGCACGCGTACGGGCCGGCGGTGGAGGTGCCCGACCTGCTGGGGCGGCTGCGCTTGCGCGACCGGGAGGCCCGCCGCAGTGCCTACCAGGGACTGTTGGACCTGCTGGTGCACCAGGGCTCGAGGTACGAGGCGAGCGCAGTCGCGGCGCCGTTCCTGGTCGAGATCGTCGCTGATCCCAAGGCGCCGGACCGCTTCGCCGCGTGTCAGGTGCTGGCGGCCATCGCGGTGGGGGACGAGAGTTCCTGGCTGATCGATCGCCCCGATGTGGCGAAGGCGCGCCGTGAAGTAGAGCGCCGGGCCCACCTCACCCGAGCGCAGTTGGACCAGGAGCAGGCCGACTGGGCGGCAGCGGGAAGTACTGACCACGAGCGTCGGGCTCGAGCGCGCCGCAACGAGTTCTCCGACGTGGAGGGCGACCGCGATGCCGCGCGGTGGCAGATCGCGGCGTACGAAGCGGTGCGGGCCGGGGTGCCCGCGTACCTCGCGGCCCTGGCGTCTACCGAGACCCCGGTACGGCTACACGCCGCCCACCTGCTGGCCTGGTTCCCCGAAGAGCGCAAGTCGATCACGCCGGCCCTGGCCCGCCTGATCGGCGCCGAACCGCAGCCCATGGTCGCAGCGACCGCCTCCGTGGCCGCGGGACTGTGCGGCAGCGTTGACGATCCTGAACTCGTCAACGCGCTGTCGGCCCGCCGCGGCAGCGACAACCGAGGAGAGCGCTGGTCGGCGGTGCTGGGGCTGGCCCGTCTCGTGTCGCGCCCCGACCGGCCGCTGATCGAGGAGCTCTACGCCTGCCTGTTCGGAGCCGTCGGTCCCGTACCGTACTGGCCGTTCCTCCACGGTGACATGGCGACGTTCGCCGCACTCACCATCCGCGACCTCGACGCCGCGGTCGCCCCGGACCGGGCGCAGATCCTCGTCGACCGGCTGAACGCGCCAGCTGACGACACCGACCGCTACCTGCTGCTGCGTGCCGCCCTCGACACCGCCTTCCCCGACGGCCCGGTACCAGACGGCACCGCCTTCACCGAGCTGAGCGCCGATCAGCGCACCGCCATCGCCGGGCTGCAACGCAGCGGAATCTCGGACGACGGCGCAATGGTCAGCATGCTGCTGAGCGCCTACAACCTGCCCGACGACCAGATGGCGATGACCCGGTGGTGCGACAGCGACGCCGATCGTGAGTCCCGCTCCACCCCCAGTTCGCAGGCGTGATAACACTGCTGCACACTGGCCGCCCGGCTACCACAGACGCGCGCATTATCTGCGGCATGAGAGTGAGGCTGATCTTGGCTGGATTGATGTCGGCCGGAGTTGTCGTATCCGGGCCGCGTTGTTCGTAGCTAGTGTGAGCGGCCGTCCACGAGGGCGCGGTCATGACCAAAGGAGATGCCGACCGATGCAGCACCCACTGGCCAAGATCCACCGCATGTTCGAGCTCGTCGAGCCGATCGCCACCGTCACCTTCTCCGAGGTGCCGAACGAGGCGTTCCTGGCATTGGGTATGCGCAACTACTGGGACGGGTACTTCGCGGGCCGGGCCGCGCCGCTGGGCCTGGTGCCAGCCGAGGTGGTGCACGCGGTCTTCTACAACTTCGCCGACGGCGAGGTGGCGCGCCACATCCCGTGGGTGTGGGGGAAGACCACCCCGCAGGAGGCGATCGCCGTGCGCGAGCGGGGCAGCGCCGCAGCGCTGCGGCAGAGGATCGGGCAGCTCGCCGACACCCCCGGTCTGGTGCGGGCCGCCGGCCTGGCCACCCGGGCAGCGGTCAGCGCGCCGACCGAGGGCCGCGCGCTGTACGCCGGGCTGCGGGCGCTCGACGTGCCCGAGGAGCCGGTGGCCAGGCTCTGGCACGCGGCGACGCTGCTGCGGGAGCACCGCGGGGACGGCCACAACGCAGCCCTCCTCGCCCACGGCATCGGCGGCACCGAGGCCCACGTCCTGCTCGCCCTCTCCCTCGGCATGCGGGCGGAGGAGTTCGGCCGGACCCACCACCTGCCCAAGGCACAGCTGGCCGGTGTCGTCGACGGGTTGCGCCGCCGCGGCCTCGTGGACGCCGCCGGCGGGTTCACCGACGCCGGCCGGGAGACCAAGGAGCGGATCGAGGCCCTCACCGACGAGCTGGCGGCGCCGGCGTATGACGTGCTCACCGCGGACGAGCTCGACGAGCTGATCGCGGGGCTCGAGCCGATCGCCGCCGCGGCACAGGAAGTCGACGACTGAGCGGGCGCGTCAGGCGACGGCCACGAGATCAGACGGTTGCTGCGCAGCGGTCACTCGCGTGCGCTGTCCGGTAGCGAGCGCACTGCGGCCAGATGAGTGCACCGACTAGTACACCGGTGCCTGGCACTATCCCGACGATTTTGGCGGTGGCGCAGTCGACGAGCGGATTGTATATAGCCGAATTGAGAAACAAGGGTAAGAGAAGTGCCCTGTAATCGGCATGAGCGCACGCGGTGCGGCAGATCCGGACGTGGTAATAGACCATGACCGTGTTGATATACCAAGATCGTACGCGCTGTTAAGTCTGGCCTTTGTTCAGACTGGTCGGACGTCGAGGACGTGCAGCTACAAGCGCGGTCCCTGGCTTGTTTCATCGCGGTGCACAAGTGGTTCGTGGTCACACTGAAGGGCGGCCGTCAACTGATCCAGGCCCAGCGAACCCACCTCCAGCGCGTGACGATGGAATGCGCGCCGGTCGCCGGGGAAGGACGAGCGGCCTGCCAGCCACACGCGCTCACCCACCTTGTAGGCCAGCGCCTGCCCTGGCCGGCCCAGGTAACGCCCGAGTTCGGCGGACGCGTACGGCCCCTGGTGACAGCGGTCCCGCAGCAGCTCCAGGGCGGCATCCGGCGTCCACACTGCTCCGTCACCGGTTGGCATCGGCAGTCGCAGGTGCAGGCCGATGTCGAGCACAACCCGGGCCGCCCGCAGGAGCTGCATATATAGATACCCCAGTCGAGCACCCGGCTGTTCATAGAGCCCGAGCTCGTCCATGAACCGCTCGGCGTACAGTGCCCAGCCCTCCTGGCTGCCGGAGAGGCCGCCGAGCAGGTTCAGCCGCTGCCCGAGGCCTCCCCGGCAGACCTCGGAGCCGAGGTGGAGGTGGTGGCCGGGAACGCCCTCGTGATAGGCGGTGCTGTAGGCGTACCAGGTGGGGAAACTCGCTGCGTCCTCGGGGAGGGACCACCAGACCCGGCCCGGCCGCGTCAGGTCCCGCGACGGCCCGGTGTAGGCAATGCCGGACGACGTGGTCAACCGCGACTCGATGCGCCGCAGCGGGGCGGGGATGTCGAAGTACACGCCGTCCAGTCGGTCGGTGGCGGCCTCCAACAGCTCCTGCAGCCACGCGGCGAACGCCTCCCTGCTGTGCAGCGTGCCGGGCGCGTCGGGGCTGGCGAGCCAGGCGAGCACCTCTGGCACGCTGCCGCCCAGGGCCTTCGCTTCCGCGATCAGCTCTGCCTCTATCGCTCGAAACTCGTCCCAGCCCCAGTCGTACAGCTCGCGCAGGTCAGGCTCGGCCGCGAGGAAGGTGCGCACCCAGAGTGCGTACCGCTGCTGGCCGAACGCTTCCTCCTCAACGGCCCGCGGTGCCAGGTCCGCGGTCAGCATCTCGGCCAGTTTCTGGTACGCCGCTCGCGCGCCCGTCGCTGCAGCCTGCAACGACGCCCGCTGCCGCCCCTCGCCGTAGCGATCCACCAGGGCGACATCGTCGTCGATCCAGTTGCGGCAGCGCTGCGTCACGAGCCCCACTTGACGCCACGCCGGCAAATGGCCGCGCTCTGCGGCGAGTAAGAGGCTGCGGGCATACCCGTTCAGGGCCGCGGGGATCGCGGCCAGGCGCGCGCCGACACGACCCCAGCCCTCCTCGAAGGCCGCGCCCTCGACTCCGCGGCCGGGAACCGCGGCCTCGACAGCCTGGCGGATGAGCTGGAGCGGACCCGTGGCCGCCGCGTGCAGTTCGCGCAGGTCCTCCCCGGCGTCGTGGAAGGCGACACGCGTATGCAGCCGTTCGGCGAGGTGGGCGTGCAGCGGGGTCGCGGCCGGCAGTGCGCCACCCAAGGTCTCCAGCTCGCGCAGGGCGCGGGCTGCAAGGTCGGCGCGGGCCTGGTGGCCCTCCGGGCCGTAATCGGTAAGCCCGCCGACATCCTGCTCGCCAGCCTCGACGACCGCTAGGCAGGGATCGAGACCGGCCATGTCGCACAGGAGCCGATCCGCGAAGTCCTCGATCATGAAGGCAACGCTAGGGCCCTGCCCTAGCTGCCGTGGTGCGAGCCTGCATCGATCGGCGCAAGCGGTTCAGAACCATCTGACAGCTTCCGCTCACCGGCATGACCGCGCGACTCCGCGGCATGTCCGTGCGTCGGGGAAACCGAAGTGTCGATCACCGCTAGGTGATCACGTATTGCGAGGCTACGGGATGACGTAGTCCCAGGAGCCCGAGGTCAGGCCTTGCTCGCCGGCACGCCGAAGAACACTTTCCTCGCCGAGCAGTGACAACCCGTCATTGCCCCCGGGCCAGAACAAAGCCAAGCGACGGCTACTCCCGGCCACCTCAAGGAGTCGGTTGACTTCAGCGGCTGGGTAGATGGAACAGTCCATCCAGGAATCCTCTGTCGCGGGCACCTTAGGCTCATCTGCGGCAAACCTGTAGAGACAGAGGACCGCCCGGTTCACCGCCACGGAATGACCGGCCGAGCCCTCGTCGAAGGGCCCGGTGACCGTAGCCAGATGCAGTTCAACGCCGCAGTCATCGAGTGCGGCCGCCATGCCGACTAGCCACGCCTCGGTCGCGTCCGCGCTGGTGGTGTAGGAGACAGCCATCGCGGGATCCGGTTTGATGTTAGGCGGCGATCGGGGTCGGTTCGGTGTTGTCGGGGTCGTGGTGGTCGGTGTCGACGGCGATCAGGCGGGCTTTGGCCAGTAGTTCCAGGCCCATGTAGCGGCGGCCTTCGGTCCATTCGTCGGTCTGCTCTGCGAGGACTGCGCCGACGAGGCGGATGATCGACGGCCGGTTCGGGAAGATCCCGACGACGTCGGTGCGGCGGCGGATCTCCTTGTTCAGCCGCTCCTGCGGGTTGTTGGACCAGATCTGGCGCCAGATCTCGCGCGGGAAGCCGGTGAACGCGAGGAGGTCGTCTCGGGCGGCATCGAGGTGCTCGGCCGCGGCCGGGAACTTGGCTTCGATGGTCACCACGACCCGGTTGAACTGGGCTCGGACGGCATCGGCGTCGGGCTGGTCGAAGACCGTGCGCACCAGGGTGGCGATCCACGGCTGCGCGGACTTCGGCACCTTCGTCAGCAGGTTCCGCAGGTAATGGGTCCTGCACCGCTGCCACGAGGCCCCGGGCAGGGCCGCGCCGATCGCGGCCACGAGGCCGGCGTGGGCGTCGGAGATGACCAGGCGGACACCGGACAGGCCGCGGGCCGTCAGGCTGCGCAGGAAGGCCAGCCAGCCGGCGCCATCTTCATCGGAAGCGACGTCGAGGCCGAGGACTTCGCGTTGGCCGTCGGCGTTGACGCCGACGGCGATCAGAGCGTGGACATTGACCGTGCGGCCGGCTTCGCGGACCTTCATCGTCAGCGCGTCCATCCACACGAATGCGTAGTGCCCGGCATCGAGGGGTCGGTTGCGGAACGCCTCGACCTGCGCGTCCAGGTGAGCGGCCATCTCCGAGACCTGCGACTTGGACAGCTGCCGGATCCCGAGCTGCTCGACCAGCTTCTCCACCCGCCGGGTTGACACCCCGAGCAGGTAGGAGGTCGCCACCACCGACACCAGGGCCTGCTCGGCCCGCCGCCGGTGGGTCAGCAACCAGTCCGGAAAGTAGCTGCCGTGGCGCAGCTTCGGGATCGCCAGGTCGATCGTCCCGGCGCGGGTGTCCCACTCCCGATGCCGGTAGCCGTTGCGGGAGTTGACCCGCTCGTCGCTGCGCTGCCCCCAGGCGGCGCCGCAGATCGCGTCCGCCTCGGCGGACATCAACGCCTGCGCGAACGTCTTCACCATCGCCTGCAACACGTCCGGCGACGCACCCTCGATCTGCTCGCGCAGCAGGTCAACAGGGTTCACACTCTCAGATGCGGCCATCGCGTTCCTCTCCTTCATGACTTGGTCGTCTCGAAGGATCACGCGATGGCCGTCTCCTATCTACGCAACACGCCCATCACGGGCAAGTCGTACACCACTCCAGCGGACGCAACCCACGCCTCCACCTCCCCTTCGGCAAGGTCCTCACCATCCGCTCGCCACGCACCCCCAGCGGTCCACATCACGTCTTCGTCGGAGAACAGGGCCTGCAGCAAGGCGAGCTTGTGATCCTCAGCGATGTCCGACCACAGCCCCGCCTCTTCCAAGGTGGCGATGAGTTCCTCGAAGGGAGTCACGGCGACCATGATGCCGCAAGCAGCGGTCTACCGTCGGCCGCCCCAACGTCCTGTCCTCGGCACGTCCGGACGCCGGCAACCGGCGCCGACGTTACCTTCGGTGAGGAGCGCTCGCGGCTACAGATCAGCGCGGCTGACCTTGGACGACGGTTGCGTGAGTGGAGACCAACTACAGCGGCGTCGGACTCGGTGAATGGTCTTGGCTAACGCACCAGGCGACTTTGCGCACCGGAAGATCGCAGCAGCATGTGCCACGTTCGCGGTCGCTTTATGGCAGCATGCCGGGCTATGCGGATAGCCGGAGTCATCGCCCAGGGTGGCATCGCGGCGGTGCGGCGGCCATGTCTACCGTAGCGTCGTTCTATCTGCTGGACCGGTCCGCCGTACCCGGGCTCGCACGGGCCGCGAAAGCCAAGCCGGTAATGACCCCAGCCGCGACCCATCGCTGGCCCGCGATCGGGAAGTTCTGGAGCCGAATCGGCTGTAGGAATCCAACCCCGTTGATTATGCCGTCGCCCGTATTCGAATACCTCGAGGAGAACGACCTTGGCGTACTCGGGTGGTACGACTGGTCCGGGTACGTGCTGATGCACCTGATGCTCCTTCTCGAGGACACGGGCACTCAGCTTGGGGCGGCCGAATACCGTGCCGAGACGGAGGCCCTGAATGCGGGGGACGGCCTGACATACCTGATTACCTCAGCCGACAAGCGTCACCTGACCGCGTTGGACCCGGCACGGCTGGACCGTGCGGCGGCCGAACGGTACTTCGACAGTGTCGGCGACGGTGGCTTCGAGGAAATCCGGCAGGCCATCGATGACGGGCTCATCCTGCTGCGCGAGCTCATCGCGGCGTTGGACGAGAACGAAGTGTTGGTGATCCGCATCGGATAGTCCCGGTGGCTGCGTTGTGCCAACGCCTGCCGCCTCAACAGGCTTGCCGCGCAACGCCAATAACGGGTTTCGCCCTCGATCGAGGGGCGGCAGGAACCAAACCGGCAAACGTTCGTGGTCGACGCAGCGGCTGCCCGTCTTTCCAGGCGATATCGAGACTCGGTTGGTGACTCTCCGTTTGACGCCGAGTTGATCGCCTTCGTGTGGCGGCAATTTGGACGAGACGTGGAAGCGCCCCCTCCCCCGGCACACGGCACACGGCACACGGCACACGGCACACGGCACACGGCCAGGCTGACGCAAGCGCACTCGCATCGGCAGATCCGGTCGTGCCGTCGGACCCGCCCGACTTGCGGCAAACAGGACGGTGACGGGCCGGGCCGAGACCTTCCTGCGGGCATAATCCTCCCGGTGATCTCCTCTCCACCGGATCCGCTCGACTTCCGCGGGGTGCAACGGGCCTACGACACCGTGGCGGAGGACTACGCCGCCTACCTGCCGGACACCCGCTGCGAGGCACCCCTCGACCTCGCCATG
>NZ_JBICUB010000032.1:0-40680 GCF_043197935.1 Micromonospora sp. NPDC048930
AGATCGAGGCTGCCGGCCTACGGGAGGTGTGCCGGCTGGTGCGACGTGCGCAGGGCAAGGAGCGGGACGATCAGGCGATCCTGCTGGCCAGTGCCCAATAAGCGGCACGCACATCGGCAGGCCCGGATGCCGGCCCGCCACTTGCTGTGACTATGCGTAGCGAGCGCATCGCGGCAGATTAGTGCACCTGATCATGCAGATGAAGTTCCCGGGGCTCTCGAGCCTGCCTGGTGCGCGGCCGGTGGCGCATCGGGCCGTAGCTGGCCGGTTCCCTGGAGCATTCCGATCAAGACGGGGGGCACGCCTCGACTACGTCGATGGTCTGTTCACCGCCGGCGGCGTCGCCACCCCGGCGGAGCGTCACCATCAGCTCGGCGATGCCGCTGACGCCCATCACCCACCAGCGGCGGGTGATGGGCGTCGCGGTCACGGTGTTCTCCCGTCTTTCTCAGCCGGCGGCGCGCTCGTCGGCCGGGCGCCGG
Organism: Micromonospora sp. NPDC048930; assembly: GCF_043197935.1. Lineage (NCBI taxonomy): Bacteria > Bacillati > Actinomycetota > Actinomycetes > Micromonosporales > Micromonosporaceae > Micromonospora > Micromonospora sp. NPDC048930. The sequence continues at coordinate 483 of NZ_JBICUB010000032.1, forward strand.
CGCAACGTGGCGCGCTCAAGTGCGGGCGGGGCGTAGGCCATGTCGAGCCGGCCGACGTCGGTGCCGGGCGCCACGATCGCGTCGATCTCGTCGAGGATCTTGTCGTCGAGGGTGACGTTCGCGCCGGCGAGCAGGTCGTCGAGGTGTTCCATGGTGCGCGGCCCGATGATGGCCGAGGTGACGCCGGGGTGGGCGATCGCGAACGCCATCGCGAGGTGGGTCAGCTTCATTCCGGCCTGCTCGGCGAGCGGGATGAGCTGCTCCACGGCGTCGAGGCGGCGCTCGTCGCGGTAGTGCTTGAAGCCGAAGGCGGCGCGGTGGGTGTCGGCCTGCTGGCCCTTGCGGAAGCGTCCGGTGAGCATGCCCTGGGCCAGCGGGCTCCAGACGAGCGTGCCCATCCCGTACCGCTCGGCGACGGGCAGGATCTCGCGCTCGATGCCGCGGTCGAGGATCGAGTAGGGCGGCTGCTCGGTGCGGAACCGTTCGAGGCCGCGGCGCTCGGCGGCCCACTGGGCCTCGACGATGTCGGAGGCGGGGAAGCATGACGATCCGATCACGCGGACCTTGCCGCTGCGTACGAGGTCAGTCAACGCGGACAGGGTCTCCTCGACGTCGACCGTCGGGTCGGGCCGGTGGACCTGGTACAGGTCGATGTGGTCGGTCCGCAGGCGGCGCAGCGAGTTCTCGACCTCGGCGATGATCCAGCGTCGGGAGTTGCCGCGCTGGTTCGGGTCGTCACCCATCGGTCCCCACACCTTCGTGGCGAGCACGACGTCGTCACGGCGCCCCTTGAGCGCCTTGCCGACGATCTCCTCGGACTCGCCGCGCGAGTACATGTCGGCCGTGTCGACGAAGTTGATGCCGGCGTCCAGGGCCTTGTGGATGATGCGGATCGAGTCGTCGTGGTCGGGGTTGCCGGCCCCGCCGAACATCATCGCGCCCAGGCAGTACGGGCTGACCTGGATGCCGGTGCGGCCCAGCGTGCGGTAGTGCATGGCTCTCCTCCGGAGGCGTATCATCGACCAAGCGGAACGGGTTATCACTTAACACTATACGGAACATGTTCTCACTTATGAACGGGAGGCCTTCAGTGAGCGCGGCCACACCTGACCGGCCACGTCGCGTCCGCGCCGACGCGCAACGCAACATCGACGCGCTGCTCGACGCGGCCCGCGAGGTCTTCGCCACCTCAGGCGTGGACGCCCCGGTACGCGAGATCGCCGCCAAGGCCGGGGTCGGGCTCGCCACCTTCTACCGCCACTTCCCGGAGCGCTCCGACCTGGTCACCGCCGTCTTTCGGCACGAGGTCGACGCCTGCGCCGACACTGCGGCCACCCTGGCCGCCGAGTACGAACCGCTCGAGGCCCTCACTCGCTGGCTGCGGCGGTACACCGGGTTCCTCGCGACCAAACACGGCCTCGCCGCGGCGCTGCACTCCGGCAATCCCGCCTTCGAACCGCTGCCCGCCTACTTCCAGCAGCGCTTCGAACCCGCCCTCGGCTCGCTGCTCGCCGCCGCGTCCGCCGCCGGCGAGATCCGCGGGGACATCGAGCCCATGGAACTCCTGCACGCGGTGGCCAACCTGTCCCACCCCGACCTCATCCGCGCCGAGCGCATGATCGCCCTGCTCGTCGACGGCCTGCGCTACGGAGCCAAGCCAAGACTTCAATCCGCCGAGCCCTAGGCTCACTCACTCGGTAGCTTCGGATTGCCGCGAAGTTCAGCGACCGGATCGGGCAGGTGACACAGCACGTACCGTGGCGGTCCGCCAATCGCGGCCACATTCAATTCGGCACGACCGTGCCTCGAGCGCCACCGCGAATTCGTGACGCCCCGTGACGCCCGGCGGCATAAGAGTGCACCCGTTCAGTAGTGTTGCCGACGTTTCGTCACGACCGTCAGGTGGGCGTCGCCGCGTTCGGGGCCGGAACGGCTGGGGCCGATGTGACTGCGCGCAGCTCGGCGGCCATCTCGGCGATCAGGTCGGTGAGGGAGGCGTCGCAGCCGGGCGCGACCCAGCGGGCGAACGCCACCCGGAAGACCGTGACGCCCGACTCGGTGGCCAGGGTGGCCGTGGTCTCGCCGACGCCCTTGGCGCGCAGGGCGGCGGCGACCGCCGCCGCCAGCGAGCCCGTCTTGCGCAGCTCGCGCTCCTGCAGCTCGGGGCTGCCTTCGATGATGGACTGGCGCACCCGAGCCAGGTCGAGGCGATCGGCGAAGATCTCGTCCGCCACCCGTTGGAAGGCGGCGATAACCGTCTCGAAAGGGGCGGCGCCCGTCTCGGCGACCGCCTTGACCAGGACCTCCTCCAGCAGCTTGCCGCCGCTGAAGAGCGCCTCGCGCTTGTCGCCGAAGAGCCGGTAGAACGTGCGTTTGTCGACGCCGGCGCGGGCCGCAATGTCGGTGACCGTGGTCTGGTCGAAGCCGCGCTCGCGGAACAGCTCCAAGGCGGCCGCCTCCAAGCGGCCGCGCGCGTCCGGTTGCCAGCGGGCCATGTCGGCGATGGTATCTGATGTCACACGGCGACATCTTCTCGGCGAGAGCATGTCGCGTGGTGACATCACGGTGTACGGTCATGTCACAAGATGACATCGGTCCTTGGGAAGGAACCACGATGCGGGTATTCGTCACCGGCGCCTCCGGCCACCTCGGCTCCGCGGTCCTGCCGGAACTACTCTCCGCCGGGCACCAGGTCGTGGGCCTGGCCCGCTCCGACGCGTCGGCCGCCGCGATCGAGAAGCTCGGCGCCCAGGTGCGCCGCGGCGACTTGTCCGACCTCGACGTGCTACGCGAGGAGGCGGCCGCCTCCGACGGTGTGATCCACCTCGCGTTCCGCCACGACCTCATGCTGACCGGCGACATGGCCGCCGCTGCCGAGGCCGACCTGGTCGCCCTCAAGGCACTGGCCGACGGTCTGGACGGCTCCGGCAAGCCGCTCGTCGGCACGAGCGGGACGGCCATGCTCGTCATGGGCGGCGTCGTCGGCCGCGCCGGCACCGAACGGGACGTGTTCCCGGGCGGCTACCGGATCGACGCGGAGAACTTCGTGGCCAACCTCGCCTCGCGCGGCGTGCGTTCCTCGATCGTCCGGCTCGCGCCCACGGTGCACAGCTCGCTCGACCACCACGGCTTCATCACCGCCATCATTGCCACCGCCCGACAGAACGGGTACGCCGCATACGTCGGCGAGGGCACCAACCGTTGGCCGGCCGTGCACACGCTCGACGCGGCCAACCTCTACCGGCTCGCCCTCGAGAACGCGCCGGCCGGCTCGCGCCTGCACGGGGTCGCCGACGAGGGCGTCCCCTTCGCCGAGATCGCCACCGCCGTCGGCCGTAACCTGGACATCCCGGTCCGCAGCATCAGCCCCGAGGAGGCGGGCGACCACTTCGGCTTCCTCGGGTCGTTCGCGCAGATGGACAACCCGACGTCGGCCGTGATCACCCGCGAACTGCTCGGCTGGACCCCGACCCACCCCGGCCTAATCGCCGACCTGGACGAGGGGCACTACTTTCAGGCATGAACAACAAGCGGCGGCCCGGGGCGGTTCCCGGGCCGCCGCTTCGTTTTATCGGGTACTCGGGACCAGCTGCTCGGCTTCACCGGCTGACGCTCAAATTCGAACGCCGAAATCGACCAAGATGCGTGCACTCAATTCGGCACGAGCGGGCGCTGACCGGGCACGGTCTGCGGCAGATGCGCGCACCTGACCTTGGGTTGCACTGGGTCGGTGACCACTCCAGCGCCCACGCCTGACGGGCGCGAAAGCATTAGGGTCGGCGCCATGATGCGAGCGGAGATTCTGGTGCGGCAGGGTGAGGACTTCATCGTGGACGACGCCACGGAGACGCGGTATCAGCTGGCCTCTGTGAGCAAGCAGTTCACCGCGGCTGCCGCACTCTTGCTCGTCGAGGACGGCAGGCTGCTCCTCGACGATCCCGGCTGGTATCCGCTCATCGGCTTCCGGTTGCTCACCGACGAACGTCAGCGCCGGACTGCGGCATGAGCGTGCACCAGATCGGAACGACTACCGGGACGTCAGAGGTGACCTTGGCTGCCTTTCCATAGATAGAGGTCTCGCAGCAGGGATATCTCGGCGCCGTGGTGAATGACCTCGCGGTGTACGTGCAGGATGAGCTTCGCCATCGGCGCATCCGCGTAAGCGAGCCATCGAGATGGGGTGCGGTCGGTGGCCCGTAGACGTCAATGAGGTGCGCCAGCCGCCAGGCGATCGTGGTGACCGCGGGCGGTCGTATGACGGGCTGGCGTAGTCCAAGGTGAATTCGCCTGCGCCAATCGACGTCGGCGCAGAACTCTGGCCGCGCCGGCGAAGGGTCCAAGAGCCCGGGACCGGCTGCCAGAAGTACTCGTCATCAGTCAGCCCGTCCAGCCGTGGCCGAAGCTGATGCTGCCAGTGCCACTCAAGCTGATCGACCAGCTCTGCGTTCCAGTCCACGTCCACTGTGCGACAGTAGGGATTGACAGGCGACCCGATCAAACCTACGACGAGACCGTCAGGACCCCCAAAGCAACCTACGAAGGGGCTTTTGCTCGCTCCGGACCAGTCGCGGACAGCCGGAACGAGCGGATTGCGGCTACCTGTAACTGACCTGACCGCCGGTCCTACTCGGGCATCGCCAAGGGGCGCGGCGGCTCGCCGTACTCGCCCAGGGCATGCCGCAGCCGATGGTTGAGATCGTTGATCGACTGACGCAGGTCCCGCTCGCTCCCACCCGGCTCAAGGAGCTCCACCCGCTCGAGCCGATCTCGAATACGGTCTGACAGGTGTCGGGAGACCTCGCCCGCCATGAGCTCGCCTTCGATCACTGCAAGGAGTCCGATCAGCGCTGACAAGTCGCGAGCGTGACAGCTTCGCGGGGCTAAGGCGTCCGGTAGGTTCGCGCTCATACCCGTCACCCTAGGTGAGCTCTCCCAGCGCCATCAGCGGCAGATCAGGATGTCTGCGGTGGTCGGCGGTGACGGCAAGGCCCAAAGTCGGGTCGGCGCCTGCACTGCTGGCATGATCGTGGCCATGTGGTTGGAGTCGCGGTGACGGCTAGGTCAACTCCTGGAGTGGTGCCGGCACACGGTTCGCTGGCGGTCTATCCCGGTACGTTCGATCCGTTCACCCCGGGGCACCGCGACCTCGTGGCTCGCGCCCGGGTGATGTTCGACCAGGTCATCGTGTTGCTGGCGGTGAACGCCGACAAGCAACCAACCGCCGAGGCCACTGTCAGGGCCGCACGCGTGCGCAACGCCATGCCGGCAGCCTGGGGCAATGTCGAGGTTGACACCTGGACCGGCCTGACCACCGCCTACTGCGTGCGCCGGGGCGCCACGGTCATCGTCCGCGGCGTACGTACGGCCGCGGACCTTCGCCAGGAGTACCAGCTCGCTGCGATGAACGCGCACCTCGGCATTCAGACCGTCTGGGTGCCGTCCCGTCCGCAGCTGGCCGCCACTTCGTCCACGGTCGCACGCGCATACCGCTCGGCACGGTGGGCCGGTCCGCCCCCTGAACTCTGACGAATGACCCCCAGGGGTAACTGGCACGGTGGCAACATCTCGAGGCCGGATGCAACCTTCTCGGCAGATCCGGTCGTGCCGTCGGACCCGCCCGACTCGCGGCAGATGTGCGCACCCGATCATGCCAAGGCAACGTCGCCCGCTGGCCGCGAACGCGACGAGCCATACCCGCGCGATCGCCATGACAGCGTCTTGTGCCCTCCTGCGACCTCACCGGTGGGGACTGTCGTTGCCCGCCGTGTCGACCTGTCCGGGCACGCCTGAAGGGTGCCGGGAGAGATCTGGACACCCCGGCGGATGCGGCCCTGCCACGCTCAGGCCCTCGCTGGACCCCGCGCCTTGATCCCGCGCCTTAGCGTGGCAGGGTGGCAGCACCCCGCATGGCACCGCCGTCGGAGATGAGCCCTCGGCTGACGTTCCTGTTCGCGTTGGCGGCGGGAGCGGCCATCGGCAACCTGTACTGGGCGCAGCCGCTGCTCAGCTTCATCGCAGGCGATCTACGCGCCGCGACCGCGACGGCCGGCTGGCTCGTCACCGCGACCCAGGTCGGGTACGCCGTCGGCGTCCTGCTGCTCGTGCCGCTCGGCGACGTCCTGGACCGCCGCCGGTTCGTCCCGGTGATGCTGCTGACCTCGGCCGCCGCACTGCTGCTGTGCGCGCTGGCGCCGTCGATCGGCGTACTCCTCCTCGCACTGGGCGTGCTCGGCGTGACGACGATTTCCGGGCAGGTCCTCACACCGCTCGCCGGGGACCTTGCCGGCGACGCCCACCGCGGACGGATCGTCGGTGCCGTCGGGTCTGGGACCCTCACCGGTATCTTGGCCTCCCGCACGATCAGCGGGTTCGTCGCCGGCGCCGCCGGGTGGCGTGCGATCTTCGCCCTCGGCGCGGTCGTCGCCGTCCTGCTCGCGGTCCTGCTCTACCGCGCGATTCCACCGCTGGCACCGCGGACGCGCATGCCGTACCCGGCGCTCATCGCCTCGGTCGGCGCGGTGGTCATGCGCGAGCGGGCGGCCCGATGGACGCTGGTCCTGGCCGCCACAGGGTTCGCCGCGTTCTCGCTGTTCTGGACGGCGCTGACGTTCCTGCTCAGCGGTCCGCCGTTCCGGTACCCGGTAGCGGTGATTGGGTTGTTCGGGTTGGCTGGCCTCGCTAGTGTCCTTTCCGGCCTGCACGGCGGTCGCCTGCACGACCGCGGTTGGTCGCTTCCGGCCACCGGCGTGGCATGGGTACTGGCCCTCGGCGCCTTCGTCGTCGCGGCGTTCGCCGGCCGGTCCGTCGTACTTATCATCATCGTGATCATCATGATCGATGTTGCCCTTCAGACGCAGGCCCTCCTCAACCGGGCGCGGCTGTTCGCCCTCTCCCACGAGGCCCGCAGCCGGCTCAACACGGCGCTAGCCACCGGCAACTTTATCGGCGCTGCTATCGGTTCCGCCGCCGCGACCACGCTCTGGTCTGCGGGCGGCTGGACAGCGGTCACGATCACGGGAATGGCGCTCTGCTGCTTCGCGCTCACCGTGTGGGCGCTGGGACGTCGTGGTCCACTCGTGATCCGCTTCGCCGTGACGGACGGCGCTGCGACGGACCGCAGTGAAACCTCCCTCAACCGCGCGACATCCGCTCGTAGTGCTCGTAGTGCTCCGGAATCGAACCCGCCATGACGCCCTCGTGCGCAGTCCACGCGTCCGCTTCTCGGCATGAGCGCGCGCAGTGCGGCAGAAGAGTGCGTCGGGCGGGTGTGATAGCGGGATGGGTGGCCGAGGCGAGTTCGGCGGTGGCTGTACGAGGTGCTATTTGGTGAGGAGGTCGTGCGGGTAGGTGACTTCCAGTTGACCTGTCGTGTTGTGCATGGTCCACAGCAGGTCCGCCAGGCGGACGGGGTCGACAGTGGGGAGTTCGGGAACGGGGGCGCCGGCGGCCTTGGCCGCTTGGAACCTAGCGTGGAAGGGCGTGTTCTCGATCGCGGCACCGATGTAGAGTCCGCCGACGTAGACGCCCTTGCCGGCCACCTCGGCGTGCAAGGCCTGAAGGTAGTTGCGTTGGGCGGCCAGGGCGACTCCACCGGCGATGTCGGCATTGCCGCGTAGGGCGCTGGCTCCCTGCGCGCTCAGAATCGCACCGGTCCCTCGGGCGATCATGCTCGGCAGGAACTCCCGCACCAGCGCAAGCAGCCCGTAGACGCCGAGCGGCATGAGGTCTTGTACGCGCTGGGGTGTCAGGTCGAGTACTGGAATGAACCCGTTGGCTGCGGCGCCGTAGTAGATCACGTCGAGATCACCGACAGCCGCGCGGATACGGTCAGCGAGCTCCGCGATGGCGGCTGTGTCGGCGAGGTCGGCGCTGATCGCATGGGCCTGCGCCCCGTCCGCGGCTAGCTGCTTGGCGAGCTGGTCGAGCGGCTCCTGGCGGCGGCCAACGAGTACGACGGAGTAGCCCTCTCTCCCGTAGCGGTGGGCAACGGCTTGACCGAGACCCGGGCCCGCCCCGAACACGGCGATGGACTTGGACATCGTGACCGCCCTTCTGCGGGATCGACGACGAAGTTGACCCTATAGTCAAGTTAACTTCTGCGTCAACTTGATAGGGTGCGAGTGTGAGTTCCGCCGCGACCAGTACGCCGACCAGCGGAGACCCTGGCCGCGCGACGGGGACGCCGCTCCGCGCCGATGCCGCCCGCAACGTCGCTCATATCCGCGCTGCCGCCATCGCCGCATTCCGGGGACGTGGACTGGCCACGCCGCTGGAAGAGATCGCTAGCGCGGCAGGGGTCAGCAAGGCCACGATCTACAACCGCTTCGGCGGGCGGGACGGTCTCATCGACGCCGTGATCGGCGAACTCGTCGCTACCGAGATGCACGCGATCATGAACAGGGCTCGGCGAACCGATGACCCATGGGAGGCCATCGCCACCTACATCATCGACCGGCGCGACCTGCAGTACCGCGAACCCGCGTTCACCGACGCGCTCCTCATGATGTACCCCAAGTCCGGACAACTCGTCGCACTCGCCAAAGCCGCCAACGAGATGACCGAGACCCTCCTCCAGCGCGGTCACGACGCAGGAGTGCTGCGCCCCGACTTCACGGTGAGTGACCTGTACTATGCCGACGTCGCCAACGGACTCGCCCTACGCGCGCTGCCCACACCCACGCGCGAAGACTACGACCGCCGCACCGGTTTCCTCATCGACAGCCTCCGGCCGCGCTGATCCAAACTGACACCACCGGTCGCTGCCATCACCAGGCCCAGCATGATCAGATACACGCTCATCGGCAGTTCCGCGCGTTCGCTGCGCGGCGTGGAGCAGTGCCGCCGGGGGCTCGCCACACCACTGCGAGCAAGGCAGTTTGGCGGTCACTCGATGGCGATCGGTAACCGTCGCCATGTGCTGGAGGCCGTCTGGCGAGGTGGCCGTCAAGAGGACTAGCGGATGCTGCTCCGTGGCGACGGCAGACAACGTGGACGCCGAGAGCTGGACCCCTCCCAATCGGGCTGGGACTTCTTCCGTTCGGCCGGGCTGAGCCGGTTTCGTGACGCACTGCAGCGCCCGGTCGGCGGCATGCCGGCGAGCAGAGCCGAGGCGAAGGCGAGGTAGTCGTCGTCGGTCGAGACGAGCCCGCCAGCCACCTCCTTCGAACGCCGGCGGCCGGCTCCACTGCCCGTAACGGTGCTGGTAACTGGGTTCTCCTCGCCGTCATGCGGCCCCCAGCTCCGTGGTGAAGGTCGCGATCGCGAGGAGCGCTGAATAGCTGGCCAGCCCGACGGTGAACCAGGCGAAGCTCGAGTGCCTCTCGGGTGCCAGTTCGTCGACGAAGACGTTGAGCAGGATCCCGCCACCGAGAAACGCCGTGAGCAGATTCATCACCACGCTGGTGGGCTGGGCGACGACCGCGGTCAACCAGCCGGCACCGGCGCCGGCGACGAGAACGAGGCGCCACCGCGTGGTGAGGCTGACCGGGAAGTGCTCGGCCAGCACGCCGTCGGTGGCCAGCACGTGCAGCCCCATGGCGACGGCGAACAGCGCCGCCGGTGCGAGGCCCGCGTCCAGCTTCGTGGCCAAGGTGTACGTGATCAGGCCGCTGTAGAGCGCGAAGAAGCCGAGTTGACACGCGAAGACCAGCCGGGTGGGCTCCTGCTCATGCCCTTTCGTCCGATGGGTGGCGCGTTCCAGGGCGTAGAACGTGAAGAAGCCGATCAGCGCGACGAGGAACAGGATGAATCCGCGCACCCGGCCGGCGCGGACCTCTTCCTCCAGGACGTGGGCGACCGCCTCGTTACCCTCGGCGAGGCGCGGCAGGAGGTAGAGGAAGACGTACGCTGCGGCGATGCCGCCGCCGAGCGAGGTCGCCGCCTGGGTGGGCACCGGTAGCGTCCGCCGGATGTACGGCGCCAGCAGATGAAGGGCTCCCAGGACCAGCGTCACCGCGAGCGTCGCCCACAGACTGCCCGCTTGGCTCAGCGTCACCGCAGCGTACGGGGTTGGTTGTCTGCCTGGTGCGGCCGCTGCCCGAGCATGGTTGCGATCCTACGAGCGGCACCCGGGCTGTCGGGTCGGAATGGGCAGCTACGTCGCCGGTTGGGGCGGGTTGAGCCAGGCCAGTGGCTGTCCGGACAGCGCGGCGTCGGCGAGTCGTTGTGCCGACGGGGTCTTCAGCGCGGCGAGCGATTTTCGATCCAGCGCTGCGTTGCCGCTGCGCCGTAGCGGCGGCGCAGGTGCTTGATCTGGTTCGGGGCGATCACGAAGACCGTGAGCCCCGCCCTGAGGAGGGCCTCGACGACGCGATCTTGATGAGCTGACCGGCTACGTCGTCGAGCAGGTCATCGACGAGTTCAAGCCGCGTAGGGGTCCGGTGAGGGGTCGATGCACACCGTGGGCGTCGTCGGAGCAGCCGGCTATGTCTCGGTACTCGCTTGCGGTTGGCCGAGCTGGCGGCAGTGCTGCGCGGTTGCCTCGTTGGCGGGCAGGTAGGTCTCGATGGCGACGTCTGCCAGGGTGACGTCGAACGCGGCTCCGAACGTGGTGACGGTGTTGATGAAGCACAGTTCGACGCCGCGGTGGTTCAGGCGGATCGGCAGGGCGATGTCGGCCGGGTCCGGTGGCTGCGGCTGCTCGTCCGGTCCGTATGACCGTAGCTCCTGGTACAGCGAGTGTAGTTGCGGATCTCCGGCATGCGTCGCTTGCCGGTCGAGTCTGGGCAACAGGTGCGCGCGCACCTGGGCGAGGTTGAGGATTCGTGGCGCAAGTCCCTTGGGGTGGAAGCCGAGCCGCATCAGGTTGATCGGCGGTCGCAGCAGGTCGGGGTCGACGTCCTCGAGGAGGATGTCGAAGGCCGTGTTAACGAGCAGGACGTTCCATCGGTGGTCGAGCGCGGCCGCCGGGTACGGCTCGTGGGCTCGCAGGATCAGCCGCAGCGCCGCGCGTACCTGTTCGAACTCCGGGTCGTCCAGCGGCCGTTCGAGGAAGGCCGGGGCGTGTCCGGCCGCCACCAGCAGGCGGTTCCGCTCCCGCAGCGGCACGCCGAGGTGCTCGGCCAGGCGGAGGACCATGGCGCTGCTGGGCAAGGTGCGGCCCGTTTCCACGAAGCTGACGTGCCGGGCCGACACGCCCGCGCGGATCGCCAGGTCGAGTTGGCTGAGGTTGCGCCGCAGGCGCCACCGGCGCAGCAGGTGGCCGACTGGCTCGGGGGCAGGCACCTCCCGAGTGTCACCGAGCTGTGCTGTCTGGGCCATTACCAGTGATGTAATCGACGGCGTGGGGATGCGACTGCGATCCTCGCGGCATGACTGATGTGAGCGCCGCCGAGCGCAACAAGACGTTGGTGCTGCACAGCTTCGACCAGTTCGCCGCCGGCAACATCGAGGTGCTGCGGACCCTGCTGCGGGAGGACTTCATCGAGCACAGCCCGGGCAACCCTTCTGGCCGGGATGCTTTCGTCGATTTCATCGCCACGGCGCCGGTCGCGAACGCGAAGCTCGACCTGAAGCGAATCGTCGCCGACGACGAGTACGTCGTCGTGCACTACCGGATGGTCACACCGGAGGACGAATGCGATGTCGCCGTGGTCGACATCTGGAGGCTGGTGGACGGCCAGATCGTCGAACACTGGGACGTCGTCCAGCCGGTTCCCGAGCCGTCCGAGGTCCCTCACGGCATGTTCTGACGGCCGGGCCTGGTTTCAGGTCCGGAAATCCTGCATAGGTGGACTTCAGGGAAGTGCCGTTCGTTCGATAGACCCACGCCGACGTTCCACCGCACGATCGAGTGCACTGTCGTCATCGGCCAGAAGCGGACGCGACCGCGGACCGTGACCCGCTGAAGGGCTGCTCGTTCGCCGGGACCGCGAGAACACCGGCCGATCCCACGGGGCGAATACGGCGACGAGGCTCCTGCCGGCGCACGTGCCGGTCGATGCTGCATCGCAATCCAGCCAGGTATCCGGACATCAAGCAGAAGCGTGCGTCCGGAGGTGGGGCGAGGACTGGGATGGTTTACGGACAGTGCTGAAGGCACAACGATCAACGCGTCTGGGCTGCGGCAGACGCGTACACGTGACCTTGGTCGACGCCGGGCCGGAGTGTCGACCAGAACAGGGCGAACCCGAGCTGGGGGCCGACAGTGGGTCACCTTTCGGGCGGCGTCTGGCGGCGATCTGCCCGCCCTCCTTGGCCGCAGGTGCCGTTTGAGTGCTTATCTGTGGAGGCCGGGACACGCACGCCCGCGACGAGATGGCGGACGACTTCGGGATCGCCGATGATGACGGCGCCGGCCGCTACGAGCCCGGCCAGGTCGTCGCTGCCGAAGGCGGCGAGGAGAGCGTCCGTGGTGGTGATCAGGACGGCGTCCGGCTCTTCGGGCGGCTCGTGGGACACCTCGGCGCTGGCCGACGTGAGGCGGACGCCGAACACTCCGGCGGGACCGTGGTCGCGTAGTTCGATCCGGAGCGTCGCCTCGGGCTGCTCCGGCCCGGGCGCGAAGAAGGTGCGGATGCTCAGCATGGCGCTGTCCGCGCTTACGAAGAGCTGTTCCGCGGTCGGTGGGGCGGCCAGCGCCCAGGTGCCAAGCGCGACCACGATCGGCTCGAGGCCGCGACCCCACGTTGTCAGCTCGTAGACCCGCACGTTGCCTGGCGGAGGCAGCTGCCGACGGCGTAGGACGCCCGCGTCGGCCAGCTCGCGCAGCCGGTCGGACAGTGCGTTGGGGCTGGCTGTCGGGAGCGCCTGCTGGAGGTCGGTGAACCGTTTCGGCCCGAGCAGCAGCTCGCGCACCACGAGCAGCGACCACCGCTCACCCACGATGTCGAGGCCGCGTGCGACGCCGCAGGCCTGCCGATAACCCCGCTGGGTTGGCATGGCACACCTCCCTCTCGTACTTGCTCGATCCTAGCAGCCGCTATTAGGCTCATAGCGACCGGCCCGAGGAGGAGCCCATGACCACCCCAGCGACACCCCCGATCACCGACCGCGAGACCTGGCAGAAGCAACTCGACGAGCTCCGGCTCCGCGAGAAGGCGCACACCCGCGAGGGCGACGCCATCGCCGCGGCCCGCCGGCGGCTGCCCATGGTCGAGGTCGACCCGACCACCCATCTGGTCGGTGCCGACGGCCCGGTGCCCCTGCTCGATGTCTTCGAGGGGAGAACCCAGCTGTTCGCGTCGTACCACATGTGGCACACGGGCAGGCCGGCCGCCGACCAGTGCGAGGGCTGCACGTTCTTCAACGGCCAGGTGCTCGAGCTGTCCTACCTGCACTCGCGCGACGTCACGTTCGCGGTCTTCTGCCAAGGGCCGTACGAGGAAACGTCTCGCTACCGCGACTTCATGGGCTGGCAGGCGCCCTGGTACTCGGTGCCCGCGGAGTCGCTCGACACCCTCGTCGCCGGGCGCGCGTTCGGGATGAAGGCGTGCTACCTGCGCCAGGGCGACCGGGTGTTCGAGACCTACTGGACCACCGGGCGGGGCGTCGAGGCGATGGCACCGTCGTACGGCCTGCTCGACATGACCGTCTACGGTCGCCAGGAAGACTGGGAGGACTCGCCGCAAGGCTGGCCGCAGCGCTTCCGGACCGACGGCGACCAGTTCCGGCTCGACGGCCGGCCCACATCACAGTGGTCACGCCTCGCCGCCGGCCGTGACGACGACCTGGGTGCCACCGGGCACACCGCCAGCGAGCACCATTGCTGCCACTGAGGTTCGGTGCCTGCCGGTCGGATGAACTAGCCCGCGGCGTGCGCCGATCTACCGAGCTAAAGGCCCCGCATGTGCGCTGCATCGCTGTCGGCCTCGGCCCGTCGGTACGGGCGGGCGGAGGCTCCGCCACTTCTCATGGGGGCACGGTGACACGCCGCTTACGCGCGGGACGTCTCCCCCGATGATCGGCAATGGCCCTCTCCGATGGTTGCTGACGGTGGCGTTCGGAGGGGCGGCCGTCTTTCACCTGCTCCGGTGCCTGCGCCCACCCGCTGCGTGGCGCTCTCCGGCGGCGGAACATCGACTCTCCGAGATGTTGCACCTGGCTATGGGCCTATCGATGATCGCGATGATCTGGCCATGGGGCGCGGCGGTCCCGGCAGCTGCCTGGATTGTCGTTCTCATGATGTCGACGGGGTGGTTCGTGGTGCGGGCGGTGCGGACGTCACGACCTCGTGCGGTACCGGTGTTCTTCGCCACCGCGACAGGGACGATGGTGTGGATGTGTACCTCGATACCGGGGCACACATCCGCCGGCGGTCACGGCGGCATGGACATGACCGGGATGGGTCATGCGCCGGTCGGGTGGGCCGGATGGGTCGGTGCGCTGCTCGGTGGCTACCTGGTGCTCGCCGCATTCTCGTGGGTTGGCCGCGGGATGCGCATCGTGGTCTGTCCGCGGCGACGACGGACGCGGTGGCCGGTCCGCTGGACTGGTCGGCGCTGTGCCACGGTGTGATGAGCGCCGGTATGGGCATCGCACTACTGGCGATAGCGTGAACGACGGGCGCCAGGCGGGACGCTCGCGGCGCAGCTTAGATCGGACATCCGCACTTCGGCAGAAGCGGACACCGCGCCAATACGGCAGAGCGGTCGGTGGGAGACACCCGCACCCGCCCCTGCTCGGCTCGCCGAATCATGGGCGGGTGCGGTGAGCCCGCTCGCGTCAGCCCACCCCGCCCGTGACCGGTCCGGCCGGGGCCGCCGACCAAACCGCGTGAAGCTGACCGCAGGTCAACCGCCGGTCTGGTCGCCCACACAGGTGGGAACCGCGAAGCTGGCGGTCGCGCTCGGCTGCCAGCGGCCGTCGTGGCGGGTGAGCACGAGCCAGGTGTACACCGACCCGGGGCTGAGTTGGCTCACCGAGGTGCCGGTGGCGTCGGCGCGCAGGTCGGGCGTGACCTCGTAGCGGCCGGTGCGGTAACCGTCGGCGTACGGGGTGTAGACGACGCGCTGGGCGCCGCGGGTGGCGGCGGGTCGCCAGGTCAGGTCGGCGATGGCGATCAGGCTGCCGGCCGGCCCGCACCTGGTGCGGCTGCGGAGGCCGGTGGCGGTGGTCGGGCCGGAGGCCGGGGCGGTGACCAGCGGTGCTCGTGGGGGAGCGGGGCTGGCCGGGCCGCTGGTGGCCGACGGGCGGGGGGTGGCCCGACCGGACGGGGGGTTGGTATGCGCCGGTGGGGCCTGCGTCGGGGCGCTGGTGGTCGGCGGGTCGGGCGTGGTCGGCGCCGCCGTGGACGGCGTACCGGGGTCGCCGGTGCAGCTCGCTGTGACGAACGCGGCGGCCAGTAGGGCGGCGGCGACCGGAAGGTGACGGGACATGGTCAGCTCCTAGCGCTGTTTGACCACTTCGACGGCCGGAACGCCGGGTGTCAGATACCGCCCTTGATGAGCACCTGCCGGACCGCGGTGTTGTTCGCCGCGACCGGGTCGTAGCTCGGCGCGTTCACGGCCACCGTGTTGGTGATCGTGCCCTTGTTGCCCTTGACCCGGGCGTAGACGTTCACCGAGTACGACGCGCCCGGGGCGAGTGCCGGCACGGCGCAGGTGAGGGTGTTGGCGCCCGCGTTGAAGGTGCAGGTGCCGTTGCCGCTGTCGGAGATGTACGGAGCGTCCTTGGCCGGCGGCAGGCTGTCGACGAACGTGGTCGCCGGTGAGTCCGACGGGCCGAGGTTGGTCACCGTGACCGTGTAGTCGACCGTGGCGGACGGCTTGTAGTTGTCCGCCCCGGAGGTTTTCCCGATGAGCAGGTCGGCCCGGCGGGCGACGTTGACGGTGACCCCAGCGGTGACCTGGTTCACCCCGTCGGTGAGGTTCGGGGTGCTGCTGGTCGCCGTCGCGGTGTTCACGATGTCGGTCAGGTGCGGTGTGGCGGCCAGCACCGTGGTGTGGATGGTCACCACGGCGTACTCGCCCGGCGCGAGGTTGGCCAGCTCGCAGCGGACGTCGTACGGGGCGCCGACGACCTGGACGCAGGTGCCGGTGCCGCGGGACACCTCGACCCCGGTGAACCGGACCTCGTCGGGCAGGGTGTCGGTCACCCGGACCGTGCGGGCCACCGACGGTCCGCCGTCGTTGGTCGCGGTGATCACGTAGTCCAGCGGCAGGCCGGCCACGGGGCCGAGCGACCCGGCGCGGGCCTCCTTGCTGATGGTCAGCTTCGCCCGGGTCTTCACGGTGGTGTCGGAGTTGGCGAGGTTGTTGGAGTTGTCCGGGTCGAGGGTGTCGGCGAAGACGCCGGCGTCGTTGTGGATCAGCCCGGTGGTATCCGGCAGCACCCGTACGCTGACCGTCATGGTGCGGACGGCGCCGCTGGCCATCGAGTCGAACGTGCAGGTGGTCGGCCGGGTCGAGTTGCCGGGTACGCCGGCGACGCAGCTGCCGGCGCCGCCGCCCACGGTGGCCGACAGGATCGCGGTGCCGGCCGGCACCAGGTCACGCACCACCACGTTGCGGGCGGTGGACGGGCCGCCGTTGGTGAGCGTCAGCGTCCAGCTCATGGTCTCTCCGGCCACCACCGGGTCGGTGCTGTCGGTCTTGGCCAGGCCCAGGTTCGCCACCGCGGTGACGGTCAGCGACAGCTCGGCCCGGTTGTTCGCCAGGTTCGGGTCGGGGGTGGCCGACCGGGCGGTGGCGACGTTGTTGACGTCCTGGCCCTCGGTGGAGACGAACCGGTAGGTGATGGTGGCCTGGCCGGTGTTCGTCGGCGAAGCCGCGGCCAGGATGCCGAGGGAGCAGGTGAACTTCTGCCCGCCGGTGACCGGGGTGACCGGGCCGCAGCTGCCCTGACTGGGGGTGACCGCGGAGATGGTCACGCCGCTGGCGGACAGGACAGTGTCGTCGGCGACGACGTCGCGGGCGTACGACGGGCCGTTGTTGGTGACGAAGATGGTGCACTGCACGGTGGTGCCGGCCGGGATGGTGGTGTCCGGCTTGCAGAGCTTGTCGACGCGTACGTCCGCGGAGTCCTCGATCAGGGACGTCTCGGTGACCGTGTTGTCGCCCGGGTCGGGGTCGATGGCGCCGCCGCTGCGCACCGAGGCGGTGTTGCCGATCGAGGTGGGGCCGGTGCCGGCGACCGCGTCCGGCTTCACCACCGTCTTGATGGTGAAGGTCTTCGACGCGCCCGGGGCGAGGGTGCCCAGGTCACAGGTCAGGGTGCCGGAGCCGGTCGGGGTCTCGACGCAGTCGGCCGTGCTGGTCACGAAGGTGACCTGCGGCGGGAGCTGGTCGGAGACGGTGACGTTGGGCGCGGCGTCCGGGCCGTCGTTGTGCACGGTGATGTCGTAGTAGAGCTGCTCGCCGGCGGTTCCCGGGTCGGGGCGGGCGTTCTTGGTGATGGACAGGTCCGCGTTCGCCGGGGTGAGCCGCCACACGCCGCGGCCCTGGGTGCCGACGTACAGCTGCGTCGGCGCGCCGGGCTCGTGGTCGAAGTACGCGAACCGGGGCTGCGGCAGGTGCGGGGTGCCCGAGGCGTGCGGGGTCGACGGGTCGGTCAGCAGGGACCAGGTGGCGCCGTCGTCGGTGCTGATGAACACCCCGGAGTCGTGGCCGCCGGCGACGATGGTGTTGCGGTCCTGCGGGTCGAAGGCGAGCATCGTCGGCTGCACGTACCCGCTGAAGCCGGTGAAGTCGGTCGGCCCGGTGGCCGTGCGGTACGCGAACGCGCCGTTGCCGGTCATCATCGCGTCCAGCCGCGGGTCCGGGGTCCAGGTCTGGCCCCCATCGTTGGAGCGGACCATCCGCGGGTTGGTCTGGGTCTGCACGGCGTAGAGCCGGTTGGGGTCGCTCGGGTCGACGGCGTTGACGCCGATGCCGCCGGGGCCGATGTTGTCGTCGATGCGGTCCCAGGTGCCGCCGGGGCTGATCCCCGAGTAGCGCCACAGCTGGGAGCCGCCCCGGTTGTCGCAGTTGTTGACCTGCAGGTAGAAGACCGGGGTACCGGTCGACGAGGCGGACGCCGTGATGCCGCAGGCGCCTGCCGGTGTGGAGGCCGCGCCGATCTGGGTCCACACCACTGGGCTGGCGCCGATGTCGGTGGTGACGAAGACGCCGGCGCTGTCGACGAGCACCATGTCGTCCTCGCCGAAAAAGGCCATCGAGTTGGTCGGGGTGAACCCGACAATGCTGCTGCCGGGCTGGTTGATGACGGTGTCAGCGGTGCCGTCGAGGTTGCTGCGGTGCAGCCGGGTCGCCGGCGCCGAGCTGAAGCAGCAGGTGGTCCAGATCGCCCGCTCGTCGTCCTCGATCACGTCGAAGACGTCGCAGCAGCTCGGCTGGTTCCACGTCGGCGGGTTCGTGCCGGCGTCGGTGGTGAAGACGGAGCCGGCGTCCTGCATGCCGTAGCCGAGGTTCTCCGCGGTGGCGCCCGGGGCGTCGGAGGCGCCCATACCCCACAGCCACTCGGCGTGCATGCCGACGTTGGCCCTCGCCCAGTCCGGGTTGTGGCAGTCGCCGCCGGTGTCGGTGTTGCGGTGCATACCGCCGTCGCTGGAGAACAGGATCGGGCAGGCGTCGACGGTCACGGTTGGGTTGAAGGCGATGTCACCGGCGTCGTCGTGGGCGCCGGCGGTGCGGGTGAACGGGCCGGCCCAACCGGCCGGTGGCCCCGGGTTGCCGGCGATTGGCGGGATCCGCCCGGCCGGGCAGCGCAGGGCGCCGCCGGGAGCCGGGGTGGCCGGGGTGGTGCAGCCGCCGCGGAACAGCCGTACGTCACCGAACCACAGGTCGAAGACGTTGGTGCCCCCGCTGTCGGCGCGCTGGTTGGTGGCGACAAACGGGATCCGGCCCTGCGGCCGGCTCTCCGGGGTGCCGAGCTGCGTCCAGGTGGCGCCGGCCGCGTTGGCCGCGTCGTCGGTCTCCCAGATCGAGATGCCGGCGCTGGCCAGCACCACGTACGGCTCGTCGGGGGAGGCAGCGAGGGTGCACTGCCCGGATGGCGGGGCCACGGCCGCCTGGGTCCAGGTCGTGCCGCCGTCCGGGGAGTGGAAGAAGCCGTCGTTGCCGCAGATGTCGACCGCGCCGCCGGCGTGGGCGACCACGTCGCGGACCTGCTGGGCAGTGCCGGTGCCGGTGGGATCGAGGAACGACCAGGTGGTGCCGGAGTCGGTGCTGCGGGCCAGGCCGCAGTTGGTCCCCACGTACACGGTGGCGGGCTGGTCGGCGCGGATGCTGATGCCGAAGGCGGCCGGTTCGGTGCGGGCGGTCGTGCCGCAGGGGGCGCCGGTGCCGGGGGTGGCCGACGCCGGGTGCGACCAGGTGGCGCCGCCGTCGCGGCTGACCTGGATGCCGGAGACGCTGGCGGTGCGACCGTCGTAGAAGGAGGAGGCGTAGACGTTGCCACTGTTGCCGGGGTCGACCTCGACGTCCCACATGGCCTGCGGGAGGTGCCCGTCGAGGTGCCGCCAGGTCTGGCCGCCGTCGCGGGTGAGGAACAGCCCGCCCCACTCGCTGGCCGCGTACGCGGTGTTCGGGTCGCCGTTGACCACGGCCAGGCCGTTGACCCGGCCGCCGGTGGTGGCGTCGGCGTCAGAGTTGTTCGACACGTCCGGGTTGATGTCGACCGCCGACTGCGCGGCGGCTACGGCAGGGGTGCTGTCCAGCACCGCCGACGAGCTGGCGGCGAGCAGGACGATCGAGACGAGGGATGTGATCCGTAGGCGACGGTGACGAGGACCCTCCATAGTCAGCTCCTCCGACGGGTCCTCCCGGCTGGAGAACACCTGAACGGAAGAAACCCCTGATCAGGAGCCGATCACAGATTGTTGGCCATGATCCGACACACCGTTACGCCGCTCCGGCGGAACAGGATGACTTTCGGACACCCGATGACGTCGATCGGCGGACCGGCGGGCTACTGGTTCATAGGTCGGCCGCCTACTCGGGCTGGCACCCGCGCCCGTCATCGCCGACGCGCTCGGCTTCCACCAGACCACCACGGCCCGCCAACATGCCCACGCCGGTGCCCCCTGCAACCGCTATCCAACCGGCCGGCGGCGCGGCCGAAGGCACGGGCCCGTACCTCATGCGCCACGCCGGGCGCCGCCCCCGCTCCAAATCCGGTGCTCCGGCGAGGCCGAGAGCGCTGAGCGGAGACCGCGTTCGGGCGGGCGAGCGGCGGGACATCAGGCATGTAGTTAGCGCGGCGGCGAGTCCGGCCAGCCCGGCCGCCGTGTCCGCATGCGGCTTGTGGCGGCCGAAGCCCGGGAGCGGTTCATCGCAGCGCGGGTGCTGCGCCTGGCTGCGGTTGGTGTCGGGTCACCACTGGGTGATCAGCGGTGGGTCCGGTTCGTGCTGCCGCCAGGCTGCGGTGAGGCGGGCGAGGCGGGTGGGGGCGGCGATGCCGCGCACGGTTGCGATCTTGCCGTTGGTGATGTCGAACGTCACGGCGCCGATGACCTGGTCGCCGAGCACGAAGAGGATGGCGGGGGCGCCGTTGACGAGCGCGTAGTGGATGGCGGGCGTGCCGCCGGCAAGTCGCCGTTTCGCGGGTGTGGGTTTGAAACCGGCCCGTGCGACGGCGGCGATGCGCTGCGGAGTGTCGTACTGCAGCAGCGTCTCGGTCAGGCCGGCGCCGGCGCCGTCGGAGACCGCGGTCGCGTCGTCGGTGAGCAGCGCCACCAGCCGCTCGGTGCGGCCCGAGGAGGCAGCGGCGAGGAATTCCTCGACGATCCTGCGGGCCGATGCCTGGTCGACTTCGCCGCCGCGGCGGCGCGCGGCGGTGATGCCGCGCCGGGCCCGGTGGAGGTGCTGCTGGCTTGCGGACTCGGTGATGTCGAGGATCTCGGCGATCTCGGCGTGGCTGTAGGAGAACGCTTCGCGCAGGACGTAGACGGCCCGCTCCAGGGGTGACAGGCGCTCCATGAGGGTCAGCACGGCCAGGGAGACCGATTCGCGCTGCTCGAAAGTGTCGGCCGGGCCGAGCATCGGGTCGCCGTCGAGGAGCGGCTCGGGCAGCCAGGCCCCGACGGTGCGTTCGCGGCGGGCTTGTGCCGAGCGGAGCCGGTCGAGGCACAGGTTGGTGACGACCTTGGTCAGCCATGCTTCCGGCACCTTGATTCGCTGCCGGTCGACGGCCTGCCAGTGCAGGAACGCATCCTGCACGGCGTCTTCGGCGTCGGCGGCGGAGCCCAGCAGCCGGTACGCCAGCGAGGCCAGCCGGAACCGGCTGGCCTCGAACCGGCTGGTGTCGAAGCGATCAGTGGCGGTGCTGTCCACGCGGACCACCCTAGGCGGCCACGCGACCGCCTTCTCGGCGGACGCGACCGTCTTCTCGGCGGTCGCGTCCGGCGTCGGCGGCCAGGCGGTGCTTGCGCTTGGGCAGTCCGAAGGTCGGGTGCGAGTTGGTCCACAACGACATCTTGAGGATGCCCGCCTTGATCCGCGCGGCCGTCCGGCCGCCCATGTACTTCGGCTTTGCCTGTCCTTCTTCATCGACCAGCTGCAGGATCCCGTCCCGCCGCCCGAGGCTGATGTGGTTGCCCAGGTACTCCAGCTTGGTGTT
Organism: Micromonospora sp. NPDC048930; assembly: GCF_043197935.1. Classification (NCBI taxonomy): domain Bacteria; kingdom Bacillati; phylum Actinomycetota; class Actinomycetes; order Micromonosporales; family Micromonosporaceae; genus Micromonospora; species Micromonospora sp. NPDC048930. Next base: position 21,978 of record NZ_JBICUB010000032.1, read on the forward strand.
CGCAATCTTGCGGCCGGTCAGGCGTCCCACGATCGCGGCCGTGGCCTGCATGCCGGTGTAGCCGGCCGAAGCGCAGGACATCGGCAGCGGCCGGCCGTTGTCGCCGATGGCGTAGGCACTGTCGCCGGCGGCGTAGACGTTCGGGTGCGAGACCGACCGCATGGTGCGATCGACGACGATCCGACCGTTCCCGGTGACCTCCAGCCCGCCGGCGGCGGCGATAGGGTTGACCGCGAACCCGGCCGTCCACACGGTTGCGTCGGACGCCAGGGCGGTCCCGTCGGCGCACAGCACCCGTGTCGCTTCGACGGCTTCGACGCTGGTGTGCTCCAGGACGGTGATGCCCAGCCGGGCGCAGGCCTGGCGCAGGTGGCTGCGGGCTCCGGCGGAGAGTCGGGCGCCCAGCTCGCCGCGGGCGACCAGCGCCACCGACAGGCCGGGCCGGGCTTCGGCGATCTCGGTGGCGGTCTCGATGCCGGTCAACCCGTCGCCGACGACCAGCACTCTGCCGCCTTCGCCCCGCCTGCCCAGGCTGTCCAGGCGCTCGCGCAGGCGCAGCGCCGAGGGCCGGGCGGCGATGTCGAAGGCGTGCTCGACCACCCCGGGGACGCCGCAGTCGGTGCCGTGGCTGCCGAGCGCGTAGAGAAGCGTGTCGTAGCCGAGCTCGCCGCCGCCGTCGGCGTCGGCCACGGCGACGACCTGGCGCTCGGGGTCAACGGCGGTGACGCGGGCCACGCGCAGCCGTATCGCCGTGCCCGCGAAGACGTCGGCGAGCTTCGGAGCCTCGATGTCCTGGCCGGCCGCGAGCTGGTGCAGCCGCAGCCGCTGGACGAAGTCCGGCACGGCGTTGACCACGGTGATATCGGTGTCCGACGGGGACAGCCGGCGGGCCAGGTTCCCGGCCACGTAGGCCCCGGCATAGCCGGCGCCGAGGACGACGATGCGGTGCTTCATGTGTTGCTCCTGTCGGTTCGCTTGCTTCCGTGAGTTGAGCGGAACGGCGCCCCGATTGCTGACAGGAACTGCATGTGGCATGGGTCACCGACCGGCAGGAGCGCCGCCCAACGATGCTCGCGACGCCGAGACGGCGCAGATGCAGGCCGAGCTGAACGAGGTGACCTGATGCCACTCACCGTCGACGTCGACGTCACGGTCGCCAAGCGCAAGATGTCCGTGGGCGAACTCGCCGAACCCGTCGGCATCACCGCCCGCCAACCTGGCCGTGCCGAAGAATGGCCGCGCCAAGGCCGTCCGCTTCACCACCCCCGCCGCACTCTGCGAAGCCCTCGACTGCCAGCCCGGCGACCTGCTGCGCTGGGAGACCGCGGACTCCGGGGCGCGTGATGGCCACGGGCCACCGAGACCTGCGATGCGGGCTCCGGGCGCTGCGGTGAGCCGGTTCTGCATACAAGATCAGGCGCACTGCTCTCGGCACGTCCGGACGGCAGCCGGGCCAGCGCGGCGTGACGCTGCGTAGCGCCCGGATCGCTACCTGTGCGGACGGCTAGTCAGGATCTTCGTGATCGGTCGATCTGATCCAGGAGCTTGTCCGCGCTGGGCGTGCTTGAGGAGGCGGAGCGCAGTCGCTGCGAAACTGTCGTGCTGTCGGAGCGATGACGACCGGCGTCCCGGAAAATTCTTCAAAGAAGTCCGGGAGAGGGTGTCGGATCGGGGCGGTGGTGTTCGTAGCAGGGGTGAGGCCGCGCACAAGGGCGGCGCCAAGGCAAAGGACGCGATCATGAAGCTGACGACCATGACCCAGATCTCCATTGATGGAGTCATGCAGAACAACGGCGCCCCCACGGACGACCACCCGAATGGGTTCGAGCGCGGCGGATGGGCCCTGGGGAAGGGCGACGACGGGACCAGGACGTTCATCACGCAGACCTACCAGCGGGCCGAGGCGTTCCTGTTCGGCCGGCGTACCTACGAGTTGTTCGCCGGCTCCTGGGGATCGATCGACCAGATGCGCGCACATCCCATCGGCGTGGCCTTGAACGAGGCCCCCAAGTACGTTGCCTCGACCACGCTCACCGCGCCGCGTTGGCAGGACACGACCGTTCTCCGCGGTGACCTCGCGGCGGCCATCGGTGAGCTGAAGGCCAAGCCCGGGGGTGAGCTGCAGGTGCACGGGAGCGGCGCCCTGGTCCGGTGGCTGCTGGCCAACGATCTGGTCGATGAGATGACTCTGATCGTGATCCCGGTGATCGTTGGCCTGGGCGCGAGACTGTTCCCAGAGACCGGTCCGGATCTTGCGCTCGACCTGGTCGAGTCGCGCGTCGACTCGAAGGGCGTGTCGATCCAGGTCTTCCGGCCGGCCGGGCGCCCGCAGTATGCAGCAGGCTGAAACACCTGACCGGCATACCACACTGTCTTGACCACCTCAGGAGATGATCTTCAGATGCGGTACCTGATTTCCGTGATCTTCGACGAGACCGACGGCCTCGCCACCCCGGACGAGGACGCTGCGATCGACGTGTTCAACGACCGGCTCCAGGCCGAGGGCCACTGGGTTTTCGCCGGCGGCCTCGCCTCGCCTAACACGGCCACCCTCATCGACAACCGGGGCGGGGAGGCGCTGTTCACCGACGGGCCCTTTCTGGAGTCCAAGGAGTACCTCGCCGGCTTCTGGATCATCGAGGCACCCGACCTGGATGTGGCGCTCAAGCTTGCCGCTGAGGGGTCGAAAGCCTGCAACCGGAAGATCGAGGTGCGGCCGTTCCTGTGAACAGGGTCGACGTCCGCGAGGCGGTCACCCGGGCCCACCACGAGGAGTGGGCCCGGGTGGTCGCCGCCCTGACCAAGCGCTTCGGTGACCTCGACATCGCCGAGGAGGCAGCGGCCGAGGCGTTCGCGACCGCCCTCGAGCGGTGGCCGGCCGACGGCGTGCCGCCCAATCCCGGCGCCTGGCTGACCACCACCGCCACCCGCAAGGCCATCGACCGCATCCGCCGCGAGCACAAGCGTGACGACAAGCACAAGGAGGCTCAGACGGTGTACGACAACACCCCACCCGAGCCTCTCGGCGCCATCGACGACGACCGGCTGCGGCTGATCTTCACCTGCTGTCACCCGGCGCTGGCGATGGAAGCCCGCGTGGCGCTGACGCTGCGCATGCTCGGCGGGCTGACCGTGCCCGAGATCGCCCGCGCCTTCCTGGTGCGGGAGACCACCTTGGAGCAGCGGATCACCCGCGCGAAGGCCAAGATCAAGGCGGCTCGGGTCCCCTATCGCGTGCCGGCCGCCGACGATCTCCCGGCACGCGTCTCCGGCGTGCTTGCCGTGCTGTATCTCGTCTTCAACGAGGGCTACCTGGCGACCGGCCCCGACACCGATCCCGTACGTCACGACCTGACCGCCGAGGCGATCCGGCTCACCCGCCTGATCCGCGCCCTCCTGCCCGAGGACGGTGAGGTGGCCGGGCTGCTGGCGCTGATGCTGCTCACCGAGGCCCGCCGCCCCGCCCGGGTTTCGGCCAGCGGCGAACTGGTCACCCTCGACGAGCAAGACCGTGGGGCCTGGGACAAGGCGCTGATCGCCGAGGGTCACCGGCTCGTGCGCGAGCGCCTCGCCGCTGCCGCCGCCGGGGTGGCTCCTGGCCGCTACCAGATCCTCGCCGCGATCAACGCCGTGCACACCTCCGCCCGCGACATCCGCGACACCGACTGGTCGCAGGTCGTCGCCCTCTACGACCAACTCGTCCACCTCGACTCCTCGCCGATCGTCGCCCTCAACCGGGCCATCGCGGTCGCCGAACTCGACGGACCGGAGGTGGCGCTGGCGGCCGTCGACCGTCTTGAGGACAAGCTGGCCGGCTACCACGCCTACCACGCGACCCGCGCCGACCTGCTGCGTCGGCTGGGCCAAAGTCAGCAGTCGCGCGCGGCCTACGACAAAGCCATCGAGCTGGCCGGCAACACCGCCCAGACCGCCAACCTGACCCGCCGCCGCGACCAACTGCGGTAGCGCCCACGAACCCCGATCGACCCCCGCGCGCAGCGGCGGCCGGCCCCGACGCAATCAGCTCGGGCCGATACCCGCATGAGATCGTCAGCTTTTACGGTCGGTACTGCACTGTCATCGGCATGAGCGCGCGCAGTGCGGCATAGAAAGACGTTCTGCGTGTCGATGCAGGACGTAGGAACGTCCCCCTGATGCGCTTGTCGGGCTTGGTGTCCCATCGCAGGAGGAGGACGTTCATGGGTAACGGTAGCGGTGTGTCCCGGGGTGATCGCAACCGCAACGCCCGGCTTGCTCGGCTGCGGGCGTTGGTGCCGGTGACCAACGCGATCGTGGGGATCGATTTGGCCGACGCGAAGCAGATGGTCGTAGTCACCGATCACGACTCGAAAGTGTTGGCCCGTAAGACGTTCCGCTGCCGGGCCTGGAATCTCGGTGCGGCGTTGGACTGGGCCGCCGAGCGGGCCGCGGCGAAAGGCTGGGCGGGAGTGACGGTGGCGTGCGAGCCGACCGGGCACCGGTGGCGGGTCCTCGGCCAGCTCGCTGCGGACCGGGCGATGCCGTTCGTGTGTGTGCAGCCGATGCTGACGTCGTGGGCGCGGCGCAGTGAGGACCTGACCTCGGACAAGACCGATGAGAAGGACGCGGTGCTGATCGCTCGGCTGACCGCGCAACTGCGCTGCTACGTGCCGGAGCCGGTCGATGAGACCTGGGGCCGTCTGCGGCATCTGGGCGCCCGGCGCGAACAACTCATCATCGAGATGGTCAGCCAGGTCCAGCAGATCCGCGCCCTGCTCGAGTGTGTCTGGCCCGCCGCGCTCGACACCGCCAAGCAGCCGTTTCGGTCCCGCACCTGGGCGGCGGCGATGACGGTGATCTGCGATCGTGACGGCGGTGACCTCGCCCGCACCCGACGCCTCGGTGCGACCCGGTTCGAGCAGGCCGTGCGCCGCGAGATCACCCGCCGCGGTGGGTGCAAACCCTCGCTGCGCATTCTGCGGCACCTGTTCACCGCGTTGGCCGACCCCACCGGGGTGATCGCCCACCGGCCCGGTGCACTGGAGCGGGTCGCGTTCCTGCTGCAGGACTGGCACACCGCCGCCGACAAGCTCACCGACACCGAGACCCGGATGACCCGCGTCCTCGACGAACTCAAGCTGACCGATCTGGCCACCTCCATCCCCGGCCTATCCGCGGTTGGCGCGGCGGCGATCCTCGCCGAGACCGGTGACCTCAACCGGTTCGCCACCGCCCGCGCCATGGTCAAGCACGCCGGCCTCGCACCGCGGGAGAAACTGTCCGGGACGTTCGTCGGCCGCACCAAACTCACCGGCCAGGGCCGACCTGCGCTGCGTCTGGCCGCCTGGCGGGCGGTCTGGGGCGCCCAGCGCAGCAATGCCGTCTATGCCGCCCGCTACCAGCATTTGACCACGCGGGAGACCAACAAGCTCACGGCGACCCAAGCCCAGACCGTCATCGCCGCGGCGATCCTGCGCCAGTTGCACGCCGTCATCACGAGCGGACGAGCGTGGAACGCCGACATCGCCACCTACGGCAGCCACCACCGCAGGCAGGTGGCTCTAGCCGCCTGATTCTTCGTCGCGGCGTTCAAGCTGACGGCCGGGGCGAGCCCTACGCGGCATTGAGACACGCACTGTGACCTCGCCTGTCATCATGGGCAGCCCCGGCCCGTCGTCTCATCAACCCGATTACACGTTGCTGGGGACCAACCCCATCACCGCTATGCAGGGACAGACGACGGCCGAGGCACCGACCAGAAGCTTGACACAAAACGACTTACGACTGATGACAGTGCGCCGTCGGGTATACGTCGAAGCATTGGATCTCACTTGGACTCGGTCCCGTCGCCTGGCAGGCAGTGGCTGTCCTACTTGCGCGCGCCTACTCGTGCCAGGTCGAACGCGAGTTGCTGAACCTGCGACAGTTGTTCGCTGTTCAGCCGCCTGGCATCCCAGGCCACCGCGGCCAGTTCTGCCCGGCGCGGGTACAACCGTGCGGTGTCGACAGGCGGACCGACGCCGGTCAGGGCGGCTAGGTCACCGGCCGGAAAACCCAGCACAGCCGCGAATGCGGTGACGTACCGCGCAGTCAACGCCGAGTCGCCGTGTACCACCCGGTAGATCGTCGAGTCTGAGACATACGGTCCATCGCCCACGAAGTACAGCAGCTGCGCGATGTGCGGGCGGATGTTCCGATTGGCCAGCAAGCCCATCACCAGCGCACCGGGCCCTGCCGGAGATCGCGTCGGCGGCGGGAGCGGCTCAGCAGGCAGGAGCGCCGGAAGTGAGCGGATGAACTCGTGCAACCGGTCGAAACGCTTGCCGAACAGGCGCATGGCCGACTGCATCACGTGCCCGACATGCCACGGACGGGTGCCCCTTGCGGGAGCCAAGTCGGCCGGCACGTCATGACCGGCGATCACGAACAGGTCCGCAGTGTGCAAACCCAACGCAGGTGCCAAACGACGCAGCAGAAGGGCACTGGCGTGGCCGCCGGCAAGCACGGCGTCGAGTTCCGATGCGGACACGCCCGCAGCCCGCGCCACCGTTGCCGGACCGGCCCGCCTATGCGCCAGCAGCCGCCCCAACAGCACGCCGAACCCAGGCGACTCCATCACAGCAGCCAACTGTAGGCAGCAGACTCCCGACCCAGCCAGGGTCAACAATCGTCCTGGTGCCGGAGGGCAACGCACTGTCCTCGGCACCGCGCGTCGCCATCCGTGGACAGTCGGCCGCGCTCCGTGACGCGCGGTCTGCGGCAGATCCGGTAGGTCGATCTTGGGTGGCAAGATCTCTCGTCGGGGGCGCCGGCTACCGACATCATCAGGCCATCAACCTCGATGCTGGCCGCCGGGTGCCCCTCATATCGTCACTGACGCTTGCCGGTGCCGCCGTCCGGCCGGGTGCGCTGGCGACGCGCCCGTACGGTCGGTGGTGTCCGGTTCGCCCAATGTCCCGCGGGCCATCGTCGGCGTGTATGGCACAGGTGCGCGGCGAGGCCTATCGGTGGGCGCAAGAAACGTCTGGAGTCGGCTGAACCTGGCATTGGGTCTACGCGGTAGATGGGGTAGCCACGAGGGAGGCGATGTGAATCGCGAACAACGAGAATCGGAGTTCGTCGGGTTCTTCGGCAGTCAGGTGGTCGCCCTGCGTCGCCTGGCCTACGCGCTGTGCGGCGACTGGCACACAGCGGAGGACCTGACCCAGAGCGCGTTCGTTGCTGTCTATCGACGGTGGGGGCATGTCCGGCTGGAGACGGCCGACGCGTATGCCCGGCGGGTGCTGGTCAACACGTTCCTGTCGCACCGACGCCGGCATCGACGCGAGTCGGTGGTGCCCCAGGTTCGGGACGAGCGTGCGCCTGGGCCTGGCGATCCTGCGCTGCGGCTGGACCTGAGCCACGTGTTGGCCCGGCTTCCGCCGCGACAACGGGCAGCTGTGGTGCTGCGGCATCTGGCCGACTTGTCGGTGGTGGAGGTGGCTGACCTGCTCGGCATGGCGGAGGGCACGGTCAAGAGCCAGACCGCCCGGGGTTTGGAGACGCTGAAGAAGTACCTGGAGTCGGATATCGAGATGAATGGAAGGACGAGAGCATGAACGAGCAGGCGATCCAGGACGCGCTGCGGGTGCACGTGACCATCGACGAGCCACCTGTGCGGCTGCGGTCGGACCAAGTAGTGCGAGCCGGCCGGCGGTCGCGGGCCATGCACCGGTTGGGCTATGCCGGAGGAGTCGTGGCGCTGGCCGGCGTGGTGGCGGTCGGGGGGCATGTGGCGGGAGGCCTCTTTGACAGCACCGCGAGCCAGCCCGGTTCGCCCACGTGGACCTACGATCCGACGGTCTGCGCGAGCATCCCATCAGCGGCGGCGATCGTCCCGAGCGAGGGCGCGCCCGCACCGGCCCAGGCGGGCGGGTCGGATCAACTCGCCAACCGGATGTCGTGCTACCTGCGCACCGCGGTGCCGGCGGCTATGCCCGGCGCCACCTTCGCCGACAATCCCGCCCGCGGCACGCCCTACCTGGTAGCCGGGCCGGGCATGTTCGAGGGCGAGGGGTTTGCGGCCACCGCGCTGGTGACCACGGCCTCCGGCACCGGACTGCTGCTGTTCCAGGCCACCCACGAGACCATCAGCACGGATACCTGGACCAGCCGGTGCAACGGGCCTGACGCCAAGGGCGAGTGCCGCACCGGCCCGCACGGCGAACGCATCCAGATCATGGACTTCGGTCCCGACTCCGCCGGGGTCTGGGGCCGCACCGTTATGGTCTACAGCGGACAAACCACGATCCTGGCCGGGGCGCACAACGCACCCGAGTCCGACAACAGCCGGCCCACGATGACGGAACCACCGCTGACCGTGGAGCAGCTCATTGCCCTGGCCTGCGACCCCGCGCTCGTTCTCTTCCCATAGCCCGGAATGCTTGCGCTCGCCACCGGTCGCCTGTGTTCCGGCCATCCGCACCCGGTTGCCGCACTCGCCAAGCCCACGCCCTCGCCCTGGCCGCCGACTACGCCGAGACGCGGGCAACGAGCATCCGATCCACGAATGGCCGCATCGAGTATGCGCGCGGAATTGCCGTCGTCATGCCGACGGGACCTGCCCTTTGGCCTCCAAGATCAGGCGCGCTCATCTCGGCAGATCCGGTCGTGCCGTCGGACCCGCCCGACTCGCGGCAGATCAGTGCGTTCGTCACCGTCACATGGGCCGATCTTTCGGACCGGTGGTCTCCGAGCCCTCGACGAAGGTGCGTGGCACCCGATCGGGTGCAGCCCCGAACCGCGATCGCTTACCGACCGGTGACGCCGTCGATGAGCTCCCGCAGGATGTCGGCGTGACCGGCATGCCGGATGGTCTCGCTCGTCATGTGGGCGAGCACCCAGCGAAGCGTACGAGGCACGTCACCGACCGGCTGCGCGGTGAGGACGTCCGGGCCAGCGGCTGCCCTGATGTGGGCGTCGCTCTCGGCGATCGCAGCCCGGTAGCCGGCGATGATCTGATCTGGGGACCGGTCTGGCTTGACCACCATGTCGAAGTCCACGTCGGCGTAGCGCGGGTCGCCGGCGAACGTGTAGCCGAACCAGTACCGTTCGGCGTCGGTCAAATGCTGGACCAGGCCCAGCAGTGTGGTGTCGGAGACGACCAGGCGGCGCCGCAGCTGCTCCTCGTTCAAGCCCGCGACCTTCTTCACCACGCATGATCGAGCGAAGGACAAGAAGGCGAGGGCGGTGTCGAGCTCGCCATCGTCGTTGCGCGGCACGGCTTCGCGTTGGGATTCGATCATGGGCCGACCTTACGTGATCGTCGCCGGGGGGAGGCAGGCGCGGATGTCGCCTGAGCATTCCGACCGGACTCCCGCTCATCGCGCAAAGCCGCGAGCGCGGGCTATGTCCCGGAGGCCATGTACGCGGCCAGGATGTAGTTGGGTGCCGGTCGAGGTTCTTGCGGGCCCGGTCGTAGCGCATGGTGGTTCGCGGGTCGGCGTGGCGGGCGGCGATCTGCACGTCGCGCAGGCTGACGTCGGCGTCGAGCATGGTCGTGACGAACGTGTGGCGATGCATGTGGGGATGCATCCTGGGCATCCGGATCCCTGCGGCAGTGGCGAGGTGCTTGAGTCGGCGGGTGGCGGCGTGCCGGTCATCCGCATGCCGAGGGTGTTGCGCAGGATCGGCCCGGTGGTGCGGTCGTCGACAGATTGGTCGATGGATCGGGCCACCGCGGGTGGCAGCGGGACGAGCACGACCTTGCCACCGTTGCCGCGCACGCGCAGGACCCGGTGGCCGTGCTCCTCGCCCAGGTCGGCGATGCTGGCCCCGCAGGCTTCGAAGATCCGCAGACCGAGCAGGCCCAGAAGCGCGACCAGGGCGAAGTCGTTCGGGTTGGTCGACAGTCGAGCGGTGGTGATCAGTGCCTCGAACTGCAGGTGACCCAGCCCGAGGGTCGGCGACTCGGCCGGCACCGTGGGCCGGCGGAGGTAGTCGGCCGGCGAGTGGTCCAGGATGGCGTCGATGACGCAGACACGATAGAACCCGACGACGACGGACAGGCGCCGCGAGACCGTCGAGGGCTGGTACCGGCGTACGTCCTGCAGCCAGCGCACGTACCGCTCGATGTCCACGGGTGCCGCAGCCAGCGGTCGAGGTCCTGTTCGGCGCACCGGCGGAGGAAGGTTCGCAGGTCGGACTCGGTATGGACGCGAGTCTGGCTGCGGTAGCGGCCCAGGAAGGCGGACACCGGCGCGCAAAACGAGCTGATCGGCAGGTGCGACGCCGGAAGCGGAAGCAGGAGAGGTAGTCATACACCGCCGTGCGTCACCAGCGGCGATGAACGCCAGCACGCCCGGAGCGGCAGATCCGGATGCCGGCTGGTGCGCTGTTAGACGGGGCAGCGCAACCGCCAAACCTCCTCGATTGAACAGCTAGACCGTGCCGGCGGCTGTGTGGGTGGCCGGGCGCCTGGTGTCGACGTTGCCGGTCATGGTGTTGAGGATGCCGGGTAGTTCGGCCACGGTCTGGGCGGGCAGGCCGGTCACGGTTTCTTCCGCCAGAGCGTGCCATAGCTGCTTGACCTGGTCGGCTAGAGCTTTGCCGCTGTCGGTGAGTTCGACGATGCTGGCGCGCTTGTCGGAGGGGGCGGGTTCGCGGCGGATGTGGCCGGAGGCTTCGAGCTTGCGGGTCATGAGCGTGACGCTGGGCGGCTCGCAGCCGAGCGCCTCGCTGAGCTGGGCCTGGATTCTCGGGCCGGTCCGGTCGAGTTCGAGCAGGAGCGCCTCCTGGCCGGGGTGCAGGCCGAGCGGGGCCAGCAACGCGGCGGCCCTGGCCCGGTGGCGCAGGCTCAGCAGGCGGATGGCCTGGTTGAGGGCGTCGGCGTACTCGAAGTCCACGGGCTCTCCTTGACAGGTTGGTTACGCGCATAACATTATGCGCGTAACTAATTCTAGCAACACCGAGGAGCCGGCCATGACCGTGAAGGTCGCTGTCATCTACTACAGCGCGACAGGCAGCGTGCACGCACTCGCGCAGGCCGTCGCCGAGGGGGCCGCCTCGGCCGGGGCCGTCGTGCGGCTGCGGCGGGTCGCCGAGCTAGCACCCGGCAGCGCGATCGACCAGAACCCGCAGTGGCGGCGGCACGCCGACGCGACCGCGTCGATCGCCAAGGCCTCACTTGAGGACCTGGCGTGGGCCGACGCCTACGCGTTCGGGACGCCGACCCGGTTCGGCGCGCCAGCCGCGCAGCTCAAGCAGTTCATCGACCAGGCCGGCGGTCTGTGGCAGGAGGGGAAGCTGGCCAACAAGCCGGTGACTTCCTTCACCTCAGCGTTCAACCGGCACGGCGGCAGCGAGGCGACGATCTTGTCTCTGGCCAACGTCTTCTACCACTGGGGGTCGCTCATCGTCCCACCCGGGTTCACCAATCCGGTCGTGTACGCCGCGGGTGGCAACCCCTACGGCACGTCGCATGTGACCAGCCCGAACGGAGACGGCCCCGATGCCGCGGCGCTGGAAGCGGCCAGGTACCAGGGACTTCGGCTGGCCAAGATCACGCTCCAGTTGCTGGGGGACCACGTCGTCGCCGATGCCCCCGCGGGCAACGGGAACAGCCACGGAGCCCTGGCCGGAGCAGCCTCCCGGACCGCGTGAGCGGCGGGTTAGCAAGGAGAGAAGTCATGACAAGCACCAGCACCGCAACTCAGCGGGCCAGGCTGCAGGCCGGATCCTCCTGGATGGTCCTGGCGCTGGCGTGTGCCTGCCAGTTCATGGTGATCCTGGACGTGTCCATCGTTAACGTCGCGCTGCCCTCGGTCCAGCGGGATCTCGGCTTCACCGACGCCGGCCTGGCCTGGGTGGTGAATGGCTACGTGCTTACCTTCGCCGGCTTCATGCTGCTGGGTGGCCGCGCCGTTGACCTGTTCGGCCCGCGCCGGATGCTGGTCGCCGGGCTGTTCCTGTTCTCCGCCTCGAGTCTGGTCGGCGGCCTGGCAACCGCTCCGGAGATCCTGGTGGGGGCCCGCGTCGCGCAGGGCGTGGGCGCCGCGATGCTGGCCCCGGCGGCGCTGGCCGTGATCAACACCTACTTCACCGAGCCGCAGGCGCGGGCCCGGGCGTTCGGCGCATGGTCCGCCTCGGGCGGTGTGGGCGGGATGGCCGGCGCGCTCGCCGGCGGCGCCATCACCACTGGCCTGTCATGGCGGTGGGTCTTCCTCATTAACGTACCGATCGGCGCCGTGCTGATCGCACTGGCCACGATGTCGCTGGTCGGCACGCGAGCCAGCCAGCGGGAATCGCTCGACCTCGCTGGCGCGGTCACGGGAACGGCTGGACTGGCCGCGCTGATCTACGGGGTCATGCAAAGCGCCCACCATGGCTGGACGTCCGTGCGGGTCATCGGGCCAGCCGTGGCGGGCCTGCTCCTGCTCATCATCTTCACCGTGCTGCAGGCATGTTTCGCCACCCAGCCGATGATGCCCCTGCGGCTGTTCAAGATCCGGACCGTGGCCGTTAGCACCGGCATGCTGCTGCTGCTCGGCGGCATCGCGATCGCGATGTGGTATTTCACGTCGCTATTCATGCAGAACGCACTCGGCTACAGCGCATTAGAAGCCGGGCTCGGACAGACACCCGCGGCGGTGACGTTCGTGGCGATTGCGCGACTCGCCGCCAACCTGCTGTCCCGAACCGGTGTACGCCCTCTGGTACTTGCCGGCAGCGCCTGCTTCCTAGCCGGTTTCGGCTGGCTCGCCCAGACCCACACCGACAGCGACTACGTCACGAACGTGCTCGGACCCACGTTGCTCATCGCCGTCGGCATCGGCCTGACCTTCCCCACCCTCATGGCCGCGGCCACCGCCGACGTACCCGCAGGCGACGCGGGCATCATCGGCGGCCTGGCCAACACCGCCAGCCAGATAGGCGGCTCGGTTGCCCTAGCCGTACTCGCCACAGCCGCCAGCGCCAAGGCCGGAACAGACGCCGCCGACGCCGGCTCTCCTGCCGCCCTCGCCGCCGGTTACGACCTGGTCTTCCTCATGGCAGCCGGGACCGGCCTAGCCATCGCGATAGTCAGCCTGCTACTACCACAACACCGGCGCGGCTGACCACGGCGACGCCGCGTGCTCACTCCCGCACCCTTGCGTCCGCGTACGACAGGGGTGCGGCGAGCGCCTGGTCAGCTCATCGCAGTTCCGCCAGCGCACGTTGCGGCTGCCAGACGAGCCCCGGAGAGACGAGTCGCAGTACGAGGCGATCAAGGCCGTAGCGTCGAGGCTGGGAATCGCCGCAGAGTCGCTGCGTCGTTGGCAGCGCGCCGAGCAGTGGTGGGCGCCGGGCAGAGCCCCAGCAAACCCATCGAGCCGGCATCAGGCACATTGAGCCGTTACACAACTTTTCTGAGCCGCATCAAATGCAGCGAGCCAGGACAGCAGCATACGAGATGGCCATGCTGTTGATCGCCGCACGCGCACTACCTTCGGCACGTCCGGATGCAGGCACCCGCGATCCGGTTACCCTCCATAACGATCGCTTCGCGGCAGATGAGGATGGCGGCGCGGCGGTGACGGGAGCGGTTGCTGCTGCAATCAGCCGGTCAGGCACGCGGTGGGGTGGCGGCCGATCGGCGGCCCCCATGCGAGGCGACCAGGGCATCAGCCACGATCGCGGCGTCCGCCTCGGCGACGTCGGCGGGATACTCCGGCAGGAGGTCGTCCCAGACGACCAGCCAGGATCCGTAGAGCTGCGCCTGGCCCTCCGGCCGGGCGAAGAACCAGACGTGCAGGTGAGCGGCGCCGTCGCCGATGCGGTAGACGTGGGCTCGCGAGATGTGCGGCAGAGCCTGCACGTGGCGGACGATTCGCGTGGTCAGCAGTCCCAGCTCCGCGGCGAGATCGTCGGGGAGATCCGCCATGTCATGGTGATCGCGCGGGTACAGCATCAGCACCAGCGGCACGCCCACTCCCGGGACACGGGCCAGCCGCCAGTGATCGTTGAACCAGATTCCCTCGTCGCGCTCCTGACAGTTCCGGCACTCCGCCGGATCCTCGCCGTGCCGGGCGGGCTCGGGCAGCACCGGCGGGCGCAGCGGCGCGACGCGCAATCCATCCTGTTCGAACGGGCTGATGTCCCATCCCGTCATGCGCGCCAGCGGAAGCCGCCGCTCGCTGTCCGCGACGGCCGCGGCGTGGTCATAGAACTGGTCCGGACGCAAGGCCATGGCGCGAAGACTAGTACAACCAAGATCCAATCGCTATTCATCGCTATTACGTGGGCTGCCAGCCACGGCCGCCGGGCGGCCACACGCGCGATGGCACGGATTCGCCGTGGGAACCCCCTTGCCGGCTATGAGCGGGCCGCCCGCGCCAAGGAGGCTCACGCGCCGTGACGACCGCCCGCGGCCGGCGCACCCACACCCACGGCGGCATGAGCGCGCGTTGTTGCGCCAGAGTTCGCGCTGCCCCTGGCGGTCGGTAGCGTTCGACCGTGATCCGTGGAGCGGTGTTCTTTGATGTCGACGGGACGCTGACGCCGACCAGCAGCGGGCAGCACCTGGCGGAGTTCCTCGGCCATGCCAAGGTCGTTCAAGAGGTGCAGGCCGGCTACGGCGCCGGCACCCTGAGCAGCCAGGAGGCGGCGGTCCTCGAAGCTCGTGGCTGGGCAACACGGACGCCCATGCAGGTGCGTGGGTTCCTGGAGTCGCTGCCGCTGGTGGACGGCATTGCCGAGACGGTTCTGTGGTGCCGTCGGCGTGGGCTGGCACCCGTACTGGCCACGCTGGCGTGGGACGTCGTGGGCGCCTATCTGTGCGACCGCTATGGCTTCGATCGCGCTTGCGGACCGCGTCTGGAGCTCGTTGACGGCCGCTACAGCGGGGCGGTCGCCGAGCAGTTCGACGAACTGAGCAAACGCGACTTCGCGGTGAGCGTGGCCGCCGAGCTGGGCGTGGACCCGAAGCGTTGCGGCGCCGTTGGCGATGGCCGCTCCGACGTGCCGCTCTTTGCTGCGGCCGGGCTGGCCATCGCCTTCAACGCAACCCCGGCGGCTCGCGCAGCCGCCCACGTATCAATCGACGGAACCGACCTGCGGGCCGTGCTGCCACTCCTCGGCGCATGGCTGAACGCCATGCCTACATCGTGGGAATGACGAGACCGGCGAATTCCCGCTCGACGCACTGTTCTCGGCCTGACCGCGCGGATCGCGGCAGATCAGGATACTGCGGCACGTCAAGGTTCGAGCGCTCCGCAGCGTCCGCCCTGGCGCCTGGTGAGCGGGGCCCACTACCCGTACGAGCCAGTGCTTCGCATGCCAAAATCCGGCATGACGATTCGCCGTGCCGTGCCCGATATCACCACCGCCGACCCAGTCGCGAGCAGCGGCTTCTACCAGCTTTTGGGCTTCCGTGAGGAGATGAACCTGGGCTGGGTGGTCAACCTGGTCTCACCGTCCAACCCCACCGCCCAGGTCATCCTCATCACCAAAGATGCAGCGGCCTCCGTCAACCCGGACCTCAGCGTGGAGGTCGATGACGTCGACGCCGCCTACGAGGCGGTACGCGCGACGGGCGCTGAGATCGTGCACCCGATTACCGACGAGCAGTGGGGCGTCCGGCGCTTCTTCGTTCGCGACCCAGACGGCAAGGTGGTCAACGTCGTCAGCCACCGCTGACCGGCAGAAGGGCCAACGGCCTACCGTCCCGACAAGCCCCCTCGTCGAATCTGGCGAGTGGTGACTCTGATCGGCGGTGTTTGGCCGGCCGGGAGGCGCCGGGTGTTCGGTGACAAGGGTGGGCATCCGACGCCGCACCGGCACAGGTGCGGCGATGTCGCCGGTCACCCCAGGAAGGGCGCGTAGGGCTGGCCGGCAACTGGCGCCAGGCCAAAAGCCTGGTCAGGACTCACTCCGGTGCCGCCGGGTCGCTACCGGAACCTGTTCTGTTGGCAAGTTCCGTTAGCCGGCGTTCGAGGAAGCGCCGTTCGGCTCCGTCCTCGGTGAGTTCCCTCGCACGTCGATAGGCGTCGCGCGCCTCATCGGTGCGCCCGTGCCGTCGCAGCAGTTCGGCCCTGGTTGAGTGCAGGTAGCGGAAGTCATTCAGACCGAGTTCGTCGAGGATACGCAGACCGGCTTGTGGTCCTTGGGTCTCGGCCACGGCGATGGCACGGTTCAACTCGACGACCGGCGAGGCGGTCAGGCGGGTGAGTTCGCCGTACAGGGCGGCGATCTGCGCCCAGTCGCACGGCGTCTCGGCGTGCAGCGAGGCGATCGCAGCCTGGAGGACGTAGGGCCCTCGGCCGCCCAAAGCGATCGCCCGGTCGAGTTCGGCGCGGCCCTGGGCAATCTGCGTGGTGTTCCACCGTGACGGATCCTGATCTTCGAGCAGCACCAATTCGCCGTCGTTGAACCGCGTCTCGCGGCGGGAGTCGTGCAAGAGCATCATCGCCAGGAGCCCGCGAACCTCGGGGTCGTCGGGAAGCAGTTCGGCCAGTGCACGTCCCAGCCAGATGGCCTCGGCCGCGAGCTCGTCGCGACCGCCGTAACCCTCATTGAAGATCAGATACACGACGGTGAGTACGGCGTCGAGACGCTCGCGGAGCAGGTGATCCGGCGGGATCCGGAACGGGATCCCCGCCGCCTTGATCTTGCGTTTGGCCCGCACCAGACGCTGCGCCATGGTGCGCTCCGGGACGAGCAGGGCGCGGGCGATCTCGTCGGTGGTCAAGCCCCCGAGGGTACGAAGCGTGAGCGCGACCTGCGCCTCGACGCCGAGCGCCGGGTGACAGCAGGTGAAGATCAGTTCCAGGCGTTCGTCGGGAAACGTGGTGGTGTCCACCGGCATCTCGACCTCCTCGGCAGCGACGAGCAGGCCGAGCCTGGCAGCGAAAGCTCGGTCCCGGCGGATGTGGTCGGTGGCGCGGTTACGCGCCGTGCGGATCAGCCAGGCACGCGGGTTGGTTGGCACACCGTCGCGTGGCCAATGATCGGCTGCGATGACGAATGCCTCCTGCGCGGCGTCCTCGGCGAGGTCGAAGTCGCCGAGGACGCCGATGAGGGTGGCCAGGACGCGCCCCCACTCGTCGCGGAAGATCTCGTCGAGTGCCGTTACCAATACACTTCCGAGGGCCGGATCTCGACGGCTCCGCCATAACGTGCCGCCGGGACGCGAGCGGCCACCTCGATGGCCGCGTCGAGGTCGTCGGCCTCGAGGATGAACAGACCGCCGATGGCCTCCTTCATCCCGACGAACGGGCCATCGGTCGTCAGGGTCTTGCCTCCTTCTACCCGCACAGTGGTCGCGTTCTCGGCGAGTCCCAGCGGCGGCACGATGGTGACACCCGGCGTCTGGTTGATCCCCTGGTAGTCGGCGTAGACCTGCTTCTGCTCCTCCTCGGTGAGCGCGGACTGCCGTTCGAGCGCCGGGCCTTGGTAGATGAGCATGACGTACTTCATCGCTACCTCCTCGTCGGTACCAGATTCGCAGTAAGACGAACGGCGAGCCGCGAAATCGACACCTCGACGGCGAAACTCGAACCGACCCCGATCAGAGCAAGGCCGTCCTGGCCCTGCTGCTGTCGACACTGGCGGTCACTGTGCGACGCTTGCACGACACCGACCGGTCGGAGTGGTGGCTGCTGATCGGACTGGTGCCGATCGTGGGCGCCATCGTCCTGCTGGTGTTCTGTTTGTTGGACAGCACTCCCGGGACGAACCGTTTCGGCGCCAACCCCAAGGAGCGGCCGCTGCGCACGCCCGGCATCGCGTGACCATCCCAAAATCTTGACCGCGGGCGTCGCTCGCCAAGCTTCAAGTGCAGCAGGCTGGCCGGTTTGCCTCACCACCGGCCAGCCAACTCTCGCCGGAGCGGACCGGGCGGAGAGCCGCCCCGCGATCTGCGGCATGAGGGGACCGGGTTGGCGCGACGTTGGGCGTCCACCGCTACCCTTCGTCGTGCCGTTCCGGTCTGGCTGGCAGTATCGAGGATGTGAACGCCGGGACGGATTCGGTGCCCCGCTTCGCCGTCGGCGAGGGTTACGCGGTGTATCGAGGCCCGACGACGGACAGTGCCTTTCACTGTCATGCCGCCTTCCAGATCGCCATCGCGGTTCGGGGCCAGGTGGCGATGGTGGACGCCTCGGCAACTCATCATCGGGCCGTGGCGCTGCTCGTGCCGCCGATGGCGCAGCATCGCATGCTCGCCGCGGCGGAACTGCTCACCTTCTTCGTTGAGCCGCATTGCGTGTTCGCCGACCAGCTGCGGGAGCGCTGCGACAACGGCATCGCCGCTGTCCCCGAGATGCGTGACTTGCGCGAGGAGGATATCGGCCGGGCGGGCGTGTGCCCGTCCACCGAGCTTGATCCTCGCCTGGTGGAGGCGCTGAACACGCTGCGGGACCGAAGTGTGCCAATGCCGAGCCTGGCCGCGACGGTCGGGCTCTCACCCCAGCGCCTGCGCGCCCTGGCACGGCATCAGGTGGGCATGCCGCTGGCGCGCTGGCGGTTGTGGGCGCGGCTGCGTCGGGCGGCTGAGGCGCTGCGGGCGGGGCAGTCGCCGGCCGAGGCGGCGATCACGGCAGGCTTCGCCGACCAAGCGCACTTCACCCGCCGAATGCGCGAGATGATGGGCCTCACGCCCGCGGCCGTGCTGCTGTCGGCGTACGAGTTCGTGGGTCCAGGTAGGTACGAATGAACGGGACCAGGTCAGGCGACGTTGGCTTGGCCGTCGATGGCGGTGAGGCGGTTC
>NZ_JBICUB010000033.1:0-39947 GCF_043197935.1 Micromonospora sp. NPDC048930
GACTGAAAATCGGAAGGTCGGCGGTTCGACCCCGCCCCTGGCCACATAGCCTTTCGCCGGGCTAGCAGGGAAAACGCCCCACCGGAGATCATCCGGCGGGGCGTTTCTCTTCGTGTGGGGACACGATGGGGACAGGGCGGCCTACCGAGCAGCCTTCGGCAGAGCAGCTGCAAGCCTGTCGACAGTCTCCCGAACGCCCTCGACATGGCCCGAGGTGCGCCGCTCGATCCGCTGGCCAGTGATCCCGTCGCCGATAAGCCTGATGCTGGTGATCCATAGCACGATGTCCGCCACGCAGAGGACGGCGAACCGGGTGGTCAGCGGCTCGGCTCCGGCGCGATAGGCGGCGAAGGCCAGGACGGCGATCAGCGCCAGGGCGGCGACTCCTGCGACGCAGCCGGCGATGATCATCTTGCGGTGGTGCATGGGGGTTCTCCTCGTGCCGTTGTGCTGAGCGGGGGCGGGGCGGTCGGGGGTCTTCAGCCGGCGGGCGGACGCGCGCATCGGGCCGGGTGCCCGGCGGCAGGGTCAGATCGGGGCAGGATCTGCCCGAGACGGTCAGCGACGGTCGGCAGGCCGGGTGGGGCGGCGAATTGGTTGCCGGCCTGTCCGGTGGCGGAGAGCGCGGCGAGAGTCGCGTTGCGCACGGCGATGGCGCTGTCTCGCACGCTGCCTCCCCCCGGTAGGCGTCGTTGGTCCAGTCATCCGTAACGGTTTGCTCCCCAGGAGCGCCGTCGCGGACAGGCAGTCATGATGTCGCAGAGGATCACTGGACGCGAGGGGTACAACGATTACGGGTGTGCGGAAGATGCATACAAACCCGGAGTAAATCCCGTGGCCAGAAGATCACTTAGCGCGATCTGCAAAATGCGACGCGCTACTTGCAGGCCGAAAGTTGATCGAACAGGCGTTCGAACGCCACAAGATCGTCGATCATGAGACGGTCAGATCCACCCGATCAGCCGGATACGGCCCCCGCTCCCGACCACCGACGATGACCACCATGACGGGCACACCCTCCGGGATGCCCAAGTCGGCCCGCTCCTCCGGCGTCGGCATCCGCGACCGCACGACCGACCCTCGCGGCACTGCCACCCGCTTGCGCTCGATCGGCTCCCGCACGCGTAGTCCGATACCCCGCTCCAGGTCGATCAGGCCCTCGGCGCGGAGGCTACGCACCGCCTGCTCAACGGTCGCCTTCCCGACACCGTGCTCGTGGCCGATCCGCTGCTGCGGTGGCAGCAGCGAGCCCGGCGCCCACTCCCCGGACTCAATCCGGGCACGCATCAGCGCGGCGAGCTGCTTCCACGCGGGCACGTCGGAGCGGGGATCAACCACACGCCGGACGCTATGAACGGGTGGAGTACCCGCCGGGTGGACAGGTGGACCGGTGGACCCGTTCACTCACTCCGGCGGGTTGGCGGCCACGAAGCTCCCCCGCCCCTGGTGCACCTCGATCCAGCCCCGCTCGTCGAGGATCCGCAGCGCCAGCCGGATCGGCGTCGCGGACGCCTCGTACTGCTCGCACAGCTCGGCGATGGACGGGAGCTTGTCGCCCGGCCGTAGCTGGCCGGACCGGATCGACGCGGTCACGTCGTCGATCACCTGCTCGTACACGGGTCGTCGGGGCACGGCGGGGCCACCTCTCGTCAGCCCCTCGATCGTGACACCCAACGTTGCACTCTGTGCATGCTGTGTTGACTCTGCATGCTCTGCACTCTAAGTTGCCAGATAAGGGAGGCCACCTTCGTCAGCACCGAGGACCTCCCCGCCGGGCGGGGGACTGGCGGTCCCCCCGGACTTCACTCCCCCGCCCGGCCTCACCTCCACCGCGAGGAGGCCACCGATGCTCAGGCGTTTCTGGCGCCGCCGTCGACCCGACCAACAGGTCGACCAGACCGGCCCCGCCACCGTCTACCCCCACCACGGCGGCGCGTACCTGTCCGAACGGGCCGCCCGCCCAGACTGGAACGGGCCCACCCTGATCCCCACGGTGTCGCCGCTGGTGACGCCTGGGCAGATGAAGCGAGGAGGCGGCCAGCGATGACGCCTCGGCAGATGCTGCCCGGCCTGATCGTTGCCGGCCTCGTCCTGCCCCTCATGGCCGCTCGGATCGTCGGGCGGCTGTCGTGACCGCCATGCAAGATGATCTCGGACAGCGCGGGGACGTGGCCGTCGCTTCGCTCATCGCCGAGGTGCACAACGCGGACCGGTGCCGGGACTGCGCCGCCGGCCGCTGCGAGACCGGAACCGCGGCGCGTCAGGTTCTCGCCGAGTACCAGGCCCGCCGCCGAACACCACCCCCGCAGATCCCCGGCCCACAGCGGCCGATCAAATAGCGAGGAGCGAGATGAGCGAGCTCAACTGGAAGACCCTGCGCTGCGACAACAGCGGGCCGAACTGCCCGGAGATCGCGACCGATGGCGACATGGTGTACCTGCGCAGCAGCGAGCGCCCCGACGGCGTAGCGGTGCTCACCGCGGGCGAGTGGGACACCCTCCGGGAGAAGATCCGCGACGGCGAGGTCTGACCCGCACGACGAAGACGCCCCCGGCCGCGCTGGCCGGGGGCGTCTCTGCGTCTGGGCTACTGGCCGGCCTGGCGGCGACGCTGGACGAAGTTCCACACCCGGCGGCCCACCCGCAGCCTCCGGCCGGCGCCCTTACAGCGGCGGCACGGCCGCCAGTGCTTCCCCGCCGGGGACATCTTCTTGCCGTTGCCCTCACACTTCAGGCACTTCCCCCAGGGGAAGACGGCGCACTCAACGTAGTAGCCGGCGGCCAGGAGCACCGCGGCGGCGATAGCGGTCAACGCGAGGGTCACAGCAGCCTCCAGGGCCAGAATCCGAGCTTGTGAGGGTGGGGCGGCTATCGGCTATCCCGGCTATCTCCGCAGGTCAGAGCCGATAGCCGCCCGGCTATCGGCCGATAGCCCCGATAGCCGGATCGGCGGCTTCGAGCACGGCGGTGACCGCTTCGAGGCGGACGCCCGGACGGGTGTGCCCCTTGCCTTCGATCTTGCGGTGGAGCTTCACCACCTCCACCCCGGCGGCCCGCAGCGCAGCACCCAGAGCGGTCGGGTCCAGGTCGCCGTACACGTCTGGCCGCAGGCCCTGCAGCAGCTGGAGCAGATCGATCAGCCAGACCCCGGACTGGCCGGCTGGCCACACCTGGCGAACATCCTCGGCAAGGTTGTACGCCCGCACGCGTTCCGCGGTCGGGGCGGTCATCCCGGCGCGCAGCTCGACCGCCCGGCCGACGATCGCCTTGACCGCGTCGTTGTCGAGGTAGGCGGCCCGCACCGGCTGGACGAGACCGGTCACGCAGCCCCAGCCTGCGTCACGGCCCGGCCGGAACGCGGTGGGTCGGGCGCCACGCGAGTACGCGCCGGTGCCCAGGATCAGGTCCGTCTCGATGTGGCTGGTCACCGCCAGGGCCACGCGGTTCACGACGTTTGAGCTGATCGCCTTCGGGATGGACTCCTTGTCGATGCGCTGCGTCGACAGGATCAGGTGGATACCCAGGGAGCGGCCCCGCTTGATGATGCTGGTCAGCATCGCGGCCGCGACCTTCCCCAGCTCCTTGTGGGTGATGAGCTCCTGAACCTCGTCGAAGATGGCCACGAGCGGGCGCAGCCGAGGGTCCGCCTCGGCGATCCGCCGGTTGAGCTTGTTGTCCTTGCCGTAGCCGCGGGCCACCCAGCCGCGGATCAGCGGGCCCCGGGTCTCGCACTCCTGGAGCAGGTACTCCAGGATCTCGATGGTGCGGTGCAGCGACCGCTCATCGGCGCCGGACACGTACATGCCCTCGGGACACAGCGGCTCGAAGGCGTCCAGGTCGCCGGAGCCCTTCAACTCGCTGATGAGGAACACGACGAGGGGGTCCAGGGCGGCGCCGGCGGCCACGGTGCGGGCGGCGAGGGTCTTCCCGGAGCCGGGCACTCCACCGAACAGGCTGTTCCGTTCGGCCAGCACCCACGAGACGGGGCGCATCCGCACGTCGAAGCCGTACGGCAGCTCCCCGAAGAAGTCGGCCTCGCCTCCGGCGAGCAGCGGCCAGGCGGGCTGTCGCATCGCGGACACGGGCTTGTCGGCCACCCAGATCGACAGCACGCCGGGGTGCTCGCCGTCGACGGGGTCCGGCCACACCTGGTCGAGCGGCAGTCGGAAGCCGGCCGCCAGGTACTCCCGCTTATCGATCACGTCCGTGGCGATGACACCCGAGGGCAGGGAGACCACGGCGGTGTGGCCGGGACCGTCTCGGTAGATCTCCCGATTGAAGGCCACCTGGCTGCCGTCCTTGATCCCGGCGCCACACGCCACGAGGGCCTCGCGGGTGAGTTCGGCGGTGAGGCGAATGAACCGACCTCCCAGCGTGACCCGGTCGACGATGGGCTTGTCCGCCGGCCGGCCGAGCCACCCGGCCAGCAGGAACAGCGCCGCCACGAGCGCCCACTTGCCGCCGGGGGCGAAGCGGGCGAACACGGCGCCCGAGACGGCGACGGCGAAGCCGAGGGTGAGCACGAGCGGCCATCGCCACGAGGACTGCCGCTGGCGGCGCGCGTCGAGCTGGAGCCACACGTTGGGGTCGTTGCTGTTGGCGGCCTGCTGGCGCAGGTGCCAGTTGCCCTCCTCGGCGGCCGCCCAGTGGCCGATACGCCAGGCGGTACGGACCACTCCGCGGGGGGCGTAGACGGCGATGCGGCCGAGGTACAGCGGCAGCCGTACGAGGTGGAAGCCGGCGGCGTGCACGGCGAGACGGCCGGTGTCGACGACCAGGGCGCGGCGGCCGGCAGCGGACCGCAGCGAGGCGGGGACGATGGGCCGGACGTGCCGGCTGGTGGTGATGTCGGCGAACGTGGTCTTGTGAGGCTGGTCGACGGGGCCGCCCTCGCGGGTGGCTTCGATGGCGACGGTCTCGGCGTCGTCCAGGTGGGTCAGGTCCGTCATCGGGCGGGATCCTCTCGCACGAGGTGGGCAAGTGCGGCGCCCATGCCGAGCACCAGGACCGGCAGTACCGACACGGCGGTGGTGATCCACCACGGCGCACCGGTCGGCGGGGCGACAAGCAGGTGGTAGGCGATCTGGCCAAGCGACCCGATCGCCAGCGACCCGATGGCCGAGTACTTGGCGAACCGGCGGGCCCGGTCCGGCACCCGCCCGGATAGCCACACGTAGAGGGCGTACGCGCCGTACGTCTCCACCCCGATCGGCAGGGTGATCGCGGTGTTCAGGCTCACTCCGTCGGCGATACCGGGTAGCGGGTGCACCACCCCGAATCCGGTGAGTCCGCCGAGTCCGACCCACCCGGACCAGATGGCCACGAACGCGGGCAGGGCGAGCAGCACCACCGGCCAGGCAACCGCCCGGCGGCCCGTGGCGGCCGTGGCCGGCGTACCCGGGTGACCGGGTGCCGTGACCTCGGCGGACCGCTCCACGGCCGTCACAGCCGGCGTGGGCGCGGCGACCGGGGTGGGTTCGGGTGCGAGGGGGGCGGGCAGCGGGTTCGGGCCGATCGGCTCGGCGTGCAGCCACGGGTCCTCTGCCGGCTCGGTGGAGGCCGGGGCGGGTGGCTGGAGCAGCAGCGTCCGTAGCTCGTCGGCCTTCGGAGCACCGATGCGGTACTCGCGCATCAGCCGGTTCCGCGACGGAACCTCGCCGAGCTCGTCGACGAGCTTGCGGGCTGCCGGCAGGAGCGCGTCTACCGGCTGCGGGTACTTCGTGCCGTTGATCGTGGGTGCGGTCATCAGGGTCCTCCGTCAGTGGTGGCGGCAGCCGGGGCCGTGCATGGTCACGCAGACCACGCGCTGCCGGGCGGGGGAGAGCAGGGCGGCCAGGGCGAGCAGCAGCAGCCCGCCGCCGATGTACGGCAGCGCCCGGATCGCGGCGTTGACCAGCTGCACGAGCGCGTACACGCCCACGCCCGCGACGGCGACACCGCCGGCGGCGGCCGCGGCGATCGGCCAGCGGCGCCGGCGAGCCGGTGCGGCGGTCCGGGTTCCCTCAAGGAAACGGACGTCGACCCAGATCCGGCCGTCGGTGGCCTGGCGGGGCTCGGTCATGGCGAGGAGGCGGCCGCTGGAGCGCAGTCTCCGGACCGTCGCGGCAACGTGCTCGGGAGTGCCGGTGACGCGCCGTTCCAGAGTCCGGCGGGGCGCGGGGAGGTGGGGTCGAGTCTGGCGCATGCTGATCAGTTTGAAGCAATAGAAGCGATAGAAGCAACCGAGACGCGCGCCCGCAGTGACCCGGCAGCGGCGAACGTGCGATCATCTCGGCGTGGCGGATGAGTGGATGAGCCCCAACGAGGCAGCGCAACTCCTGGGTGTCTCCCGGGCGACCGTGCTCCGGTCCCTCTCCGACCCCGACCGCCGACTGAAGGAGTGGGGCGAGCCCGGCACCGGCTGGAGGCACAAGCCCCTCAGCTCACGTGGCGACTACCAGCTGCGTCGCAGCGCCGTCGAGGCCAAAGCCACCGGCGCCTGACCCCAGACACGCGAAAGCGGCCCCGCCCTCCCGAAGGAGAGCGGGGCCGTTTGCTGTCTTGGTCGGCGCTGCCCGGGGATCCATCCAGGCGTGCGCCGCAGCGCCGATCCTACCGGGGAGGCCGCATGCTCCCGTCACTGCCAAGCACCCGCACCCGCTGACCCGGCAGCGCGTACACCGGCTGACCGGTCGTCAAGCCCAGGGACAGCAGCAGCCGGCCGACGAGGCGGGCCGCCTCCGCCAGGCGGCCGGTACCGGCTCGGCGCTCCAACCAGCGGCCAGCCTCGTAGACGGCGTAGCCGAGGACCACGCCGAGTGCTGCGGCGACCTGCTGCTCGGTGACGGTGACGCCGAGGGTGGTGTGCGCCCAGGCGGCGACCGGCGCGCCGACGTCGAGCAGCTGCGCGGCGAGGTAGCCGAGCAGCATGGGCCAGAGGGTGCGGATGCGAGCAGACCACTTGTCGGGCATGGTAGGGGCCTCCTGGGTACGGTCGGGGGATGGCGAATGTGCCTGGGCTGCCTCGATGGCAGCGGATCGTGTTGGCCGAGCTGTCCGGCGTGGCCGGCCGCTACGGCATCGGCACCGACCGGGACAAGCCCCGCGAGGAGGCCATCGCCGCGGTGCGGGCGGTGACCACCGAACCGGAGCTGCTCGGCATCGAGGCCGGCACCGCGATGGCGGACCCGCGTGGCCTGGGCGGGCCGACCGTGGAGCTGCTCCGCGCGGCCGGCGCGGACATGGAGGTGGCCGTCGAACACGCGGCGCTGGTGCGGGAACGGCAGGAGCGGATCGGTATCCGCTACGACCTGGAGTAGCGGCCCCGGTCAGCGAGTGGTGGCAGGCCCACCAGACGCGGCGGCCTGCCCGTGGGCGATCAGCGATTTCAGGTCGGTCACCTCAGCGACGCGGGCCGCCAGCTCGGCCTCCTTCGCGGCGAGCTGCGCGCGGAGCTGGGTAGCCTCACCACGCGCCCGGTCCCGCTCGCCGCGTACCGTCGCCAGCTCGGCGAGCAGCTCCCGCTCCCGCGCCTCCTGAGCGTCCAGCCGCCGGCGCAAGCTGTCCACCTCGGTGCGGAGCCGGTCCACGTCGGCGAGGGCGTCCGCGAGCTCCTTGTCCATGCGGGTCATCAGCCGCTCGGCGATGTTGGTCTCCAGGTCGGCGAGGGTGGCGCGGCGCTGCCTGCGGCCCAGCCACAAGCCGGTCAGGGTGCCGGCCAGGGCGGACCCGGCAGTGATGGTGGTGCCGATGACCGCCGGGTCCCAGCCCACCTCAGCCGGCCTGTGAGGTGGTGCCGGCGTTGAGCCGGGCGAGCAGCTCGTCGACGACCTGCTTCGCCATCTCTGGCGGCACCGCGGCGGCGAACGCCTCGGGCGTGAGGCCCGCGGCCTTGAGCGCCTCCCCGAGCAGCTGCGGGGACAGTCCGGCGAGGACCCCGGCGATGATGGCCGGCTCGTCCGTCCAGTCCTTTCCGGCCAGGCTGGCGACGCCGGCGGCGACGCCGTCGAGCCGGGCCAGGAGGTAGTCCAACTTCGCGACGAGGCTGTTGCTGCTCGGGAGCGCGCCGGCCCCGTCGGGATCGACCCGGCGGCCCATGCTCGACCCGCCGTTGAACAGGCCGACGTACACCTGGTGGATCTCGTTCTCCGCCTGCTCGCTCATGTCGTCGGACCCTCCTCGGATGCGGGCGACCGGGTCGTACCCGGCGCCGATGGTGCTGGACTCGTAGCCGGTCAGCCCGGACAGGTGGATGTGCCCGCGGTCGCTCGACGAGCGGCGGGCGTAGTTCGGCTGCCACGACTCGTGCCAGCAGTCCCCGCCGTTGTTCCGCTCCGGCTCCCAGTTCATGTACTTCAGCCACCGGATCCCCGGCACGCCCGCCTTGCGGTCGGCCAGGAGCCGGGCACCGAGCAGCTGCAGCGACGGCAGCCCCGAGCCGGCCGGCGGCGGCATGATGTCGATCGCGTACCCCACCCCGTAGACCGAGTCACCCGGGTAACTGGTCTCCGAGTACGGGGTGTGATCCTCGGGCGGCTCGTGCGTCAGGTGCGACTCGTTACCGATGTCGTAGACGGTGTACCCGTACCGGCGGAGCAGGTCCCGCAGGTTGGCGGCCGGGGTCATCAGCCGGAACGGGCGGCCCCGGGAGATCCAGCGCTGGTAGTCGGTGTACGACATCAGGCCGCCACCTCTCGTACGCCCATGTCCAGCTCCGAAATCGCGTTGTGGGTGTTGATCACGCCCGGGCCGGTCGCCACCTTCCAGCGGGCCTGAACGGTGTACGTGCCGGCGGCCAACCCGGACGCCACGTACGCCCAACCAGAGAACGGCACGTAGATGTTTGCCGAGGTGAAGTACTGGTAGGCCACGTCGTAGTCGACCCCGTTGATTCGCACCCCGAGACGCAGCCCCGTCGACGCGGCGCTGCTGAAGGCTTCGAACCGCATCGTGACGTACAGCTTCGACGACGTCGCCCACTTCTTGACCGGGAACGACGTAGCCGACAGCCCCGGCAGGTCCACGTACGTAGCCGACGACATCGTGCCGGTCGTGGCGAACACCTTGGTGCCGTTCTCGCCGAAGTTAAGCCGGGCTGGCGTCAATCGAGCGCCGGACTGGATCAGCTCCACAGGGCTCCTCCTACAGGGGCGAAATCGCTGGTTGCCACACATCCACCGGGGTGCCTGCTGCCCAGGACCGCGTGACGCCGTTGAGCGCCCGTCCGCCCGGCACGACCGTCGCTGTCTGACTGAGCCCGGTGCCCGTGATGCTCGCGAGCCGGACGAGCTCACCACCGACGAGGATGTCCATCGGGAAGTCGCTCGCGTCGGTGGTCCACCGGCCGTTCGCCGCCGTCGACGTGATCGGGATCGCGGTGTCGGTCGCGGAGATCCCCGCAGTCAGCGTCGTCCCGTCAGCGGCCGCCCGCTGTTCCCCGTCCGCTGTCGCCACCTGCCACGGGGCCGCCGGCACGACGTTGAGGGTGGCCTTCCACGAGCGGCGTCCGCGGTACGTTTCCGTCGCGCCCACCACCAGCTGGTCGACGGTGCCGGGCACGTTCTGGGCGGGCGGGTTGATGACCTGGACCCGGGAGCCGGGCCGGCAGCCGCACCACGCGGCGGCCAGCTCAGGATGCGTAGCCAGGTTGATGGACAAGGCTGGGTAGCGGGGCTCCTGGACGGTGGTCAGGTGCAGCCGCCACCACGCCTGATCCGTCAGTCCGGTGTCATCGGCCAGGTTGAGCGTCACCGACGCCTCGATCTCGCCTTGGAGGTCGACCGACTGATCGTCGGCGGCCACCGCCGACGCCCCTTCATCCCGCTCGATCGTCCACACGTTGCGCAACTGCTGGTCGTCGTCAACCGGCTCGAAGGGAGTGCTGAGCTGCCCGGCGTCGCCGTTGATGGTCAGGGCCACCGGGGCGTTGTAGCGCGCAGCGCGAGGCAGATAGCCAAGGCCGAAACCCGACTCGTACAGCAAGCCCACGTCGGCGCTCTCGACCTGCTGGTAGAGCTCCAGCGGCGTGCCGGGCTTCTGCGAGCCCATCCGGGTCACGGCGTCCGCGTCGACCGCAGGGATCGCAGCCAGAGGCACCTTGTCCTCGGCGGCGAGCCGGGCCAGTCGGTTGGTGGCCGCCTCGCCACGGTACGACAGGTAGGCCGGGTAAACGCCGCCGCCGTAGGAGTCGACCACGACGACGTTGCCGTACGAGAAATCCGCCTGGTCCCAGACGGCCAGGTGGCCGAACGGCATCGGCTGGGTGGCGGTGGCACCGGTCGGGTTGACCGTGACCGATGTGACGCCGGTCAGGGTGGCGGTCACCGACGCGCCGACCGCGGCTAGGTCGTCGAGCCGGTACGTGATGTTGACCAGGCTCCCGGATTGCACGGCGCTGACCGCCCAGGTGCGGAATCCACCCAGCACGCCGTTGCGATCGACCAGCACGGTGGCCGCGCCGGCCGCGTTGTATCCGATCACCTGGGTGTGCAGCGCGGCTTTTTGCGCCACCAGCTGCCAGCGCTCGTACGTGCCGCCGGGCGTGGTCCACTCCATCAGCACGATGTCGCCGGATGCGACGTCGACGTCGAACCACCCGAAGACGTGCACGGTCCACGCGGACTGGGTGGCGGCCGCCGCGTCGGCGCTCAGGGTTGCGCTGAGGCTGGCGCCGAGGGACACGTCCACGAGGGTGGATGTGCCGTAGCGGAAGCCGTTGGCGTTGTAGTCGCCGGACGACTGGATATCCACGGTGCCGGTGATGAGGAGGGGGTTGCCGCCGGGGAGGCCGGCGCTGGCCTGTTGGGCGGTGGCTCCGTCCTCGGCGGGCCAGTAGGCGACCGGGTTGGTGGCGGCGATGGTGCGGCGCATCGGTGACCGGGCGGGCGGCTTCCCACGAGCGAGCCGGCCCAGCACCCCCCACGCCTCGATCTTTGCGAGAGCCATCCGGGACGATGCCCCGGGCCAGGTCAACGGCCACTGCCGCACGAACCCGGAGAACCGGTTCCGCCAGCCGACCCCATCCCCGAGGTCAATGTCGAGGCTGATCGGGGTCCACTTACGGACGTTCGGCCAGTACGGCGACCGGGGGTCCATCGCCGTGAACCGGCCGTCCGTGTTCTTCAGCGTCAGAGCTAGCGTGGACCTCTCGGCCTGCTCCGCGCCCGACGACCGTCCCCAGGAGATTTGCACGTCGTCGTCGACGTGCCACCAACTGGTCACGTCCGTCCACACCCACGTGGCCGGGTCGGCGGCGATGGAGGCACCGAATGCGATCCGAATCCGCACCTTCAAGCTGTCCCCGGTCGCGTACGACACCCCCTCGCCCCTCTCTTAGTAGTTGCTGCCGATGACCTGCTGGACGTTGCCGCCTCGGCCGGCGACCTGGTCCCGAAGCACCAGAACCAGGTCCCCGCCGCGGACCCGGAACTCGCCAGTCAGCCGCATCTCAGCGTGCCCACCGCCCCCGGCAGGGAGCGGCTGGACGGTGGCACCGCGGCCGAGGTGCACCAGCTCCGGCCCCGCCTCGCCAACGATGGCCATGCCGGAGTTCAGGATGTTGCCGCCCTTGGCCAGCATCGGGAGATTCGGTGTCGAAAGCGTCGCCCCACCCCAGACCTGGCCGAGCCCGGGCACCGAGATGCCGGGGATACGGAAGCTGAGGTCATTCCATTTCCGGATGATCCAGTTGACGGCGCTCTTAAAGGCGTTCTTGATGCCGTCCCACATTCCGCTCGCGGCCTTACCGATCCGCTTTGGAAGCCCGGATACGAACTTGACCACCGCATCGAATTTGTCGGTGATCCAGCCCCACGCCGACTTCACACCGTCGACGATGCCGCCCCACAACTTCACAAAGAACCGGCCGACACCGGTCCAGAAGCCGGAGAAGGTCTTCCACCACAGCTTCGCGGCGGCGACGATGAAATCCCACACCGCGAGCGCGGACTCCTTGATGACTTCCCACGTCTTCTTCCAGAAATTGCGGAAGCCTTCGAATTTCAGCCACAGCCCGACGATGATCAGAATTAGGCCGATAACGGCGAGGACGATCAGCCCGATGGGGTTGAGCATCATCACGATGTTCAGGGCCGTCTGCAAGGCGATCCACACCTTGTAGACGCCGAGGACGACGCCGATGACCACGGCGAGGACACCGAGACCGGTCGCCAGCGGGCCGACGATGGACTTGTGCTTGTCCAGCCAGCCGCCGACCTTCTCCAGGGTCGGTAGTGCCTCGGACAGCTTCTCGACCAGGGCTTGCTGAGCCTTGCGCTTGAAGGCCTCCAGCTTTTGGGCGCCGCTGTTCTCCAGGGCGTCCCCGGCCTTCTTCGTCGCGTCCTTGAGGTCACCGAGGCCAGCGACGGCGGTCGTTGGGTCGATCGCGTAGAGGGCGTCACCGAGGTCCTCGGCCTTGGCGCCGAAGAGAGCGACGGCGGCGGCACGCTGCTCGACCGGGTCCTTCATCTCCTTCAGTCGGGACAGCACGAGCGACATGGCCTTGTCCGCCTCGGGGCCGCCCTTGGCGAAGGTTGCCGTCATCTCCTTGGCGTTGAGGCCGATCGACTTGAAGGCCGCGGCGCTCGTGGCGGACCCATCCTGCGACCGGATGGCGAACTCCTTGATGGCATCCGCGACCGTGTCCAGGTCCCGCGCACCGGCCCGGGAAGCCTGGGCCAGCATGCCCATCGCCTTGGGGCCGGAAATGCCGACCTCGCGGAACTGGGTGGAGTACTCGGTGATGGTGTCGAGGAGGTCGTCGGCCTGGTCGCCGGTCACCTGCATGGTCTTGGTGATGATGTCGAACGCCTCGCTGGCGTTCTTGGCCAGCCCGGTCCGCACCATCTGCCCGGCCGCGCGGGCGGCCTGGGTGACGTCGAGGCCGAAGACCTGCGCCAACGTCTGCGCCTTGACGGTCAGGTCCTCGATGATGGCCGCGTCGGCGTTCTTCGGCAGGAGGCCGGCCTGCATCACGGACCGGGCGGCGAGCATCGCGTCGGTGGCGGACTCGCCGAAGCCGCGGCCGTAGACGGCACCTGCGGCCTTGCCGAGCCGATCGGCGAGCGCCGGGTCACCGACCTGCGCGGACAGCTTCGCCCGCGCGGCCTCCAGGTCCATGCCCTGGAGCAGGCCGGCTCCGATGCCGGCGGCCATCGCGGCGCCCATGACGGGGGCGTACTCCTTGGCCTTCTGGCCGGCCTGCCGCATCTTGTCCTGGGCGGCCTTGATGCCGCGGGCAAGGTGGGTGTCGTCGGCCTTCAGGTAGGCGACCAACTCGCCGAGCTTCAACGCCATGCCTACCCTCCCTTGACAGCGCGTAGTAAGGTCCCGCCCGCAGTCCGCAACCACGTGGGGAGAGTTGATGAGCGTTCTTGAAGCCCGAGGTCAGAACGGCACCGTGACGTTCGATGGGACCTTCGTGACGATCACCCGGACGGGCATGGCCCGGCTCACCATCGGCAAGGGCGACAAGCGGATCCCCGTCGCCACGATCACCGCAGTGCAGTGGAAGCCCCCGGGCTCGCTGGTCAACGGGTTCATCCAGTTCACGATCCCCGGCGGCAACGAGCAGCGCTCCCGTGCCGGCTCCCAGACGTTCAACGCCGCGCAGGATGAGAACTCGGTGCTGTTCACCGGGAAGCAGCGGCCGGCCTTCGAGCAGCTGCGCCACGCGGTGGAGCAGGCCATCGCCCAGCGGTACGCCGCGCCCCAGCAGTACGCCCCGGCGCCGGCCCAGTCGTCGGTGGCGGACGAGCTGACCAAGCTCGGCCAGCTCGTCCAGCAGGGCCTGCTCTCCCGTGAGGAGTTTGAGGCGCAGAAGGCGCGCCTGCTCGGCCGCTGACCTACCCGGGAACGTCCGGTACGGACGGGGTCTCCGGCTCCGGGGCGAGCGCCCGGTACAGCCGGGTGTCGGCGCAGAGCAGGCCGCTGATGCGTATCTCCAGCCACCGCCAGGACCGGTCCCTCATCAGGGGCCGGTCCTCGACGTCGATGCCGTACACGTCATGCAGGTCGGCTTCGATGAGCCGCCAGTGGGTCAGGATCTCCGTCCACGAGAGCCCCTCGCCCGTCCGCGACCGGAGGACCTCGTCGGGGACGTCGTACCACTCGTAGAGGCCTGTGGCTTCGTCGTACCGGCCGCGCCCGTACTGGTCCGCCCAGCTCTCCTGTCGGCCCGGTTCGGCACCGGGCCCCATGCTTCCGGGCGGCCACCGGAGGTCCAGTACCGTTCGGCGGCTTCCTCACCTGCGATGATCCAGATGTAGCCGGTCTGGCCGCTGAACTGGATGTACGGGTCCTCGACCTTGTCGTCAACCATCTGCTGGTAGACGGGGCCGAGGACCCTCTCCTCCAGCGACAGGTCGCCGGGCAGGTCTGGCAGCGCCTCGATCCGGGCGACCGCAGCTTGCATCTCCGCCTCGGTCGACGCGCCGTGGATGTCGCCGGTGATCTGCGCGATGCGACGGCACCAGAGCCCGAGCTCCGCCGACGCCAGGGGCACGGTGTACTCCTTGCCCTTGACGGTGAGCGTGAGCCCGGGGCTCCAGTACTCGTCGAGGTCGCCGAGCTTTGCGCCCATTAGGCGTACGTGTAGTCGTCGGCGGCGGTGTTCGGCGAGGTGCCGCCCGGGGTGGTGACGGTGACGTCCTTCGCCCCTGCGGTGGCCGCCGGGGCGGTCGCCACGATGAGCGTGTCGTTGACGACCGTGTAGTTCGTGGCGTTGGTCGCCCCGAACTTGACCGCGCTGGCCCCGGTGAACTTCGAGCCGTAGACCTGGACGAGGTTGCCGCCGGCGGTGCTGCCGCCGGCCGGGCTGAGGCCGGTCACAGCCGGGACCGTGGTGGCGTTCGGGTTGGTGATCGCCGCCAGCGGCCCCTGACCCTGGATGACCAGCGAGATCATGTCCAGTGCGCCCGGGTTGCCGCCGTCCGGCGGGAACGCCTTGACGTACGCCCTGCCTTCCTTGCTGTTGCCGTCGTCCAGGCCGTCCTTGTCGTACCAGCGGACGCCGAACTCGCCGGCCTGGGCGCCGTTGAGCTTCGCGGCTTCGAACTTGGTCCGCAGGAAGCGGTGGACGGTGTCGAGGGCGGTGCCGGCGGCGTTCTTGCTGTGGAAGAGCTTGATCTCCAGCCGCCAGTTGTAGCCGGTGACCTGCTCCCGGGCCGCGCCGTTGTCCTCGTACGCCTCGTCGCCCTCGGTGCGCAGCTCCTCGATGAGCTTGACCTCGGCCTTGCCCATCAGCTCCTGGTACTGGCTGGCGGGGTAGACGCCGGTGTCGATGTCGACGCGGTACCGCCGGGCGAGGGCGGTCACGCGGGTGGTGGGAGTCGTCGCCATGACGCCTCGCTCTCTGCTCAGTCGGTGCGGTGCGCGGTCGGGCGCATCGTGTCGATGTAGTAGTTCTCGCTGCGTTCCCACCGGCTGTTGTTGTCCTGGCCGAGGGACGTGTAGGACTGCCGCCACACCTGCTTGACCGGGATGCCACCCCAGGTCACCCCGGTCAGTGAGTCGAGCTCGTCGAAGATGGCGTCGGCGAGGTCGTCGCAGTCCTGCGGGCTGCCGGGGATGCCACGGACGCGGATCTGCACACCGGTCAGGTGGTCCGCCATGCCCTGCAGCTCGGTGCCGACCGGGTAGGCGGCGAGGGTGATGATCCGGTTCGGGCTCGGCGGGACTGCCCGGATGAAGATGCCGGTTTGGTCGTCGGTGTAGAGGCCGGCCGCATTCCAGTCGCCGACGCTGGCGGCGGCGAGGTGTTCGGCGAGGCCGGTGAGGAGTCTGCTGGTCCAGCCGTCACCGGTCGCCATGGTCAGCCTCCCAGGGGCTTGCCGGCCGCCTTCGCGATCAGGGCCAGCATCGTGTCTCTCTCGGTCGACATGGGCTCCTCCAGGTACTTGGCCTGGCGGCCCTCGTCATGGCGCAGGGTCAGGTCCTCGTGCTGCTTGACCGCGTAACTTCGGTCAAACGACACCGCGACCACGCCGGTGGCCCGGTCGGAGGTGACCTCGCCAGAGCGCTCCAGGTCACCTTCCTCGTGCGGGGCGAGCCCGGACGACACCTGGAGCAGGTGCTCACCAGCCAGCAGCGTGCCGTCGAAGCTGGCGTCGGCCAGCTCGGCGAGCACTCGATCGCCGTCCCACTCCAGTACGAACCCGTCATCAGCCACGACTCACTCCAGGGACAGCTCAAGGTGCGAGGGAAGGCCAAGTCCGTGGTCCTCGTTGCGGGCGACGGCCAGGACCCGGGCTGCCGGGCGGCCGGGGATGGTGATCCGGGATCCGGCTGGCACGGTGGCCAGTGGCCCGTACACCGTGGTGGATGACACCTGCTCGGCGCCAGCGGCGTCCTGGGTTTGGACGCGGACGAGGCGGCGGGTGTCCTCGACGACGCACGGGGCCAGGTCGGCCGGCGGCCCGTAGACGGGCTGGCCGTAGCCGCTGGTGCCCTGGTAGGGCTCCAGCTGCACGGTCACCGGTTCCGGGATGCACTCGGCGATGAACTCAGCCCAGTCCATAGCGCGGCTCCTGCGGGCCCTGACCGGTCAGGCCGGCTTGCTGGAGGATCTGCCACGCCTGGGGCCACAGCGGGCCGATCTTCTCCGCCTGCTTCGAGGAGCCGCCCGACCCTCCACCGCGCTGAACGGTGATCTTGCCGATCCCGAAACCGCTGATCGGCTGGGCCGCACCGGTGCCCGTCCTGTCCCCGGCGTCGAGCATGCCAGCCACCTGCTCGCATGTCGCGTCCCGCAGGGCGGCGACCACGTCCGGGTCGGTCGTGTCGTACACCGCGGTGAGGAGGGCCCGGTCGACGTCCCGGCTGGCCCGGGTGAGGAGCAGCGTGGCGTTGACGCCGGCCGGCACGACGACCGGGTAGGCGGTCAGCTGCTCGACGGTCGCGTACGCCACGCTGCCCCTCCCCTCACTCCGGCTTCGGGCCGAGGAACTTCTCCGCGAGCTGGTCGCGGGTCAGTGCCTCGGCGTCGGCCTCGGTCATGCCGTTCTCGACGGCGTGCTTGAGCCAGTCGGCCTTGGACGCGGATCGGGACGGCGTCTTGCCGCCCTCCTCCGCCTGGGGCGCCTCCTCGGCCTCGACCTTGTAGCCGGCGCCCTGGAAGTAGGCCAGCGCCGAGGGCGTCAGCTCGCCGGTGTAGCTGCCCTTGACCAGGTGCACGCCGGCGACCTCGCCGGTGAACTCCTTCACGGGTGCCTGGACGGTGTACCTCATGTCGCTCCTCACTGGACCTTGATGTTGCGCAGCACCGCGGCGCTCTTCGTGGCCTTGAGCGCGACGCCGACCGGGCCGAGCTCCACCTCGCCCGTCTTGACCGCCCCCGAGGTGGTGAAGTCCGGCAGCCAGGTCTTGACCATCTCGCCGTCGGTCGTGGTCACCCCGTGGAAGCCGTCCAGGGCGATCCGCACCGCGTAGAGGTCGGTCAGGCCGGTGATGTTGCCGCCGGCGCCGGCCCCGTCGGTGTCTCGGGTGACGATCGGGATGATCGGGTTGGTGCTGCCGGCCTGGTCGCCCGGGTCGGCGAACACGACACCGCCGTACGACTCGCGGATGACCGGCCGGCCGTTCGGGCCCATGAGCCCGTCGATCGGGTCGCGGGTGTACATGCCGGTGCGCCGGACGATCGCCCGGATCTTCGCCAGCAGCTTCTTGTTGCCCATGAGCAGCGTCGGCGTACCGTCGAGCAGGCTGAGGAATTCGTCGAGCACGTCCAGCGCCTTGAACTTGACCGACGTGTCCGTGTCGAGATCCGTCCAGTTCAGGTAACCGGTGGCCACGCCGTTGTTGAGCGGCAGGTACTCGGTCGTCGAGCCGGTGAGCGCCTTGTTGAGGCCGTCGAATCCGTTGGCGTCCACGGCGACGTCGCCGTTGATGACCATGTCCTGGAACTTGGTCCGGGTCGCCTTGATCTTCTGCGACAGGTTCAGCGCGACAGCGCCCGACGCCGCTGAGCCGAGCCGGGCAAGGACCCGGTCCACGGAGAACGAGCCACCCATGACGGCGAGGGTGGTGCTGTACTTCTGGGTGGTCACCTCGCTCGCCACGTACTCGCTGTTGTAGGCGCGGGTCGCGGCGGTGGGCTGCGAGACGAGCCGGCGGTAGCCGTAGTCCAGCGTCGCGCCGCCCCCGGACGGGTTGACCGCGTCGTCGAAGATCATCGAGTCGAGGATCACCGATTCCTTGCGGAACTCATCGATGACCGTGGCGTCGAAGTCGTCGTTGGTGTTGTTCTTCGCCTCGGCGAGCGAGGTTGCCATGTGCTCCCCCTGGTGGGATTACCCGCCGAGCTTCTTGGCGACGGCGGAGGTGAGGTCTCGGGATCGGCTGCGGCTGCCACCGCTGCCGGAGTGGTCGGCGCCCTGCTTGCCGGCCCCGGCCGACGTGCCGGTGGCGGCAAGTCGCGGGTTGGCCTTGACGGCCTTCTTCATCGCGTCGACGACCTGGTCGGCGAAGTCCGCGGCGTCCGGGTCGAGGTCCTTCGCGGTGTTCATGAAGGACGTGCTGTCGAGGATGGCGTCCGGGTCGGCGCCGGCCTTGCCTGCGCGCTTGTAGACGGCCAGCTCGATCTGGGCGTTGCGGGCCCTCGTCTCGGCGGCTTCGGTCTTCGCCGTCGCTTCCTTGAGCTGCTCGGCGGGGTCTTTGGTGCCGTCGGGCTTGAGGCCGGCCGCGGCGAGGATCGCCGCGACCTGGTCCTTGGCGGCCTTGGCGTCGCCCTTGGCCTTCTTCTCGGCCTCGCGGGCTGCCGCGATCGCACGCTTGGCCCGGTCGGCGTCGAACTCGCCGTCGATGTTCGGGCCGTCCTTGCTTCCGGTGCCGTCGCCCTGGCCGTCCTTGTCGGCCTGGCCGTCGCCGCCGGTGTCGGTGTTGCCGGTGCCGTCTCCGCTGCCGGATCCGGCACCATCGCCGCCGCTACCTCCTTCTCCGCTGCCGCCGGCGGCCAGCCGGATGGGCCGGCCGTCCTTCCGGTAGCCGATGATCTGCCCGGCGAGGGCGCTGAGGGTGCGGTGTCGGGTGTGCTGCATCGATCTGCCTCCTTGAGGCTGTCGGTGGGGTGGTGCTGGCCCCGGGCCTTGCCGGGGTGGTCTGGTCAGCGGGGCAGGTTGCCGGCGCCGATGGCCTCGCGGTAGGGCAGCCGCTTCAGCTCGGGATTGGCTGCGAGGTGATCCCGCATCGTGGCCTGCCACTGGCGGACCTTCGCCGCGGCAGTCGCCTTGGCGCTGTCGTCGAGCGCGCCGGCCTCGCGTTCCTTCCACCGGCGGATCTGTCGCTCGATGGCGCGCTGCCTGTCCTTGGCCTCGTAGCCCTTCGGGTTGGCCAGCTGCCCGGCCGGTCGCTTGGTCGCGCCGGGCAGGTATGCGCGCAGGGAATGCGTGCAGTTCGGGTGCTGCAGGCCGTCCGCGCGGGCTTCGTCGACCGTGCCGGCGATGTCCACGGTGACCGTGCCGGAGCCGACCATGCTGTCCAGCTCGACCCGGCCACGCTGGCGGCCGGAGGTGGAGAGCACCTTGCCTTCCCACGGGCGGCACTTCGGGCACTCACGGGGGCTGTTGGAGACGATGACCAGGTCCAGGCCGAGGGTCTGGAGCCGGTCGGTCTGCCCTTGGACGGCGGCTCGCTGTGTGACGGTTCGGACGGCCATCTCCACGTAGCTGGACAGCCGCCACACCCGGCCCCGGGAGTCGGTGAAGCTGGACACGCCCTGGTCAATGAACCGCTGGTAGGCGAACTGCGACGCCTGCCGGCGGGTCATCCCGCCCGCCACGCTCACCGCGGTCGCCTGCTGCACGACCGTCCGGTACACGTCGAGGACGTGGCGGAGCACGTTGGAGTGCCGCTCGCCGACGTCCTGCACGAGGGCGGCGGCCAAGTTTTCGATGACCCCGGCCCGGGTGACCTCCTGGGCGACGATGCCCGCAGCCCGGACCGCATCCGGGTCGCGGGGCAGCAGCTGCGCGGGCAGCCCGGTGGTTGCCGCGGCCTGCCCGGACCGGTACGCCCGGGCCAGGGCCTCCCGGATCTGGTCCGCCCCGTCGGCCTCCACCACGGCGAGGATCCGCTCGACGGTGCGCCGCAGGGTGGAGAGCGCGCCGAGGCGGGTGACCGCCCAGTCGGGGGCGTCCATACCGGCAGCCAGCTTGCGAGTGACCTCGCGGAGGATGGCCTGCTCCGCCGTCCGGTACAGGTCGACGGTGCTGCGAGCGATGGCCTCGATCTGGTCGCCGGTGAGGGCCATCCGCTACTCCTCGACCGGGGGCTCCTGGTCGCCCGGGCCGTCGCCGCTCGTGTCCGGCGGCGGGTTGTTACCGGCGAGTGCGCCGAGGCTGCCGCCGACCTCTACGACCGGCGGGGCGTCGCCCTTGATCCGGTTGACCTCCTCGCGGACCTGGTCGTCGTCCCAGTCCGGGTGCACCATGCGAACCTTGGTCTCCACGCTGACGGCCTCGGCGGCCGCGAGCAGCTGCACGGTGCGCGCCACCGTCTCCGGCGACTCACTGACGGAGTCCCCGAATTCGACGTTCGGCAGCTCCTCGTCCGGCCCGGAGAAGTGGACCCGCTCCATGGCCATGTGCAGCTCGACGTACCGGGCCAGCGCGGGTGACCAGGTCGTGATCCGGTCGCCGCGGCTGACGAAGGTTTGCCGCTCGCGGGCTTGGGCCTCGGTGGCGGTCATGGCCACATCGCCCTCGTCGCCCATGGTCTGGGCTGAGAGGCCGGCGTGCCGCATCGCCACCTGCATCAGCTCGTCGATGGTGGCCTTGTGCTCGACGTGCCGGATCGCGAATTGGGTGACGGTCAGCTTCTCGCCGTTCGGGTTGGGCAGGCCACCAACCGCCGAGTACACCTCACGGTCGGCGTCCCACACCGCGCCCTGCCCCGGCCCGTTGCTCTGGAGCATGTAGTCCGGCACGGTGATCCGGCCCCGGGCGAGGCGGATGTCCCGCATCCAGTTCGTCCAGGTCTCGTCGATCCGGTCGAAGATCGGCTCGTTGCCGTCCATGTCGCTGCGGCCGTGATACTTCAGCGCGGCCAGCTTCCGCCAGGCGCGCTGCGGGCCGGCGTTCGGTATCCGGACCACGTCGAGGCGGTCAAGCTTGGTCGCCTGGGCACCGGTCTCGTCGACCAGGTCGGCGAGGTACGCGGTCGCCTCCAGCTCGGCCAGCGGAATCGGCCGGCCCAGCTCACCCTCGGTGCCCTGATGCAGCGCGTAGGTGATACGGCCTGCGCCCTTCACCACGTCGTGGTGCTCGAGCAGCCGCAGCACAGTGCCGGACGACTCGTGCACGACGGACCAGAACGTCACCTCGGTGAGGACGCCCCAGCGGATGACGGGGATCGCCGCGTCGGCCGGCACCGCGTCGACGATCGCCCGGTCCGAGGCGACCTCCTTGTCGATGACCGGGCGGAGGTACACGTCGCCGAGCACGGAGTCGACCTCGGCGGCGTGCCGGAGGGTGGTGTGCAGGCCGGCTTCGACGAGCCGGTTGACCGCCTCCTGAGCCTTGGCGTCGTCGCAGGTGAGGGCGGGTGGCTCGGCAAACAGCAGACCGGCAGAGGTGGCCGCCAGGTCCGCGGGGACCGGCACATGCAGCCGGCCGTCCCGCTGGTCCCGGCGGGGCGGGGTGCCCCACATCCAGCGGGAGAGCAGCCCGATGACGCCGCCGGCGAGTTGGCTCGGCCGGACTCGGGGGCCGGCGACGCCTCGTTCCCGGTAGACGTCGATGAGGGTGGCGGGGTCGCCGACGTACCAGGCGTCCCAGTCACGGTAGGAGTGGTAGGCGGGGGCGTGTGCGGGGGGCGGCCAGGCGCCGCCGGTCGGGATCGGCACCGGGCCTCCCTCCAGTCGTCAGGTGAAGCTGGCCAGCGTGAGCGGGTTGACCGCGCAGGCGTCGTCCGGGAGCCGTTCGGCCTCGGTGACCCATGAGGCGTTGCCGTCGACGGTCACCAGCGCTCCGGTGGGCCACATCGCGGGGGTCGGGTCCTGGCCGGCCGGTACGGCGATGCGTGCCAGGTCGTACTCGGCGATGGCCTCACCGCACCACCCGCACCGCTGCCGGATGTACCGGTCGCTGATCGTGATCGGCAGTCCGGCGATGTGCGTGACGGCCATCAGGCGCGCGGCGGCCAGGTCCACCGACCGGCCTCGCCGGGCTCGCCCTCGCACCGCGAGGTCGCCCAGTAGGTGTCGTCGCCGTCGAGCAGCACCTGGAGGTTGGCGGCCGTCGTCGACGGGTCGAAGACGCGGACGACCATCGCCGGGTAGGTGTCGCCGGGGCTGACCGGGTTGCGGGCGAAGACGCCGGCCGGGTTGCTGGCGGCTCGCCGGCTGCTGATCAGCGAGGCGTCCTGCTCGGTGAGGGTGTAGTGGACGATGCGGCCGATGGTCGGCTTCACGATGGCTCTCCTTCGTCAGGCTGCGAGGTCAACGGCGCGACGCAGCATCGGCCGCCACAGCACCTCGGGGGTCTTGATCGCGTACCGGGCGGCGTCGATCGAGTGGTCGTCCGCCTTGATCGGGGCGTCCTCGCCCCGCTCGGCGGCCTTGTCGTCCCAGCTGTAGCCGGGGATCTCGTCGATCAGCCCCTGGCACGACTTGTGGACCTTGACCTGGTCGTTGCCGAGCAGGGACGACATGAGCCGGATCCCGTCGAGGACGGCGTTGTCGGCCAGCGCCGGTGTCATGCCGTCCTCGTGCAGTTGGAGGCGCAGCGACGCGGCGGCCGGGTCGACCACGGTCCACTCCGGGTTCAGCCCCTTCAGGCACTGCGTGCCGGGCACCTCGATGTCGGCGAGCCAGCGGCGCAGTTCGCGCGACAGGCCGGCGTCGGTGAGCTGCCGCCGTGCAATGGCCGGGTCGTGCCGCCACTCGTGGGTCAGGTACAGCCGGCCGTCCTCGCCGACGCCGAGGATGAGGGCGGCGGTGGCGTTGCGGGTGCCGTAGTCGATGCCGAGGCTGATCCACCGGTCGATGCGGGGCAGCATGGGGACGACGTGGCGGTCCTCGTCCCACATGTCGAAGACGGCGCCCTCGGCCTGCACCCAGCGGCCGAGGATGAACCGCTTGTACCAGAGCCCCACGTACTCGCGCTTCAGGTCCGCCACGTACTGCGGGTCCAGGTGCGGGTTGTCGTCGAGCGTCGATTGCCACGTGCGGAGGTTCAGCTCACCGGCGCGGAGCAGGTATTTCCGCCTCAGCCAGTGGTTGGGGGCGTCCGGGTTGGTCGTGCCGAACAGCTTCGCGCCGCGGACCGACAACCGGGCGAGGACCTGGGTGAAGAACACCTCCGGGATCGTGGTCAGCTCGTCGCCATACGCCAGGCAGAGGGTCATGCCTCTCACCTTGGGTTCGGCCTTGGCGTCGTTGGCGCCCAGGACGTCGACCTCGCGGCCGAGGATCGTGCCGGTGGGCGCGCCCGGGTTGTACTTGACCAGGCGGGCGAGGGGGCCGAACAGGGCCGGGTCGGTGAGTACGGCGAAGACGTTGCGGTTGACGGACTCGCGGGTCTTGCCGAACAGCAGGACCCGGCCGGAGCTGGGCGCGGTGGCTACGGCCATCAGGAACCGCAGCAGGCTGGCCACCGTCTTCCCGCTGCGAACGCTGCCCTGCCAGATGTTGAGGCGGGCCGTCGACTCGACCACCGAGCGCAGGTGGATCGGGGAGAGTGTCCGGCCGACCGCGTCGAGGTCAACCGCCATCGGACTCGGCGCGGGTCAGCTCGTCGTACGCGGCACCCAGCCCCTTCGCGAGAGCGCCGAGCATGCTCTTGGCGGCGTCGATGCCGGGGTCGGCGTCGTACTCGTCCAGGCGCACGCTCTTGTCGATCGCGATGCCGATGGCGTTCATCAGGTCCCGCTTGTCCCGGAAGCTGGGCTCCGGGATGGTGGCCTGCTCGAAGGTGTTCTCCTTGCCGCCGAAGTTGTAGACCAGGGCGGGCTGGAAGAGCTGCTCGCGGAGGCGTTCAGCGTCGTCGAGCAGTCGTACGGCGAGGGCGGCCCGCTTGGCTCGCGCGTCGTCCTTCTTGGCCTCGGTGGCGGCGCGGGTGCGCGCCCGGTCGAAGTCGAGGCCGAGCTTGTCGGCGATGCGGCTGATGGTGCGCCCCGAGCGGCCGAGCTCTTCGGCGATGGCGTTGCGGCTGAGGCCCTGGTCGTGGAGCTCGCGGACGCGGTCGTGGTCGGCCTGGGTGACGGGGCGGGGTCGGTTGGCCATGGGGTCACCTCACAGGCGGCTCACCTCGCCAGGTCGGGGGCAGGAGGGGGTGGGGGTGTGCGGGCCACCGTTCAGGCCGGTACGTGGTGACAGCCCCGGACCGCTGCGCCCCGAAGGGCGGGGGTCCATCCCAGCCGCACACCCCCGATCATCATCAAATTGGGAGTCTGTGATCAGGCCGCTGCGTCAGCCCAGACGGC
The DNA here is from genome assembly GCF_043197935.1 of Micromonospora sp. NPDC048930. Classification (NCBI taxonomy): domain Bacteria; kingdom Bacillati; phylum Actinomycetota; class Actinomycetes; order Micromonosporales; family Micromonosporaceae; genus Micromonospora; species Micromonospora sp. NPDC048930. The sequence continues at coordinate 24,393 of NZ_JBICUB010000033.1, forward strand.
GTGACGCCAGTCCTCGGCGAGCACGTCCGAAACGCTCGGCACCCACGGCACGAACGCGCCATCGGCTGCCCGAAGCATCAGGTACGGCCGGAAGCGGCAGACGGTGCCCTCGGGCAAGCCGGTGGCCTCGGCGGTGTTGCCGTTGATGGGGATCCCGTCGGGGTAGCCGAGCTGGTGGACGACGAACATGCCCTTGCCGTTCCATCCGTCGCGGCTGACCTTGCCGCCCTGCTTGAGCGCGGTGAGCGCCTCGCCGAAGTCCACGGTTGCTCCGATCGGTGGTGGTGGTGCACCCGGCCCGACTTGCACGGGCGGCAGTCGAGAGGAGGTCATCTGCCGTCCCGGCGGCAGGGAGAGCCTCGACGTGTGGCGGGCGCAAGCTGTTGGTCGTGGGTGCGGGCAGGCCGGCCGCCACAGTCGGCCTGCCCGCTTCCCCCTTGCACGCCCTGGCGTCCCGACCCTGGACGCACAACAGCCCGGCGGCGCTGAAGCGCTCTGGCCGGGCTGTGGGCAGACCCCGCCTATGCGGAGTCGGTGAACAAATCATGCGGCGACGGCGGCCCCAACGTCAACTCGACGCGGCCGGCCCCGCCGATCCTTCCGCCGGCGGATGTCGCCCTCGATCGTCTGGGCCTCGTCGAGGAACGACAGCCCGTCGTGGTTGCCGAGGCCCTTGCGCTTGCGCCACTGCCGGACCATGCCCACGGTGACGTCGGCGCCCAGGCGGTGGACGAGCTGCTGCACCGTGCCGTACTCGCGGCCGTAGTAACGCGGGTCGGGGTCGGTGCAGCGCGGCAGCTCGGGGAGGTCGGCGGGGCAGCGGCCGGCGGTGAGGCGGAGACCGCAGCGGGGGCAGCGAGTCACTGCGCGGGCTTCGTGTGCACGAAGGCGGTCAGGCAGGGGCCGGCGTACCGCTTGCCCAGCCGCAGGTTCCACCCGCGAAGCCCGTGCCCCTTCGTTCGCCAGAAGCCGATGTGCGAGCCGGGCGGGGTGCCGTAGTAGACGGCGAGGCGCAGCCACCGGCGGCGGGTCCGGATCACGATGTCGCCACCGCGCTGGTGCTCGGTCCGCTCTCGGCGGGTCTCGACGGTCAGCATGGCTCGATTCTCCCTCAGCGCCGCTCGATGAGGTGGGAGCCGAGGGAGCCGTCGAGAACGTGGTACGCGACCTGGCCGGGCGCCGAGCCGCGGCGCCACCACCGGGTGAGCCACTCAACCGCCGTTGGCGTCTCCTTGGGCTTGTCGGGCACCTTGGCTTCCAGCGCTTCGAGGGCTGGCTTGGCGTCGTCATAGATCTTGTCGATCTGCTCGTCGATGGCGTCGAGCTGCTCGTAGAGGCGTTCCGCCTGCGCTACCAGCTGGTCAACGTAGGGCTGGGAGAGCCGGACGAGCGGGATGTCTACCTCGCGAAATTCCTCGGTCATGGGTGCACGCTAATCACTTGGTGCCAGCCGGCGCGGCCCCCGCGACCGCGCCGAGGACGACATGCCGCAGCCAGATGTGGACGACACCCTCCACCGCCCCGTCCATCCCACACGGGCAGCCCTCGCCGACGCAGAGGCACGGGTTGTCCCGGCCGTCCCGCCACGACCCCGCACAGACCACGGTCCAGTCGCTCTCGGGGCCGGCGGTCTGGACGTACAGGGCCCGGCCCGCGCAGACCGGGCATGCGACGTCGACGAGGTGCCGGCGCCCGGAGGGGATGTCGAGGCCGCGAGTGCGGCGTACCCGGCCGTCGAGGCGGTCGAGGAGCCGCCAGGTGGCGTGCGCAGTACCCGGGCTGAAGGCGGGCAGGGCCTCGCGGATGCGATAGAGCGGGTTGAAGCTGTCGCCGGGAAGGTGGTGGCTGACGCCGTGCAGCTGCTCCTGGACGTCGGCAGCGAGGTCGGCGTAGCGGTTGGGCCGGGCGGTGCCGATGGTGAGGAGGGCGTCGCCGGTGGGGTCGCCGTGGCCGCCGAGGGCGCGCCGGCTGCCCCAGCTCGGGGAGCGGAGGGGCTCGGCTGCGGCTTCCTGTTGGGCGCGGATGGCGCGGGCCTCGATGACGGCGCGGGCGTCCAGGGCGAGGAGGGCGGCGTCGAGGGACCAGGCTGCGGACTGGGCCCAGTGGTGGTGCGGGGTCACGGTGCTCCTCAGGTGAGGCGGTTGAGCGGGTTGCGGATGAAGCGGTCCAGGCGCAGCTGTGGGGCCTGGAGGGCGTTGGCGATGTCGTCGGCCCGGTAGAGGGTTTGGCCGCTGACGGGGACGCCGGTGATGCCTTGGGCGGCGGTCCAGCTGGGGACGTGGCCGGTGGTGTGGCCGATGATCTGGGCGACTTGGCTGCGGGTGAGCATCTGGGTCACCGCTGTCTCCGCTGCTGCTTGCGCTCGGCGTGGACCTGCTTCAACGTCCGCCAGTAGCCGCCGCCGATGTCCTCACCGCAGATCCGGCCGGAGATCCAGCGGCGGCAGGGCTTCCACGGCTGGGCCTCGCACTTCGGGCAGGCCCGGGAGAGCGGGTTGGTGGCGAGTCCGGGTGTGGCGAGGGCGGTGACGGCCTGGTCGCGGCGGTTGGCGGCGCGGGCTTTGGTCATCGGTGCCTCCGGGTGAGGAGCCAGGCAACGAGGAGGTACTGGCCGAGGAACACGGCGCAGACGGCTTCGATGACGGCCATCTGGGGGTCCCAGTGGATGTCGAGGGCGGCGGAGAGTCCGAGGATGGCTGCCGCCAGCGCCACGTATGCGGCGCCGGCGGCGAGCAGGAGACGGCGGATCACGACGGCTCGTTGACGCAACGGATGTCGTGCTGATGGCCAGCAACACCATCGCCGGGGCAGGCCGCGGCGCGGTAGCCCTCGTACGTGCGCCCGCTGCCGGTACGCAAGCGCACCCAGTCCCCGCCGGCGGGGTGGCCGGCCGCGCGGGCGTACCGGGGCTGGCTGTCGGCGGCCCGGGCGAACTTGTTGGAGACGGCGATGACGCTGGAGACGGGCAGCTGCTCGGCGGGGATCTCCGGACCGTGCTCCCCACGGATCTCCTGCCGGTCGGCGTCCAGAGCAGCCAGGACGGCCTCAGCGCACCGCTTCCGGGTCGACAGCCGCACGAACTCCCGGCGCTCGGCGAGGACGCGGCTGAGGGCGTTGAACGCGAGGGCGTGCCGGCGGCGGGCAGTCGCCGGGTCCTCCTGCGCGCGACGTGGGGAACCGAGGCCCGACGGCGGTGCGTCGTCCTGGTCGTTGAGGATCTCGTCGACGCGGTCGACGAAGGCGGCGAGGTCGAAGTCGCAGCCGCCTTCGGTGCAGTGGGTGTCGCAGCGGTGTGCTCGGGCTTCACGGATGGCGCGGAGCTGGCGGTGGGCGTGGTCGGCGGCTGGGGCAGCGGCGACGAGGGCGGCGATGGTGTGGCGGTTGCGCTCTGCCTGGGCGGCGAACTCTTGTACGGCGCGGTTGGCGCTGCGGAGGTCGTTCTCGGTGGCGTTGAGCTTGGTGTGCAGCTCGGCGTGGTGGGCGGTGAGTTCGTCGCGGTACTTCGCGAGTCCTTCACGGGCTTGGTCGTAGGTGGCTCGGATTTCGTCGAGGCGGGCGAGCTTGTGCCGGTCTTCGGCAAGGCGCTCCAGCTCGGCGCGGGCCTCGGTGAGCTCCTGTTCGGCGGCTTCGGCGCGTGCGCGCTGCTGGTCGATCTCGTCGTAGGGGAAGATGCTGTCCTCCTGCATCTCATGCTGCATGTCGCGCCAGTGCGGCTCAGGCCGGTTCGGGTCGCGGGGCTGGAGGATGCCGGGGTTTGCTGCGAGGACTGCGTCGATGGTGGCTTGGGCGTCGGGGCTGACGTGGTCAGCGGGCACGGCGGGTCTCCTCGATCTCTTCGCGGATCTGTCGGCAGCGGGTACGCCATGCCTGGGGGCTGGGTGGCCAGCTGCCGTTCCACGGGTCGTTTGGGTCGGTGGCGGGCGGGGGCGGCGGGATGTGGGCCTGGGCGCGGCGTATGGCTTCCTGGGCGGACGCGCAGGCGCGTTTCATGCCCGGGGCCAGGTGCCGGTACGCCGGGGCGGTCATGACGCGCTCTGGCGGGGTCGGACTCCGCAGAGCGGGCAGCAGCGGGAGGCGCCGCCCTGCCGCTTCAGCTGGCGTTCGCGGGCTCGGGTGCCGGTCCAGGTGCGGGCGAGGCGGAAGGTGATGCCGGCGGCGGTGATGACGGCCATGAGGCGGGCGCCGCGGCCGGCGGCGTGGTCGGCGAGGCGGGTGTCCAGGTCGTCGGTCCAGCCGATGTAGTGCTTGGCGTGCTGGTAGGGCTGGTCGAAGTGGAGGAGGTAGACGGTGCCGGTCCTGGCCATCAGGCGGCCGCCATTCGGCGGGCCCGGGATCGGGCGGCGGCCTTGCGGCGGAGCTCGATCCGGCGCTGCTCGTACTCGACCGGGTCGACGATGTCCGCCTCTGGCACGACCTCAGCCGGCGGTGGGGTGATGCCGACCATGCGGTTGAGGGCGTCGGAGTGCGGCGGGGCCGGGCGGTCCACGAGGGTGGTCTCCCTTCAGGCGGCGGCGAGGGGGTGGCAGGTGGGGCATCGGCGGATCCGGCCGTCGATCTCGATCTGCCGGTTGGGTCCGCACTGGCCGCACTGGGGCGGCAGGCTGCTGGCGGGGCGGCGGTCGGTGCGGATCTCGTCAAGCAGCTCGGCCAGGTCGTCATCGGGCAGCGACCGGATGTAGGCGCCGACGCTGCGCGGGGCGAAGCGCGTCTTGATCGCCTTGATCAGGAGGTGGGCTTCGTCGTCATCCGCGGCCCCGTGGTCGAGGAGGTAGGCGACGGTCGGTGGCCGTTGATAGATGACGGGTTCGGCTACGTACGGAGATGGGGGAACTGTGGCGTCAGGCTGACGGAGCTGTGGTTCCGCCTGACGGAACCCTGGTTCCTCCTGACGGAGCTGTGGTTCCTCCTTCTCCGCATGGGGGAGCTGTGGTGCCTCCTTGCTGACCTGCGGGTTTTCGGTAGGGGGAGCTGTGGTGCCTCCTTCAGGGGGAATTTCCTCTCCCCCTTGTCGGCAACTGCGGCATCCGCAGCCGGGCGGGGGCGGGAAGGCCGGCAGCACCCAGCGGGGCGACTTGCCGGGCACGGCGTAGAGGGGCTTGCCGCGGCGGTCGACGCCCAGGGCGACGCGGACCGTGATGCCGTGCTTCGCGAGCCGGGTGACGGCCATGCGGAGGCCGCGGCGGTCGAGCCGGGCTCGCCGTGCGAGGTCCTCGACGGGTATCTCGCGGTGCTCGCCACGGACCCGGGTGTCCTCGCCGATAGCGACGAGGATGAGGACCTCGGCTGCGGTGAGGTTGGCGGGTGCGTGGTCGAGGACCTCGGCAACGAGCTGGTACATCCGGTCCGCGCCTTCCTGGGGTTACGGGATGGTTCGGGGGTGGCGGGCCGGGCCTCGCGGTAGGGAAGCCCGGCCCGCCAGGTCAGCGGGGCTTCGCGTTGGGGAAGCAGGCTTTGGCGGTGCAGGCTTTGGCGGTGCAGGCTGCGGCGCCCAGGTGGTCGGCCATCGGCGCGGACAGCTCGTGGTGCGGCACGTCCGGCACCTGGCCCTTCGGCAGGCAGGCGGGAACGATCAGGACGTCGCCCTTGTTGTTCTGCCAGGTGAGCTGGCCGGCGGTGCGCTTGCCGTCGTAGACCCGCTCCACGCGGTGCGCGGTCAACCCGGGGTGGTCCTTGCGAACAGGGACGGCGACGGTTAGGGACGGCAGGAGCTCGCGGGGCAGTCGGGGAAGGGTTGTGGTGGTCATGCTGCTCGGGTCTCCTCGGTCGTAGCGGCGGATCGGACGGCCCGGATCACGCGCCGGGCGTGCGCGTTGGTCAACCGGAGCCGGTAGCGGGCCTGCCCCTCGCTCAGCCCCTCCTCGAGGAGCCGGCGCATCGCCTCCATGAGGTCGACGTCGGTCAGCCGCGACGACGGCAGCCGCCCGGCTAATGCCTCGCCCACGGCCCACTCGTCGACGACAGGCGCGTCCGGGCCGGTGGTGTCGGGTTGGCAGGTGGGGTCGTCGATGTCGGCCCAGGCGAGGGGACCGTGCCAGCCCTTCGCAGCGGCTCGGGCGGCGGTGATCGGCGACGGGCCCGGCCGGGTCGACAGGTCCCGGTAGACGGCCTTCACCCGGGCGACCGTGGCCAGCTCGACCAGGCCGGAGGATGCCGCCGTGTGCTGCACTGCCTCCCGGGTGACTCCCATCCGGTCGCCGATGTCCTGCCACCGCCAGCCGAGGACCGTCAGGGCTTGCAGGCGGCGGCGGGTGCCGGTGCCGTCGACACGGCGGGCGACGGATCGGCCTTCACGCCAGCGCTTCACGCGGATGCGCTTGTGCTCGCGGGCGTGTGGGCAGCGGCAGCCGTACCGGTAGGCGGAGTCGGTGCCGTGGAAGGTCGCAGTGCAGTCGGGGCTGATGCGGCCCCGGTCGCGGGCCGGGCGGCTCACCGGTCGCCTCCCCGAGTCTGGACGTCGGCTGCGGCGGCGATCTGGGCGCACGCTGCGCAGTCGCGGTGACCGATCCGGACCGGCCGGCCCGTCATCAGCCCGGCGGCCATCACCGACCCGCAGATGTGCGGATACGGCTGGTCGGTGGGGACGGGGCGGCCGAGGAGGATGCTCGCGCCGATCCACTGGCCGATCACAGGTCGTCTCCGATCCGTCGGAGGTGCTCGGCCTGGGCCACGCTGGTGTCCGGCAGGGTGTGCCGGGGGTGCCGCCACGCCAGGCCGCAGACGCACAGCGGGTGGGCTGGATCGACCGGGTCGGGCATGGTGTGGTCGGCCCGGTAGACGCACGGGGCGAGCCGTGACTTGACGGTCTGGCGAGCGCGGCGAGGCCGCGGCCGGGTGCGGCCGGTCATCGTTTCCTCCCGTGCACCTCGGCCACGGTCTTGTAGCCCCTGCGCACCTCTCGCGGGAGATGGCCGATGTGGAAGTGGCCGTCGACGAGGGTGCAGGGGTACTCGCGCATCCCCTTGCCGTTGCGGTGCTCGCGGATCTGCTTGCGGGCCCGCTTCCGGCTGGAGAAGAGGCGCTTGCCGTGGGCGTCGCAGTAGCCGGTCCAGTCCGGCTGCTTGTTGGCCATCACGCGCCGCCCTTCATCTGGGCAAGCTCGTCGGCCTTGGCCTTGCACTCCCGGTGGGACAGGCCCATCGGGTCGGTCAGCCACACCGTGTCGTCACCGGTGCGGATCGGGTCGCCGTAGACCTTGCAGCGGCCGATGACGGTCGGCACGGCTGCCCGCTGCCGGCCGAGGTTGTTCAGGGACTTCGCGCCCATCACGCGCCTCCGGTCAGCCGGTCGATCTCGGCGGCCAGCTCCTGGCGGAGGGCCTCGACGCGGGTGACCTCGCCGAGCCAGGCCGGGACGTCGTCGGCGACCGCGCGGGCGAGCTTGTCCGCGTCCTGCTCCCGGCCGCTGTCGCGGGCCTCGCAGTAGGCGATGTACCGCTCGCCCATGGCGTCGAGGTCGGCGGGGACCGCCCGGGGCCCCGGGGCCGGCACCACGCCGGCCCCGGGGAACTGGATGACGTCAGCCACGAGACGCTCCCGCGGTGACCGGCTCCGGCCAGGTGGCGCGGACCGTGGGGTCGCACAGGAAGCACGGCCGCTTGCCCGTGCAGCCCATCCCGGGCGCCGGCGTCGGGCCGGTCAGCTCATCTGCCAGGTCGACCAGGTCGGCGAGTGGGTCCGGGGCGTCCGGCAGGATCGCGGCCGGCGGGTGGTGCTTCGCCACCAGCTGCTCCGGCTGCGACGGGCTCTTCGGCTGCGACGGGGCACCTCGCACCAGCACCGGAACCCCGTAGCTGTGCAGGTCCCCTGCCCACCGCGTCGAGTAGTCGTCCAGCGTGTTCACCGCGCGGGTGACCCCGACGTACAGGAGCATCAGCTCCGACGCGTCCAGGACGACAGCGCGGCGCCCCGAGCCCGGGGGCCACTCACGGGGGAACGGCTCCCGGAAGTCGTCACCGATCTTCACCGTCGACCACTGGCGGCCCTTGGACTTGTGCGCCGTCGACACCGTCACCTCGGCCGCGGCCTCGGTGGCGAGCGAATCGGCGACTCGCATGATCTTGTCCGGGCCGTGCTCGTCGACGAGCTTGACGATCGTGGCGAGGTTCGCGCCGTCGTCCATGGCGGCGTACTCCCGTACGGCCTCCCACGAGTCGAACGCGATCAGCTCCGGGTGGTCAGCCCGCTCGCCGTTCATCAGCCGCAGCGCGGCCTGCGCGAACCGCTTGATGTCGCTCGCCCCGCCCACCAGGTGCACGCGCCGGCCCGCGGCCACGTGCTCCATGACGCGGGCCATCGCGCCGGCGTTGGACCGGCACAGGATCGCGTCGGCCGCCTCCAGCGGCGCCACCGTGGAGGAGATGCGGTCGAAGCCGATGACGCGCTGCTCGGCGCCGAGCAGCGCGAGCCACTCGTTCGCCCGGTCGGCGACGGCCGGCCCGAACCGGAAGGACTGGGCGAGGGTGAGCCGTTGATCGGCGGGCCAGGTGGCGAGGGCGTCCACCGCGCCCCGCCACGCGTACAGCTGCTGGTACGGGTCGCCGACCGCCACCAGCTGCGTGTGCTTCTGGTCGCGCAGCACCCGCGACAGCACCGGGTTGGCGTCCTGCGCCTCGTCGAACAGGATCGCGTCCGCCGCGATGCGGGGCCGGGACAGCGCCCACATCTTCAGGTAGACGTCCGGCTGGAAGCGGAGCTTGCCGCGCGGGTGCGTCAGGTCCCTCCACGCCATGCCCGCGATCGGCACAACGATGCTGGCGAGGGCCTCGCGGGCGTACCGGTCGGTCACCCCGTTGACCACGGGCACGTGCTCCGGGCCGATCTCGTCCGCGTCGGACTGGCAGTACCGCTCCACCGTGGTCAGCGCCAGCCGTGCGACCTGGGCCGGGGTGAGGATCACGTCGGTGGCGACCTCGACCGGCGAGTTCAGCACCCGGGTCTCCGGGTAGCGGCCCCCGGCGTACATCAGCTCGGCGGCCTTCTTGCCGGGCATGCGGGGCGCATCGAGCCGGTGCGCCAGGTCCCGGCCGTGGCTCGCGAACGCCACGCTGTGGGCGGTGCGGCAGTCGACCCCGGCGGGGAACGCGGCGCGGGCCTCCTTGGCCAGCGCCGAGTTGTACGCGACGTACAGGCCCCGGAAGGTGGGCTGACGGTCGAGCCGGGCCTCGGCGGACATGCGGAGGGTGGTCGTCTTGCCGGCGCCGGCGACCGCGACCGTGACCAGGGAGTCCCCGGCCACGAAGGCGTCGATCACGGCCTGCTGCTCGACGGTGGGCTTGTGGCTCATGCCTGCGCCCCCTGCCTCGCCAGCTGGCGCTTGCGCTGCTCCAGGGCCGCGATCACGTCCTCGACGTCACCGGAGGTCAAGTCCTTGGACGACTCGATGGGCCGCTTGAGGACCTTGGCGAGGACCTCCCGGTACTTCGCCTGCTCCCCGTAGCCCAGCTCGTTGAGCAGGGCGAACATGCGCTTGCGGCGGCGCTCCTCGTGCTCCGTGGGCTGCGCGGCGGCGGGCTTCGGGTCCAGCTCCTTCGCCCGCCGCTCCATCAGGACGGACAGTTGCTCGTCGTCGCCGTGCTCGTTGGTGACCCGCTCGGCGGCGATGGCCGGGTGCTCCTGGAGGAGCTTTGCGGCGGCCTTGCGGATGCCGTCGGCGGTACGATCCGCGTGGAGCGTCCAGTCCCGGACGCCGACTGCGGTCGGAGCGGGCCGCGGCTCGGCGGCCGGCGGCTCGGACACGGGGCGGGCCTGCTGCGCCTGCTCCTGGTGGTGCTCCTCGGCGGCCGGGGCGGAGCCGGGCTCCGGGCGGACCGGGGCGTCCTCCACGGACATCGGCGGCGGAGCGGCGTCGGCGACCATCGGCCCGACAACGGTCCGGACTACGACCGCGTCCAAGCCGCCGTCGTTGTAGAGGCCAAGGCCGAACTGGTCGCCGAGGTTGACGGCGCACCGCTTCAGGCCCTGCGACACGGCGGTCTTGATGGCGTTGTCGTGGCAGTCGCCCAGGGACGGCTGGTTGCTGGAGTCACCGCAGGCGACGTCCTCGAAAACGGCGCAGCCGCCGTACTGGTCGAAGACGGTCAGCCGCACCTCTGCGCGGTAGACGACGGTCCAGACGGTCTTCTCGTTGGAGCCGCCGTTGCGGTACTTGATCGATCCGGGCGGGGACTCGATCTCCTTGACCAGCTCGATCCTGTTTTCGATCTTGTAGCCGCCGAAGCCGAAGACGCGGATCAGCCAGCGGCGGATGTCCCATGCCTCCAGGTGGGAGAACCCCTTGGGGTTCTTGCCGACGCGGCTACGGTGCAGCGGCTGGAGGAGGAGCTGGTGTTGCTCGGCGGTCAGCCGCAGCTGGGGCCGTAGGTCGTTAGTGGTGGTCACAGTCCACCTCCGGCGAGGACGGCGTACCGGTCGGCGACGGCCGGCCGGTCGGCGGTGTCGGGTTCGGGCTGCGCGGGCCGCAGCGCCTTGGCCAGCTCGGCGGCGACGGCCATCGCGGCGTCGGTCAGCTCGGCGTCGCCGTGCACGCCGTAGTCGAAGCGGCCCGGGGCGGCCTCGGCCAGCGCCAGGCTGAGCCGGAAGTCGTGGCCGGGCTCGGTCATCCAGGTGGCGATGGCGGCCAGGACGAGGTCGGCGCGCTTCATGGCGTCGTCGCACATCGAGCAGTCGGCGTCCTGGCAGCCGGCCGCGTGCGGGGCGAGGATGTCGATGATCTGGTCACGGATCGGTGTCACGCGAGGCTCCTGAGGATGAGGAGGAGCTGCCACACCGCCCAGAGCGCGCCGATGGTGAGCGCCCAGAGCAGCAGGCAGGTGAGGACGATGGCGGCGAGGACGGCGGCGGCGCGCAGGCTGTCGGTCACCAGCCACCCCGCCTCGCACGCCGCTTCTTCTCCAGCTGGTGGACGTGCTCCCGGCACGCCGTGCACTTCTCGCCCGCCTGGAGGTGCCGCCGGTACTGGCCCTCGCTCGGGCAGCCCTGCCGCAGCGGGGACGGCCGCGCCGGCAGGGGCTCCTCCGGCGGCGCCTCGCCGATCCACACCTGGGCGTGGCGGTGGATGTTGTCGTAGCCGACGAGCAGGCGGCCGATGCCGGCGTCGAGGTCGACGACGCCGCGCCGACGGCGGGGTACGTCGACCGGCCGGGGAGTGGCCGCCTGCTCGTCGTCGCCGTCCTGGGTGCGGATGTCGGCGAGGATCTGCGCGGCGGTGCGGATCATCGGGCACCTGCCGTGATGTCGTCCGTGATCAGGTCGACCAGGGCGGCCGTGGCCATGCCGCGCAGCGAGGCGACCGCGAGCTGCCGACGCAGGCCGGTGGCCGCGTCCGCGCCGACCAAGACCACCCAGCGGCCCGGGTCGGCCAGGTCGGGGCGCATCTCGCCGAGCACGGTCGGGTCGTCGACCGGGCCGGTCTCGGCGACGGCGTGGGTGCCGTAGTCCATGAGGCGGACGCCGTGGACGGCGCGGCCGAGCGGGGTGAGCTGCCATTCCGCGGTACGGTCCGGGCGCTCGACCCAGCCGGCACGTTCCATCTCAGCGATGGCGGCGGTGACCTTCTGCGGGCCACGGAACGGGTCGTGGATGTTCCACGCTCCGGGCTCGCGGCGCCGGCCGGGCACACCGTCGGGGCCCCTGCCGTACCGGACGTGGCCGACGCGGACCGCGTTGAGCAGGGCGATCCGGGTCTTGGTCGGGTGGAGGCTCATGCCGCACCCCGCTCTCGCCGCTCGAGCTCGGCGGCGGTGATGTGCTGCTCGGCCAGCTCCCGCAGGTTGAACGGCGGCAGGGAGATGACCTCGGCCATGTACGCCTCCGGCGGCGGGTACTCGCCGGTCAGAACGCCCCGCCAGTAGGCGCACTCGGCGTCGTTGGGGCACTCGCCGGGCAGGTGCCCGCAGCCGAGGTCCGGCACGGTCAGCGTGTGGCGGGTACCGACGGGGATGGTCTCCACGCCGTCCGGCACGGGGATGGTCTCGTCGAGGTCGCCGCGGTCGTGGGTCAGACCGGTGGGGTCGTCGGCGACGGTGGGCGGGTTGGGCAGCTCCACGGGCTGCGGGAACGGGTTCGCGGGGGTCGGCTGCGTCATCGCGCGGCACCGCCCTGCGCGAGCTGCGCACGCAGCTGCTCCAGCTGCTGCTCCAGCTCGGCGACCCGGTTGTCTTCCGGCGACGGGATAGGCGTGTCGACCCAGACCTTCAGGTCGCCGCGCTCCTCGCTGGCCCCGTATTCCCACGTGCTGCCGACCTGCTTGGCCTCGGCGGTCATGCCGAGCGCGGCGGTGACCGCGTCGACGATCGGCACGGCGGTGTCCGCGTCCTTCTTGGTGAGGGCGGCGTTGATCCAGAGGGCCACCCGGTAGGGCTTGCTGCCGGTACCGGCGAGGGTGGCGACCATGTCGGCGGCCTTGCGGAGCTCGTCGGCGAGGGTCAGCCAGTAGTCCGGCTCCCGCTGGCTGATCCTGACGAGGCCGAGGAGTGCCCCGTCGTCGACCACCTCCACGGCGTGGCCGCTGTCGGTGAACTGGAGGGCGATGGTGTCGAGGTTGTAGCCGGCGGAGGTCAGCTCGTCCCCGATCGCCTCGAAGATCTCGGTGGCCGTGGCGGGCGTGTCGATGCAGCTGGTCGGGATGAAGATGCCGAACGAGCCGAACTCGAGGACGGTGGGCCGGGTCGGGTCCGGCCACTCGGCGCGGGGCAGGTTGCTCAGGCCGGTCGGGAACTTGGTGACGTCGGCCGGGCGGGTGGCGTCGTACATGGCGCACCAGGCGGTGCCGAAGTGGCGGATCATCTCCGCCCGGGCCTCGCCGTGCGTGCCGTGGATGGTGACGTAGCGGCCGTCGAAGCGCTGGCGGGCACCGAAGGTGAAGTGCCAGTCGCGCGGGGCCTCGGGGTCGAGCTGTTCGGTAGTCTTGGTGGACATCTGGACTCCTTGCTTGATCGGGTTGGTGTCCGGGTGGGGAGCCCCCGTTGCAGCGGGGGCTTCGTTCGTTCAGGCCGCGACGCGGCGCTGACGGCCCTGCTGGCGGGACAGGCGCTCCCGGGTCTGCTCCAGGGCCTTGTCGCGGTCGGTCTTCTTCGGGGCGGTCCGACCGACCGTGTAGGTGGCGAGGAACGCCTCCAGCTGGTCGTCGGTCAGGTACCGCTCCTTGCCGATCCGCACGTGGGTGAACTGGCGGGCCGCGGCCCGCTCGCGGAGCCGGCGCTCGGGGATGCCGAGCCGACCTGCCACCTCCTTGAGCGGCGTCAGCCCGGGCAGGGCGAGGGGGGTCGTGGTCATCGCGTCCTCTCTTCCGCGGTGACGGTGTGGGCCTCGATGTACGCGACGTAGCTGCTGAGAGGGATCCGCACGGCCCCGTTCGGGCCGGCCGCCTTGGTGGCCTTGAGCGCGCCGGACTTGATGTAGCGGCCGACGCTCCAGCGGGACACCCGCAGCCGCGCGGCGACTTCATCGACAGTCAGGAACTGCTCTTCCACGCGACGCCTCCATGCTGCTCCGTCATGCTGCACGTTGTGCGATCCTCACGGTAACTGACGGAGCAAGACGAAGCAACATGAAGCAGCAGGCGCGCCGGAAGTTGTGCGATGGCTTAAGTTGGCGACTCTTGCTATGTCCAATACGTCGCCCCGTGCTACAACCTGCTACATGGCTGAGCGGGGTCCGGCGTACAACTTCTGGCGGCGAATGAAGACCGAACAGGCCAACCGCGAGTGGACGGACTCCGAGCTGCACCGCCGGTCAGGCGTCTCCCGGAACACGATCAAGGACTTGGGGACCCGCACGCGCGTCGAGGCCGGCACCATCTCCGCGCTCGCCGATGCTCTCGACATCCCCCGCGCTGAGGCGTACGAGCTGGCTGGGATCGTCCCGCCCGCCGACGAGCAGGGTGAAGTGGACACCGAGGCGGCCGACGCGCGGGAGGCGATCCTCCGCGACCCGACTTACAACGAGGAGCAGCGGGAGGCCATGCTCCGGCTGCACGACCTGTTCGCTCGCGCCAACCGCGGCGACAGCTAGTCCTGGTCGTCGTTCAGGAGGTCGTCCAGCGCGTCAACCGCGGCCTCTTCGGCCTCCGGCATCAGGTCCCCGTAGATCTCGGACGTCGTCGACAACTGCGCGTGCCCCAGCCGCCGCGAGATGGCCAACGGCGTCATCCGGCGATCCGAGAACAGCCATGCCGCGTGCGTGTGCCGAAGGTCGTGCGGGGTGGGCCGGCGGCGCAGCACCCCGGGACAGTCGCAGGTCGACACCGCATCGGGCGCCGGACCCATGTGGCTGTGGCACCGGGTCATCCCGGCTGCGGTGATCGCGCCGCACGGCTTGCCCTGGTCGTTCGTGCCCCCGTAGTCACGGCAGCGGCGGCGGCCAGGTTCGTCCCGGGGGCCGCCACGGTCCGGCGGCGGGTGCTCAGGGCAGCGCATCGCCCGCGCCAGGGCGGGGTTCCAGCGGCGCTGCAAGAAGTTGGAGTAGTGGACCGGGCCTCCGCCTGGTGCAGTAATAAGGAAAGCATCGTCCGGCCGGTCGGCCATCCGCGGCTTGAGGGTGGTCATCAGGCTGGCTCGTACGGGCACCTCGCGGCGCCGGCGGCCCTTCGTGGTGCCGAGGTACCAGCCGCCCTTGCCGTCCCGCTTCCAGGCCCGCCAGATCCGCACCCGATCTTTGGCGCCGGGCTTCGTGGCCGGCCGGATGTGCCCGACGCTCAGCGCGGTCGCCTCCGACCAGCGGGCGCCGGTGGCCGCGAGCAGCTCGACGAGCGGCCGGTCCTCGGGGGCGAACGCGCGGAGCAGGATCTTGTACTCGGCCGGGGTGAGCCGGACCTGGGTTGGCTCGCCGGTGTCGTCGTGCTCGACCTGGTCCCGCTTGTAGCGGACGCCTTCCGCCGGGTTGTCGGTGATGACCTTGTCCCTGAGGGCCGCCTCGAAGATCTGGTTGATCAGGGTGAAGTAGCGGGTGACGGTCGTGTTCTTGAGGCCCGGCTCGTCGTCCTCGGGGTCGTGGAGCTGGTTGAGCAGCGTGCCGATGTCGGTGGCGGTGATCCGATCCATCCGCCGCTTGCCGAAGGCGGGGTTGATGCGGTTGTCCAGCTGGGATTTGTAGCCGGCGCGGGTGCCGGGGGTGATGCCGGTCTTGGCCGGCAGCCACTTCTCCGCGTACTCCTCGAAGGTCGGCACGGTCGGGCCGGCGTCCGGGTCGAGGACGCCCATGTCGATGTAGACCTGCTCCGCGGTGCGGTTGCCGCGGTAACCCTCGACGATGCGCTTGGCCTCTTCGGCAAGGTCTTCGGTCGGCCACGTCGTACGCTGCTTGCGGCCCTGGTAGCGCCAGACGACGCGCCAGGATGGGCCGTGCTTCTCGATCGAGGCCATGGCGGGAACCTATGTCCCCATGGGGACAGCGGCAAGGGTTGGACCGGTGTTTTCCGGTGACGGTCGGTGCGGATCGCACACGCCAAATCGGGGCAGAATCGGACACCGACAGGTCGTGATCACTGGCCGGGGCAGACTGAAAATCGGAAGGTCGGCGGTTCGACCCCGCCCCTGGCCACATAGCCTTTCGCCGGGCTA
>NZ_JBICUB010000034.1:0-23667 GCF_043197935.1 Micromonospora sp. NPDC048930
GCGTAGACAACTCTGATGATCGATTCCCGTGCCTGCTCGCTACATCGGAGTACCCGCCTGTCCGTATCTTGGATGCCTACTGCCGGTCGCTCTAACACGCTGTCGGCGTTCTTCAAGCAGATCCCGTGGGACCTGGAGAAGGCGGCGAAGATGGACGGCGCCACCCAGGGCCAGGCGTTCCGGCGGGTGATCGCCCCGCTGGCCGCGCCGGGGGTGTTCACCACGGCGATCCTGGTCTTCATCTTCTGCTGGAACGACTTCCTGTTCGCCATCTCGCTGACCTCCACCGAACGGTCGCGTACGGTGCCGGCCGCGCTGTCGTTCTTCACCGGCGCGTCGCAGTTCGAGGACCCCACCGGGGCGATCTGCGCCGCCGCCGTGGTGATCACCGTTCCGGTCATCCTGTTCGTGCTCTTCTTCCAGCGTCGCATCGTCTCCGGCCTGACCTCCGGCGCAGTTAAGGGATAGGTGGTAGTCGTGGCTGACATCGTGCTCGACAAGGTGAGCAAGCGGTTCCCGGACGGCACTATGGCGGTGCGGGACGTCGACCTGGAGATCGCCGACGGCGAGTTCGTGATCCTGGTCGGCCCGTCCGGCTGCGGGAAGTCCACCACCCTGAACATGATCGCCGGGCTGGAGGACATCAGTTCCGGTGAGCTGCGGATCGCGGGGGAGCGGGTCAACGATCGGGCGCCCCGGGACCGGGACATCGCCATGGTGTTCCAGTCGTACGCGCTCTACCCGAACATGACGGTGCGGGAGAACATGGCCTTCCCGCTGCGGCTGGCGAAGCTGGACAAGGAGATCATCAACACCAAGGTGGAGGAGGCGGCGAAGGTCCTGGAGCTGACCCCGCTGCTGGACCGCAAGCCGGCCAACCTCTCCGGTGGCCAGCGGCAGCGGGTGGCGATGGGCCGGGCGATCGTCCGCCAGCCCAAGGCGTTCCTGATGGACGAGCCGCTGTCCAACCTTGACGCGAAGCTGCGGGTGCAGATGCGCACCGTGGTGTCCCGGCTGCAGAAGCAGCTCGGCACCACCACCGTCTACGTCACCCACGACCAGACCGAGGCGATGACCCTCGGCGATCGTGTGGTGATCATGCGGGGCGGCGCGGTGCAGCAGGTCGGGCCGCCGCAGGAGCTGTACGACCACCCGCGCAACCTGTTCGTCGCCGGGTTCATCGGCTCGCCGTCGATGAACTTCCTGCCCGCGACGGTGGAGGACGGGCGGCTGCGGACTGCGCTCGGTGACGTGCCGATCGGCGACCGGGTGCGCCGCCAGCTCTCCGGGGCCGACTCTCCTCGGGAGCTGATCCTCGGCATCCGCCCGGAGCACTTCGAGGACGCCGCGCTGATTGACGAGGAGACCCGCCGCCGGGGCATGGAGTTCGAGGCGCCCGTGGAGATCGTCGAGTCGATGGGTTCCGACAAGTACGTGTACCTCACCGTCGAGGGGGAGCGGGCCAGCGCCGCCGAGCTGGAGGAGTTGGCCGCCGACTCGGGCGCGGCCGACTTCACCGGCGCCGGATCGAGCCTGGTCACCCGGTTGTCGGCCGAGTCGCCGGTGCGCGAGGGGGAGAACCGGCGGGTCTGGTTCAACCTGGAGAAGATCCACCTCTTCGACCCGTCGACCGGCCGCAACCTGACCCTGCACGAGGGGCGGGCGGCCGGCGCGCTGGCCGACTGATCGACGCGGACGACCCGGGGGCCGGTGGCGGGCGCGCCGCCGGCCCCTCAGCGTGCCGGCAGTTGCTCCAGCAGCTTGTCCAGCCGGATGGGCAGGTCCCGGACCCGTACGCCGGTCGCGTGGTGCACCGCGTTGGCGACGGCCGCGGCGCTGCCCACGATGCCTATCTCGCCGATCCCCTTCACCCCGGCCGGGTTCAGCTCGGAGTCCTCCTCCGGCAGCCAGTACGCCTCGATCCGCCGCACGTCGGCGCAGACAGCGATGTGGTAGGTGGCGAGGTCGTGGTTGACCCAGTCGCCGTACCGCTCGTCGAGCAGGCCCTCCTCGTGCAGCGCCATCGACAGTCCCATCGTCATGCCGCCGATGAGCTGGCTGCGGGCGGTGGTCGGGTTCACCACTCGGCCGGCGGCGAACACCCCGAGCATCCGGTCCACCCGGACCTCGCCGGTGTCGGCGTCCACCCGTACTTTGCAGAAGTGGGCGCCGTAGGCGTACCGGGGGAGGGGGCGTTGGGCGCGGACCTCGTCGGCGGTGCTCGCCTCGACGGTCAGCCCGTTCGACGGCAGCGCCCCGCCGGGTGCGTGCCGGATCTGCTCACGTAGGGCCTGGCAGGCCCGGATCACCGCCCAGCTCCACGAGGCGGTGCCCATCGAGCCGCCGGCCACCCCGGCGGGCGGCAGGTCGCTGTCGCCGACCCGGATCGTCACCCGGTCCAGCGGCACGACGAGCGCGTCGGCGGCCACCTGCCACAGCGCCGTCCGGGCGCCGGTGCCGATGTCGGTCGCGTTGATCCGTACCTCGAAGGTGCCGTCGGGCGCGGCGGTGGCCGCCGCCGCGGCGGCGCGGGCGCGGGCCGGGTAGCTCGACCCGGCCACCCCGGTGCCGACCAGCCAGCGCCCGTCGCGGCGGGCCCCCGGCGTCGGGTCGCGGTCGGCCCAGCCGAACCGGCGGGCCCCCTCGCGCAGGCAGGCCACCAGGTTGCGGCTGGTGAACGGCTGCCCCCGCTCGGGATCGACCGCGGGATCGTTGCGGATCCGCAGCTCGACCGGGTCGACGCCGCACGCCGTGGCCAGCTCGTCCATCGCGGACTCCAGCGCGTACGCGCCCGGACACTCGCCTGGCGCGCGCATCCAGAACGGGGTCGGCACGTCCAGCCGGACCAGCCGGTGCGTGGTGCGCCGGTGGCGTCCGGCGTACATGCTGCGGGTGTAGACGGCGGTCTGCTCGGCGAACTCGTGCACGGTCGAGGTCTGGCTGATCGCGTCGTGGCAGACCGCGCCGATCCGCCCGTCGGCGTCCGCGCCGAGCCGGACCCGTTGGATGATCGGGGTGCGGTAGCCGATCGGGCCGAAGAGCTGCTGCCGGGTCAGGGCCAGCCGGACCGGCCGGTCCACGTGCCGGGCGGCGAGCGCGGCGAGCACCGCCGACGCCTTGGGGGCGCCCTTGCTGCCGAAGCCACCGCCGACGTGCTCGGCGACCACCCGGACCGCCTCCGCGGGCAGCCCGAACAGCTGCGCCAGGGTGGCCTGCACCGGGGACGATCCCTGGGTGGAGTCGTGCACCAGCAGTCGCCCGTCCCGCCAGCGGGCCGTGGTGGCGTGCGGCTCCATCGGGTTGTTGTGGTAGGCCGGGGTGCGGTAGGTGGCGTCCACCCGGACCTCGGCGGCCGCGAACCCGGCGTCGAAGTCGCCGTCCGTGGTGTCCGTCGGATAGCCCGGATTCACCGTCTCTGGCCGGTACAGGTCAGGGTGGTGCTCGGTGAGGACGGTGCTGTGCGGTTCGGTGTCGTAGTCGATCAGGACCAGCCGGGCGGCCTCGCGGGCCGCCTCGATCGTCTCCGCCACCACGACCGCGACGTACTCCCCCCGGTAGTGCACGGCCGGCTCCTGCAGCAGGAACAGGGTCTGGTCCACGCCAGGGGCCAGCCGGGGCGCGTTGGCGTGGTGCAGCACGTCCAGCACCCCCGGCACGGCCAACGCCGGGGTCACATCGATCCGGCTGATCCGCCCGCGCGTCGCCGTCGCCGGCACCACCCAGCCGTACGTCACGTCGTCCGTCGGGTACTCGACCGCGTACCGGGCGGCCCCGGTGACCTTGTCCCGGCCCTCCAGCCGCGGGTGTTCCCGGCCCACTGCGCCGACGGGTGGCGCGCTCACCGGGGCACTGTCCCGGCCAGTCCGGTCAACGCGCGGACGGTGAGGTTGCGGATCAGCGGCACCTTGAACCCGTTGTGTGGCAACGGGCGGGCTGCGGCGAGTTCGGCGTCCGCGGCCCGGGCGGCCAGGTCGGCCGTGAACGGGCGGCCGCGCAACGCCTCCTCCGCCCGGTACGCCCGCCACGGCCGGTGCGCGACCGCCCCGTACGCCAACCGGATGTCGCGGACGGTCTCCCCGTCCAGGTCCAGCGCCGCGGCCACCGAGCCGACCGCGAAGGCGAACGTGGCCCGGTCGCGCGCCTTGAGGTACGTGCAGCGCCTGGCGAACGACAGCGGCGGAACCCGCACCGCGGTGATCAGCGCGCCGCGGGGGAGGGTGGTCTCCCGCTCGGGGTGCTCACCGGGCGTCCGGTGCAGCTCGGTCAGGGGGACCTCCCGGGCTGCGCCGCCCGGTTCGTGCACCTCCAGCACGGCGTCGAGGGCGACCAGGGCGACCGCCAGGTCCGACGGGTGGGTGGCCACGCAGAACTCGGACCAGCCGAGGATGGCCAGGTCGCGGTTCTGCCCGTGGCGGGCCGCGCAGCCGGTGCCGGGCTCCCGCTTGTTGCACGCCTTCCCGGTGTCCTGGAAGTAGACGCACCGGGTGCGTTGCATGAGGTTCCCCCCGGTGGTGGCCATGTTGCGCAGCTGTCCCGAGGCGCCGGCGAGCAGCGCCCGGGAGAGCAGCGGGTGGTCGCGTCGGACCACCGGATGCGCGGCGAGATCGCTGTTGCGCACGGTGGCCCCGATCCGCAGCCCGCCGCCCGGCAGGGCCTCCACCGTGTCCAGCGGCAGAGCGGTGACGTCCACCAGCAGGTCCGGCCGTTGCACGCCGAGCTTCATCAGATCCACCAGGTTGGTCCCGCCGCCGAGGTACGCCGCCTCCGGATCGCCGTCGAGCAGCGCGACCGCCTCCGCGACGTCGGCCGGCCGGTGGTAGCGGAAGGCCCTCACCGCGCGGCCGCCGCGTCCTGGATGGCGGCCACGATGTTCGGGTACGCGGCGCAGCGGCACAGGTTGCCGCTCATCCGTTCCCGGATCTCCGCGTCGGTCAGCTCGACCGGCGCGGTCAGGTCCTCGGTCACCGCGCTGGGCCAGTCCCGGGCCACCTCGTCGAGCATGCCGCGGGCGGAGCAGAGCTGGCCGGGTGTGCAGTAGCCGCACTGGAAGGCGTCCCGGGCGATGAAGGCCGCCTGGAGCGGGGAGAGGTCCGCCGGGCCGGCGAGCCCCTCGACGGTGACCACCGTCCGACCGTCCAGGGTGACGGCCAGGATCAGGCAGCTCTTCACCCGCCGACCGTCGAGCAGGACCGTGCACGAGCCGCACTGCCCGTGGTCGCAGCCCTTCTTGCTGCCGGTCAGGGTGAGCCGCTCGCGCAGGGCGTCCAGCAGCGTGGTGCGGTTGTCCAGCGCCAGCTCGTGAGAGACGCCGTTGACGGTGAGGGTGGTGATGGACGACCGCCCGTCTTCTGCCGGTTTCCCGCTCTGCCGCACCGGGTCAGACTAGCGTTGTCCGGGAGATCTACGGACAAATCCGGGCAATCCTCAGGAGGTGCGGTCAGCGGCATGCGCGAGGTACTGGCGGCGCTGCACGCCTGGAGCCGGAGGGGCGTCCCATTCGGCCTGGCGACCGTGGTGGCGAGCAGCGCCAGCCCGGTGACCGCGCCCGGCGACCTGCTGGCCGTGGATCCCTCCGGCGAGGTGTGCGGCGGCATCCCGGCGGGGTGTGTCGAGTCGGCGGTGCTCGACGCGGCGACCGAGACCCTGCGGACCGGCCGCACCCGGCTCGCACGGTACGCCGTCGGCGGCGATGGACCGTGGCCTGCCCGACCCGGCTGCGGCGGGGCCCTGGAGGTACTGCTGAGACGGGTGACGCCACACGGCGCCGCGCGGCGAGTGCTCGCCGCCCTCGCCGGCCCCGGCCCGGTTGCCGCAGCCACCGTCGTCGGCGGCCCCGCACCCTTCGGCGCCCAGGTACTGATCCGGCCCGATCGGACCGAGGGCACCCTCGGTGACCCGGCGCTGGACGAATGGGCGGCTGGCGAGGCGGCCGGTCTGTTCTCCGGCGGCGGCGCCGCGGTGCGGTGGCGGGCCGGCCGACCGGCGGTGCGGGTGCTGGTCCAGGCGGTGCCGGCCGCGCCGCGGATGGTGCTCTTCGGCGCCACCGCCATCGCCGCCGCGCTCAGCCGGATCGGCGCCGGACTGGGTTACCGCGTCATTGTCTGCGACCCGCGACCGGCTTTCACCACGCCCCGGCGGTTCCCGGACGCGCACGAGGTCCACCGGGCCTGGCCGCACCGCTGGCTGGCCGGCATCCCGGTCGACCCGGCCACGGTGCTCTGCCTGGTCGGCCATGACCCGCGGTACGAGATCCCCCTGCTGCGGGCGGCGCTGGACACCCCGGCCGGCTACATCGGCGTGCTCGGCAGCCGGAGCGCGCACGAGGCCCGCCTCGCCCGGTTGCGGGCCGACGGGCTGCCTCCGGCGCAGCTCGCCCGGCTGATCGGACCGGCCGGGCTGGACCTGGGCGGACGTACCCCGACGGAGACCGCGTTGGCGATCGCGGCGGAGTTGGTGGCCGGACGCAACGGGGGGACCGGCCGGGCGCTGCACGGGCTGGACGGCCCGATCCACCGCGTCGCGGATCGCGACCGGCGGCCGGCGGCGTCGCTGCGGTGACGGTCGCCGGGCTGGTACTGGCCGCCGGGGCTGGCCGCCGGCTCGGCCAGCCCAAGGCGCTGGTCGAGCTGGACGGAGAGCCGCTCATCCAGCGCGCGGTGCGCCTGCTCCACGCCGGCGGTTGCGGCCTGGTGCACGTCGTGGTCGGCGCGGGCGCTGACCAGCTGCCCCCGCATCCCGGGGCGGTGCTGGTCGTCAACCCGCGCTGGCGGGAGGGGCTGGCCGTCTCGCTGCGCTGCGGCCTGGCGTCGTTGCCGGGGCACGTCGGCGCCGCAGTGGTGGTGCTCGTCGACCAGCCGGCGCTGGACCCGGTGGCGGTGCGCCGGGTCTGCGCCGCGCATGCGGCCGGCGCACCGGTGGCGGTCGCCAGCTACGCCGGCCGGGCCGGGCATCCCGTGGTGCTGAGTCGCGCCACCTGGCCGTTGCTCGGGCCGTACGCGACCGGGGATCGGGGTGCCCGGGACTTTCTGCGTGCCCGGGCCGACCTGGTGACCCGGGTCCCCTGCGACGGCGCCGGTTCGCCCGCCGACCTGGACACCTCGGCCGACCTGGCTCGCCACCGGACGGCGGGCCGGGGGCGCCGAGACGGAGAGGTGGGACGGTGATGCCGTGCGGCCCGCGTCACCAGGAGAGACACAGTGGCAGGTCGAGGTAGCGCGCGTAGCGGGTCAGGGCCGCCTCCACGCGGGACCGGAGCGCGGCGTCGAACGGGGTCAGCTGCTGCACGGTCACCGTGACGGCCGACTTCCCGAGCGTCCGCTTCCAGGTGCCGACCACCCGGCCGCCGCGGACCACGGTGGACTGGAACACCCCGTTGTTGCCGGGGACGACGGCGTCGGCGTGCGCCGGGTCGAGCATCAGCGCGCGGTCCTTGAAGCCCAGCAGGTATTCGTCGAAGCCGGGCAGCGTGTGCAGGTCGTCGACCGGCTCGCGGGGCGCGTCCAGCAGCGCGGCGTCGACCAGCGCCGCGGCGCCGTCCACCTCGACTGGGGCGAGGGCATCGCCGGCCACCGCGATGCCGCGCCGGGCGTCGGTGACCGTCAGGCCGGTCCACCGGGCCAGGTCGTGCGCGCTGACCGGACCGTGGCTGCGTACGTAGCGCCGGGCGAGCAGGCCCAGCGCCTCGTCCCGGTCGGGCCGGCGCGGGTCGGGCGCCCACTCGTCGAGCAGGGCGAACGTCTGCTCCTTGCCGACGTGCGGGGCGATGCAGGTGACGCCGCGCTGGCTCGCATACCAGAGCAGGTGGTAGCCGCGTTGCCCGGCGGTGTCCAGGCCGGCGGCGCGCAGCGCGGCCAGGCACTCGGCGCGGGTGAGCCGGCGGCCGCCGGCCAGTGCGGCGCCGAGCACGTCGGCGGCGCGGTCCGCGTCGGCCTCGGTGAGGCCGAGCTGCGCGCGGCGGGTGGCGGCGCCGGCCAGGGTGCGGACCCCGGTCACCGCCAGCATCCAGTGGGCGTCACGGGAGGGCACCAGGTGGACCGTGCCGCGCATCGGCCAGGTCCGCAGCGCCTCGCAGCGCTCCAGGGCCGCGCGCACGTCCGCGTGGGTG
The DNA here is from genome assembly GCF_043197935.1 of Micromonospora sp. NPDC048930. Lineage (NCBI taxonomy): Bacteria > Bacillati > Actinomycetota > Actinomycetes > Micromonosporales > Micromonosporaceae > Micromonospora > Micromonospora sp. NPDC048930. The sequence continues at coordinate 8,105 of NZ_JBICUB010000034.1, forward strand.
CGGCCGGGCAGGCGTACGCCGAGCGACCATTCGCCGCTCGCCACGTCCTGGGCCTGCATGGCGCCGAACCACTCCACCACGTCGGCCACGCCCTCGGGGCGGGCCACCGGGTGCGGGCGCAGCAGCAGGCTGGTCATGCGTAGGGCCAGCGCCTCGGCGCCGGTCAGCCGTGCCGGCACAGGCCGCCTCCCGTGTTCGTGGACGGCCAGCATAGGTGCCCGGGCCGACATTTCCCGGCCGGCGGCGACCGGGCGGGTGGGGAGTCCCCCACCCGCGCCGGGGTGTCACCGGGTGCGGCGTGCCTGCTCCGGTACGTCCGCCTCGACGAGTTCCCGCCGGACCTGGGCGTGGGCCGGTCGCTCCTCGACGACCTCGTCGCGGGCCAGCCGGACCCGTTCGACCGGGACGCGTTCCTTGACCGCCACCGGGCGTTCGGCGTAGAGGACCATGTCACGCTGATCCTCGCCGAGGTCGGCGGGGACGTCCCGCGGGTCCGTGACCGGCTCGTGGACGACGGTCACCTCGTCGTGCTCCACCGGCACCGTCGTCTGCACGTTTTCGGTCACCACGCGCTTGCGCAGCCGGGCCGTGCCGACCGGCTCGCGGGTGGTGTCGAACCGGGCCCGCTCCTCGGCGCGGACCAACCTCCGGTGGACCGGTCGTCCGCCGTGGCGGCGTCGGCTGCCGGACCGCGCCCTGCCCCGGCAACTGGTAGTGCCGGTAGAGCAGGGTGAGCTGGTCGACGCCGAGGGGCTGGTCGGTGCCGCTGTCCACGGCCGGGGCGCCGCGCACGGTCGCCCTGTCGTACGGCAGTCGTACCCGGCCCTGTTGCAACCGGGCGGCGTGCAGCGGGGCCATCGACTCGGCGTGCGCCACGGCGCCGGTCCGCACGCTGACCCAGGTGGGCTCGCCGGCGGCGTCGGCCCAGACCTGGCCCACACTGCCGATCTTCGCTCCCGAGCGGTCCTGGACGTCCTGCCCGTACAGCGCACGGATCTGCTGTTCGGTCAGCCGCATGGTTCGTCCTTCCTCTCGAGGGTCACCGAGAGGATCCCCGTGGGGGCGGACGGCATGCCGGAGAAGTCGGGCGAATAGGAGGAGCAGGAGGTGAACACCCCTGATCGCGCTACGCCAGCCACGTTGCCGGCGGAGCGCGATCCCCCGTTCAGGTTCCCGGTGCGGGGCGGCGGCCCTGCGCCGGCACCGGTGCGAACAGGATCCCCGGTGCCGGGATTGCGGGCGCCGGTCGGGCGCGGAACTTGCGCAAATCTTGAGCCACGGCAAGCGATTGATCCTGATGAACCTCCGTGGGCGGTGGGGCCCAGGCGTTTGACGACGCAACTAACGGGTAGGCGGCGGGGCTGACCCGAAATCGAGGAGGAAACGTCTGATGGATGGCCAGGTCAAGGTCGCGGTGATCTACTACAGCGCGACCGGCATCACCTACCAGATGGCGCAGGCGGCGTACGAGGCGGCCGGGGAGGCCGGAGCCGAGGTGCGCCTGCGCAAGGTACGTGAGCTGGCGCCCGACGAGGCGATCCGGTCCAACTCGGGGTGGCAGGCACACCGGCTGGAGACCCAGGACGTGATGGAGGCACAGCCGGACGACCTGGCCTGGGCCGACGTGGTGATCATGGGCTCGCCCACCCGGTACGGCATGATCGCCGCGCAGCTCAAGCAGTTCATCGACACCACCGGGCCGCTGTGGGCGAACGGCGCGCTGGCGAACAAGGTCTACACCGGCTTCACCTCGACGGCGACCGCCCACGGCGGCCAGGAGGCGACCCTGCTGTCGTTGTACACGATCTTCTACCACTGGGGCGGGATCGTGGTGGCCCCCGGCTACACCGACCCCAGCCAGTTCGTCGCCGGCAACCCGTACGGCGGCTCGCACACCAGCAACAATGGGGAGATCCCGCCGGACCAGGTCGCCCTCGGCGCCACCGCGTTGACCGCCAAGCGGGCGGTGCAGATGGGCGCCGCCCTGAAGCGCGGCCTGGCGGGCTGACCCGGGACGTGGACGACCGGTGGCCGGGCGAGGGCTCTCGACCCGTCCGGGCCACCGGTCGTGTTCGCCCTACCCCCGCTCGGCCGATCCATGCCCGGTCAGCGCCGGCCGGGCGAGCAGATGCCCGAGCAGGTCGGCCAGCACCACCATCCCGTCCCGGCTGAGCACCGACTCCGGGTGGAACTGCACGCCCGCGAAGCCGGACCCGCGCAGCGCGTGCACCGCCCCGTCCGCCGGGTCCCGGGACAGCTCCACCGGCCCGTAGGGGGTGGCCAGCCGGTCCGCGTCCGCCCGTGCGGTGAAGCTGGAGTAGAAGCCCACCCGGCGGGTCGCCCCGAACAGCCGGACGTCCCGCGGCAACCCCTGATACGGCGCGTCCCGCCGGTGCAGCGGCAGGCCGAGCAGCCCGGCCAGCAACTGGTGACCCAGGCAGACGGCCAGCGTCGGTCGGCCGGCCGCGAGCAGTTCGGCCAGCAGCGAGCGCAGCGCCGCCATCTTCGGATCGGCCAGGTCGTTCGGGTCACCGGGGCCGGGACCCACCACCACCAGGTCGTACCCGTCGACGGGGCCGGGCCGGTGCCAGTCGCGCCGGGCCACCGCCAGGCCCAGCGCGCGCAGCTGGTGGGCGAGCATCCCGGTGAAGGTGTCCTCCCCGTCCACGATCAGCGCCCGGCGACCGGTCAGGCCGGGCAGGGCGCTCGCGCCCGGGATGCGCTGGTCCAGCCAGAACCGGGCCAGCGGCGTGTTGCGGGCGGCGAGCGCGGCGCGTACCTGCGGGTCGTCGGCCAGGCGCGGCGCGGCGTCGGCGGCGACGGCGGGCCGCGGGGCCTCCGGGCCGAGGCCGAACGCGGCGAGCACCCCGGCCGCCTTCGCGTGCGTCTCCGCCACCTCGCCCTCGGCGGTGGAGTGCCGGACCAGGGTCGCCCCGACCGGCACCCGCAGCTCGCCGGCGGGGGACAGTTCGGCGGTGCGGATCAGGATCGGCGCATCGAGGGTCTGCCGGCCCTCGGCGTCCCGACCGAGCAGGGCGAGCACCCCGGCGTAGTAGCGGCGGCCGGTCCGCTCGTGCCGGGCGATCACCCGGCAGGCGTTCTCCATCGGGCTGCCGGTGACCGTCGGGGCGAACATGGTCTCCCGCAGCACCTCCCGTACGTCGCGGGTGCCCCGCCCGGCGAGCAGGTACTCGGTGTGCGCCAGGTGCGCCATCTCCTTCAGGTACGGCCCGACCACCTGGCCGCCGTGCTCGGCGACGGTGGCCATCATCTTCAGCTCCTCGTCGAGCACCATGTACAGCTCCTCGACCTCCTTCGGGTCGTGGAGGAAGCGCAGCAGCGCGTCCCGGTCCGCGGCCGCGCCCGTGTGGCGGAAGGTGCCGCTGATCGGGTTCATCATCACCAGGCCGTCGTCGACGCTGACGTGCCGTTCCGGGCTGGCCCCGACCAGGATGCGGCGGCCGGTGTGCACCACGAAGGTCCAGTACGCGCCGCGCTCGCGCAGCAGCAGCCGGCGCAGCGCGGCCAGGGCCGCCACCAGGGGCGCGCCCTGCACGGTGGCCCGCAGGGTGCGGTGGATGACGAAGTTGGCGCCCGCCCCGTGGCCGATCTCCTCGGCGAGCACCCGGCCGACCGTGGTCGCGTACTCGGCGTCGGAGATGTCGAAGGCCGCGTCCCGGGTGACCACCGGCGCGTCGGGCAGGGCGGCCACCACCTCGTCGAGGGGGATCCGCCGGTGCTCGGCGATCACCAGGCACTCCAGCGGGGTGCCGTCGTCCACGCAGGCGAAGCCCCGCTCGGCGATCTGCCGGTACGGGACCAGGGCCAGGGTGCGTGGCCCGGAACCGCCCTCGGGCAGCGGGATGTCGGCGAGCCGGTCGGCCGTGCGTACCGTGCCGGTGAACAGCTCCAGATGGTCGGCGCCGGCGCGGCGGACGAGCGCGAACGGGCCGGGGTCCACGCCGGCGGCGACGGCGGCGAGCGGATCGGTCGGGCGGGTCATCGGGTCTCCTCGGTGGGCCGGTGGCCGCCGGCGGGGCGACCCGGTGAGCCGGGGAGAGACCGGCGGCCGCCTCGTCGGGCGGCCGCGTCGGGAAGCTACGCGCGGGGGTGGGCCGCCGGGTCGGCGGGCCACCAGCAGGACAGGTGCGCGGGCATGACGATCACTGTACGCGACCGCGCGGCCCCGGGGGAACCCGATCGCTGCGCCCGGGCCGCGGATCTTGGCTTCGGCGCGGCCCCCGGCGGGTAGGTTGACCGTCGATGAACATTCTCGCTCTCGACCTGGGCACCTCGTCGGTGCGGGGACTGGTGCTGGACGCGGACGCCACCCCGCGGCCCGGCGCGCTGGCCCGCCGGAAGGTGCACCTGACCACCGGCGAGGACGGCAGCGGCACCCTGGACGGCCCGGCCTATCTGGCCTGCCTGGTCGAGTGCCTGGACGAGCTGGCCGCGGGCGGCCACCTGCGCGGCGTCGAGCTGGTGGCGACCTCGGCGCAGTGGCACTCGGTGCTGCCGGTGGGCGCCGACGGCGAGGCGCTCGGGCCGGTGCTGACCTGGATGGACACCCGGCCGGAGGCGCTTCCCGGTGCCCGTGGCCCGGTCGACCCCGACGCGTTCCACCGGCGGACCGGCGGGTGGTGGCACCGCTGCTACTGGACGCTGCGGCTGCCCTGGCTGCAGGAGCGGGTGGGGGCCCCGGTCAGCCGGTTCGTCGGGCTGGTCGAGTACGTGCTGGGCGCGCTGCTGGAGGAGGCGCCCATGTCGGTGTCGATGGCCTCCGGCACGGGGCTGCTGGACCTGCGCCGGCTGGAGTGGGACGTCGAGGCGTGCGAGCTGGCCGGCGTCGGCCCCGACGACCTGCCGACGCTGGCCCCGCAGGGGTGGCACGGCCGGCTCCGGCCCGAGCACGCCCGGCGCTGGCCGCAGCTCGCCCGGGCCCGCTGGGCCGCCCCGGTCGGCGACGGCGCTGCGTCCAACGTCGGCTCCGGCTGTGTCGACCCGACCCGGGCGGCGGTGACCGTCGGCACCTCCGCCGCGGTACGCCTCATCCACGCCGTTCCCGCCGGGGTCGAGCTGCCGCCCCTGCCCGAGGAGATCTGGCGCTACCGGGTCGACCACGAGTACGTGGTGACCGGGGCGGCGTACTCCAGCGGCGGGAACCTGTACGCCTGGGCCACCCGGACGCTGCTGTTGCCCAGGGGGGCCGAGCTGGAGGCCGCGCTGACCCGGGCCGGCTGGGACCTGCGAATACGGGCCAATCCACGGCTCGGCGGGGACCGCCCGCCCGGCGTCGCGCCCGCCGGCTCGGGTGAACTGCGCGGGCTGAGCTTCGGCACCACCGCCGTGGATCTGCTCGCCGGGCTGATGACCGGCCTGTGCCGGCTGGTCGCCGACGATCTCGCCGTGCTGGAGTCCGGCGGCGACGGCCCGACCGAGGTGGTGCTGGGCGGCGGTGCGATGGCCGCCTCCCCCTGGTGGCGGGGCGCGTTCGCCGATGCACTGGCCCCGCGTGCCGTGCACTTCCAGCGCAACCCGGAGGTCGGCGCGACGGGTGCCGCGCTGGTGGCGACCGGGCGGATCGCCGAGGCGGCGCGCCTCGGCGGTATCGGCCGGACGGACGAGCCCGCCGCGCCGAACACCGTAGGCCACGACCGGCCGCGCTGACCTTCCTGGTCGCGGTGCCCGGCGACCCGTTGACACCGCCCGGGGGCCTGGTTGGATGGACTCCGCTCCCCGGTCGCGGCGGAGTCGAGGTGGGACCGAGGAGGCACGTGTGGGCGCAGGTCCCGACCCGGCGGGTGGCGCGGCCGCGCGGCAGCCTCGCCGTCGGTCCGCGGATCGGCGGCCGGTGGCCCGCCGGCGTTCCGCCCTCCGGTTGCGGGACTGGCGGATCCGCACCAAGCTCGCCACGGTGCTGGTCATCCCGTCGCTGGCCTTCCTGGTGCTCGCGGGCGTGCAGACCCGAGGGCTGGTGGGGCAGACCACCGCGTTGAGCGACTTCGCCCAGCAGGTCCGCATCGGCCGGCAGATCACCACCGTGGTGGACCGGCTCCAGCAGGAGCGGGACCGTGCCGCGGGCGAACTGGCCGCGCTGCGGCGGGCCGGCGGCAGCGCCGACCGGGACGCGGCGATCGCCGCGCTCCAGCCGTTGCAGACCGCTTCCGACCAGGCGATGTCCGAGCTGCGGGACGCCGCCGAGCCGCTCGCCGACGCCGGCGCGGCCTGGCGGGTCGCGTACGCCGAGGTCCTGGAGGCGTACGACCAGGTGGTCTACATCCGTCCCACGATCCCGCCGGCGGTGCTCGGCAGCGACACCATCCTGAGCAACTACCACCGGGCCATCGCCACCCTGCTGGACCTGCTGGCCGAACCCTCACCCGGGGACGACCAGCCGGCGCTCACCGACTCGGTGCTGCGCTACGTGCAGCTCTCCCGGGTCAAGGAGCTGTCGTCCCGGATCCGGGCCGAGCTCTACGCGGCCGCCCGCGCCGGCCGGTACGAGGTCGACGACCAGGTCACCCTGACCGACCTGCGGGCCCAGCAGCTCACCGCGTTGGGGGCGTTCCGGGTCGCGGCGACCACCGCGCAGATCCGCCGCTACGACCAGACGTCGCTGGATCCGGCGTTCGTGTCGGCGACCAAACTGGAGGAAAGGACCCTCCCCAAGGGCACCGCGGAGCCGGAGCTGCTGCCCGCGCCACAGTGGTGGGCGGCCAGCGAGCAGCGGCAGGAGCTGCTGCGCCAGTTGGAGAGCGAGGTCCTGGACGACGCCGTACGCCGGGCGGACGACGCCAGCGCGCGGCAGCTGCGGGACACCCTGCTGGTGGTCGGCGGCATCGTGGCGGTGCTCCTGGTCGCCGTGCTGATCTCGCTGCTGGTCGGCCGTTCCGTCGCCCGGTCGATGCGGCTGCTGCGCGGGCAGGCGCTGCGGATCGCGCAGGTCGAGCTGCCGATGACCCTCGACCGGCTGCGCGCGGTGCACCGGCCGGTGGGCGCGATCGACGTGCCGCCGGCGGTCATCACCTCACAGGACGAACTCGGCGAGCTGGCCGAGGCATTCGTGGCGGTGCACCGCAGCGCGGTCGACGTCGCGGTCGAGCAGGCGCTGATGCGGCGCAACGTCAACGCCATGTTCGTGAACCTGGCCCGGCGCAGTCAGGTGCTGGTGGAGCGGCAGCTGGAACTCCTCGACGAGCTGGAACGCGAGGAGAGCGACCCGGACCAGCTGGAGAACCTGTTCAAGCTCGACCACCTCGCGGCCCGCATGCGGCGCAACGACGAGAGCCTGCTCGTGCTCGCCGGCACCGAGTCCAGCCGGCGGTGGAACCGGCCGGTCGGCCTGGGCGCGGTGCTGCTCGCGGCGAGCGCCGAGATCGAGCAGTACCAGCGGGTACGGCACGAGTCCCGGACCCACCTGCACGTGGTCGGACACGCGGTCGGCGACCTGGTGCACCTCTTCGCCGAGCTGCTGGAGAACGCCACCGCCTTCTCCCGCCCGGACACCGTCGTGCAGGTCGCGGTGCGGGCCGAGGGGACGGGCGCGCTGGTGGAGATCGTCGACCACGGGCTCGGGATGAGCCCGGCCGCGCTGTCGGAGGCGAACGCGGTGCTGGCCGAGCCGCCGGCGGCCGACGTGGCGGCCTCCGAGCGGATGGGTCTGTTCGTGGTCAGCCACCTGGGCGCGCGGCACGGCGTGCGGGTGCGGCTGCACGGTGGCCACGAGGGACTGGTCGCTGCGGTCCGGCTGCCGGCCGAGCTGCTGGCGGCCGCCCCCGCCGAGCTGGAGCAGCCGGCCGCGCCCCGGATGCTGACCAGCCAGGTGGCCGCGGCGTCCCGGGTCACGATGTCGCAGGCCGGGCCGTTCACCGGGCCGACGAGCGAGCTTCCGGTGGCGGGGCGCCACCCCGGCGCCTCGGCGAGCGGGTCGCCGTCCCGCGCCCCGGCCGAGCCGCCGCCGGCGTGGCACGGCTCGCCGGAGACCGGCCGGCCCTGGGGGCCGGCCGCGCCCACCCCCGCCCGGCCCGTCTCGGACGGGCCCGGCGGGCCGGTTCCGGCGGCGCCCACCGCCGGGCCGCCACCGGCCGTGCCACGCCAGAACCGCCCGCCGGTCCGGGCCGAGAACGTGCTGGCCCCGGCGACGCCGGCCGGCGGCGGCTGGTTCTCCCGCCAGGGTCCGTCGTCCTCGGTGCTCGGTGTGACGCCACCGCCGGCCGCGACGCCGGTGACGGCAGGGACGAACGAGCGGGGGCTGCCGATGCGCGTACCGATGGCCCAGCTCGCCGCGGTCACCGAGACCGCGGGCCCGACCCGGCCGGCGCCGCGCCACGATCCCGATCCGGACGCGGTCGGCGGCATGCTCTCCCGCTTCTACGGCGGGGTACGCCGGGCGGAGGCCGAGGAGACCCGAGAGATGTACCTGCCGCACAGCGAAGGGGGACGACGACAGTGACCACGTTGAGCCAGGAGGCACGGGACCTCAGCTGGCTGGTGAACGCGTTCGCGGAGCGGGTGCCCGGGGTGGCGCATGCCGTGGTGGTCTCCTCCGACGGCCTGCTGGTGGCGATCTCCGCCCACCTGCCCCGCGACCACGCGGACAAGCTCGCGGCGGTGACCTCGGGCCTGATGAGCATCACGGCGGGCGCCGCCCAGATGTTCGACGGGGACGTCGTCAAGCAGACCGTGGTCGAGATGGGCCGCGGCTACTTCCTGGTCATGCAGATCCGGGACGGCTCGATCCTGGCCACCCTGGCCGCCGCCGACGCCGACATCGGCGTGGTCGGCTACGAGATGGCGCGGCTGGCGAAGCAGGCCGGCGAGATGCTCACCCCCGCACTGCGGGCGGAACTCCAGCAGGCGCTGCCCCGCTGAGCCGGTACGCCCGGCCGGTGGCACCCGCCGCCGGCCGGGCCGCGCCCTACAGACCGTTGTCGCGGATCACCGTGCGGTACCAGTGCGCGCTGCGCTTGAGCACCCGGCGCTGCGTCGGATAGTCCACGTAGACCAGACCCCAACGCTGCTCGTAGCCCTCGGCCCACTCGAAGTTGTCCAGCAGCGACCAGACGTGGTAGCTCTCCAGCGGCACGCCGTCCCGGATCGCCCGGTGGGCGGCGGCGAAGTGGTCGCGGAGGAAGTCGATCCGGGCGGCGTCGTCGACGGTGCCGTCCGCGGCGAGCCGGTCCGGGCAGGGCAGCCCGTTCTCGGTGACGGTGAGCGGGATGCGGCCGTAGTCGCGGGTCACCCGGGTGAGGATGTCGTACATCCCCTCGGGGTAGATCTGCTGCCACTCGGCCTCGGAGGTCGGCCACTTCCGCACCGTGTCGCCCTGGCCGGTGACGTAGATGGGCGTGTAGTACTGGACCGCGAGCAGGTCGACCGGGCTGGAGATGACGGCCAGGTCGCCGTCGCGGACGCCCCGGACCATGCGGCTGTCCGGACCCAGGTCGGCCAGCACGTCCGCCGGGTACGCGCCCTTGAGGACGGAGTCGAGGTAGAGGCGGTTCTCGTAGCCGTCGTACAGCCGGGTGGCGGCGGCGGCCTCGGGGGTGTCGTCGGCCGGGTAGCAGGGGTGCAGGTTCAGCGCCGGCCCGATCCGGCCCTGCTGACCGCTGGCCCGCAGCGCGCGGACGGCGAGGCCGTGGGCGAGCTGGAGGTGGTGGGCGACCAGATACGCCGCCGCCGGGTCCTGCCGGCCGGGCGCGTGGTGCCCCCAGATGTAGCCGTTCTGCACCACGGTCTTCGGTTCGTTGATGGTCAGCCAGACCGGCACCTGGTCGCCGAGCGCGCGGAACATCACCTCGGCGTACTCGCCGAAGCGTTCGGCGGTGTCCCGGTTCTCCCAGCCGCCGGCGTCCTGGAGGGCCTGGGGCAGGTCCCAGTGGAACAGGGTGGCCATCGGGGCGATGCCCCGCTCGTGCAGCCCGTCGACGAGGCGGCGGTAGAAGTCGAGGCCGCGCTGGTTGGGCTTGCCGGAGCCGTCGGCCTGGATGCGCGGCCAGGAGATCGAGAACCGGTAGCTGCTCAGGCCCAGGTTCCGCATGATGTCGAGGTCCGCGGCATACCGGTGGTAGTGGTCGGCGGCGATGTCGCCGGTGTCCCCGTTGCGGGTGCGGCCGGGGGTGTGGCTGAAGGTGTCCCAGACCGACTCGCCCCGGCCGTCCTCCTTGGCGGCGCCCTCGATCTGGTACGCGGAGGTGGCCGCGCCCCAGCCGAAGCCCGACGGGAACCGCAGCGGGCCGTGCGGGGAGTCGGCGCTGTCGGGGGCGGCCTCCGGCGTGTCGTCGCAGCCGGCGACGGTGGCGGAGCTGGCGGCGATCCCCGCCGCGACGGCGCCGGCGAGCCCGGCGCGGGCCGCGCCCGCGGCGGTCGCGGATGCGGCGGCACGACGGAGCAGGCGCCGTCGGGTGAGTAGCGACATGGATGTTCTCCTCGGAGTGACTGGCCGCCCGACGGCCGGGAGCGCTCCCAGCATATGCCGGACGCCGCCGGCCGCCTCGGGGTGGGCGGCCGGCGGAGCGCGCGGCGCCGCCGGTGGGGCGGCCGGAGAATGGTGGGCGGGGTGTCGCTCGGGGACACGGGGCGAGCGGCGAGGGGCGGGGCAGATAGCGAAGGAGGCCGGCCGGGCGGCCTGTCACGCCGTCCCGTCGGCCTCTTTTCCCGTCGACAACGGAGGTTTAGTGTGGGGACGGGGGAGGGCAACCCCCGTCCCCACTGTGATGCACACACGCACGTGTGGAATTGGCGTCCTGCTGTGCGTGTCGCGCGGGAGCCGGGCCACGCGAGTGGCTCTGGTTCCACCTCCCTCCATGTCGGTGGGCGATGGCTGACGGCGGCGTCCGGGCTGGCCCGTCGTCAGCCTCTGGGGCTTGGGGTGCCGGGGCACAGCTGTCCCCGGTGGTGCAATAACCATATCCGTCGATGGAAGCGCTCCCATCGGCGATGCTTGTGACTGTAACGCCCGTCACCCGTTTGTCAAAGCCCCCACACGAGATAGAAACATCGAGCTGCGTGTCTGCCCTGCCCGTTGTGGTGGGAGCGCTTCCATGGCACACTCTCGAAATCGATCGCGACGCGGAGCCTGCTCACGCGAGCGTGGGTCGCCGAGGGCACCCGGTACTCCCGGTGCGGCACCCGATCCCCGGCACGGCCGGGTCGACCACCTTTCCGGGCGCCTCCGTCCCCCCGCGTACGTCCGCTCGACGCGTGGGAGGCGCCCCGCCGGGGCCGTACGGTCCCGGCCCGGTCCGAGGAGACACCGCGCACATGAGACTCATGGCCAGACGTCGCCGGACGGCGATGTTCGCCGCCACCGCCCTCGCCATCGGCGGGGTGGCCCTGCCGGCCGGCGCCGCCCAGGCCGCCCCGGCCTGCGACGTGACCTATGTGACCAGTGACTGGAACACCGGCTTCACCGCCACCGTCACCATCAAGAACCTCGGCGACGCCCTGACCAACTGGTCCCTCAAGTTCGCCTTCCCGAACAGCAGCCAGCGGGTGACCCAGGGCTGGTCGGCCAAGTGGAGCCAGTCCGGCAGCGAGGTGACCGCGACCAACGAGTCGTGGAACGGCAACCTGGCCACCGGCGCCTCCACCACCATCGGGTTCAACGGCTCCTACACCGGCAGCAACCCGAAGCCGACCGCGTTCACCCTCAACGGGGTCGCCTGCAACGGCGCGCCCGCCAACCAGCCGCCGACGGTCTCCCTCGCGGTCCCGGCCGGCCCGTTCCAGGCGCCGGCGGACGTGCCGCTGACCGCCACCGCCAGCGACCCGGACGGCACGATCACCAAGGTCGAGTTCTACCGCAACGGCCTGCTGGTCAACACCGACAGCACCGCGCCCTACGCGTACGACCTGCTGGGTCTGCCCGCCGGCAGCTACACCGTGCAGGCCAAGGCGTACGACAACGCCAACGCCACCGCGATCGCCGAGAAGTCCTTCACGGTGAACCCGGCCACCGGCCCGCAACTGGTCGCCACCCCGTCGGCGGTGAGCGTCGACGAGGGCAGCACCTCGACCGTGAAGTACACCCTCAGCGCCGCGCCGAGCGCCAACGTCCCGGTGACCCTCGCCGTCACCGGGGACAGCGACATCACCGTGTCGCCGACCACGCTGACCCTCACGCCGAGCAACTGGAGCACCGGGGTCACCGCCACCGTCGCGGCGGCCGAGGACGCCGACACCGTGGGCGGCACCGCCACCGTCACCGCCTCGGCGACCGGCTACGCACCCCTCACGGTGACCGCCACCGAGATCGACAACGACGCTCCGGGCGGGGACAACGCGTACATCAAGAAGTTCCTCGACCAGTACGGCAAGATCAAGAACTCTGGGTACTTCAGCCCGGAGGGCGTGCCGTACCACTCGGTCGAGACGCTGATCGTCGAGGCGCCCGACCACGGGCACGAGACCACCTCGGAGGCGTTCAGCTTCTGGCTCTGGCTGGAGGCCCAGTACGGCCGGGTCACCCAGAACTGGAGCCCGTTCAACAACGCCTGGACCGTCATGGAGAAGTACATCATCCCGTCGCACGCGGACCAGCCGACCGCCGGCGCCCCGGGCACCCCGCAGTACGCGGCCGAGCACAACCTGCCCAGCCAGTACCCGTCGGCGCTGGAGCCGAACGTGCCGGTGGGCCAGGACCCGCTCCGCTCCGAGCTGCAGTCCAGCTACGGCACCGGTGACATCTACGGCATGCACTGGCTGCTCGACGTCGACAACACCTACGGCTACGGCCGGTGCGGCGACGGCACCACCCGCCCCGCGTACATCAACACCTTCCAGCGGGGCACCCAGGAGTCGGTGTGGGAGACCGTGCCGCAGCCGTCCTGCGACACGTTCAAGCACGGCGGCCAGTACGGCTACCTCGACCTGTTCGTCAAGGAGTCGAGCGCCCCGGCCAAGCAGTGGAAGTACACCAACGCCCCGGACGCCGACGCCCGCGCCGTGCAGGCCGCGTACTGGGCGCTGACCTGGGCCAAGGCGCAGGGCAAGACGGCCGACGTCGCGGCCACCGTGGCCAAGGCCGCCAAGATGGGCGACTACCTGCGCTACGCGCTGTTCGACAAGTACTTCAAGAAGATCGGCAACTGCGTCGGCGCGTCCACCTGCCCGGCCGGCTCCGGCCGCGACTCGGCGCACTACCTGCTCTCCTGGTACTACGCCTGGGGCGGCGCGTACGACACCTCGCAGAACTGGTCGTGGCGGATCGGCTCCAGCCACAACCACTTCGGCTACCAGAACCCCCTCGCGGCGTGGGCGCTGAGCAACGTGGCCGAGCTGAAGCCGCAGTCGCCGACCGCCACCTCCGACTGGCAGAAGAGCTTCGACCGCCAGTTGGAGTTCTACACCTGGCTCCAGTCCGCCGAGGGCGGCATCGCCGGTGGCGCCACCAACAGCTGGGACGGCAGCTACGCCCAGCCGCCGGCCGGCACCGCCACCTTCTACGGCATGTTCTACGACGTCGACCCGGTCTACAACGACCCGCCGTCCAACCAGTGGTTCGGCATGCAGGCCTGGTCGATGCAGCGGATCGCCGAGCTGTACCTGCAGACCGGCAACGCCAAGGCCAAGGCGCTGCTGGACAAGTGGGTGCCGTGGGCCATCGCGAACACCACCCTGGGCACCAACTGGTCGATCCCGTCGGACATGAAGTGGACCGGCCAGCCCAACAACTGGGACCCGGCCAACCCGCAGCCGAACACCAACCTGCACGTCGAGGTGACGGTGAAGGGCCAGGACGTCGGCGTCGCCGCCGCCTACGCCCGGACCCTGATCGCGTACGCCGCCAAGTCCGGCAACGCCGCGGCGAAGAGCACCGCCAAGGGCCTGCTGGACGCGCTGTCGGCGGCCGCCGACGCCAAGGGCGTCTCGATGCCGGAGAAGCGGGGCGACTACAAGCGCTTCGACGACGTCTACAACGCCGCCGACGGCCAAGGCCTCTACATCCCCGCCGGCTGGACCGGGAAGATGCCCAACGGCGACGCCATCGCCGCCGGCAAGAGCTTCCTGGACATCCGGTCGTTCTACAAGAACGACCCGGACTGGCCGAAGGTGCAGGCATACCTGAACGGCGGCGCCGAGCCGGTCTTCAACTACCACCGGTTCTGGGCGCAGGCGGACGTCGCCATGGCGTACGCCGACTACGGCACCTACTTCCCCCAGGGGTGAGATGACCACTTCGCCACGGGCGGGCGGCTCCCGCCCGTGGCGGAGGCCGACCGGGCACCGGGGGAACGCAGCGCCCGGTCGGCGGAGGCCTGACACCCACGGTCAGGCCGGGTGGGCCGGCCGTCCGGCCGACGCAGCGGACGGACCGGCCCACCCATTCCGTCCGGACTCGAACTTGCCGCGAAAACACGCGAAAATCCCGCCCTCAGGGATCACACGACGGGCGGGAAGGGAGTAACGTACGTCACCAAGAGAGGCCGCTCCCCCCGTGGCGGCCTCTCTTTCATTGTCCCGGCCCGCCGTCCCCATCGGACGGCACCACCGGATGCCGCAGCCCCGGATGACCGGCCGGCAGCGCACGCCGGATCACCACCCAGCTCACCGCCAGCGCCGCTGCGACCAGCGGCCAGGTCAACGCCACCCGGGCGACCACCAGCGCGAGCACCTGCCCGCCGAGCCAGAGCGGCACGAACACCGCCAGCCGCAGCAGGTACGTCGCCGCCCACACCCAACTGCCCCGGCCGTACGCCCACAGCAGCGCCGGATCGCGGCGCCACCGGCCGCGCTGCCCGAGCGCCGCGCCGACCACCACACCCAGCAACGGCCAGCGGATCACGATGCTGACCGCCCAGGCCAACCCGCTGGCCGCATTGGAGGCCAACTGCAGCAGGAAGAAGTCGGTGGCCCGCCCGGTCCGCAGGGCGATCAGCGCGGCCACGCAGACCGCGAGCAGCCCGATCAGCACCGAGCGCGGCCGGTCCCCGCGGCGCAGCCGCCAGCCGGCCACCGCCGCCCCGGCCGCCACCGCGGCGACCACCCCGCCCCACAGCCCGGCGACCAGCCAACCGACGGCGAACGCCACCGGCGGCACGGTCGCGTCGACCGCCCCGCGCCGGCCACCGAGCAGGTCCGCCAGGGACTCCGGGCGCTCCCGGGACGGCCGCTCCCGCTCCGGTGTGCTGGTCATCGGCGATCCCCTCCCGGCTCCTACCCACGGGACGGCCGTTACCGTTCCGTGCGCCTCGATCATCGCAGTGATGCCTGGTCGGGGCGTGATGACGGGTCCGTCGCCTGGAAGTAGTGGCTTCAGTCGATCGGTGTCACGGCCGTGCATCGAGGAATCGCGTGATGGCAGCAGCGACGGCCGGGTGGTCTTCGAGCATCGGTAGGTGCCCCGTGTTCAGGTCGTTCTGCCAGGCGGCGCCGAGTTGCTGGGCGGATCGTTGTTGCAGCGCCATCGGCAGCTCGTGGTCGTCGGTGGTGCGCAGGTAACCGCGCCACCCGCTCCACGACCGGTGGGCGGTCCGGTCTCGGTAGAGGGCGGGCGACTCGGGGGTGAAGTCGGCGATGATGCGGTTGGCGACCTCCTCGTCCAGACCGTGGGCGAGGCCACG
>NZ_JBICUB010000035.1:0-13063 GCF_043197935.1 Micromonospora sp. NPDC048930
GCGTAGACAACTCTGATGATCGATTCCCGTGCCTGCTCGCTACATCGGAGTACCCGCCTGTCCGTATCTTGGATGCCTACTGCCGGTCGCTCTTAGCCGTCTCGAAGGATCGCGTGGTGGCTGTTTCCTACGCTCATAAGGGCAAGGTCGTACTTTTCTTTCCTGGGCTGGCCTGGTCTGGCCGGAGAACCGCAGGACCGCTGCGCCTGCCGTCGGCCAACCGGATCCAGCTGCGCAACGTCTTCGGGTTCATGCCGAGGTCGTTCGCGATCGGAGCGACCGCGTCGGCCTTGGACTCGGGCGGGTAGTTTTTCGTCACCATCTGTCACAGACTCCTGTCCACCTGGACCTAAAGATCCAAGTCTCAGTGTCCGAAGATCATGGGCAGGCTTCCGATGCGGCCTCCGCTCGACAGCGGTTTCTGGAACGGCCCGCTTTGGCACCGCGCCACCTTTTTCCGAAGGTCCCGCCGAGTAGGCATTGGACGCGCTCGGGGCTGGCTGGGCGGCTTCCTCACCGACGTGAGCGCCCAGCACGGAGTCACCAACGCTCGGTGCTGCTCACCGTCACGCGGTCCTTCAGATCGGCCGACGCGGGCTGAAGGGCTCTGCGGTAGGGATTCTGCGCACCGGGTGACCGTGTATGTATCCCGGGTGGTGGAGTGGCAACACTGCGCGGGATGCGGCCGGGGTGGGGCACGATGAGGAACGGGGGTTCGATGAGGGAAGCGGGAAGTCGTGACGATGGGCCACAAGACGGCGGCTACCGGCCGCCCCCTGATCACCGCGCTGACCGAAGCCGCCGCCACCTCCGGTCGCGCCCCTTCGGTGCACAACAGTCAGCCGTGGCGCTGGAAGGTTCTGCCGACCGCGCTGGAGCTACGGGTGGTGCGGGACACGCGGCTCGCCGCCATCGACCCGCAGGGCCGGCTGGTGACGCTGAGCTGCGGCGCGGCGCTGCATCACGCCCGCGTGGCGTTAGCCGCTGAGGGCTGGACCGCGCTGGTGGAGCGGCTGCCCGACCCGAACGAACCGGAGCTGCTTGCCAGGCTCGCCGGGTTGCGGCACACCGGGGCGGACCCGGACGCGATGCGCCTCGTGCAGTGCATGCAGGTCCGGCGCACCGACCGCCGGCCGGTGAGCGAGGAGCCGGTGCCGGGCCCGGCCCTCGACGAGATCGTGCAGGCGGCCACCGCGGAGGGTGCGTGGCTGGAGGTGCTGGACTCCGAGCAGGTGATGGAACTGGCCGCCGCGGCGGGGCGGGCCGCCGCCGCGGAGGCGGGGGAACCGGAGCTGCGGGGGGGAGCTGGAGTACTGGACCAGCCGGGCCGGCACCGGCACCGGGCTGCCGCCCGAGGTGCTGCCCGAGCACGCCCCGCAGACCACCGTGCCGGCCCGGGACTTCGGCCGCCCCGGCACCCTGCCAGTCGGCCCCGGTCACGACCAGGCCGCCCGGTACGCCATCCTCTACGGCGACGAGGACGAGCAGGACAACTGGCTGCGGGCCGGCGAGGGGCTCTCCGCCGCCTGGCTGACCGCCACCCGCCTCGGGGTCTCCGTGGTGCCGCTCAGCGGCGTGGTGGAGGTGGACGGCACCCGGCAAGCCCTGCGCCGGCTGCTGGCCGGGCTCGGCTTTGCGTACCTCGTGCTGCGGCTGGGTATCGCGGACCCGGCGCACGCGGGGCCACCGCGCACCCCGCGGCTTCCCACCGATCGGATCGTCGACGCCTGCGCGGTGCGCGGGAGCGCTTAGCGGGCTCGTCCCGCCGCTTGCCGGGCGGGAGGGCAGGGCAAGCGATAGACGAAACGCGCGCCTCGTGCCGTGCCGTACGGCAGCCTGGGAGCATGGCACGGCAGTCACCACAGGATGCGCGTGACGGACCCCTGCCGGCGGGGCACGATCCCCGTCAGCCGATCGGCCAACTTCTCGAAGATCTGGAGGCGAGCCTGGATGGGCTGTCGAGCGCGCAGGCGGGGCAGCGCCTGGCCGACTGGGGGCCGAACGAGCTGCGTCGGCTGGGCGGGACTCGGTGGTGGCGGGATCTGGTTCGGCAGCTGGTTCACCCGCTCGCGCTGGTGTTGTGGGTGGCGGCTGGCTTGGCCTGGGTCGCCGGGACACCGGTGCTGGCGGCGGCGATCGTGGCTGTCATCCTGATCAACGCGGTGTTCGCGTTCGCGCAGGAGCGTCACGCCGAACACGCCGTTGAGGCGCTGAGCCGGTACCTGCCTCAGCGGGTCAGCGTGCTGCGGGATCAGCGGCGGCAGCGGGTCGACGCGCGGCGGTTGGTGCCCGGTGACGTGATATTCATCGCCGAGGGTGAGCGGATCTCCGCTGACGCCCGGCTTGTGGACGGGTCGGTCGAGGCGGATTTGTCGGCCCTGACCGGCGAGTCGCAACCCGTATACCGCGCTGCCGGCGACGCCGGCACGCAGGAGCCGTTGGTCCAGGCGTCGAACCTCGTGTTCAGCGGGACGGTCTGTCTGGGTGGGCAGGCCCGGGCCCTGGTCTACGCCACGGGCATGCGCACCGAGTTGGGGCGCATCGCCGCGCTGTCCCAGCGCGTGGGGCGTGAGGAGAGCCCGCTGGAGAGGCAGGTCAAGCGGGTGGCTTGGCTCATCGCGGTGGTCGCCTGCATCGCCGGGGCGGTCTTTTTTCCGATCGGAGTGTGGGCGGCCGGAATGCCGATCTCCGACGCGTTCGCCTTCGCGATCGGGCTCCTCGTCGCCAATGTCCCCGAAGGTTTGCTGCCCACGATCACTCTCGCCCTCGCCGTCGGCGTACGGAGGCTCGCCCGGCGCGGGGCCGTTGTCAAGCGGCTCAGCGCGGTGGAGACGCTCGGGTCCACCGCGGTGATCTGTACCGACAAGACGGGGACGATAACCGAGAACAGGATGCGGGTGGTGGCGGCCTGGTCGGCCGGGGTCCTCATCGAGGAGGCCGACCTGACGCGTAGGGACCAGCCCGCGGGGGTCCGGGACCTCGCGCGGACC
This sequence comes from Micromonospora sp. NPDC048930, assembly GCF_043197935.1. Taxonomy (NCBI): domain Bacteria; kingdom Bacillati; phylum Actinomycetota; class Actinomycetes; order Micromonosporales; family Micromonosporaceae; genus Micromonospora; species Micromonospora sp. NPDC048930. The sequence continues at coordinate 2,991 of NZ_JBICUB010000035.1, forward strand.
GGCGTGCTCTGCAGCAACGCGCAACTCGGATTCGGGCCGGGCGCGGAAGCGACCGGGGATCCCACGGAGATCGCTTTGCTGCGGTTCGCCGAGGGGCTCGGCGTCGACACGTCACCGGAGCAGCGCCCGCGGTGCCGGCGTGGGGAGTTTCACTTCGACCCCAAACTGCGGCTGATGTCTACCGTCGATGTCGACGAGCACGGTATGTGGCTACACACCAAGGGCGCCCCCGAAGCGGTCATCGCCCGCTCCACCACGATCATCGAAGCCGACGGGCGAGAGCAGCCTCTGGACGACACAACCCGACAGCATCTGACGGAGGCCGTGACAGCGCAGGCCGCCAAGGGTATGCGGCTCATCGCCGCGGCCCGCCGCCCCGTGTCGGAAGTCCCCGCCAGCCGTGACGAAGCCGAACGCGGCCTGTGTTTCCTCGGCTGGGTCGCCATGCTCGATCCCGCCCGCCCCGAGGTCGCGGATGCGGTGGCCTGCTGCCACACCGCTGGCATCCGCATCATCATGATTACCGGCGATCACGGGCTGACCGCTGCGGCCATCGCCACTCAGGTCGGCATCACGCAGCCAGACCCGACCGTCGTCAACGGCGACCGCGTCGACGCCATGCCCGACGACGAACTCACCGATCTTCTCGGACGTACCCCGGATCTCGTCTTCGCCCGGTCCTCACCCGAGGCCAAACTCCGCATCGCCAAAGCGCTGCAGAGCACCGGTTACGTCGTGGCCATGACCGGCGACGGGGTCAACGACGCCCCCGCCCTACGCCGCGCCGACATCGGCGTGGCCATGGGCCGCACCGGCACGGACGTCACCCGCGAAGCAGCCACCCTGGTCCTCACCGGACAACTTCGCCACCATCGTCGTCGCCGTTCGATCCGGCCGACAGGTCTACGACAACGTCCGCAAGTTCATCCTCTACATCTTCGCCCACGCCACACCCGAGGTCGTGCCGTTCCTCGTCTTCGCCCTCTCCGGCGGGGCGGTCCCGCTACCGCTGACGGTCATGCAGATCCTCGCCATCGATCTCGGCACAGAAACCCTCCCCGCGCTGGCCCTCGGCCGCGAACCCGCCGAGCCGGGACTCATGAACCGGCCACCACGCAGGCGCGGCAGCACCATCGTCGACCGGCACATGCTCATCCGAGCCTGGGGTTACCTCGGGGCCATCTCCGCCGTCCTCGTCATGGCCGGCTTCTTCCTCACCCTCTACCGGGCCGGCTGGCGACCAGGCGACCCCACCGGCCCCGGAACCCCCCTGCACCACGCCTACCAGCAGGCCACCACCATGACCCTCCTCGGTATCGTCGCCTGCCAGATCGGTACCGCCCTCGCCGCCCGCACCGAGCGCACCTCGCTCCGCGCCGTCGGCCTGGTGACCAACCGCCTGCTGCTGTGGGGAATCGCCTTCGAGCTCGCCTTCGCCGCCGCCATCGTCACCGTCCCCCCGCTACAGGCGATCTTCGGCACCGCCCCACCCGACCCCCTGATGCTCACCCTCCTGCTCGCCTTCCCGATACTCGTATGGGCACCCGACGAGATACGGCGAGCGGTACGCCGCGCCGGAAGTCGCTGACGTCCCCACGTCGGTGGCCAATGACATCGGGCTCTTGGTTGACGACATCCCGCGCGCGGTGCCGGGAGGCCCCCCTCTGATCCCCCGATCTGTGCCGCCATGATGCTCGCGCCGATGGCGCTTCCGGCCGCCCCACGGCAGAACGCCGGCGTAGGGGTGGGGCACTCGGGCCGCCCGTCGACCCGGCTGAGGACGACGGCGGCGCAGATGGCGTACGCGAGCACGCTGCCGGCCAGAGATCTCCTCGGCTTCATCCGGGTAGATCCAGCCTCGAGCGCGACTGCCCGCCGTCGTGGCTGGCGGCTACAGGTTCGGCGGTGCCGAGTAGATCCGGCCCGTGTACTGGGCCACTTTGTGTTCCCCGAGGTGGGTGGCGAGGTCCGCCTCGCTGATCATCCCGACCAGCTGCCGGTTCTCCATCACTGGCAGCCGCCGGATCTGGTGCTGTTCCATCAGCCGCAGCACCTCGTCCTCGGGGGCCTCGACGTCGACCCACACCGGCGTGCCCTGAGCCAGCTCGCGTGCCGTGGTCGTGCGCGGGTCGCCTCCTTCGGCGATGCACCGGATGACGATGTCCCGGTCGGTGACGATGCCGTGCAGGCGCTGATCGCCACCGCAGATCGGCAGGGACCCGACCCGCAGATCCCGCATCTTCCGCGCGGCCGTCTCGAGGGTCTCGTCCTCCCGAATGCACTCCGCGCCGCGGTGCATGATGTCTCCGGCCCTGGCCATCCTCATCCTCCTGATCACCGAACGATCTTGGGCAGTGTCGTGGGTGCCGCCATTCAGCAGCGGCAGCGCGGCATCCCCTAGGGGTTGGTCATCAAACATCCGGCGTGCCGCCCGACGGCTGGTTGACATCCGCCAACCCGGGCAAGGTGCCTGTTTCACTGCGAACCGTCGTGAAGAGTACGTAGGTTTGCCGCAGGGGCAGCGGGTGCGCGGGGGTTGGTGTGATGGGCGAGCCGCGGGAGGCGTTCGTCGAGTTGCAGGACCGTCTGCGCCGGCCGGGCACGGGGATGTTGGATCGGCTCCGGCAGGCGCAGGTCAAGGATGGCCGCATCGACGCCGAGGACCTAGAACGGGTCGCCGGCGAGTTCGGCTGGCCGGTGGCGGCCGTGACCGGTTCGGTGACGTACTACGCGGACTTCGCGGAGGGTCGCCGGGGCCGGCGGCACGTGCGGGTGTGCGAGGGGACCTCGTGCTTTGTGAGCAGCCGGGGCGAGCACATCGCGCGGGTGGAGCGGGCGCTGGGCGTGCGGCTGGGCGAGCGTGCCGCGGACGGGTCGGTGTCGCTGCAAGGGGTGCGTTGTCTCGGGTACTGCTACGACTCGCCCGCCGTACTGGACGGGGAGCTACCAGCCAGCGGGGAGATTCTGGGTGGGCTGTTCGGTGACCCGCTGGCCGCGCAGCGGCGGACGAGGCCTGGTTGGGTCGAGCCGTTGAAGATGCGGGCGGCGGAGATCCCGTACGTGAGCGCGGTCGATCAGCCGGTGGTGCTGGCCGGTCTGGTCGGTGGCGAGGAGCCGTGGGCGGTGTGGCCCAGCGTGGTGGCAGCCGGTGCCCGCGACGAGGTCATGTCCGAGATCGCCGCCTCGGGTCTGCGGGGGCGGGGCGGGGCCGGTTTCCCGGTGGCGAAGAAGTGGTCGATGACCGCCGGCGAACCCGCCCCCCGGTACGTGGTGGGCAACGGCGACGAGGGTGATCCCGGCTCGTACGGGGATCGGCTGCTGATGGAACGGGATCCGCATCGGATCCTGGAGGGCCTGGCGCTGGCCGGCTTCGCGGTGGGCGCGCGGCACGGGCTGATCCTCGTGCGCTCGGAGTACCCGACGGCCGCCGAGCGGCTGCGTGCCGCGGTGGTCGAGGCGCGGGAGGCAGGTCACCTGGGCGAGCGGGTGCACGGCTCGCCGGTCGACTTCGACGTGGAGATCGTGGTGGGCGCTGGCTCGTACGTGGCCGGGGAGGAGACGGCGTTGCTGCACGCCCTGGCCGGGTTGCGGGCGGCGGCGCGGGCGCGCCCCCCGTACCCGACCAGCCACGGCTTCCTGGGACATGCGACCGCGGTCAACAACGTCGAGACGCTGGCGGCCGTACCGTGGATCGTCCGGCACGGCGGAGCCGCCTACGCACGGCTGGGCCACCCGGACGAGCCCGGCACCAAGCTGGTCTGCCTGAGCCAACGGTTCCGCCGACCCGGCGTGTACGAGGTGGAGTTCGGCGTGCCGCTGCGCCACCTGGTGGAGGAACTCGGTGGCGGGCTGCGCGAGCCGTACCGGCTGCGCGCGGTGCAGGTCGGCGGACCGCTCGGCGGCTTCCTCACCCCCGACCAGCTCGACCTGCCGCTGCTGTCCGAACCGCTCGCGGAGGCCGGGGCCGCGTTGGGACACGCCAGCCTCGTCGCGGTCGACTCGACCGTGCCGGCGGTGGCGATCCTGCGACACGCGTGGGCGTTCGGGGCGGCGGAAAGTTGCGGAGCCTGCACACCCTGCCGGGTCGGTACCCGCCGCGGCCTCGAGCTGGTCCAGCGGATCCGGGAACCCGCGCAGGCCGCGGCGGCGCTCGCCGACCACGATCCCCTGCTGGAGGTCTTGGATGTGGCGAGCCTGTGCGCGTTCGGGCGTGGGGTGTCCTGCGCGGTGCGCAGCCTGCTGCGGGTGTACTCCGACGAGCTGCACCACACGGCCCCCAGCAGCAAGGGGGGCGAGTAGATGCGGTTGTCCGTCGACACCATCGGCGTCGAGGTGGCCTCGGGAGCCACCGTGCTGGACGCCGTGCGGGCGGCCGGGGCCGTGGTGCCGACCCTCTGCTACGACGAGCGGCTCACCCCGCAGGGATCGTGCCGGGTCTGCCTGGTCGGAATCCGGGGGCGGGCGATGCCGGCCTGCACCACACCCGCCGCCGACGGGATGGAGATACAGACCGACGATGAGACCGCCCGCAGGTCGGCACAGCTCGCCCTGGAACTCCTCGTGTCCCAACTGCCTGCGCGGGCGCTCGACATCCCCGCCGAACGCAGCGAGCTGGTCCGCGCCTGCCAGCACTTCGGCCTGACCCGATCCCGGTTCGACGGTGCGACCCGCAACGCGGGCGTCGACCACTCCCACCCGTACGTGAAACTCGACCGGGACTTGTGCATCGCCTGCAACCGGTGCGTACGCATGTGCGCCGAAGTGCAGGGCACATTCGCACTCTCCCTGGCTGGACGCGGGTTCGGCACCGTCGTCGTGGCCGGCACCGGCGGCCCGTGGTTGACGTCCCCGTGCGTTGCCTGCGGCGGCTGCGTCGACACCTGCCCGAGCGGGGCCCTGTCCGAACCAGGGCTGGCCGACCCCCGCCCGATCAGCCGAACGACCATTACCACCTGCGGCTACTGCGGCGTCGGCTGCACCCTGCGGGTACACACACGCGACGAGACCGTCGCCGCGATCACCCCGGCGCACGACGGACCGGTCAACCGCGGCCACGCCTGCATCAAAGGCCGCTTCGCACACGCCTTCACCCGCTCCCGAGACCGGCTGACCACCCCACTGGTCCGCGACGGCGGCCGGGACTCGCCGCTGCGGCCCGCGTCCTGGCAGGAGGCCCTCACCCTCGCGGCGACCCGGCTGGCAGCCATCCGCGACCGCCACGGGCCCGACGCCATCGGCATGATCTCCTCCGCGCGGGCGACCAACGAGGAGAACTACCTCGCCCAGAAATTCGCCCGCGCCGTGCTCGGCACCAACAACATCGACAACTGCTCCCGGCTGTGCCACGCCCCGTCCGCGGTCGGGCTCGCCGCCTCGTTCGGCCACGCCGGCGGCACCAACTCCGTCGACGACCTCGACCACACCGACTGCATCCTCATCGCCGGCGCGAACCCCACCGAGGCCCACCCGGTCATCGGCGCCCGGATCAAACAACTGGTGCTACGCGGCGCACGGCTCATCGTCATCGACCCCCGCCGCATCGACCTCGCCGAGATGGCCGACGTGCACGTCCAGGCCAGACCGGGATCCAACGTCGCCGTCTTCAACGGCATCGCCCGGGTGCTACTCGACGAGGGATACGCCGACCAGGACTTCCTCCGCACCCGGGCCAGCGGGCTCGCCGAACTCACCGCGCTACTGGCCGACCATCCGCCCGACCGCGCGGCACGGCTCGCCGGCGTCACGCCCGAGACACTGGTCGCGGCGGCCCGCCTCTACGGGACGGCACGCCGCCCGGCCATCGTCTACGGCCTCGGCATCACCGAACACGCCCACGGCACCGACGGCGTACGCACCCTGGCAAACCTGGCCATCCTCAAAGGCGCGGTCGGCACCCCCGACTGCTGCGGCGTGCTGTCCATGCGCGGCCAGAACAACGTCCAAGGCGCCTCCGACATGGGCGCCCTGCCGGACATGCTGCCCGGCTACCAGCGCGTCACCGACCCCGGTGTCCGCGCCCGGTTCAACCGAACCTGGCGGGCGGAGGTGCCGGCCCGGCCCGGGCTCCGCATCCTGGACATGTTCGCCTCAGCCACCGCCGGCCGAGTGCGCGCGATGTACGTCATCGGCGAGGACATCGCGCAGACCGACCCGGACAGCGGCAACGTGCGCCGGGCACTGGCCGCCTGCGACCTCGTCATCAACCACGACGTGTTCCTCTCGACCACCGCCGAACACGCCGACGTGGTGTTCCCCGCCGTGCCCTTCCTCGAAAAGGACGGCACCTTCGTCAACTTCGACCGCCGACTCCAACGGGTCCGCCCGGCGCTGGACCCACCCGGACAGGCCCGCAGCGACTTCGACATCCTGCACCTGCTCGCCCGCGCGATGGGCGCCGACCTCGGCTGCCCCACCCCCGCCGACGCGATGGCCGAATGCGCCACGCTGACCCCCACATTCGCCGGCATCTCCCACACCCGACTCGACCGGGACGGACCACTGCACTGGCCCTGTCGCAGCCCCGACCAACCCGGCGAAGGGCGGCTCGACCTCGACTCGTTCGCCACACCCGACGGCCGCGCCGCACTCGCCGCGCGACCATACCTGCCATCCGGGGAGGAACCCGACACCACCTTCCCGTACGTCCTGATCACCGGCCGCCGGCTGGTGCACTACAACAGCGGATCGATGAGCCGCCGCACCCCCAACCACCAGCTCCGCCCACACGAAGTGCTCGACCTGCACCCGGACGACGCCGCCCGGCTCGGACTGGCCGACGGCGACCTCGTCGAGGTGACCAGCCGCCGGGCAACCGTCACCTACCCGGTCCACCTGACCGACACAGTCGCCCCCGGCCAGACGTTCACCACCTTCAACTTCCCCGACACCCTCACCAACGCCCTCACCTCCGACGCCACCGACACCGACACCGGCTGCCCCGAATACAAGATCACCGCGGTGTCCCTGAGCCCCGTCCCTCATCGAGCTGACAGCCGGGCGGCCGGCCGCTGACTTCTCCGACGCGGGGACCACGCGTACATGGGATGACCGATCTGGCATCCATGTCGCGGTGGTACGCCGATAACAACTGACCGATGCGGGCATGGCCACGACGGCCAGCCACTGGTACAGATCAGGGCCTGCCGTACGTGCGTGGCGGTCGGCACGCCCTGGCACAGCAGCCGCAGCGCATCGACGGTCACGAGGTTCAGGTTCACATCTGGTCAGTGCTGGCCTGAGCGCGGCGAGCGCGGCGGCCGGGTCGGCGTGAAACCGGAGGATCTCGATCGCGTAGCCGATGCTGGTCATTCGGGCGAGGACGAACCGGTTGCGGATGGCGTCCGCGGCGACGCGGCTGGCCAGGACGGCGGAGCGGGTCATCGGCAGTGCCCGGAACCGGTCGATGTGCCGGTGGCCGGGGCCGTCGGCGAGGGTTACCCCGGTCTGGGCGGTGCCGAACGCGATGGGGAGGTCCCGGATTTCCGGGCAGCGCGGCAAGGGCGACGCGCAAACAGGTTGTTCGTCAGCTCGCGTCGGGCGCCAGCCCTGCCCGTTGATTCGCCTGTGCCTTCGGCACTCGGGATGCTTGCAGCAGTTCGCTGATGGCAAGGCGTAGCCGCGAGGCGAGGCTCCTGCCGCAGAACCCGATATCGTCGGCGCATGCCTGGTTGACGTCGTCGATGGCCTGTTGTGCCCGCGCACGCGCACGGTCGGGCTTGCGGCCGGCGAGGAAATCACGATGCAGCAGCCGCACCGCCTGGCCGAGGTGCTCGATCGAGGCTGGAAGGCTCGCCGGTATCGACTCACCCAGCCGTACCGTCGATATGACCCAGTGCGCCATCTCGCGGCTGTCGGAGTAGGCGAGTTGGAGGTGCTCGGCGGCGTGCTGGTAGCGGCGCAGGATTTTCAAGCGTCGCCACCGCCACGGTGAGAGAAGGGCGATCTCCCCCGCGGCGGCCACCATCTCGATGGTCTTGTTTCTATGCTTTTCTGCCGCGACCAAGCTCCGCAGGGCGCCCTCAGCCTGGTGGACGTCACGCTGCCCCAAGGCGCGAGCGACCGCGGTGAGGTCACGGGCGACGATGTCCAACGTCGGACCGGCAGCGCGATGAACGACGCGCACGGGGTTGGCCGGCATGATCAGCAGCGCCACGGCGATGGCCGTCACCCCTCCGATCAGCCCGTTGGCGGCCCGCGCCGCGGCGAGGTTCTCCGTGGTCAGCGTTCCCAGCAGCACAGCGGTACCTCCGGCATGCACCATGACGGCGCCGCTGCCCTGAATCACGGCTGCCGACGAGATCGCGAACGTCACGATCAGCGCGGTCTGAACCGGTCCTGTCCCGATCACCTCGATGATCAACTGTCCGGTCACCGCGCCCAGGATCACCCCGGCGGTGAGTTCCGCCGCTCGCCCGATCCGATTGCCGAGGGCAGCCGCGACCGTGCCGACCGACGCCGCGGGCGCGAACAACGGCTGCGGGGTGTGCAGCACGTCGTCCGCGATGAACCAGGACAGACCGGCCGCCACACCTGCCTGGACCGCGATGATGAAGTAGCTGCGAAGCCGCTCGTAAGCCTCCCGGCTCTCTCGCTGCACCAGCTGCTCTGGCCGCCCACCCTGGTATCGGCTGCGCACGTCTGACCTCCCCCAGGGGCGGTGCCACGGTCCCGCGGGCAACCGATGCTTTGCGATCCCTTGCCGCTGGTGGCCGGGTGCAACGACGCCGGGGGCCAGGCCGTCAATCCCCGCACGGTCTGGCCCCCGCAACCGCGTCCCGTTCGCAGGCCGAACTGCGGGCGCCGTCGTCGTCAGGCGTCGGGCATGACAACGATCCGGTTCTCCACCGACATCACGCCCGGCGTTGACCAGGCGACCCGTGCGGCTTCTTCGCGTTCACGCCAGGACCGGACCACGCCGGTCAGGACGACCTTGTCGCCCTCGATGGTCACGCTCAGCCGTTCGCCGGGCGTGTCCACGGCGCGGATGAGAGCCTCCTCGATCCTGTTTCGCGCCGCCGCCACGTCCACCTTGACCCGGGGCCGCAGTGAGATCTGATTCGTGACTCCCCGTACTCCCGACAGGCGCCGTACCGCCCGCTTCGCGGAGCGCCGCTGGAACTCCCACTCGACCTCGCCGCTGAGGGTCACCCAGCCCTTGGTGACGGTGACGTGGATGTTCTGGCTCGGCACCAGCGCGTCCCACTCCAGGGCCCGGGTCGCCGCGGCCGCCAGGTCAGCGTCGGTGCGTTCCGCCGCGGTCGGTAGCCGCACTTCGAGGTCGTTGGCGACCGCCTTCACGCCCCGCACCCGGTGCGCCGCGTCCTCGGCCGCCCACTTCTTCACGTACGAGTCCACCCATCCGGTCAGGGTCACCACACCGTCCTTGGCGGACACGCCGATCTCGTTCGGGTGGACGCGGGCGTCCCAATGCATCTCGGCCAGCACATCCCGCTGCAGCTGCTCATCCGTTCGGGCCATCGTCGTGGTGGTCATCGCGCTCCTTTCCAAAAGTCCTCGGGTACTCACCTTCACTGTGAACCACCCGCACTCGTACGGGTGGACGCACGTCGGGACGTCGCGCTAACGAGCGAATCACCACAGTTGCGGGGACGAGAAGCCGTATCCTCCGTTAGGGAGGTCCGGATTCTGCGCCGACGAGAGGCCGCATACGCCGCCTCGCTTCCGCCGGACGTTCCCGTTGACACCGGGGCTCACCCACCGGTGTTGTTGACGGGGCTGAGGCTGACGCCTCGTGTCGTGCGGGTTCGGCGTTCGTCCGGGTGGTGGCTCGTGTCGCGCCTACGATGGGGTCATGTCGCCCTCGGGACGGGAGCTCACGCGGGAGCGGGAGACGTTTTTCCGGTCTCTGTCGTCGCGGGCGGGGCGGGTGCTTCCCTGCTGGGTCGCCGGCGTGGTGTTGATCAAGGTGGAGGTGGGTGACGGCGGGGAGTTCTGGCGGGTGGCGATGCGTGACCGGGGTGTCGTCGTGGACAGGGGCAGCGAGCCGGCCGATGCCACGGTGGTGCTGTCGGCTGGCCTGTTCCACGACTTGATCACGGGTGGTGATCAGTTGA
>NZ_JBICUB010000036.1:0-12944 GCF_043197935.1 Micromonospora sp. NPDC048930
ACCGCCTCACCGCCATCGACGGCCAAGCCAACGTCGCCTGACCTGGTCCCGTTCATTCGTACCTACCTGGACCCACGAACTCGTACGCCGACAGCCGGTCTCGGTGAGGAAGGCGTCGGTGCACAGCGCCCAGAGGGCGTGGTAGTTGGCGTAGGCGGCGGCGCCGGCCTGGAACATCTCCAGGTCACCCAGGTCGAGCTGACCGGGTGCGTGGGTGGCGGCGTTGTGCATGCGCATGGCCTGCACGCGCGGCTGCCGGTGGAACTCGCCGGTGGCGGTGTCCATCGGGTATCCCGACGGGTCGGACAGGTGCCGTTGCAGGAAGGTCGGCCACGGGATGGCCGGCCTCGTTCCCGCGACGACATGGGTCCAGTGCTGGTGCCGCACGCTCGCGCCGACGTAGGCGCCGTGGCGCATGCCGGCCAGGTCGAGCAGGCGGATGGGCCCACCCGCGCACTGCCGGGGACCGGTCTTGGCCGGGCGCAGGTCGATGAGATGGCCACGCTGCCACAGGCGCAGGGCCGGGATGGCCCAGTACCGCGGGCAGCTGGCGCCCGTCACGCCGAGGTGGCGTTCGAGGTTGCGGGTGCTGTCGAGCACCGTTGCCAGTTCGTCGGTGACGCAGACGGTCATGGTGCGGACGACTGCCTGCGGGATGGCCACGGGAGCCGGGGCGACCGTCGCGGTCGGGGTGACAGCGGCGGCCGACTTTGGCGGCGCGGCGGCGGAGGCGGTCCGGGCGCGGGCCGGCTTCGCCGAGGGGATGAGCACCCGGTTGCCGTGACGGGTCAGCGGGGTGCCGTTGGGAGTGGACATACGGCGAGTCCTCCTTCGGGTAGGGGTTCGCGCGGGCACGCGCGTTTGGCCGGCCCACCGGGTTCATGGGTCGGCTCAGAGCGGATGGGAAGGCAGGTGGTGCGGGTGGTTGGTGCGACCGTCGGGGTCGCCGCGCGGTGCGCGTGCCGACCGGCGTGAGCGGGTGGGCGTGGCGCGCCGGGTTGGTGCGGCGAGGATCCCTCAGGTGGGACCGAACCGGGGTGGAGCGATATATGAGGTGTGGTGTTGCCGTGAACGGTAGCCCTGGGCACTCACAGCGGGCTGGGGCCGCGTTCGCCCCGCCGCAGGGCGGTTGACCTGCACTGTGAGAGATCAACTGCCGGTGTCGGGCGGGATTTGTGTGAGCGGCTGTGAGTGGCTGTGAGTGGGCTGGCCCGCTCACAGGCGCTCCGACGGGCCGCGCCCCTCACCTGTCACGCTGTTACGACACTGGGAGGGGCGGCGGCCTGCGGTGCGAGCGGCTGTGAGCGAGCCAGCGGGGCTGACTGTGACTGAGCTTGATAGGTGGCCAAGACGAGAGCAAAAGACGGCCATCGGGGATCGATTACACGAGATGGCCAGCAGTAGCCAGGCAGCCCAACGCTACGAGCCGTAGCTGGTTGATGCGACGTCTTAGCTGGTAGTTGCTGCTTTGGGCGGTATTGGCGCCCACGTCGTCATCGTGACCATCGATGAATGTGGTCCTCTAAGGTGGGAGTGTCGGATCCCTGAGCCAGAATTGTTGGCGTCGAGCCGGGCTAGGACCGCCAGCCCGGACCAACCAGGGAGCTTGGATGCCAGAAAGCAACGAGAATGGTGCTCGCACATCAGCGCAGCGCACTTATGAGTCGGAACGCAGCCAAAAGCTTGACCCGGGCGGCGCTGCCATGCCGACGCTGACGACGAGCACCCCGCCGCCACCGCCGCCACCGCCCTCCGGAGCGAAGCAGCAGAAGGACTGACTCGGTGATCCCGTCCACGCCAGTAGGTGTGGTGCTGCTGCTGATCCTGATCGCTCCAGGCCTCGCCTACGTTCTGCGGCGGGAGAGGGCTGTGCCGACCGGTCAACGCACAGCGTTCCGGGAAGCGTTGCAAGTCATCTTCGTTAGCGTCGCCAGCATGACCGCAGTCGGTCTGCTGGCGGCACTGTTGCGCGTTCTCGCTCCGGAACACACCCTCGACGTACGGGGGCTGGTCCGGGCACCGGGCCCGTTCGCTCGTGAGCATCACGTGCAGTTGGCCTGGTGGGCGTTCGGGCTGCTCGCTGCGGCTACGCTGCTTGCCTGGGTGATGGCCGATCCCCGGATCATCCGAGCCTCTCAGTGGCTCGGCACTCATCGGCCCCTCAACCTGCTGACCGCCGCCAGCAGCGCTGACATCGTCGAGATCAGCGGGTGGTGGCGAGTCTTCGAAGACCGCAGGCCGAAGGACACCGCGAAAACTAGCGTGGGCATCCTGCAGGACGATGGGACCTACATCCAAGGCACCCTGGTGTCCTGGACCGCTGGCGGCCTGGACTACGACAAGCGCGAGCTGGTCCTCAAGGAACCTCTGCGCTACCAAACCGCGGACGGCCAGCTGCACGACTTGAAGGTCGATATGGTCGTGATCGCCGGCCGCGACATTCGCCGTCTCGATGTGAAGTACCTGATGAAGGAGGCCGAAGAGGAGACCGGCAAGTCGGCAGACAGGGCGTCCCCGCCGACTACCCAGGATGCTGTCGCCGGTGCCATCTGACATTCCGCCTTGCCGGCACCAGCGACCAACACTTGCGCGAGTCCACTCGCCGGATCGCCTATCTCGCCATCCATCATGCTCAGCCACACTGGCCGTCAGTTGTCGGGTTTGGTGTAGCGGTGGGGGTTGGTGGCGGTGTCGGGGCCGTGGTCGCTGGGGAGTTCGTGCAGCCACCGGCGGGAGTCGGCGTCTGCGGCGAGGGTCCAGGCGGGCCCGGCGGGGTGTTCGTGGTGCAGGCCGGTGGCCACGGGCATCGCGGTGGGCACGCCGGCGAGGACGTCGAGCAGGTTCGCCTCCCGGCGGTGGTTCGGCACGCGCAGCAGGACGGGGTACCGAGGTCCGTGCTCGGCGAGGCGTTCGTAGGCGCGCAACTTACGCAGCACCGTGCGCAGGGGTTCGGTGCCGTTGTCGTGTTCGAGGAAGAAACCGACGGCGCGGCCGGCGGCGTGCCAGATGCCGTGGCCGTCGGGGCGGATACCGGCCAGCGTGTAGGCGGCGGTGGTGTGCTGCTCGGACCACCAGCGCACCAGCCGGGCGCTGGGGTCGGTGCGGGTGTAGGCGTGCAGGTCGATGAAGAGCTGGTTGGTGCCGAGCAGGTGCCGCAGCCGGCCGCTGCCGATGATGCGGTGGGCGCGTTCGACGCTGGTGCGCGTCGGGCGCGCGTCCGCCCGTGCGGGGTCGGTGTAGGGGTGGGGGTGCACGACGAGGCCGAGCGGGCCGAGGGTGTAGAGGCGCTGGCTGGTGCCGGCTCTGATGTCGCTGAATCGGTGCACGGCTCCGATGCGGTGCAGCACGGCCAGGCGCAGCCACGCGGAACGCTTCGACGGGAACAGCGCGGTGGCGATCTGGTCGGTGGACAGCAGGTAGTGCTCGGCGAGCCAGTCGAGGAGCTGGTGGTCGCGCAGGGTCAGCTGCCGCAGGTAGCGCAGCAGTTCTTTCTTGCTGGGCGGACGCTGGCGGGGTGTGGACGGGCCCGAGTCGGTGGTTGGCGGGTCGTCGGACGGGTCAGGTACGGGAGTAGGAGTGTGGCCGGACATGGACATCTCCTCAGGGGGAGTAGAAGGGAAACTCCCTCCATTCAGGAGGGAGTCTGGAACTGTCAGCGCCATTGACCGGAGCCGGTCGCCGGCGGTGTGCTGCACTGACAGCCGCATCGGGCGGCCGTGCCAGCCGCGACGGTGGATGGAGCTGGTGAAGCGGCGGTGAAGACGCCAGCGAAGACCCCACCGAACCCCCACCTGTTGGCGGCGGTGAGTCACAGTGCGCCGCCGTGCACGGGGCTCAGGCGGGGCGAGTGGTGCCCGGTGCTGGGTCGGTGTCGCCGCTGTCGGCCGCGCCCCGCTCTTTGCCGGTTTTGGGTCGGGACAGCATGTCGATCCGGGCGTCGAGCGCGCTGGGCTCCTGCGCGTGGACTCTCTTCTCGGCGCTCTGACGGATGGTGGTGGCGTATCCGGCGATCGGTTTCGGTGGGCGGGTACGCATGGTGAACGCCGGGGTTTGTTGCCCGTCGACGACGAGGCGGGCCGCGGCGGTGTAGGCGTCGAGGTGGGTCAGGTCGTGCTCGTCGAGTTCCGGCAGGGTGTGGCGGGCCAGGACACGCGCGTCCTCGGGGGCGCACGAGAAGTAGATCTTGTTGCGGGCGTTCGCCGAGGCGGCGGCGAGGAGTTCTTTCGGGAACTGGGCGAGGTCCTGGTGGGACAGGACCATCGACAGCCGGTACTTGCGGGCCTCGGCGAGCATCGTGTCCAGGCTGTTGGCCAGCGTCAGGAAGTTCTGCGCCTCGTCGATGATCAAGGTGGCGTCGCGGCGTTGGTCGGGGGCGATGCGGGCGCGGGCGGTGGCGGCCTGCCACACCTGCGCGAGGATCATCGAGCCCAGCAGCTTGCTGGTGTCCTCCCCCAGTTGTCCTTTCGGGATGCGGACCAGCAGTGCCCCGCCGTCGAGGATCTCGGCCATGTCGAAGCTCGGCTGGGGGAACTTCATCGTGCGGTTGACGAAGTCGCGTAGCAGGAACGCGCGCAGCCGGGCCAGGACGGGACCGATGACCTGGGAGCGCAGGGCGGGGTTGAGCTCGTCGTACCACTGCCAGAAGCCGCGCAGTCCGGCCGGGTCGTCGAGGTCGACGGTCATCTCGGCGCGGACCTGCTTGTTGTTGAGCAGCGGTGGGATGTGCTGCAGGGTGACGTTGGCGTGTCGCAGCAGTGTCAGGCAGGCCACCCGCATGACGTCGTCCATGCGGGGTCCCCACGCCTTGGCGAAGATGGTGCCGAAGATCGACACGAGGTTGTCGACCACGAGGTCGGGGTCGTCTCCGGCGAGGGGGTTGATTGTCGGCGGGTTGGGCTGGTCGGGGTCGAACAGCACCACCCGATCCTTGGCCTCTTCGGGGAGCCGGTCGAGGATGTCTAGGACCAGGTCGCCGTGGGGGTCGATGACGACGGTGCCACGTCCGGCGGTGATGTCGTCGACGGCCATGTTGACCAGCAGGGTCGTCTTGCCGCTGCCGGTCGATCCGATCACGTGGGTGTGATACCTCGCATCCGGCACCGACAGGGCGACCTTGTGGCCGCCGACCTGCGCGGTGCCGAGGACCTTCTCGCCGCGCCCGCCGGTGGGCACGGCGACCGGCGCGGGCATGGACTTGGCGCGGGCCCGGTCCAGGCCGGGGACGGCCAGGTCTTGAGGCAGCGCGGCGAGCGCGGCCAACTCCGGGCCGGAGGTGAGGAACCCGGCGCCGAGACGCCGCAGCGCGAGCACGATGGCGGGCTGCGGCATGCGGGCTCGATGGGTGAGCCGGTTACGGCCGGAGTACACGGCGAACGCCGAGGCGATGGTGTCGGCGATGCCCCGCAGTCGGGGACGCTGGTCGGTGTTGGCGCGTCCGAGGTCCTTGGCCACGGCGTAGCGCACGGCGGTCTCCCACAGCGGGTGGGAGGTCTTGTCGAGGATGGCCCGCACGTCGCGTTCCACGCTGGGGTCGCGTCGGCCCGCCCGCCCGGGCCGGCCGTTCGCTGGGGCGGGGCGGCCGGGTAGGAACGCCTCGATGAGCCACAGCAGCGGCGCGGCCGGGTTGATGACGGGTGTCGCGGTCTTGCCGTCACGCAGCCGGGTGGCGGCGCGTCGCGCCCGCAGCGCGCGGCGGGCCGTGGCGGGGCGGGCGAGGATCTGCACGCTGGCGTGCTCGTCGGCGCGCAGCCCGGATCCGGCGGACATGAGGGCGCGCAGCGGGTCGGTGTCGTGGTCGGTCGCGAAGGGCAGCCATTCGGCGGCGGTGGGCAGCAGATGTCCTCCCACCGCCACCGTGTCGAGGGGGATGGGCGGGCCGGGGGCGTCGTCGGTGGTGCAGGCGGCGCCTGGCCAGGCGGCGCGGACGGCGGCCTCCACGGCGCCGGGCGGGACGGTGCCAGGCACCCACACGCTGATGAGCAGCCGCCGCCCGCTCCAGGTGTACTCCCAGGCGACGTGCGGGCTGCCGTACAGCAGCCGACGTCGGCGGGAGGGGGTGAGGGTGCCGGCGAGGTTGGCCCACAGCGCCGCGGCGCTGTGGGGGTCGACCTCGGGTGGCGGGGCGATCGTGACGAGGCGGGCGCCGTCGGCGTGGTGGCGGTGGCGCCACAGCGCGAGAATGTTGCGTCCGGCGACGTAGGCGACCAGCACGGCCGCGGCGACGGCGAGCAGCCACGGCCGGTGCGCCGCCCAGGCGGCGGCGTCGAGCACCCATCGGGTGGGTGCGGTCGGCGGCGGAATCACGTCGCTGCCCGGCCCAGGCGGGCTGGGCGGGGCAAGATAGATAGTGGGCGGCTTGCTCACAGGTCGTCTCCTTCGTCGTCGAGGTCGGCGACGTCGCTCGGGCGGGTGGTGCAGAGTTGGTGTTCGGCGGCAGAGGCGACGGCCTCGAAGCTGGTCCGGTTGCTGCCGGAGATCAACAGGCCGGTTCCGATGCGGGCCGCGAGCAGCAGCCGCCGTTCCCCGGCGGTGAGACCGAACGCGTCGCCGATCGCGTCGATGGCCTGCGGGGCCTGCTTGAGCAGGATTTGGGTGGCGGCGTTGGCGACGACGGCCTGGCCGAGGTCGCTGCCCAGGACGTCGGCGACGTCCTGGGTGATCACGGCCAGGCCGGCGTGGCGTTTGCGGGCGGCCTTGGACATGCGGAACAGGAACCGGGCGCCTTCGCCGTCGCGCATCAGCAGCCACGCCTCGTCGACCACCACCAGTCGCCGTGTCGCCGCCCCGGCGGGGGCGTCGACTTGCCGCCAGATCGCGTCGAGGGCGAGGAGGGTGCCGACGCCGCGCAGCTCGTCGGGCAGGTGCCGCAGCGACCACACGACCAGGTGCCCGTCGGGGCGGGTGGTGGTCGGCCCGTCGAAAAGGTGTGAGAACGAGCCGTGCACCCATGGGACGAGTCGCGCGGCGAGCTGCCGCGCGGCCGGGTCGTCGTCGGCGTGCAGGCAGGCTTCGAGGTCGCGCAGCAGCGGGGCGGGCCGGTGGTGGGTGGCCGGGTCGGCGGTGATGCCGGCCTGGCGGTAGATGGTGAGGATCGCCCGGTCCAGCGCGGCTCGTTCCGCCGGGGGCGGCTGCTGGCCGAGCAGCACCGCGATGAGGGTGTGCAGGAACAGGCCTCGGCGGGTGAGGACGTCGGGTCGGGTGTCGCCTGCGGGCAGGTCCAGGGGATTGACCTTCACCCCG
Source organism: Micromonospora sp. NPDC048930 (assembly GCF_043197935.1). NCBI lineage: Bacteria > Bacillati > Actinomycetota > Actinomycetes > Micromonosporales > Micromonosporaceae > Micromonospora > Micromonospora sp. NPDC048930. The sequence continues at coordinate 7,240 of NZ_JBICUB010000036.1, forward strand.
GCGGCGCCGAGGCGCACCACGGTCCCGCCGACCGCGTCGGCCAACCTGAGGTACTCGTCTTCGGGGTCGATGACCGCGACCTGTACCCGCTGGTAGAGGTTGCGCAGGATTTCCAGCTTCACGAAGTACGACTTGCCGGCGCCGGAGCGCGCGAGGACGACCGAGTTGTGGTTTTCCTGTGCCCAGCGGTCCCACCACACGATGCCCTGCGAATCCGGGTTCACCCCGTAGAGCACCCCGCCCTCTGCCGGCGGGTCGCCGGGCAGCGGAGCCGGCAGGTCCGCCGAGGCGAGCGGAAACGCGGCGGCGAGGGCGGCGGTGTCCATGGTGCGGCGCATCTGCAGGCTGTCGGACGCCAGGGGCAGGGTGGTGGTCCAGCCGGCCAGGTGCCGCCAGGTGGCGGGCTGTACCTCGATCAGCGTGGACGCGGCGGCGGCCTTCACCTGGGCGCACGCCTCGAGGAGTTCGTCCTCGGTGCGGGCGTGCACGGTCAGGTAGAGGCCGACGCGGAACAGCTTCGCCGCGCCGCGGGCGAGCCGGGCCGCGAGGTCCGCGGCGTCGTCGGCCGCCGCCTCCACGATCGGGTCGGTGAGCTTGCCCCGTTCGGCGTCGGTGCGGCGGGAGGATTCGAAGCGGGCGCGCTGGTTGCGCAGCCGGGCTGCGGCGATCGGCGCGGGCAGCGGGTCGATGTGCAGGGCGAGGTCGAGGCGGCCCGGCCAACTGAGCAGCGGTTCGAGCCAGGCGGGGCCGACCTCGGCCGGGTAGCCGGTCACCACCAGGGTGGCGGCGTAGCCGTCGCCGACCCGCAGGAACCGGGGCGTGACCTCCACGGAGGCGGGGGCGACGGTGGCCGCCAGCCCCTGCGCCTGGCGGTTGTGTTCGCCCGCCTGGGATCGGTTGCGCAGCTTCATGCCTGTTCGCTCCTTTGGGATCGGCCACGCCGGTGGGGCGCGGGGGAGGTGATGACGGTGTCGGGGGCCGCGAGGCCGCCGGGCCGGGGCGGCCGGTAGGGGTCGGCGGCGGCGGCGATCGCGGCGGTCACCGCCGGCCCGTCCAAGGCGCGGGTGGTCACCCCGAGGCCGGACAGGGCGCGCACCGCGTTCTCGGCGCGCCGCCGGGCCGCGTGTTCCCCGCGCTCGCCAGGGCTGGTGCGGGTGACGATGAGGACCTGCCGGCGCAACGGGTCCCGTCGGGCCGCGAGGTCGTCGAGGAAGCGGGCGTGGTCGGCCGCGGCGTCCGCCAGGGCGGGGTGCGGCAGCTTCTCGGCTGTCTGGGCGAGGCCGCGGGCGGCGGAGTGCAGGTCCACCGGCTGCGCCGACACGACGATCTGCGTCGGGGTGGACAGGCTGTTGAGCCAGCGGCCGAACACCTCGACCAGGGCCGTCTGCTCATCTGGGGTGCGCAGGGCGAGGTTGACGTTCGACGCGGCGATCATCGCCGCCCGCGCCCCGCCCAGGCGGATCTGTCCGCCGTCGTCGATCGCGTCGGCGGGCAGCTTCAACGGCGCCGGCAGCATCACCCGGCTCTTCGGGGCCTGCACCCAGTCCGGGGTTGTCGATGTCGTGTCCGTGGTCGACAGCGCGCGGGGCGCCCGCGCGTGGCGGATGGCGGCGAGCAGCCACACGTCCAGCGGCAGCCCGTCACGGCGGCCCACAACGATCCCGAAGACTAGGCCGCCGAGCACCACGGCGGCGCCGACGAGCACCGGCACCATCTGGTGCAGCACGCGCCACGCGCCGTAGAACGCGAGGGCGGCGACGGCGAGAATCGCCAGCTGCCGGAACGTGAGCCCGTAGAGGACCTTGTCGGGGGCGTCGACGTCGGCGGGAACCCGTGCCCTATACAGCCCGTCAGTTGCGTCGGGTTTCGGACTCATTGGTGATCACTCATCCTTTCCATCCGTTGAGGGGGCAGAGCCTGGTTGTGCTGTTTACGCAGCGCAGGCGGCATGGTCTGTTCTTCGTGTGTGAGGTCGAGGGGAGGCGGCGCATCACGGTGGCGCAGGACTGGACCGACCGTGGTGTGCCGGCGTCGTCGGATCGGCTGGCGGTGGAGGGTTTGTCGGCGGCGCGGGCGCTGATCGACAAGATCGATCCAGCGTCGGTGGTGACGGATTCCCATGAACAGGCTCCTGACAGTGATGGGTGTGATGGCAGACCAAGTGGGCCGGGAAGGGGGACTGTTGAGCGGGTGGGACGTTCGCCAGGCCGTGATGGTCGTGGCGAACATGGTCGAGTCGCTGCTGCACGGAGCCGGCGATGAACCCGACCTCGAAGATCACCGCCTCTCATCTGTCGCGGCTGGCGATCGTCTATGTGCGGCAGTCGACGTCGGCGCAGGTGCGGCAGAACACCGAGTCGACGCAGCGCCAGTACGCGCTGGCGTCGACCGCCGCCGAGCTCGGGTGGCTGGCCGAGCAGATCGTCATCGTCGACGCCGACCTGGGCGTGTCCGGGCGGTTCGGGTCCGAGCGGGAGGGCTACCGGGAGATCGTGGCCCGGTTGTGCATGGGGGAGGTCGGCGCGGTGTTCGGCCTGGAGGTGTCCAGGCTGGGCCGCTCGAACGCCGACCTGACGAGGTTGATGGAGCTGGCGCGGCTGACCGACACGCTGCTGATCGACACCGACGGCGTGTACGACCTGGCATGCGTCAACGACCGGATTCTGCTGGGCCTCAAGGGCCAGATGTCGGAGATCGAGCTGCACTTCCTGCTCGGTCGGTTGCACGGGGCGAAGGTGGCCGCGGCGCACCGTGGAGAGCTGCGCCATCCGTTGCCGGTCGGGTACGTCTACGACGAGGACGGCCGGATCGTCAAGGATCCCGACGAGCAGGTCCGCCGCGCCGTGGAGGACCTGTTCGCGGAGTTCCAGCGGACGGGCTCGGCATTGAAGACTGTCCGCGCGTTCCACGAAACGGGGAGGTTGTTCCCGCAGCGGGCCTGGGCCGGAGCGTGGGCGGGGACGATCAAGTGGGGCAAGCTCACCCACGCCCGGGTAGCGCAGGCGCTGAAGAACCCGACCTATGCCGGCGTCTACACCTTCGGCAAGACCCGCGAAGTACGCCGGGTGCTGCCCGACGGCACGGTGCGCTCCACCCGCCGACGCCGGGCACGAGAAGACTGGGCGGTCCTGATTCAGGATCACCACGAGGGGTATGTGACCTGGACGGAGTTCCTGGCCACGGAGGCCAAGCTCGCGGCGAACAACACCGGGCGCGGGGCCCGGCCGGTGCGGGAAGGCACCGCCCTGTGTCAGGGCATCATCCTGTGTGGCACCTGCGGAGGCCGGGTCGGGACCCGCTACAGCCGCAAGGACAGCAAGGTGACCTACCTGTGTGCCGAGTCCACCGCCGGCTGCCGGACCGTCACCGCCGACACCGTCGACGACGCGGTCGCCGCGTTGCTGCTGAAAACCGTGACCCCGCAACAGATCCAGGTCGGGTTAGCCGCCGCGGATGAGGTCGCCGACCGGCAGGTGCGCACCCACAGGGCCGCTGAACTGGCCGTGGAACGGGCCCGCTACGAGGCCGACCGTGCCGAACGCGCCTTCGGCCAGGTCGAGCCGGAAAACCGTTTGGTGGCGCGGACATTGGAGTCGCGGTGGGAGGCCAAACTCGCCGCTCTCGCCGAGGCGGAGGCCGCGCTGGCGACCGCCCGCGCGGTCAAACCGCCGGTGCCGGACCACGACGCGCTGCGCGCCCTGGCCGCCGATCTGCCCCGGCTGTGGGATGCGCCGACCACCAGTCCACGTGACCGCAAGCGCCTGCTGCGCACGCTGATCGCCGACGTCACGCTCCTGCTAGAGCAGGATTCCGACATCGTTCGGATCGGCGTGCGCTGGCACACCGGCGCCACCGACGAGCTCGTCGTGCAACGGCGCGGGCCCGGCCGCACTCCGCCCGAGGCACTGGAGATCATCCGCGAGCATGGTGCCACCCACAGCAACGTGCAGATCGCCAAGATGCTCAACGACGCCGGCCTGCGGACCGGCAAGAACCTGCGCTTCACCCCTCGCCACGTCGCGGGGGTGCGCGGCATCTACAAGATCTTCACGTCGCGGACGATGGCCGTGCGGGACGGGGAGATCAGCGTCAAGCAGGCCGCCCAGCTGCTGGGCATCCCCGCCGACGCGATCTACAACTGGCTGCGCCACGGGCAGGTCCCCGCCCACAGCCGCGCGGGTCGCTGGTGCATCCCCTGGGACCCCGCGACGCAGGAGGTCTACCGGCAGAAGGTCGCGGGCTCGTTCCGGCTCAAGCCGAACCCGCCCGTGGCCGCCACCGGCGATGCCGGCAGCTAGCTCGTGCGCGGGGCCGGGTGTGTCACGCCCAGGCTCGTCGCGGCCTGGAACATCTCGACCCAATGGCCGACGCCATCGCCGTACGGCTGCTCACGCAGGCCCCTGCGGCTCGACCCTGGCCTACGAGATCGCGTTCCTCGTACGTACTCTGCCGTTCTGCTCACCATCGGGCAGCCGTCGACGACCCGCATCGGACGCCACTAGATGATTGAGTCCGAAGTCTGTACGGCAGCGTGGGCTTGACTCGGACGCGGCGAAGGGTATCGCGTACGACCATTGACCAGCCCGAACTTCGGACTCAATCATCTAAAGTCTGGCCGAGCTGGTCTACCTGGGACTGGAGTTCCAGAGATCCTTCGCGCCTCGAACACCCCCGCGGGGGTCGGATGCGACGCCGCGCACGTCAGCACATCCCGTCGGCGCGACCTGCTCGGCCGGCCGGTGGGGGCGGTTGCGCAGGCACCGGACCGGACCACCCTCCACCATCCGGCGGACTGGACGCACCGTCCGGCCCACTCGCAAATCGACGGGTCACCGATACCCGGTACGGCCTTCGTCGACAACGCTGGGCGTGATGGCCGCGCCGACTGCGCCTCCCGAAGGCTCCTCTACCGAGATTGCCCACGCTGGCGCCTACTGTCCTGGACAGCCGGTATGGGTATACCGCAATGCATGGCAGCCCGGAGTAGTTCTTGACGCATCTCCGCGCGCGGTGCTGGTCCGCTACCGCTACTACGGACGGGCACTCGGCGTCGACACTGTTCTGCCCTATCAGGTGGCTCCACGCGACGAAGCGGACCCACTCATCGATGGCACCACCCCTTGAACCGCCGGATGTCACGCCGAACACGGGTCGGCCGACGCGGATAGCACCGCCCTTTCCATGTTCGCTGGCGGGCGAAGAGAGACGCGGGGCAGGTTGGCATGCCGTTCAAGGTGCGCTTGACGCATCCGTCGGCGTCACGGTCGGTCGTGGACGGTTCACGTGGTGGTGGCGAGGAGTTGTTCGCTGAGGGTTTGGTTGAGCTTTCTCAGCTGTTGTGAGGTTTCCGTCTTTTCGATGAGGTTCTTGAGGAGGCACTGGATGCAGGTCACGGCGGCGATGGCGGTGGCCCAGTCGGTGAGGTGTTCGTAGCCGGCGATGGCGAGCTTGGTGATGCGTTGAGCGGCGTTGAGAGCGAACAGGTCACGGACGGCGTCGTTGTGGGGGGTGCGGAGGAAGACTTGGAAATCGTCCTGGACTCCGCGGATGGGCGCGGATCGGGTCTGCAGGGGTGCGGTGCCGAGGTGGCGCAGGCAGGCGTCGATCCGATCGGAGTGGCGCTCGCTGGCGTCGGCCATGTCCTCGATGATGCGTTTGAGCGTGCTGTCCTGGATGCGGGTGCCGATCAGGAGACCGAGAATGGA
>NZ_JBICUB010000037.1:0-12807 GCF_043197935.1 Micromonospora sp. NPDC048930
GCACAGCCGACCACTTCCTCGCGTTCGCCGACATCGGCTGCCTGCTCATCTGCTACCGCAGGCTGACCAAGGCCACCAACTGAGACGCGCCCTAAATCTTGCTCGGCCTTGGTCAGCGTGATCATGCCCTCGGTGTTGTCCACCATGTTGTCTCCTGAATCTCGCGTCTGGTCAGCGAGAGTGCCCAGTCAGGTCGGATGAAGTGGCAGGAGGATCCCGCCTGGGACTACTTCCTAACCGACGTCGGAGACGTTGGCATCATCCGGTTCGTTGTGATTGGCCGGATTCTCGGCGTTCAAGCGATCGGCATCGGGAAGCTGACGACGAGCGATCCACGCAGGTCGATCAGGGCCCGGCTGGCCGTGCGTACCAGGCGGATGACGACGACCTCGCAGCCGGGACATCGGGCGACGAGGCCGGGCGCTCGGTTAAACACGCGCATCGCGGCTAGGGGACGGGTCGTCCGGCAGCCGGCGCAGGTGAGCTCGGCAACGGTGAGGTCTGTCCCGATGATCTCGCCGAGCGGTCCGGCGAGGGCGTTACCGTCCACCCAGGGCGAGTCGTCGGCTCCGATGTTGGTGGTCGACATGGTCATCCTCCGGTGGGTCCGAAGCGTTCGGTGCGGATGTTCGCGGGGTCGTGGCCGATGTCGACGAGGAGGTCGGCCACGGTTTCGACAAATCCGGTAGGCCCGCAGACGAACGCCACAGCGTCGGCATCGCGGGGCCAGGCGACGCGGGCGAGTGCGTCCGCGTCCACTCGTCGGGGTGGGACCGGCCAGCCGGGAGGCGCGACCCTGGTGTAGATGTGTGTGACGGCGACGCGACCATCGCCTGCGGCTCGGGCAGCTGCAAGTTCCGCGGTGAACAGCGCCTCGGATGGGGATCGGGTCGAGTAGAGCAGCCTGGTGGGATTCGTGGCCGCGCGTACCATCGACATGAGGGGCGCCACGCCGGATCCGCCACCGATCAGCAACGCTGGACGCGGATCGGCGGGTCGGCGTATGAACCAGCCGCCGAGTGGGCCACGGATCTCAAGTTGGTCACCCGGCTCTGCAACCTCGACGAGGTATGGCGAGACCTCGCCGTTGGTCACCGCCTGGACGGTCACCTCGAGCTGGTCGGGCCCCGGCGCCGACGAGATCGAGTAGCTGCGGTACGCCGTGTAGCCGTCGGAAGCCGTCAACCGCACGTCGACGTGTTGGCCCGGCACGTGACCTGTCCAGCCGTCAACGTCGAGGACCAGGGTCCGCGCCGTCGCAGTCTCCGCCCGGGTGGCGGCGATGGTCGCCGGCTGCCAGGTCAGTCTGCCCGGTACCGCTGCTCGCGCCATGGGTCACCGTAGTTGTGGTAGCCGGCCGTCTCCCAGAACCCGGGCTCGTCGTCGAGACGCAGCTCCAGAGCGCGCAGCCACTTCGCGCTTTTCCAGAAGTACAGGTGAGGAACGAGGAGACGAGCTGGCCCGCCGTGCACCGGAGCCAGCGGCTCGCCGCCAAACTCGTACGCCACCCAGGCCCGGCCATCGATTAGGTCCTCGAGTGGGATGTTTGTGGTGTAGCCGCCGTAGGAGTGGGCGACGACGAACTCGGCCGCAGTCTCGATGTCGCCCAGCAACGTGTCTACGGAGACGCCTCGCCAGCGCGTGCCGAACTTCGACCAGCGCGTGACGCAATGGATGTCAACGGTCGGCTCGTCGCCAGGAAGGGCGGTGAACTCTGCCCATGACCACGTGCGCCGCTCGCCGGTCTCGGTGACGACGGCAAGCTCCCACTCGTCGAGATCGATGCGGGGTGTCGGTCCCGCCGACAGCACCGGGAAGTCGTCAGTGCGGTACTGACCCGGCGGGAGGTCAATGTCGTCGCGTCTGCGGCCGCCGAAGCCGCGTGTGATCACTGCCATGCGCCCCTCCCCAATTGGCCGGGCGGCCGCAATCCCGCTGCCATCCGTGCTTCTACTCGGCCCGTGGATGTCGATGTGGTGCTCACGCATGACGTCATCGTCAGCGAGTGCCCCGGTGATGAGATTCTCCGCGGTGGTAACGCGGTCGCCCCCAACCGGCACAAATTAACTGGACCATCGCGTCCAGATTAAGTGGCATGGCGCCGGTCGGCAAGCCTCGCTGCCCATCGGTGGTCTGCCGCAGCAGCAGCACACCCGGCAGTCGCAGCGGTGTCCGCTTGTTTGGCGGATGCTCCCGCGCCGGAACTCTACGGACTATTTCGTCCGTAAAGTTCCGGCCGGGATAGCCATCCGTCCGGGCTGCAATGTCAGAGATGGTGGCGGGTCAGGCGCCCGGGGCGATCGCGCAGGCGGAGACGCAGACCCAGCTGCCCTCGCGCTTCTGGTACACGTCCGTGTACAGCGCTTCTTGCACCACCCCATCGGCGATCATGGTGTATGTCACCCGGCCGTGGATCAGCGCAACGTCGCCGAGGATGCGGATCTTGATGTCGCGCAGAGTGATGTCTTTGATGGGCCGGGGCTTAGCGATGTATTCGAGGTACTCCTCGCGGTTGCGGGTGACACCCGGCGTCTGCACGATGAAATCTTCAGCAAGGAATTCACTGAAGCGCTTCGCATCGCTGGCCTCGTCCGAGTGGATGTAGTCGAGGTTGAGCTGTTCGAGGATCGCCAGATCTTCGGTGGACTGCTCGGTGTCGTTCATTTCTTACTCCCTCTCCCGTATGGATCGGCGTTCGCCGCGGGTACGTTTTTTCGGTTCTGTATACGCGATGCTGGCAGGCGCGGTTGTTTGGCCAGTTGGTGTCAGATTCGTCGCACCGCTTTGCCGACAACGTCGTGGATGCCGCGGCACCTCTGGACACCGAGCCACGAGTGCCAGCGCGCCGCTGGCGTCATCGCGCGGATGCCGCTCGCGGGGGCAGCGTCCGGTGGATGACGCCCGAGACGATACTCTAGATGGACGATCTGGTCCATCCTTGGTTCTGCCGACCATCGGTAGCATGGAGCATCAAGCGAGCTAGACAGGCCCGGGGGCCCCTTCTCGCGTCTCGTCAGTACGGGACGATATAGTCCTTAGAGGGGAGGTCCTAGGTTGTTCTGAGTTGGTGCCACTGCGAGAGGGCGGCGGCTAGCGTCGTGCCCGATGTCAGGAGAGTTCGATGGACGGTATGCCCTCCAGTACGAAAGTCGTCGATGGTCAGCTGGTCGATGCGGCGGACATGATCGCCGCGCTGACCACCGCGCAGTTCGTGTTCCAGGACGGTGCGACCCAATCGTTCACAGCGGATGGTCGAACCACCTACGTTGAGCGAGGCGTGCCGTCAGCTGGCGAGTGGTCTGTTGCGGGTGACGGGACCTTCGCGTCGTGCTGGCCACCGACGTACCGAGCGACGTACACAGTGCGCTGGATCGTCGAGAACGGAGTGCCTGTCGGCGTCAGCTTCACCGACACCCGCAGCGGAGGCCGCTACGACGGCCGGTACCGGAGCGCGGCGTCGTAGCCGGCGCCACGATGCCAGATCGATCTGCGTGACAAGACCCGCGCTCCGGCGCCGCTAATAGCTGGCGGACCGAAGGTGCGTGCAAGCCGGGACTAGATACTGGGAGGTGGCGGGATGAGAGCGATTGTGGTGACGGACGAGGCCGCGGGGACGGCCGGCATGACGCTGGTGGACCGGCCCGGACCGGACGCGGTGAGGCTCGCCAGCCTTGAGGGCGCGAGCTACGGCGATGTCGTCGTTCAGGTTCATGCGTCGGGATTCACTCGGGATGAGCTGGAGTGGCCGTCGACCTGGGTCGATCGCTTCGGCCGTGACCGGACGCCGTCGATCCCTGGCCACGAGGTGGCCGGAGTGGTCACCGCCCTCAGCTATGGAACGACGGGGCTGTCGGTGGGACAGCGGGTCTTCGGCCTCACGGACTGGACTCGTGACGGCACCCTCGCGGAGTACACAGTCGTCGAGGCGCGCAACCTCGCGCCGCTGCGGGGCGATGTCGACTTCACGGTGGGCGCGGGCATCGCGATGACGGGCCTGACCGCGTGGCAGGGGTTGTTCGATCACGGCCACCTCCGGGCGGGCCAGAGCGTCCTTGTGCACGGCGCGGCCGGTGCGGTCGGCTCGATGGCAACCCAGTTCGCCCGCGAGGCCGGCGCCTACGTCATCGGCACTGGACGCGCTTCCGCCCGTCACGCGGCGCTCGATTTCGGCGCGCACGACTTCCTCGACCTCGAGAACGACGCCTTTGAAGATGTCGGCGGGGTTGATCTGGTCTTCGATGTCCTTGGTGGCGACATCCAGAAGCGGTCCGTGGGTCTGGTCCGCGCTGGAGGAACACTGGTGACCGTCACCGGCCCGGCCGAGGTGCGACCCGCCGAGGGTGTTGCGGTCGACTTCGTTGTGGTCTCCGATCGCGCCCAACTGGGTGAGATCGCTCAGCGCGTGCGGGACGGACGAGTACGGACGAACATCGGCCAGATCGCGGACCTCGACGATGCGGTTGCCGCCTTCAACCCGACCGAGCGGGTCAAGGGAAAGACGATCATCCGCGTTCGTCCGTAAGAACTCAGGAGACACCATGGCGGGTAATCCCAAGGAAATGGTCACGCTGACCAGTCCAGAGCAAGACGTGGCCGACTCGAGCCTGGCAGGAGCCACCGCCCCCGACGCGGAAGACCTCGTTATCACCGACAACAGCGAACTCGGCATCTACGAGGCCACGATAGGGGGCCGGACAGCCGCTGGGCTCGTCTACAACAAGGTCGGGAACCGCGTCGTACTGATGGCGACCTCTGTTCTCCCCGAGTTCCGGGGGAAGGGAGTAGCCGCCAGAGTCGTCGGCGGCGTCCTCGACGAGCTGCGCAGGCAAGGACGAACCGCCACCGCGACGTGCCCGTTCGCCGCAGCTTTCGTCCATTCCCATCCGGAATATGCCGACGTTCTGAACCCGGCATTCCCTGGTTCGCGCCCGGCCGGGCCTGCTGGTGGCCGTTGACCACGCATCTTCACCATCAAACAGAAGGGTCAAGAAAATGCCAGGAAAATGAGCGAAATCAAACAGTCGGCCGCAGACCTGGCGATCCTCGAACAGCTCGACCTCGACTATAACCACGCGGACCAGGCTATCGACGCCAAGCGCTTCAGCGAACTGCTCGCTGAAGACTCGTCGTGCAGACTCCGGGTGCCGCCCGCAACCGCGAGGAGTACCTCGAATACATCGCTAAGCCCCGACCCTTCAAGGATCTCGCACTGCGTGAGTCCAAGGTCCGCATCCTCGGTGATGTTGCTCTGATCCACGGCCGCGCCACGTACACCATGGTTGCGGACGGCGCGGAGCAGGAAGCCCTGTACACGGCCGTGTACCAGAGGCATGAGGGCATCGGGGTCTGTGTATCAGCCTGTGCGATCGCTCCGGGCGCCTGACACCGATCGGGCGAATTTCCTGGTCGCGAGGCATCTGTGTGATCGGGTAAGCGCCATGCGGTAGCCAAAGGGTGGTTCAGGACAACAGAAAGGCGCAACTCGATGCTCAACACGGCACCAGTGACCGACGCGGCCGGCGGGGGAAGAACGCTCCGGCTGGCCTTCATATCTGCGGTGGTCTCCCTAGCGGCCGTGTTTGTGGCGGTGGGCTCAACGATCCCGCTGTTCAACATCTACCGGGCGGAGGATGGGTTCACCAACGGCGGTATCTCGATGACCGTCGTCGCCTACTCCGTCGCCACTCTCGCCACGCTGTTGGTGCTGGGGCGCCTGTCCAGTCATCTGGGCCGGCGCCCCACCTCGATTGCCAGCCTGGTCCTGCTTCTGCTGGGCTGTGTGCTGCTGTTGCGCGTGCACGACGTCGGCATCCTGATCGCTGGTCGGTTCCTGATGGGCCTTGGTGCTGGGCTGGCCAGTAGCAGCCTCACCGCCTACATCGTCGACGCGGCACCGGCCAGACCGGCCTGGTTGACCTCGGTGGCTTCCAGTCAGACGGTCATGCTCGGCCTCGCCGTCGGCGCTGTCGTCTCCGGCGCCCTGGTCCAGTTCGGTCCCTGGCCGCGTGAGCTCACCTTCCTGGTTGTCATCGGCCTTCTGCTCCTGTCTGTTGCTCTCATTGCCGTCAGCCCGGAAACCGTGACTGGGATGCCGGGTGCTCGGCGATCGCTGCGACCTCGGGTCTACGTGCCGGCACGGGTCAGGAGTCTGCTCCCGGTCGCGGCAGCGGTATTCCTGGCCACGTGGGCGGCCGGAGCCTTCTACCAAGCGTTCGTGCCCGCACTGGTCGAAGATCAACTGCACACCAGCAGCCCACTCATCGTCGGACTGGTGTTCGCCGCTTACATGGGTCCCAGCGTCCTCGGCGCTCCCCTCGGCGGCCTGTTCGCACCCGCAACCGCCCAGCGCGTCGGCATGATCGGCTTTTTGACGGGAATGATCGGCATCGTCACAGCGATCGCCACCGGTACGCTCGAGTTGTTCATCGCCGCGACGATCGTCGCAGGCACCTCTCAAGGCATCGCCATCAGCGCTGCCACCCGCGGGCTACTGCACGGCAACACCCTGGCCGACCGGGCACCGACCTTCAGTGTCATCTACCTCCTCAGCTACAGCGGCGCGACGATCCCCGCCCTTATCGCCGGCCAACTCTCCAACACCTTCTCGCTCCCGCAGATTGCCATCGGATACGGCGCACTCGCTCTCGTCGCCACCCTGTTCACCGCCATCGGGGCGCAGAACCCGCGTACCGAGGCGATTGGGCACAGCCGACACACTGAGTAATCAAAATGGTGGACGTGTGGCTCGGTCATGTTCTATTCCTCTCCATGCGGTCCGCATCCCCGCCCCTCGAGTTCCCGTTGCAGCACACCGACTTCCCCGCTCGATAACGAACATTTCGATCGCGCCTACGAGAAGATCATGAGCGAGGTCCCGGGGTCACTGGGCCGGCCTCCAACGGACCCGGAGCCGACGAGATCAACAACAGGCACGGGGGACGCGACGTTACCTGTCGTCAGTCCGTGTCCGCCTGAACGTGTGATGTCACTCGTGGTGTTAACACCAGGTGGACTCCAAGGTCCAGTTCGTCGTGGCGTCAGCGTCGGTCGGGCAGCCTTCCGTTGAGCAGGCGGAGGATGGTAGACCGGCGAACTCATCCAGGCCGGTAGCCTTACGTTCGTGACCCGGTCAGAGAGCCCAGAAGGGGAGTCGAGGCTGACACCTCGCGGCGCGGCGACGAGGCGGCGCATCATCGAGGCCGCGGCCGAGCTCATGTACGTGAAGGGCGTCAGTTCGACCACTCTGGACGAGGTCCGCGCCGCGAGCGGCACGAGCAAATCTCAGCTTTACAACCACTTCGCCGACAAGGAACAGCTGGTCCGCGCCGTGGTTCGGCTCCGCGCGGAAGAGATCATGGAGCGCGAGCGTGCTGCGCTACAACGCCTCAGATCGTTCAATGGTCTGGTTCGATGGAGGGACGCACTCGTCCAGCGCAACGCACTGCAAAAGGGCGCGTACGGCTGCCTCCTCGGCTCGATCGCCGCAGAGGTCTCCGACCAAGACGAGGTCGCTCGTATGGCCCTGGCAGAGACCTTCGTCGAGTGGGAAAACCTTATCGAAGCCGGCCTGCGTCGCATGCGGGATGCCGGGACACTCGCTGCCGACGCCGACCCTCGAAAGCTTGCGATCGGGCTGATGGCAGCGTTGCAAGGGGGATACCTGCTGGCCCAGGCCGCTCATGACGTCACACCAATGGAGATTGCACTCGACATGGCGCTCGATCATGTCAGGACGTTTCTCTCGGCCTAACAAGTGCAGCGCTTACCTGGCCGAATGCGAGCGGACATAGCTCAGCGCCAAGTCGAGCGCGGCCCCCAACGGGGCGATATCCCGGTTTGTTCTCGCCAGCAGCGATCCGCCCTGCAACGCGGCCGTCAAGCCCGTCGCCAGCCTGGCCGGATCTGCGTCGACCGCCAGTTCACCGTTATCCCGCATTCGCTCGATGCCGGCCGCCAACGCCTCCCGTGTGGCGATCGCGGTGGGATGCGCCACTCCCGATCCGTCGCCGTCGCGCGCGCGGCTGGCAATATCGGGCACGGCGGACGTGCCGAGAATCAGTTCCCGGTGCAGGTCGATGATCTCATCGCGCCAGCGCGCCAGGTCTTCGAGTGAATCCAGGCCGCACAGTAGTGACCATCCCAAGGCCAAGACATCGCCGGGCGGTTCAGAGACAGCCCGTAAGCCGGAGCGTCTGCCGCGGTCCATCGATGAACCTTCGCCGTAGTGGTCTATAGAGTCCATCTCCGCTCTCCCTGGCTGGTTCTTCCATGGTGACATGGACTGCACAGTCCAACAAGACGGCACCTCTGGTCGCTTGGCGAGACGAGACGATCGCGATGCTCTGCGAAGTTGTGACGCGTGCTCCGCGCCGCCGCGCGGCACGTCGACCTCCACGTGGCTGGAGGCATCCCATCACCGGTCCGGCGGCCCGGGCCTAGATCGTCCGGCGTCGGCTGGCTTACGACGCCGACCCGATCGCCTTCGTCGCCGGGTGGAGGGCCGACGAGGAGGCTCTCGCCCGCCGCGTCGAGCAGGCGCGCCGGACCCTGACCGAGGTAACCATCCCCGACCAGGTGGTCACCGCTGTCGGCATCTGCCTGGCCACGGGCGCGGTTGGGCACCGCGCCGAGGTGGTGCTCTGCCGGGCCGCCCGGGCGCATGCGGCGCTGCGCGGTGCGGCCGGGCGGCTGCGAGTTCGAGGTCGACCTGACCAACCCGGTTGTGCCCACGGTGACGGGCGACATCTACAAGGGAATTCCTTGGGATGCCCGGCGCAGGGTTGCGGTTCGGTCGGGCAGGCCGGCCGGTTTACGTTCCGCAGTTCTTCTGATGTGACGTTGTTCAAGTGGGGCTGGTCTGATTCGCCGTCGACGCCGGTCAGCGCGGTTGACGGTACCGACACCGCGGACTGGACGCCGTCGTCGGGCGGTGCCATGACGTGTGGACGCATTTGGCGGGGGTGTACGACTCTGCCGCGCACCAGCTGAAGCTCTACGTGAACGGGACGCCGGAGTCGACCGTAAGCGGCTCCATCCCCGCCGCGACCGGGCCTTTGCGGATCGGCGCGTCGGCCGGCTTGTTCTGGTCGGGCTCCCTGGCCGAGCTGCAGGTGTGGAACCGTGTGCTGTCGACCACCGAGGTGGCCGGCCTGTGCGACCCGTTGACGGTCGGAAGGTCGCTGAATGGCACTTCGACGAGGTTGGTCCGGGCCCGGCCTCCGACGCCTCCGGCATGTACCACGACTTGACGTTCTACGGCGAGGCCGTCATCCCGGCCAGCGGCGCGGGCCAGACGGGGACCGGGCTGCGGCTGGACGACGTCGACGACTACGCGGCCCCGGATGACGGCCAGGTGCTCAACACCGATCAGTCCTTCACGGTCTCGGCCTGGGTCCGTCTCTTACCGTCAGGACAACGTGGCGATGAGCCAATTCGGTTCCGGCCGGCCGAGCGCGGCTCGCCGGTGTACAGCTTGAAGCCGACACCGGCCAGGACGACACCGCCGATCATGAGCAGGTGGCTCCCGGCAACCGCCACGGATTGGCGGACCGGATTCCGGGCTCTTGTGATGGCCGGGGGCAGGATAAATCCGGCCTGGTAGAAGTAGATCCGCCGGAGCAGCACGATGCTGACGAACGCCAGCCCAAACCCGTGCCCAATTTGATGTCCCGTTCCTGTACCGACGCGCCGCTCTCGCTGATGCCGGGTATGTCGAACGGGATCCTTCGAGGATAGCCACTCTTGCAACTAGCCGACGTTCATACTGTCATGCTAGGGACTGCAACCCGCGAAGCCATGGCATCCTGCGCGGGCATGGGCGGTCACAGGTTGAAGCGGAAGTCAGCTCGGCCCGTACGTTACCTGCGGCAACCTCGTCTGGCGTGAAGGGAGACGATTATTGCAGCCAGCGTGGCTCGTGATGCTCTCGTGGGCAACGCTCACATTGGGGTTAGCCAGCGCCGCCGTTATCCTTGTCGACTCCTTTATTGGTGGGTATCGTCAGCCTGTTAGGCTAATGGAGTTAGTCTGGCCGGTCACCGCCCTGTACCTCGGCCCAGCAGCCATCATGGCTTACAGAAAGTGGGGTAGGCCCCAGTCTCCCCGGTGGCGGCAGCGATACGGCAACCCGCCTAAGAAGCCGCGACTGGCTGCTGTAGTATTCGGGCTCTATCACTGTCTTTCCCACTGCGCCCTAGGTGCCATCATTGCTACGCTGATTATCTTCAACCTTGGCATTGATTCGGCCATCGAACCCTTGCGACCCTTGTACATCGGCGACTATCTAGGTGCGGTGGCCGTAGGCGTTGCATTCCGCTACGCCACCGAGGCTCATACAGGTGGCCGAAGAGTGTGGGCGGCAATAAGGGCCGTTGTCAGAGAGGACTTGCTGACCGTGTCGACGGTCGAGCTCGCTCTATTTATTTGGATCGCACTACTGGAACACTTTGTTTTCGGAGAGACCCTGCGGCCTAGCAATCCGGTGTTTTGGTTCATTCACCAGATCGGGTTGATCATCGGCTTCTTCGCCGCTTGGCCGGTAACCTCGTGGCTGATCCATCGCGGCATCAGAGTGGAAGCGCCGGGCACACTTCCATAGAAGGGTCACCGGGCGACCGTCCGTCGCGCTTACCCCTTTGCGGATCCACGCGTCCGACCGTATCGACCAAATGAGCGGGCCGAGCGGCGGGTTCAGCAGGGACTCGGAGGATGACCGGCTGCGGAAGGAGCGCGTCGAGACTCGGACCGGTGCTGATCAGTGAGAGCGACGCCACCAGGTCGGGGCGCTGTTCGGCCAGCGCGGTGCCGTAGCCGCCGCTGGAATGCCCGGCCACGGCCACGCGACGAAGGCCGAGGTCGTCCAGGACCGCCGCCACCCGGTTCGCCTGGGCGGGCACGTCGTACGACGGCGCGGGCGAGGACTGACCGCAGCCCGGGAGGTCGATGCGAATGACGTGATGGTGGCCGGCCAGTGCCGGGACCATGAGGCCCCCCAGGAGGCACCCGCGGCCCCCGATCCGTGGCTGAGCAGCAGCGGGCGTCGCCTGCCGCGGGCTGTCGTGGACGGTGTCTGGTGCCCCCTCTGTGCCCCACATTGCCTGGCGACGCTAGGCCCGGGCAGCACGTCCCGACGATGTCGGACTGCTCCGCTAGCCTCCCAGGGGCGATTAACACCGGGGCATCCAACACCGCAATAGAGCGGCCTCCCTGGTCTGCGTGGGGGTCGGTTCGGGCACCAAACCGGACCTAACCAGCGTCCAGGCTTCGTCGAGGGGCAACGGTGGGCCTGCCAGCGTTGATCGCGCGCAACCCGAGGGGTCGGGCGACGAGCGAGTCATCCGCCGCTCGACCCCTCGCTTGTAGGCTCTGTGCGGCTCGTCCGTCGTCGTCTGCACGTGTCCGCACCTCGGGCTATCGTCCGTACCCTTTCGCCGGCGGCCATCCTCGTCTGGCCGTTCCTGCTCGGCGCCCACCCTGCCCGCCGCTACGGGCCGTGGCGGGTGAGTGTGCTGACACAGTCGACCGGCAGCCATGCTGCTGCCTTCTCGGCGCCTTGCGTCGGACCAGGCGCTGTCAGTGTCCTCCGTCCAGCGCTCCGACGCCTGGCGGGATTATTGGTGGCGGGCGGCGCGCAACGACTCGGCAGCTGTCACCACGGCGGCACCGAGGAGCACTGTGTCCTTCAACAGGAACTGTCCCAGCAGGGAAAGACCCAACAGCCCCTGCCCTTCCTGCCGAGCCTCGGGCGTCGTGGCCAGGAAGCTGAGCGTGGTGAGGAACATCCCGACCGCCCCGAAGCTACCGATCGCCGACGCTTTGGGCGCCACCGGCTTCGCGGCGATCAGAGAGCCGACGGTGATCTCCGTGACCCCGATGAGTCGGTTGAGCTTTTGTGCGCCCAGCTTCTCGCGGAACCGCGAGAACAGCGGACTCGAGGTGACCAGGGGCTCGTCATTTTCGACCTCGTACTGCCGAAACTTGAGCGCACCGATCCACAAGATGTTCGTCGCCAGTGCGCAGCGCAGGACCGAGAATCCTACGGAAGCGAGGTCATCGGCCGAGGCGTGTTGTGTGCCCATCGCTCGCTCCTAGTCGCTGTGTCGACGGTCGGCGTGCTGGGGACCATTACCCGCTTGGACCCGCTACACGCACCGAGGGTGCGCGCTCATCACCACGCTGACGTCCCCTCGGCCCGGGGCCGGCTGCGGGTCGCCGACGGCGATGACCAGGCGGGTGCTCGCGTCGATAGCGACCTGCAGGTTCGTCGAGTACCGGTAGTTCTTGCTCGCGCCGCGAGGCGGTGGTCGCGGGTCGGGATGAGGGTGCCGTCGACAAGGGCGATCTGGTCGACCGGCCGGCGCCGCATCGGGGCGAGGGCGAGCAGGGGTCCGAGGGTATCGATGACCCGGCGGCCGTGGAGTGCGACACTCCGAACAGCGGGCCGATCTGGCGCATGGTCAGGGTGGTGCGCCAGTACGCGGCGACCAGCTGCACCCGATCCGGCAGGTCGAGGGCCCACTGGCGTCCCGGCCGGCCGTCGGCGATGGTGTCCCCGCCGGGTTCGGCGACCAGCCGAACCAGCCGGCGGAACTGGGCGGGTTGCGACCCGGTGAACGGGAGGATCCAATCGGCCCGGGCTGCGGAGATCACCTGCACTCACGCCTCATCGAAGGGCGTCCTCACCGGACAGACGCCGGGTTACGAGACGTCTCTTAGGGGGTGTCTCAGATGGACGATGCGGTAGCTGCGGCATGATCTTCGTTTCGTGACAGCGATGCTCGATGACATGGTGCGCACGTGGGCGCCGGA
>NZ_JBICUB010000038.1:0-8522 GCF_043197935.1 Micromonospora sp. NPDC048930
AGATCGAGGCTGCCGGCCTACGGGAGGTGTGCCGGCTGGTGCGACGTGCGCAGGGCAAGGAGCGGGACGATCAGGCGATCCTGCTGGCCAGTGCCACCCAATGAGCGGCACGCACATCGGCCAGGTCCGGATGCCGGCCCGCCACTTGCTGTGACTATGCGTAGCGAGCGCCTCGCGGCAGATCCGGATGGGGCAGGGCTGAGGTGTCTGGCGAGAACGCCTAACGGCGCGGCTAGACGCCTTCTCCTTCGTGCCGGGTGATGTGGCTGTACGCCCGGCGAACGCAGACCGCACCGCCGTCGACTCAGACCGGCGCCGGGGCGTAGGGCGATGGAACGTGGACAATGGAACGCGGCAGTTCGACGGCCCGGTCGCCCGGCCTCGACCATGGACACGGTCGTCAGTCTGGTCACGACAACAGGTTCGGTCCGGACAAACCCCCTCGCGGAGCCGTCACCGCTGCCAAGCTGCATCTGCATGCGACGACTATCGCTTGATCAGGCCCTTGGTCAGCATGGTTTCGGCGGCGGCGAGGATGGCGTCGTCTGTCTGGCGGGGCTTCCAGTCCAGCACGCGGCGGGCCTTGTCGTTGGAAATTTTCTTGGCGTATCCGAGGTCGGGCACGATGGGACGGAACTCCCGGCTGAAGACGGCGCCCAGCCGCACGACGACGTTGGGGATGGTCCGGGTCGGCACCCGGTCGGCGGCGCCGCCGAGGCGGGCCCGGAGGAGGCCGCCGACCTGCTTCATCGGGATTGCCGGGCCGCTGGCGAGCAGGAAACGCTGCCCCGCGGCTGCGGGCGTGGTCATTGCGAGTACGTGCGCGCTGGCGACGTAGCGCACGTCGACGAACGGGATGTACATGTTGGGATAGCCGGGCATGCCGCCTTCGAGGATGCGCTGTACGAGGTGGTTGGTGCCGGAGATGTCGCGGCCCATGACCGGCCCGACGACCGCCACAGGGCACAGCACGACGAGTTCCATGCCCTTGCCCTCGCGCGCGACGAAGTCCCACGCGTCACGTTCGGCGAGGGTCTTGCTCTTGGCGTACGCGTCGACGCCCGGTCCGTCCAGCACGGTCCAGTCGTCCTCAGTGAACGCCGTGTCACGGTGCGGATGTCCCCAGCTCACAGCGTGGAACGCGGAGGTGAGCACGACCCGCTTGACACCGGCGTCCCGAGCCGCGCGCAGGACCCGCACCGTGCCTTCGCGCGCCGGTCCAACCACCTTCTCCTCATCGCCGGGATTCCCGGTGTGCACCGGCGAGGCCACGTGCAGGACATAGTCGCAGCCGGCGAGGGCGTGCGCCCAGCCGGCGTCGTCGAGCAGGTTCGCGGCCACGAAGCTCAACGCGCCGCCGCCGGTCATGCCGGCCTCACGCAGCACCGCCCGTACCTCGGTTTCCCGCTGCAGCGTCCGTACGGTGGTGCGTACCTGCCAGCCCTGCTTCAGCAACTGAATGATGATGTGGCCGGCGATGAACCCGGAACCGCCGGTGACAAGGACACGCTGCTGCGTCATCTGATCCGCCTCAATCGGTAGGAACGTTCGGTGACCACGATCCGGCCGGCGATCCCGCACAGGTAGAGCTCCCCTCAGCCGAGGGTCTGGCAGGACCCCCTCACCAGGGCGAGCGCGTGCGTACGGTGAAATCATGACCGACGAACCGAACCGGCTGGGCGCTTTCCTGCGTGCCCGCCGCGAACTCGTCACCCCCGAGCAGGCGGGCGTTCCCGTCGTGGGCGTACGCCGGGTGCCGGGCCTGCGCCGCGAAGAGGTCGCCATGCTGGCCGGCATCAGCGCCGACTACTACCTGCGCCTCGAACGCGGCCGGGACCGCAGCCCCTCGGTCCAGGTCCTGGAGTCCCTCGCCCGCGTCCTGCAGCTCGACGACCCCGCCCGTGACTACCTGCTGGGCCTCGCCGCCGACAAGCCCCGGCGGCGACGTCCCCGCAAGGATGTCGTCCCGCCCAGCACCGCCGCGTTCGTGGCGATGTTGCCGTTCCCGGCCTTCATCGAGGGCCGCTACCTGGACGTCCTCGCCGCCAACCCACTCGCCACAGCGCTCTCACCACGCCTGGTCCCCGGCGCCAACCGGCTGCGTGACGTGTTCCTCGACCCCGGCGAGCAGGCGATGTGGCCCGACTGGGAGATGGCCGCAGCGGCGCTGGTCGCCTCCTTCCGCAGCGCCGTCGGCACCGACACCGACGACCCGCGCTGCGTCGAACTCGTCGGCGAGCTCTCCCTGGCCAGCCCGCTGTTCAGGCAGCTGTGGGCCCGCCACGACGTCCGCCCCCGCGAGGGCGCCGTGATGGTGCCCTTCCTGCACCCCCAAGTCGGCCTGCTGCGTCTGAACCGGCAGAAGCTGCACATCAGCGGCAGCGACGGCCTGATGCTCGTCGTCTTCCACCCCGACCCGGCCACCGCCGACGCCGACCACCTGGCGCTGCTCGCCTCCACGGCGCTGCCCGTGTCGTCCGCACCCGGTTCGTAGACCGGCCACCCGCGACGCCGGCCTCGGTGCGGTCTCGGGTACCCCGGTCATCGATCCCAAGCCGAGGACGGCGGAGCTCCTTCCGGTCGAAATCAAGCAACCCCAACGGGTCAGCCGCGTGATGTCAGAATACTTGCAGCCGTAAGCGGGCTCCGGTGCCACAGCCCGCCCGCGGGCGCCGCACCCCGCAATCGCCGAACATCGGAAAGACGTCTTGAAGCAAGGTCAGGTGCGCGCACATCGGCAGTTCAGGACGCCGACAGCGCCGGCACCGCGTACCGGCTGTCGCGACCGGCAACGCGCGGCGCACGAACGGCGGCATGAACGAGCATTGGCGCGAAGCAGTCGTGACTGCTAGCTGCGGCGTGCAGCGGGGAAGTCGTCAACCTCTCGCGTACCGCGGCCCGCTCTGAAAAGCGACTTAAGGCGCCGTAAGGGGTAGCTGACGACGTCCAGGCGTGGGTGCGGCCCATCGGGATCTACCACCAACGTGCTTCTGACAGTGATGCCGCCACGGCAGTCACGGATGACTCGCGTGGGTCCGCTGGCAGCCTCAGCGGCAAGGTCGATTCGCTCCTGAAGGGCCTCGGACCGGTCCTGATCCGCGTAGGCGAACCCGTGGCTCAAGTACCCAGCGAATGTGAAGCTGAAGACCTCCGCCCCAGAGTTGACTTGGACTGTGGCCAACCGCTCCGGCCAGCCGCGAGGGTGCAACTCGACCACCAGGTCCTGCTCCGGGACCCAGCCCGACAGGATGGTCCACTCGAAGCTTGGATGCCGAGCCATCTGACCGGGCACCAGAGCGGCGAGATCGGGGGTGTTCACGACTGAGAGTGAACCACGGTCCGCGAGCGGTGGGTTCAAAGTTGCCACCCCGCCAGAACGTCCGCTCATCGGCAGATCCGCGCACCTGACCCAATGGCTAAAGCTCGATCCAATAACGCCGGACGGGGCCGAACTTGGTGTCCCGGATGCTTTCGAAAACGCCGCCGCACCGCTCGATCGTCTTCACCGAGGCGACATTGTCGACCGCGCAGACGGCCAGCAGCCGATCCAGGCCGAGCACCCGCGCCTCGTCGAGCATCCGGCCCAACGCCCAGGTCGCCAGCCCGCGCCGGCGCGCGGACGGCCGGATGCCGTAACCGATGTGGCCGGCCCACAGCACGTAGTCGCTGCTCCCGTGCCGCAGCGCGATCCCGCCGACGACGCGATCGCTCTCCACGACCCATCGATAGGTGCACCGGGGTTTGCCAGGCTCGATTGTCTTCGCCGGGTCCGACTCACCGATCAGGCGCGCCACCCAGGCCGCAAACCCGGCCGGCGAGTCCACCTCGTCGGACGGGCCCAGCCCGAAACCGTCCTCGTGCCGCCCGGGGCCCCACTCCGCATGCGCCTCGAGCCAGGCGGTGTGCAGGCGGATGGTAGGCGCGACCAGTTCCGGCATGCGGCAACGGTAACGCCACGAACGCGTACTGACACTGCAGCCAGCCCTCGGCCGCACCGTTCGAGAGCCGCCACACTGATCGCGGCTCGAGCGGATGCCTCGGGCCATCCACTAACCTCCCGGTTGTGGCAGCAAAAGCAGCTGGAGTGTTTCGTCGGACGCCGATCGAGCGATCAAACCAGCGCGCCGCATGGGAACGGACGGACCAGGCCTTCTTCGCTGCCGGAGCATGTCACATTCTCGCCTGGGTTTGCCGAGACTCCTACCCAGACCGGTCGTTCGAGATAGTCGGGGTGCGCTTCCCGGGCGAGCGGCAGGTCTTCCACACCTACGCGGCCTGGGATGGCTGGGCATTCGACCACTCGGGCTGGAATCCCGAGCCGCAACTGCTGGCGGTCAACACAGACTTCGAAGGCCATAGGCTAGACCGAGTCAAGATCACAGACACTCTCGCTGAGTTCTGCGACAAGCATCACCACCGCATGCCGAACCAGTACTGGCATGACCCGCTCCCCCGTGCTCGCGACTACGTCGGCCGCTACATCCCGCCCTGGGCGTAGCCCCTTACCCGGGCACCCACACCGGCAAAGCACATCTGCCGAGCGGGCTTAACTACGGACAGTGATGGCGGCACCGGCCGCCTACGCGCTCGACCCGCGGCAGAGTCGGACGTCCGAGAGCCTGGTCGGAAGCGCGCGTCCCGGCAATCCGTGCGTTCAGGCGCCGACGGCGCCGCCCAGGTTTTGACCCCTGTCGCACATCACCTGGCAGAGCTGCGTCGCACATCAGCTGTCGGATCACACCTCCGGTGACTTGTTGTCGTGTCACGGGAGATGCTTGACAGTGGCGTCCCACTGAGGTTGCCCCGGTTGCGTGGACAGCGGGTTGTTAGGCGGCAGGTGCCACCGCAGTGATGGTCTCGTACTCGGCTGGGCTGTGGTAGTCCAGGGCGCTGTGACGGCGTCGGCGGTTGTAGAAGGTTTCGATGTAGTCGAATACGGCGGTGGCCAGCTGGTGGCGGGTGGCCCAGTAGTGGCGGTCGAGCAGTTCGGTTTGCAGGGTGGCGAAGAAGCTTTCGGCCATGGCGTTGTCGAAGCAGTCGCCGACGGTGCCCATTGAGGCGGCGATGCCAGCAGCCCGTAGCGCGCGGCCGAAGGCCAGCGAGGTGTACTGCCTGGGCTCAACCGGTCGTTGCAACACTTGCTGGTTGGAGCAACCGTAGCTGCTCGTCGAGGACCTCGGCGGGCGTCTTCCAGCCGAGGACCTTGCGGGGTCTGCTGTTAATGGCGGCTTGGACGGCGAGGAGGTCATCGAAGGTCCAGCGGGACAGGTCGGTGCCCTTGGGGAAGTACTGGCGCAGCAGGCCGTTGGTGTTCTCGTTCGTGCCGCGCTGCCAGGGCGAGTGGGGGTCGGCGAAGTAGACCGCGATGCCAGTTTCGACCTTGAACTGGGCGTGCGCGGATAGCTCCTTGCCGCGGTCCCAGGTCAGGGATCGCAGCAACTCACTGGGCATGGCGGTCATCGTCGCCTGGAGCGCGTTTTTCATCGCGATGGCGCCGTAGCCGCCCAGGGCGGGCCCGTTCTTGACGGGCGGGGTGGTTCCGTAGCCCTCGAGGCGGGGCAAGTGGACCAGGAGGGTGTAGCGGCTGGTGCGCTCGACGACGGTGCCGATGGCGGAGCGGTTCAGTCCGATCATCAGGTCGCCCTCCCAGTGACCGGGGACCGCTCGGTCGGCGGCCTCGGCGGGTCGTTGGCTCAGGACGACATCAGCGTTGACGTGTCCTTGCGGCCTGTTGCGTGAGCGTTCCCGGGGCTTGCGTAGTGCACGTCCGGTCCGCAGGCAGGCGACAAGCTCGCGCTTGAGGGCTCCGCGTCCTTCGATGTAGAGCGCTTGGTAGATCGCCTCGTGGCTGATGCGCATGTCCTCATCGTCAGGGAAGTCGACGACCAGCCGATGGCTGATCTGCTCCGGACTCCACGCCGTGGCCCAGCGCCGATCGGCGCGGTGCGGCTTGTTCAGGCCCTTCCACGTCGTCGACGGGCCGGCTGCAACTGTCCCGTCGGGACGCCGCAACTGCCCGCTCAGCCGCGTCTGGACGTATTCCTGCAGCCGCGGGTTGCTCGCCAGCTTCGCCGGCTTGGGACGCCGCGCCGAGATCTGCGCCTTCCACTGCGCGACCGTGGCCCGGTACTCTCGCTTGCCGCCGCGGGTCGCAGCGTTGCGCCGCACCTCCCGCGAGATCGTGCCCGGGTCCCGCCCCAGCTCCTGGGCGATCGCGCGGACACCCTGACCTTGCGCCTTGAGCAGCGCGATTTCCTCACGCTCGGAAAACGACAGGTAGCGGCCGGTGGGCTCGGCCAGACTCAGGGGCGGCATACCGCCAGCGTGACGAAACCAGCGCACCGCGACCGGCGTCGACACGCCCAACTCGAGCGCTGCCTCTTCAGTGCGCTTGCCCTGCGCAATCAGGCGCCAGAACGCGCGCTCCACATGCCGCGCCGGCATCGGCCGGCCCGGTGAACGCATCGCCGGTCGCAGAGCCCGATCCGCCGACTGCTGACGACGCACCATCGAACACCTCCATGATCAGAGGTGTTGCGACGACCGGTTGAGTCCGCCCTGGGCTCCCTGATCGGAGTGGTGGACCAGCCCGGGTGGGGGTCGACGTGCCGTGATGGCCATGGACAGGGCGTCGAGGACCAGGTCGGTGCGCACGTGCTCTGCCATGGCCCAACCCACGACCCGCCGGCTGTAGGCGTCGACGATCACCGCCAGGTAGAACCAGCCCTGGCCGGTGCGTTGCTGGGTGATGTCGGCGACCCACAGCTTGTTGGGCCGGTCCGCAGCGAAGTGGCGTTTGACCAGGTCCGGACTGGGCGTCGCGGTGGGGTCCCGGCGGGTCAGCCCGATGCGCCGGCGCCGGTGCACCCCGACCAGCCCGGCGGTGCGCATCAGCCGGGCGACGCGTTTGCGCCCACACCGCACGGCGTGCGCCGCCCGCAGTTCGGCATGCACCCGCGGCGCTCCATAGGTGCCGCGCGAAGACATGTGCACGGCGCGCACCAGCGACAGCAGCCGCGCGTCAGCCCGGTCGCGGCTGCTGGGCCGCCGCGCCCGCCAGGCATAGAAGCCGGCCCGGGAAACACCCAGCCGGGCGCACATGAAGCTGATCGGGAAGTTAGCCTTCTCCGCCTCGATGAACGCGAACGTGCTCACCGGGTCCGGTCGTGCTGCCTGGCGAAGAAGGCTGCGGCTTTTTTCAGCAGGTCACGCTCCTGGCGCAGGGTCTTGTTCTCCGTTCGCAGCCGCCGCAACTCCTCCCGCTCGCTGCCGCTGAGCCCCGCAGCGGGCTGGCCCGGGACAGCGTCGTCCTCGTCAGCCCGGCGGATCCAGTTGCGCAACGTCTCGTTGGTAATGCCCAGCTCCAGCGCGATCGCCCGCTGGGACTTCCCCGACGTGCGCCACAACTCCATTGCGTGGGCACGAAACTCAGCCGGGTACTTCGATGCTCTCGGCATCTCGACATCCTCTCCCGAGGGCAACCGCCCTCGCCATGGATGGATGTCCATACAACCGGGTCAACCTCACCACCAGATGTTTGACAAGATCCGGAAATTGAGGGGCCAAGCGCCTGGATGAGGTCGACTACGCTCCTGGCATGTTGGCCACGGTCTTCACCGTCACGGTCCGCTACCGGCGGCCGATCCTCGCCATTGCGCTTGTCCTGGCCGTGGTCTGAGGTTCCCCCCGGGATGTGGACACCGGGTTACGCCGCGATCTGGTGCAGCGTAGTCGGTGTGAGGGCTTGTTCGTAGTCGGCGGGGCTGAGGTAGCCGAGTGCGGAGTGGCGGCGCCGGTGGTTGTAGAAGGCGATCCACCGGAAGACGTCGCGGCGGGCGTCGGCCTCGGTTGCCCAGGTGCGGCGGTCGACGTTCAGCTCTCGTTTGAGAGTGGCGAAGAACGCCTCGGCCAGGGCGTTGTCATACGACGATCCGATCCGCCCCATCGAGCGGCGGATGCCGTGCCGTTGGCAGGCGTCTGCGACGTCACCGCTGCCGTATTGGGCGCCCCTGTCGGAGTGGAAGATCACGCCGTCGACTCGGCCGCCGCGGGCGGCGACTGCGGCGTCCAGGGCGTCGATGACCAGGCTGGTGCGCATGTGGGTGTTGATCGACCAGCCGATGAGCCGTCGGGTGGCGATGTCGATGACCGTGGCCAGGTAGAGCCAGCCGGCACCGACGCGCAGGTAGGTGATGTCGCCGCACCACCGCTGGTCGGGTGCGGCGGCGGTGAAGTCCCTGCGGACCAGGTCCGGCGCCGGCGGGGCGGCCGGATCAGGGATGGTGGTGCGTTTGCGGCGGCGCAGGTGCCGACCGACCACGTCACGCTGCCGCATGATCCGCTCGACCCGCTTGCGGTTGACCCGCACACCCTGGTCGTGCAGTTCGACGGTCACCCGAGGGGATCCGTAGGTGCCACCGGAGTCGGCGTGGATGACCTTGATCTGCTCGGCGAGCGTGTCATCGGCGGCGGCGCGTGCCTGCCGGGTCGGCTCGCTGGCTGCCCAGCGGTAGAACCCGGAG
>NZ_JBICUB010000039.1:0-6563 GCF_043197935.1 Micromonospora sp. NPDC048930
TCTTCCGTGTACTTCGATGGACGCCCCAACGGGGACACCCCTTCCTCTGGACCAACGTCCAGTCTCAGGGTGTCCACATCTCAGGGGGAAGCCCACTGCCCTGCCAGGTCCTCACCCGACAGTTACACGCCGATGAGCAGCAGCTGTCCAGGCGCCACCGTTGCCGCGCTCGTGCACGTCCTATGGGCCCAAGCCGCCACACGCGACCACTTCACATCCGGCCTGTCAGGCCGGGACGCCCAACAGGACCGCGATCGGCGATTCCTGTCAGGCCTGAGCCGTCCGGGTGTGGCGAGCGAGCGGTTCTGTCAGCAAGCCCGACGTCTGACAGAATCTGACCGTGCCTAACACGGCCTAACAGGATCTGACCTGATGGGTGGGCCATCAATCGGTGTTCGTAAAACCTGGGGCGGTTCAGATCGGTGACGGTGCCAGCCCTGACAGGGGCTGACAACGGTGTAGCGGCGGTGCGGCTTTTTCGCGGCTGTCGGCGGCCAGCAGAATTTCCGCGTGGACCGCCAGTGCTGACGCTGCGGAGAGTCACCCTTTCAGGCACGACCAACTGTTCGATCCTTCGGTCGCAGACGGAGTCGACACTGTTTGGGCGCTCGTCGCGGCCGAGCCAGCCCTGTGGTTGTCAGCCGGCGTGTGGGGGCTCGGCCGGGTGCGGCCTTGGGGGCTCGTTTGGGGGCGTCGGCGATTCGAGGCCCCACACGAGCCTTGCCGATCTGCCGTGTCAGGCGGCTGAGCTGCGGCAACGCTACCCGATAGAAACCCATCGACAAGATCAACCTATCCCGACTCCCTAATGCTTCTTAGGGACGCCAGGGGTTCTTGCCCCGGGTATGCCACGATGGAGACCTCGACTGCCTGGTGAGGTACTGCCGAGATTGCTCTGGGCCGGACTAGGATTTGCCGGCCGGGCGATGGCGGCCAGCGCGGCGCACGGCGTCATGCCTCCGCGGTTCGTCAGCGGTGAGCCCATCGAGCTCTGAAGATTGGGCAGTGTCGCATCGCGAGTAGCGTCAGGCTCGCGGTTGCGTCACAGAAGTGGTGTGCGATTTGCCCGTGATGGGCGTGTTGCGTGGATAGGAGACGGCCGCGCGATCCTTCGAGACGGCTAGGAGTTCCTAACAAATTGATCTCTGGGCCTGTCGTCCCTTGTAGGTAGTGATCTACGGTGCCGGGCTGTGAGGCGTGGTGAGCAGCCGCCGTGGATCGTGCCGGACGGGCTGTGGCAGCGCATCGAGCCGTTGCTGCCCAAACCTGAGCGCAACCCGCGGCATCCGGGACGCAAGCGGATCCCGGATCGGCAGGTGCTGTGCGGGATCTTGTTCGTGCTGCACACCGGCATCCAGTGGGAATTCCTGCCCCAGGAACTGGGGTTCGGGTCCGGGATGACGTGCTGGCGACGTCTGGAGGAGTGGAACCAGGCCGGAGTCTGGCAGCGGCTGCACGAGCTGCTGCTGGCAGAGCTCCAGGCAGCCGGCAAGCTGGACTGGCCCCGCGCCGTGATCGACTCCTCGCATGTACGGGCCGCCCGACGTGGCCCAAAAGCGGCCCGAGCCCGGTCGACCGCGCCCGCCCGGGCTCGAAGCACCACGTCCTGACCGAGGGCGCCGGCATCCCCCTGGCCGTGTCGCTGACCGGCGGCAACCGCCACGACGTCACCGAACTGCTCCCGCTGATCGACAAGATCCCGCCGGTCCGCGGGAGGCGTGGTCGGCCCCGCCAGCGCCCTGAACAGCTGTTCGCCGACCGCGCCTACGACCACGACAAGTACCGCAAAGCGGTAGGCGGCAAGGGCATCCGCCCGCGTATCGCCCGCCGCGGCCAGCCCCACGGCTCCGGACTCGGTGTGTTCCGGTGGGTGGTCGAGCGGACGATCGCCTGGTACCACGGCATGCGACGGCTACGCATCCGCTGGGAACGCCCCGACGACATCCACGAAGCCCTCACCCTCGCCACCTGCATCATCACGTACCGGCACGTCGTACGACTTTGTTAGGACCTCTCAGTCAAGCCACTCGTCTACCTGCGCGAAGCTCCAGGGATCCATGTGCCCCTCCCCCGGCCGCCGATGGATCCGTGGTCGCCTCCCTCACGCCTGTGGCCAAGGCTCACGCCCAGGGCTGCCGGAAACGGTGAGGCGGACGCCCCGCGCTCCACCAGTCCGACCCGGCAAGCGGTGGAGGTGACCGCAGCGGCGAGGTAGGCGGCCCCCTACGTCGGGGCCTGGCTGTCCTTCCCCCGTTGATCGCGTTTGCCTCCGTGGCGGGTCACGAGGCGCAGGTGTTGAGCATGCTCTGCAGGGCGGACTTCTCGCTCGATTGCAGGGTCAGACCCCAGGTGTACTTCACTGTGATCCACATTTTGCTGTAGGTGCAGCGGTAGGACGACAGCGGCGGCTGCCAGGTGGACGGGTCCTGGTCGCCCTTGGCCTGGTTGACGTTGTCGGTGACGGCGATCAGCTGCGGGTGGCTGAGGTCGTTGGCGAAGCTCTGCCGGCGGCTGGTGGTCCAGCCGCTGGCGCCGGAGCGCCAAGCCTCCGCGAGGGGTACGACGTGGTCGATGTCGACGTCGGAGGCGGCGTACCAGGTCGCCCCGTCGTATGGGCTGTACCAGCGGCCCGACACCGCGGCGCAGCTGCTGTCGGTGACGACCGAGGTGCCGTCGCGCTTGAGAACCGTCTCGCGGGTGTTACAGGTCCCGCTGATCGTGATCCAGTGCGGGAACAGGTCGCGGGAGTACCCGGTCATCGAGCCTTCAGATTTGACGGTCAGGGTGTTGAGCTGCGACTGTGCGGTCGACTTGGACGGGATGCCGGGCGGGGTGGCCATGGCCGGCTGGGCGTTGACCGCTACCAGGCAGAGGCCGGCAGTGATGGCCGCGGCTGTCGCGGCCATGCGGCGCCGCCAGGCCAGGGATCGGGTGGAGACTCGGGCTACTCGCATGAGGGCCTCCCAGGTGACCGTCGTGGATAGCGACCATCTCGACCGATCATGTCTATCGACGGTCATGTCTGTAAAGGGGCGGGAACCCTTCTGCGAAATCCTCCTCGTCGCGTCCCGCGGCAAGCAGGTCGGTCCCGTCGCCGAACGAGGTGACGAGGGTCCACGAAGAGCGAGGAGTTCGAAGTCCGGGCCGAGAGGCGGGACCCAGGACACCAGAGGGCGGGATGCCGGGTGGGCCAGCGCCCGCAAGCAATTGCCCAATTTGCGGAGGTTACCCGGACGGACGACGTCGAGGACGTCGATCGCCCAGAACGAGTGTCCGCCGACTGGCGTCGGGTTGGCGATTCTCGTCGGCGTCACCGCCGATGCGGCCGTAGACCTCCTAGATGAGGCGGGTGGATGATCGGGCCCGTTTGGCAACGGCGCGGGTGGGCTGATCCACCGTTCACGGCCGTTTCCATCGACGACTGCGCCAAGTTACCGGTCCGCCACTAGCCGCGACCAGGCCTTGTTGATAGTCCTCAGGGGACTCGCTGAGTCCCGTTGGTAGGACTGCGGTCGCGACCGCTAGGAGAGGCAGGTCAGCTGTGCATTCTGTCGAGTTTCCCCAATCCACAAGTCCCGCCGGCCCATCGCGTCGTTTCCTGAGGCGTCGTATACGAGTGAGGCGGTTCCGTCGGCTCGTCTCGACTGTCGTGTTGGCCATGGTCGTCGCCGTCGGCGTCGTACTGCCCGTCTCGCCAGCTATCGCGGAGGAAACCGTCTGCGGCCCCTGGTCGAATGAGCAGGACTTCGTCGACACCGTCGGCGAATGGTGCCGTAGTACCTGGCTTGTCGACCCTGGAAAGGGCAACCTGAACAGCCGCCAGCAGCTGCTCGACAACGCCGACCTGTACGCGGCGTACGGGTTCTCCCGGCAATGGTTGTGGTACGCCCACGAGCGAACCC
The DNA here is from genome assembly GCF_043197935.1 of Micromonospora sp. NPDC048930. Lineage (NCBI taxonomy): Bacteria > Bacillati > Actinomycetota > Actinomycetes > Micromonosporales > Micromonosporaceae > Micromonospora > Micromonospora sp. NPDC048930. The sequence goes on from NZ_JBICUB010000039.1 coordinate 3,903, forward strand.
TGGTGGTGCCGGCCGGCTCGTCGCAGGAGTGGGTGAGCTGCACACCCGGGCACGCCGGCCCGGTGTGCCCGATCGGCTCGCTCCAGCAGCCGCCGCATCGGATCCTCAGCAACTTCACCGGCGGGCCGGTGGAATTCCACGTGCTGGAGTTCGCCGGCTCCGTCATCGCCCGTGCCTGCGGCAACTTCTGGCACCCGCCGAACGTCATCGAGCCCGTCCCGTGGCTGACCGTGGACAAGTACGACGACCGCAACCGCAATGGCGTTCGGGACGCCGGTGAAGGCCCCTTGTCGGGGTGGAGCTTCCGGATCAACCGCATCGGAAGCCGGGTCGGACAACCCAACGGCCGCGTCGGGAGCGTCGTCACGGGCGCCGACGGCCTGGCACGCTTCGACTTCGCCGGCTCCGGCCCAGGCACCTACCTGGTCGAGGAGGTCGGGCAGGACGGTTGGGCGCCCACGACGCCGGCCAGTCGAGTCGTCGAGGTCCCCGAGGGCATCGGCAATGCTCAGGTCGGCCACGTGCAGTTCGGCAACGCCGAAACACGCGCCGACCTGGTGAAGGCGGAGTTCGGGCTCGTGGATCCGCCGCAGCGGCTGGAGGCCGGGGAATCCACCGACCTGACCGTGCGTGCGGTGGTGCGCAACGACGGCCCCGCCGACGTCACGATCGACGACGCCATGACCGTCGAGGTGCCTGCCGACTGCGTTGCCGAGCCGGCGCAGGCCAACGTCAGCCGGCCGTTGACTCGCGGGCAGTCGGTGACGCTCGACTTCCGGGTCCGAGTGCGTTGCACGCAGCCGTCGTTCCATCCGATGACATTCACCGACCGGCTGACCGTGGCCACCGGAGGAGTCATCGATCCGGATCTCGGCAACAACACCGTGGCGTTCGAACATACCTTCCCGGTGTTCCACCGCGCCGACATCCAGCTCGGCGATACCGAGATCACCTGCGCGGAGCGGGCAGACGTCGGTGAGCAGTTCCAGTGCTCGATCACGGCAGTCGTCACCAATGCCGGCCCCTACGGCCCAGTCGATACCACCGTCAGCTTCGACCTGCGCCCGCCGGCCGACTGCGAGGCGACCAGCGACGACGCCAATACCCGCCTGGCCTTGCCCGTCGCCCAGCCGCGCACGGTCACCTCAACATGGCGGCTGAGCTGCACCCAGCGCAGCTACCACCCCATCGCAGCGGAAGCATCGGCTGTGCTCGAGCACCTTCATGTGGAAGACCCGATCACCGGGAACGCCGCCGCGACCGCGACGACCGTAACCGAGATATTCCAACCGGCGGACCTGTCCGTCGATGCCCTCGACGTGAGTTGCACCGAACGCGAGGTGAACACCAACGCCTCTGCCTGCACCGCCCGCGCGCTGATCCGCAACGCCGGCCCGGCCACCGCCGTCAAGACCCGCACCGATCTCACCATCGGCACCGCGAACGACTGCGCCGCCGTCGCCGAAGGCCCCGACAGCCACCTCGTGACCCTCGACGAAGATGCTACTGCGACCGTCACGACGGCCTGGCGGATCACCTGCACCGAGACCAACCGGCACAGCGTCTCGGTGACCGCCCGGATGACGACCGACGAACCGCACGCCGAGGACCGGTCGCTGGCCAACAACACCACCACGACGGTGTGGAACCCGGTGGACGCCAAACCGCGGAGCCTGCCCAGCGCGGTCAACATCGGCAAGGAAGGCCTGCTCCCCTTCGCCGTCCTGTCCACCGCCGACGTCAACGCGCTCACCGATGTCGACCGCGACAGCCTCCGCTTCGGTCGGACCGGCACGGAGGACAGCGTCATCTCGTGTGCCCCGGAAGGCGAGGACGTCAACGACGACGGCCGACTCGACCTGATCTGCCGGGCCGACACCCAACGCACCGGCATCACCTGCGACACCACCGTCGCCCTGCTCACCGGCCAGCTCACCACCGGCGCACGGCTCGCAGGCGAGGACGACATCAAGGTCGTCGGCTGCAAGAAATAAGCCCTAGCTCAGCAACAGGACGGGCGGAGTTGCCAGGTACGGCACCTCGGCCCGTCCTGTGCCCATCAATCGAACCCGCCGACAAATCAGCGAGGACTCGGGCTCGGCCGTCGTCAACTGGTTGACGCCACCGCGGGCAGCGGCATCCTGGAGCTATCTCACCCTGATTTCCAGGCCTAGCTCCTCAAATGCTCGCGGCCGGGTAGCGCTCGCCTGGTCCCGGGCTCTGAACGCTTAACCGATGTCATGCGGGTGTCCGCAGCGGTGTACTGGACTAGTGGCCAGGTCCTGAGGCTGAGGCGAGGGTCCTCGACTGAGTCGAGTTCCGATAGCGGCCGCGATGATCGTCGGCGAGAGGTTGGACACGGGGTCACCACTAACCCGGGCTGCTGGTAGGAGGGGTTATGGCCCATCCGGATAGGCAGGAGCAACGGTCGCCCGAGCGGTCCGCGCAACGCTGGTGGCCGGTCGGGAGCATCGTTGTGGCATGCGTCGGAGGCCTGGCCTGGCCCGGATCGCATTTTGGGGCTCAGCTTGGGTTTGACTGGCTCGACGTTGTGGGACAGGGGTGGTGGTCACGTCCGCGTTGGTGGTGTAGGAGACGGCCATCGCGGGATCCGGTCTGATGTTATGCGGCGATCGGGGCGGGGTTGGGCTGGTCGGTGTC
>NZ_JBICUB010000040.1:0-6114 GCF_043197935.1 Micromonospora sp. NPDC048930
CCGGCTCCGGGCGGTCAGGCTTGATCCCTGCGCCGGTCACGGCGGGCCACACCCGCGTCGTGGTCCGGCGCCGTCCGGGCGTGCCGCCTGCGTGGCCCCGGTCTTGGTGTACGTGGGCCGTGCGGCTCCAGCTCATCCGCGAGATCGACTCGGGTTGCGGCTTGCCGTCGGTGTCCGGGCTGTCGGGCAGGCCGCTGTGCGGTGTTTCGAGTGGGTCAAGCCGACTGTGGTCCAACTGGTGGCGAGTTGTTCGTGCGTTGTCCGGTTGGCGCATGACGTCGCCTTGCTGGGTGGAACGTCATGGAGGTCTCCGGGCTCCGGTGACGTCCATGGTGTTCCACTGACCGCGCCGTGCCGTTGGGGTGACCGGGCCGGGTGCTGCGCCTGAGCGTGTCGAAGCTCGGGGCTGACCGCGCCGGGGTGGGCTGAACCGTGCCGGGTGGCGGGCAGCCTGATGGCGGGTGGGTGGTGTGTCCGGTTTCGGGGTGTGGTCGGCGGCATCCTGGGGCCGGAATGGTGGGCGGGCGGGGGTCGTTGAACACGGGTGAACGGCCGAGGGAGAGCGCCCGCACGGCGGGGTGACGGACCCGGAATGATGTGGGGTCGTCGGCCGTTACACATGGTCCCGGCGCCGCGAAGAGGCCACGCCCCGCGAGCCCGGATGATCCCCCAAGACTTTCCCCCTCTTTTGAGCGCCTGACGGTGCTTGCGTCTGTTGCTGACCCCCCTCGGCGCGGACGCCAACCCCCGAATGGAGCTTGTCTCATGAACACGATCATTCGTAAGAGCATGCTGAGTGTTGCTGGTCTGGCCTTCGCCGGTGGTGTGTTCGCCGGTCCGATCGCCGCGCACGCCGACGCCCGCCCCGTTGAGGGCAAGCCCGTCGCGGTCGCGGTGCAGGCCGACAAGCCTGGCGTCGACAAGGCGAAGCTGATTCCGCATGGTGTGCAGGGCGCGCAGTCGCGGATCGACCTGAACGACGAGCAGGTCGCGAACGCGAAGGCGATCATCGCCGCGACGAAGAAGGCGGGTCTGCCGGAGCGGGCCGCGGTGATCTCGATCGCCACCAGCCTGCAGGAGTCGAAGCTGGAGAACCTGGGCCACCTCGGCGACAAGAACGACCACGACTCGCTGGGCCTGTTCCAGCAGCGCCCGAGCTCGGGTTGGGGCACGCCGGAGCAGATCACTGACCCCGAGTACTCGACCCTGGCGTTCGAGAAGGGTCTGAAGCAGGTCGACGGGTGGCAGGACATGCCGCTGACCGAGGCCGCCCAGACCGTGCAGGTCTCCGCGTACCCGGACGCCTACGCCCAGTGGGAGCAGCAGGCCGCCGACATCGTCGCCCAGCACTGGAACAGCTGACAACAACCGAATGCGAAAGGACCCCTCCCCCTTGGGAGGGGTCCTTTCGCATTCGCCCCTTGGGTGGCACGGGGACTGTGCAGGATTCCCGAGATGAGGGTGAAGCGGGGTATTGCGGTGATCCTGGTGCTGCTGACGGGGGCCTGTACGGAACCGGTACGGGTAACGCCGGCTCCCTCCACCGCTCCGCGGGTCACCGCCCCGGCTCCCGGTCCGAAGCACCAGCTGACCGTGGTGGCGGCGGGGGATCTGCTGGTGCACCCGCCGCTCACGGAGCAGGCCGCCGCCGACGCCCGGGCGGCGGGCCGCAGTGGCCACGACTTCACCCGGGTTCTCGCTGCGATCCGTCCCCGGGTGATCGCCGCGGACCTCGCCATCTGCCACATGGAGACACCTCTTGCGGACCCGAGCGGTCCGTTCACCGGGTGGCCGACCTTCAGCGTGCCCCCGGAGTTGGCCGACGCCGCGGCCTGGGCCGGGTTCGACACCTGCTCCACGGCATCCAACCACTCGCTGGACACCGGCATGGAGGGCGTCACCAAAACGCTGGACAACCTCGACCGGGTCGGGCTGCGTCACGCCGGCACGGCCCGCAGCGCGGAGGAGGCGGCCCGACCGACCATCATCGACGTGGCAGGCGTGAAGATCGCACAACTCTCGTACGCGCTGAGCTTCAACACCATCCCGCTCCCGCCCGGGCGACCGTGGGCGGCGAACCTCATTGACCGGGACGCCATCCTGGCGGCGGCACACCGGGCGCGAGCTGCGGGTGCCGAGATCGTCATCCTCTCCATGCACTGGGGGACCGAGTACCAGAACGCGCCGAACGACGACCAGTTGGACCTGGCCCGGGAGTTGCTCGCCTCGCCCGACATCGATCTGATCATCGGGCACCACGTCCACGTGGTACAGCCGTTCGAGAAGATCGGCAGGAAGTGGGTCGCCTACGGGATGGGAAATCTGACCACCCGGTTCGACGACGGTGCCCCGGAGAACACGCAGGACGCCGTGGTGCCCGAGTTCACCTTCACCCGTACCGCTTCAGGCTGGGAGGTCACCGACGTGACCGTGCTGCCGACCTGGATGGAGTACCGACCTGCGGCGCGAGTGGTCGATCTGGTCAGCGCGGCGAAGGACCCGGCGGTGCCGGCCGCGCAGCGGACGCACTACGCCGAGATCGAGAAGCGGATCGACGGATACGTCGGCATGCGCGGCGCCTTCGAGGCGGGGCTAACCGCCCTCTCCTGACGACTTGCCGGTGGGCGGCGGCCGGGATCGTGAGGGAGACGCGGTCCCGGCCGCGCCGTCACTGGCAGGGCGCGTACAACCGACGGGTCCCCGACCCGGCAGCCCAGGCGGCGGGGTCGCTGAACCGGCAGCCGAAGGATGGTGCCGCCACCGCCTCCGGGTCGGTGACCGGGTCGCCCGCCGGCCGCTCGCCCGTGCGTACCCAGGAGACCAGGTCGTCCCAGGCGGCGCCGGCCTCGGCCGGGCTGAACTCGCAGTGCTGCGCGGCCCGGACCGCCCGCTGGACCACCAGCCGGCTGCGGCCGTGCCACGCCGCGTCCCGGGCGTACGCCTGCTCCATGCTGAACGGTACGAAGAGGTCGCCGAGGTCGTGCAGGCTGAGCACCGGGGCGGTGGGGCGGCCGCTGATCCGGGGCACCTCGGTCAGTGTGGGCGACAGCCGCTGCCACGGGTTCTCCGGGGCGACCCGCTGCACGGTGGCGTTGACGTCCACCGGGCTGTCCGGGGAGTACCGGGTGAGCAGGTTGGTGGCGAGCTGGCCGGGGCGCTCAGCGGGGGAGTCGCCGCCGTCGGTGGTGGCGATGCTGAAGAGGAAGTCCTTCCAGACCGCGAAGGCGGCGTCCGCGCCGGGCCGCTCCCCGCCGGAGCGGTTGACGGTGATGGCCCGCAGTTGCTTGCCGAGGTCGTTGGTGGTGTCCGGGCCGCCCGGCTTCAGCCCGGCCAGGCCGAGCGCCACCTGGATGCGCGGCACCGCGTTGGTCAGGTAGTCGTCCGGCGTCGGGTAGGCGCGCACTCCGGCGAGGGCCTGCGCGACCAGGTTGTAGTCCAGGAAGAAGTCGAACAGCTCGTGGTCGCCGAGCACCCCGCACATCGGCAGCGCGCCGTCGTAGTAGCCCGGGTACTGCTCGAGCGAGCGGCCGATGATGTGCCCGCCCATCGACACCCCGGCGATCAGCACCCGCTTGGGCTTCCGCACGGTGTCGGCGAAGAAGTCGGCGAGGGCCCGGGTGCTCAGCACGCCGGAGCGGATGTCGTACCCGTTGTGGTCGTACGAGGACGCGGCCCAGGCGTACCCCTGCTCCAGTATCCGTTGCCGCAGGCCGAACGCGGGCGGCTCGGGGGAGAGCACGGTGCCCTGGCCGCGGTAGCCGTGCGCCCACATGACCAGCTCGCCGTTCCACCGGGCGGGGGTCTCGATGATGAAGCCGGCATGCTCGTGCACGCCCTGGCGGACGGTGGTGGCCTCGCCGCCGACGACCAGCGGCGCCAGCGGTGGGTTGCTGATGGTGTAGCCGGGCAGTGGCTGGCTGCCGTCGTCGTCACGGTCGGCGGCGAGAGCCGGCGCGGCGCCGGCGAGTCCGATGGTGAGGGTGAGGGCCGCGCCGACGGCGAGCAGCCGGCGGGCCAGGCGGGTGGTTGAGGTCAGCATCGTTGCTCCCCCGGGGGACGGGTGCCGCCCCGGGTGGCGGGGCGACCAGGCGGGACGGATGCCTACCGGCCGGTAGCGTCCTGAACCTAGGTCCGCCCTCGACCCCTGTCAATCGCTGTCTGACCGAACGGTCAGGCCACCACAGTGGAGAGTCAGACCAGACCCTGGGCCAGCATCGCCTCCGCCACCCGCCGGAAACCGTTGATGTTCGCGCCGGCGACGTAGTCGCCCGGCAGGCCGTACTCCTCGGCGGTGGCCCAGCAGCGGGCGTGGATGTCCCGCATCGTCTCCCGCAGCCGCTGCTCCGACTGGGCGAACGTCCACGAGTCCCGGCTGGCGTTCTGCTGCATCTCCAGGGCGCTCACCGCCACCCCGCCGGCGTTGGCCGCCTTGCCCGGCGCGAACCGCACCCCGGCCCGGCCGAGGATGCGTACCGCCTCCGGGGTGGTGGGCATGTTCGCCCCCTCCACCACCGCGACGCACCCGCCGGCCACCAGCGCCGCGGCCTCCGCGCCGCCGATCTCGTTCTGCGTCGCGCAGGGCAGGGCCAGGTCGCAGGGCACCTCCCAGACGGTACGACCGGAGATCGCCACCGCGTGCGGCGCGTGCCGCACGTAGTCGCCGAGCCGGGCCCGGCGCTCCTCCTTCAGCTCGCGCAGCAACTCCAGCTCGATGCCCTTCTCGTCCAGCACGTACCCGTCCGAGTCGGAGCAGGCCACCACGGTGCCGCCGAGCTGGTGCAGCTTCTCGATCGCGTAGATGGCCACGTTGCCGGAGCCGGAGACCACCACCCGCTTGCCGTCCAGGCTGTCCCCGGTCTGCTTCAGCATCTCCTCGGCGAAGAAGACCGCCCCGTACCCGGTCGCCTCCCGCCGCACCTGCGCACCCCCGTACGCCAGGCCCTTGCCGGTGAGCACCCCCGCCTCGTACCGGTTGGTGATCCGCTTGTACTGCCCGAACAGGTAGCCGATCTCCCGGCCGCCCACCCCGATGTCCCCGGCCGGCACGTCGGTCTGCGCGCCGATGTGCCGGTACAGCTCCGTCATGAAGCTCTGGCAGAAGCGCATCACCTCGCGGTCCGAGCGACCCTTCGGGTCGAAGTCTGCGCCGCCCTTGCCGCCCCCGATGGGCAGGCCGGTCAGCGCGTTCTTGAAGATCTGCTCGAAGCCCAGGAACTTCACGATGCCCAGGTAGACCGACGGGTGGAAGCGCAGGCCGCCCTTGAACGGGCCGAGCGCGCTGTTGAACTCCACCCGGAAACCGCGGTTCACCCGCACCCGGCCGTGGTCGTCCTCCCACGGCACCCGGAAGACGATCTGCCGCTCCGGCTCGCAGATCCGCTCGATGATCCGCGCCTTCGCGTACTCGGGGTGACGGGCCAGGGCCGGGCCGATGCTCTCCAGCACCTCCCGTACCGCCTGGTGGAACTCGGGCTCACCCGGGTTCCGCTGGACCACGTTCGCGAACACCGTCTCGACCGTCTCCGGCATCACCGACACGTCCCTTCCGGTCCCCGCCGCGGCCTCGTCGCCGCACCGTGCCCCCAGATACGGATCGGCACCGCCGTCCGGTTCACTGGTCCGGTGGACGAGTTGATCTGGGATGCGGCCCGGGCCTCCCGGGGCTGGCTGGACGCCGCCAACGGCACCGGCGACACCGAGCTGACCTGCCGCATCCTCAAGCTCACCGAGGAGGCGGGGGAGGCGGCCGCCGCCTGGATCGGGGTGCTCGGCCAGAACCCGCGCAAGGGGGTCACCCACACCCGGGAGGACGTCGCGGCGGAGTTGGCGGACGTGGTGTTCACGGCGCTCGTGGCGATCGAGAGCCTGGGGCTGGACGCGCGCACCGTGGTCTCCGCCTGTGCCGCCAAGGTGCGCTCCCGTCTGGGCTGATTCCCGCCCTCCTCGCTGGGTCTCGGTTCGTTGTGGTTGCGGTTCCGGGTGTGGGCGCGCCGCGTCCGGCGGGTCTTGATCCGTCTTGGGTTGCGGTTTCGGGTGTGGCCCGCCGTGCCCGGCTCCGGGCGGTCAGGCTTGATCCCTGCGCCGGTCACGGCGGGCCACACCCGCGTCGTGGTC
>NZ_JBICUB010000041.1:0-5377 GCF_043197935.1 Micromonospora sp. NPDC048930
GGGTTTCTGGATGGTGTGTGGTTGTTCTTTGAGAACTCAACAGGGTGCTTGATAAGCCAGTGCCAAATTGTTTTATACCCCGGACTGGTCGAGCCTTTTGGTTTGGCTGGTTGGGATTCCTTTGGCAACACTTTTGTTGTCGGGATGGATTGTTCAACAAGTTTTTGTTGGAGAGTTTGATCCTGGCTCAGGACGAACGCTGGCGGCGTGCTTAACACATGCAAGTCGAGCGGAAAGGCCCTTCGGGGTACTCGAGCGGCGAACGGGTGAGTAACACGTGAGCAACCTGCCCTAGGCTTTGGGATAACCCCGGGAAACCGGGGCTAATACCGAATAGGACTTCTGGCCGCATGGCTGGGGGTGGAAAGTTTTTCGGCCTGGGATGGGCTCGCGGCCTATCAGCTTGTTGGTGGGGTGATGGCCTACCAAGGCGACGACGGGTAGCCGGCCTGAGAGGGCGACCGGCCACACTGGGACTGAGACACGGCCCAGACTCCTACGGGAGGCAGCAGTGGGGAATATTGCACAATGGGCGGAAGCCTGATGCAGCGACGCCGCGTGAGGGATGACGGCCTTCGGGTTGTAAACCTCTTTCAGCAGGGACGAAGCGTAAGTGACGGTACCTGCAGAAGAAGCGCCGGCCAACTACGTGCCAGCAGCCGCGGTAAGACGTAGGGCGCGAGCGTTGTCCGGATTTATTGGGCGTAAAGAGCTCGTAGGCGGCTTGTCGCGTCGACTGTGAAAACCCGCAGCTCAACTGCGGGCCTGCAGTCGATACGGGCAGGCTAGAGTTCGGTAGGGGAGACTGGAATTCCTGGTGTAGCGGTGAAATGCGCAGATATCAGGAGGAACACCGGTGGCGAAGGCGGGTCTCTGGGCCGATACTGACGCTGAGGAGCGAAAGCGTGGGGAGCGAACAGGATTAGATACCCTGGTAGTCCACGCTGTAAACGTTGGGCGCTAGGTGTGGGGGGCCTCTCCGGTTCCCTGTGCCGCAGCTAACGCATTAAGCGCCCCGCCTGGGGAGTACGGCCGCAAGGCTAAAACTCAAAGGAATTGACGGGGGCCCGCACAAGCGGCGGAGCATGCGGATTAATTCGATGCAACGCGAAGAACCTTACCTGGGTTTGACATGGCCGCAAAACCGGCAGAGATGTCGGGTCCTTCGGGGGCGGTCACAGGTGGTGCATGGCTGTCGTCAGCTCGTGTCGTGAGATGTTGGGTTAAGTCCCGCAACGAGCGCAACCCTCGTTCGATGTTGCCAGCGCGTTATGGCGGGGACTCATCGAAGACTGCCGGGGTCAACTCGGAGGAAGGTGGGGATGACGTCAAGTCATCATGCCCCTTATGTCCAGGGCTTCACGCATGCTACAATGGCCGGTACAATGGGCTGCGATACCGTGAGGTGGAGCGAATCCCAAAAAGCCGGTCTCAGTTCGGATCGGGGTCTGCAACTCGACCCCGTGAAGTCGGAGTCGCTAGTAATCGCAGATCAGCAACGCTGCGGTGAATACGTTCCCGGGCCTTGTACACACCGCCCGTCACGTCACGAAAGTCGGCAACACCCGAAGCCGGTGGCCCAACCCCTCGGGGAGGGAGCCGTCGAAGGTGGGGCTGGCGATTGGGACGAAGTCGTAACAAGGTAGCCGTACCGGAAGGTGCGGCTGGATCACCTCCTTTCTAAGGAGCACCATCCGTCGAAAGACGGCATGGAGCCCACGCCATCTGAATGTGGTGGCGGGGTGCTCACAGGCGGAGACACTGGCCAGTTTTTCCCTGGCAACGGCTGGGATTTCTAGTACGACCGCTCTTGGGTGGTAGGGAACGGATGACCGGTGCGGCTGGGAGGAAGCGCTAAGCACCCTGTTGGGTCCTGAAGGAACAACCAGTGGTTGTCTTTCAGAGCCATGACGCGAACGGAAGTTCGTGGAGGCGCCAGGCACGGCCTGGTTTCTCATACCGCCGGCGGTTGCCGGGCTGGTGGGGGACTGTGGGGTTGTGGGTTGGTCGTTTGTTGAGAATTGCACAGTGGACGCGAGCATCTTTGTGGTCAAGTTGTCAAGGGCGAACGGTGGATGCCTTGGCACCAGGAGCCGATGAAGGACGTGGGAGGCCGCGATAGGCCTGGGGGAGCTGTCAACCAAGCTGTGATCCCAGGGTGTCCGAATGGGGGAACCCGGCTGGAGTCATGTCCAGTCACCCGCACCTGAACACATAGGGTGTGTGGGGGGAACGCGGGGAAGTGAAACATCTCAGTACCCGTAGGAAGAGAAAACAAAGAGTGATTCCGTGAGTAGTGGCGAGCGAAAGCGGATGGAGGCTAAACCGGCTGCGTGTGATACCTGTCAGGGGTTGCGTGGTCGGGGTTGTGGGACCCTGCGAAACGAGCTGACACTCGTTTGAGGAGTTACAAAGCCAGTTGCTAGCCGAACAGTCTGGAAAGGCTGACCGTAGGCGGTGATAGTCCGGTAGGTGAAAGTGGCTGGTCTCCTGTGGGTGTTCCCGAGTAGCGGCGGACTCCTGAAATCTGCCGTGAATCTGCCAGGACCACCTGGTAAGCCTAAATACTTCCTGGTGACCGATAGCGGACGAGTACCGTGAGGGAATGGTGAAAAGTACCCCGGGAGGGGAGTGAAATAGTACCTGAAACCGTTCGCCTACAATCCGTCGGAGCCTTGCGGGGTGACGGCGTGCCTTTTGAAGAATGAGCCTGCGAGTTAGTGGCATGTGGCGAGGTTAACCCGTGTGGGGGAGCCGTAGCGAAAGCGAGTCTGAATAGGGCGATCCAGTCGCATGCTCTAGACCCGAAGCGGAGTGATCTAGCCATGGGCAGGCTGAAGCGCGGGTAAGACCGCGTGGAGGGCCGAACCCACCAACGTTGAAAAGTTGGGGGATGACCTGTGGTTAGGGGTGAAAGGCCAATCAAACTCCGTGATAGCTGGTTCTCCCCGAAATGCATTTAGGTGCAGCGTCGCGTGTTTCTTGCCGGAGGTAGAGCACTGGATGGTCTAGGGGGCCCACAAGCTTACCGAAATCAGCCAAACTCCGAATGCCGGTAAGTGAGAGCGCGGCAGTGAGACTGCGGGGGATAAGCTTCGTAGTCGAGAGGGAAACAGCCCAGATCACCAGCTAAGGCCCCTAAGCGTGTGCTAAGTGGAAAAGGATGTGGGGTCGCATAGACAACCAGGAGGTTGGCTTAGAAGCAGCCACCCTTTAAAGAGTGCGTAATAGCTCACTGGTCAAGTGGTTCCGCGCCGACAATGTAGCGGGGCTCAAGCACACCGCCGAAGCTGTGGCATTCACATTTTTACCTCGCTTGGACTTGATTCCTTGTGCAGGTGTGTGGATGGGTAGGGGAGCGTCGTGCCGCGGTTGAAGCAACGGGGTGACCTAGTTGTGGACGCGGCACGAGTGAGAATGCAGGCATGAGTAGCGAAAGAAGGGTGAGAAACCCTTCCGCCGGATGACCAAGGGTTCCAGGGCCAGGCTAATCCGCCCTGGGTGAGTCGGGACCTAAGGCGAGGCCGAGAGGCGTAGTCGATGGACAACGGGTTGATATTCCCGTACCCGCGAAAGAGCGACCCTGATGAACCTCGTTGTGCTAACCACCCAAACCGTGGATGGTCTTCGGACCTGAAGCGGGGAGCGTGGGAACCTGGCGGGTAGTAGTCAAGCGATGGGGTGACGCAGGAAGGTAGCTGATCCCGGCCGGTGGTTGTGCCGGGGTAAGCGTGTAGGCCGTGCTGTAGGCAAATCCGCAGCACATGTAGGCTGAGACGTGATGCCGAGCCGATTCAGGTGAAGTCAGTGATCCTATGCTGCCGAGAAAAGCCTCTAGCGAGTTCTTAGCGGCCCGTACCCCAAACCGACACAGGTGGTCAGGTAGAGAATACCGAGGCGATCGGGCGAACTGTGGTTAAGGAACTCGGCAAATTGCCCCCGTAACTTAGGGAGAAGGGGGGCCGGAGACGTGAAGCCCCGCGCGGGTGGAGCGTTGTATGGCCGCAGAGAGCAGGGGGAAGCGACTGTTTACTAAAAACACAGGTCCATGCGAAGAAGTAATTCGATGTATATGGACTGACGCCTGCCCGGTGCTGGAACGTTAAGGGGACCTGTTAGCTCTTCGGGGCGAAGCGGAGAACTTAAGCGCCAGTAAACGGCGGTGGTAACTATAACCATCCTAAGGTAGCGAAATTCCTTGTCGGGTAAGTTCCGACCTGCACGAATGGCGTAACGACTTCCCCACTGTCTCAACCACAGGCCCGGCGAAATTGCATTACGAGTAAAGATGCTCGTTACGCGCGGCAGGACGGAAAGACCCCGGGACCTTTACTATAGCTTGACATTGGTACTTGAGTTAGCTTGTGTAGGATAGGTGGGAGCCGGTGAAGCTCGCACGCCAGTGCGGGTGGAGGCAATCTTGAAATACCACTCTGGTTGATTTGGGTATCTAACTTCGGACCGTTATCCGGTTCAGGGACAGTGTCTGGTGGGTAGTTTAACTGGGGCGGTTGCCTCCTAAAGGGTAACGGAGGCGCCCAAAGGTTCCCTCAGCCTGGTTGGCAATCAGGTGTTGAGTGCAAGTGCACAAGGGAGCTTGACTGTGAGACTGACAGGTCGAGCAGGGACGAAAGTCGGGACTAGTGATCCGGCACTGGCATGTGGAAGCGGTGTCGCTCAACGGATAAAAGGTACCCCGGGGATAACAGGCTGATCTTCCCCAAGAGTCCATATCGACGGGATGGTTTGGCACCTCGATGTCGGCTCGTCGCATCCTGGGGCTGTAGCAGGTCCCAAGGGTTGGGCTGTTCGCCCATTAAAGCGGTACGCGAGCTGGGTTTAGAACGTCGTGAGACAGTTCGGTCCCTATCCGCCGTGCGCGTAGGATACTTGAGAAGGGCTGTCCCTAGTACGAGAGGACCGGGACGGACGAACCTCTGGTGTGCCAGTTGTCCCGCCAGGGGCACGGCTGGTTAGCTACGTTCGGAAGGGATAACCGCTGAAAGCATCTAAGCGGGAAGCTCGCTTCAAGATGAGGTATCCCACCACTCTTTGAGTGGGTAAGGCCCCCAGCTAGACGACTGGGTTGATAGGCCGGAAATGTAAGCCCGGTAACGGGTTCAGTTGACCGGTACTAATAGGCCGAGGACTTGACTACTAAGCTGCTACGCGTCCACTGTGCAACTCCCGACAAACGAACAACACCCAGCGGAAGGCTGGTTGAGTTGTTTGATATGTCGATAGAGTTACGGCGGTCATGGCGGAGGGGAAACGCCCGGTCACATTCCGAACCCGGAAGCTAAGCCCTCCAGCGCCGATGGTACTGCACTCGGGAGGGTGTGGGAGAGTAGGACACCGCCGGACAATCTTTCCAGTC
>NZ_JBICUB010000042.1:0-5135 GCF_043197935.1 Micromonospora sp. NPDC048930
CATGGCGAGGTCGAGGGGTGCCTCGCAGCGGGTGTCCGGCAGGTAGGCGGCGTAGTCCTCCGCCACGGTGTCGTAGGCCCGTTGCACCCCGCGGACGTCGAGCGGATCCGGTGGAGAGGAGATCACCGGGAGGATTATGCCCGCAGGAAGGTCTTGGCCCGGCCCGTCAACGTCCTGTTTTGCCGCACTGCGCGTGCTCATGCCGATGAGCGGTCGTTGTGACATGGGCATCCCGCGTGCCTGAGTCGGGTGCACGTGCTGTGTGAGTAGGACCTGGGTGCGGGGCCGATCGCGCCTGGCAATCTGAGGGACCTCCGAAAGAGGAGACCCGAACTACGCTGAGCCCGGCTCGGTGCCTGGTCTCAGGCGCATCCACCCTTCCGCGCGCGAATTCGGAGGCACCTTGAAGCTCTTGCTTACATCAGGTGGCGTCACGAACCCCAGCATCCACTCGGCGCTCGTGCAGCTTCTCGGCAAGCCGATCGGCGACGCCAATGCCCTCTGCATTCCCACAGCAGGGTACGGGCATCCCATGTGCACCCCCGCCTCGGCCTGGCGTTTCATCGCCGGCCGGAGCCCGTCACCCATGTGCGACCTGGGCTGGAAGTCGTTGGGCGTGCTGGAACTCACCGCGCTGCCCACCATCGGCGCGGAGCGATGGGTCCCCTGGATCCGGGAGGCCGACGTGCTCCTGGTCGACGGCGGCGACGCGACGTATCTGTGTCATTGGATGCGAGCGTCCGGGCTGGCCGATCTGCTGCCTTCGCTGCCCGACATGGTGTGGGTGGGCGTGAGTGCGGGAAGCATGGTGATGACGCCCCGGATCGGAAGGGACTTCGTCGAGTGGCCGTCCGCGCCGGACGACCGCACCCTGGGAGTCGTCGACTTCTCGATCTTCCCGCACCTGGACGCTTTCCCAGAGAACACCCTCGCTGACGCGGAGCGGTGGGCCGCTGACCTCGGCGTCCCGGCCTATGCCATCGACGAACAGACGGCCATCAAGGTCGTCGACGGCTCCGTCGAGGTGGTCTCCGAAGGGCAATGGACGAAGTTCGGGTGAGGCCCCGGCGGCCATCCGGATCTGCCGAGAAGAGGTAGGGCCGGTGACTGGCCGCAGGCTCGATCGCTGGATCCGGGTGGTACACCAGGAAACTGCGAACCTACGCTCACCAGGCGAAGATCGAGAACTCTGGGGTGTGCTGTGAGTCGGGTTGGTGTTGTCAGCCGCGCTGTCGTGGCAGCCGCGTTGGGGCTGTGCATTGGCGGCTGTGGCCGGTTGGGCGACGTCGTATCAGGGTACCCCGCCCGCGACTGCCACCCGGATCCGAAGACGGTCGCCGCACTGCGTCAGGAGCCGGTGTTGACCCAGGCGCCACCCGGCGCAACCCTGTCGGCGGCGACCGAGACCGTTAGCTGCGGTTGGGTGGATTCCAAGCCCCTCAACCTCGGGATGCTCGATGGAGAGGTCACCGGAGCCGGTGCCGCCGACGAGGTGTCGCGCTTCTACGAAGCCCTCGCCCGTTCCAGCGGCTGGAAGGCGTCCGGCCAGGGCAGCCTCGTCTTTCAGGACATGGCGGGCCGCCACCATGTCTACGACGCCTCGAAGCCGGACGGAACCAACTGCGAATGGGGACTTCAGGTACTCAGCACCGCCGAGGGCGTCTACCACGTGCAGATCACCTACACGCCTCGGGACCTCCGGCCCACCTGCCTCTGACTCTGGGTAAATCCCACTGAACGCTTGCCCGGATAGACCACCGGCTTGGTGAACACGCGATCAACTGTGTCGTATTGATCGTGAAGAACAGCCATCCTCATTTGCCGCGACCGCGCGTCCTAGAGTGCAGCCGGCTGACCACACGATAGGGGCCCACGTATTGGCGCAGCCGAGTTTCTTCGGCCGATCCGGGGCTGTTGAAGCGGCTTGCGGGCTATCGGGAGAGGTACACCTTGATGCTTGTCGGGAAGCGCCCTGCAGCGCCCGCCATGGCGGTCCGCGCCTCGCCGGTCACCGGCACCAGAGTGGTCTGCTTGGGCGGCACGACTATCAGGCCACCGACCGGTACGACCTGAGCGGCCTGCTGGCGCTGGTCTCCCTCGGGAACGGTCCAGATGATGTAGACCAGCCGGACGCTCATTTGTTCGCTGTCGTCATTGCGCAGCGACACGGCGGTGAACCGGCTGTTGCGGTCGAGCACGCGGCCGGATTCGTCCACCGGGGTGACAACGGGCTCGACATGGACGGCTGGGGCCTCGATCGTCTCCGTGGTGAGCGCGGTCACGACCACGTCCTCGGCGAATTGGGCTCCCTCGCCTGTGAAGATCAGCACGTCGACGCCACCGCCCGGTGGGACGACCAGGTTGCCCTGGTCGCTGCCGTAGACAGTGGTGACCTTTACGGCCGGTAGCGGGCTTCGGGTGGCGTCGAGCGCCGTGAACTGCAGCGTCGGGGCAAGCATTTGAGTGCTGTCGTTGTAGATGGTGAGCAGTTGGTTCATGTACCCGTCCCCGGTGGTGGCCGCGAACTCGAACCGCAGCGTGGCGGCGAGGTGAGGGCGAGCGATGAGCCCGCAGCCGGCGAGCAGCAGCGTGGCCAGGAATCCGGCGATCACCTTGAAAGATGCTGGCTCTGCGTGCAGACACCGACGAGGGCGGGTTGCGGTCGAGGTGAGGAGCACCGCAGCAGGCTACGGGAGGCGCGCGAGGCGCTGCTCGGGAAGCTCGACGGGCTGTCGGAGTACGACGTATGGCGCCCGCTCGTGCCGACCGGGACGAACCTGCTCGGGCTCGTCAAGCACGTGGCCTCGGTGACCGCCGGGTATTTCGGCGAGGTGTTCGACCGCCCCTTTCCCGAACCCGTCGCAGGCCTGGACGAAGACGCCGAGCCGAACACGGACATGTGGGCCGCACCCGACGAGTCCCGCGACGACATCATCGGCCTGTGGCACCGAGTCTGGGCACACGCGGACGCCACGATCGAGACGCTCCCGATCGACGCGCCCGGCTCGGTGCGGTGGTGGCAACACACGCCGGTGACGCTGCACCTCATCCTCGTGCACGTGCCCGCCGAGCTGAACCGGCACGCTGGGCACGCCGACATCGTGCGCGAACTGGTCGACGGCCAGGTCGGCTGGCGGCGGCCCGGCGACAACATGGTCGAGGGCGACGAGGCGTGGTGGGCCGCCTATCGCGAACGGCTGGAATCCACCGCACGCGAGTTCGCCTGAGGACGCGATCTTCGCGTAACCCCCGCGGACGTCGTCCAATTCGTCCGAGAAACCGTTCGCATTCTGCCACTGGCCGTCGCAGCCTTAAGCCAAGGTCACATGCACGGATGTGCCGCACTGCGCGCGCCCAGGCCGATGGCGTGGGCACGTCTTTCCGTCCGCCCGCTGAGAGAGGCAACATGGCACTCATGTCCCTGCCCACCCCCACGCTGCACACCGCTCGCCTGCGACTGCGTCCCTTCAACGATGCGGACGCGAACGCCCTCTTCGCGCTGCACAGCAGCGCCTACGTGCTGCGCTACTGGGACGCGCCGCCCTGGACCGAACGTGTGCGCGCCGAGCGGTTCATCACGGCTTGCCGGCAGATGGCAGAGGAGGGCACCGGGGCGCGGCTGGCCGTGGACCGTATTTCCGGCGGGGCGTTCATCGGCTGGTGCAGTCTGACCCGGTGGAATCCGGAGTACCGTAGCGCGGCGCTGGGCTACTGCTTCGACGATGCAGCGTGGGGCCATGGCTACGCGACGGAGGCCGCGCGCGCCCTGCTGCGGTGGGCATTCGACACGCTGGACCTGAATCGCGTCCAGGCCGAGACGGATACGCGTAACGCGGCATCTGCCCGGGTGCTGGAGAAGCTCGGGTTCGTGCGTGAAGGGACGTTGCGGGAAGACTGCGTCGTGCACGGCGAGGTCTCGGACTCCTGGGTGTACGGGCTGATCAGGCGGGAGTGGCGGCCGTCGTCCGAGCCGCTTCCCGCCCGCTGAGTCCTCCTCGCTCGCGAGACGGCGCCCGGCCTCCGGCGCTTCGTTCCGCTCGGTTGATGGCGCCGGCACAGTGCACTCTCAGTGCCGCTTCGGGCGTGCTGGCGTTCATCGCCGTTGGTGACGCACGGTGAGGTATGGCTGCCTTTTCTGCTCCCGCCTCCGGTGTCGTACCTGCCGATCAGCTCGTTTTGGGCGCTGCGGTTCCACCGTCCTGGGCCGCCTCCGTGACCAGACTCGCGTCCATACCGAGTCCGACCTGCGAGTCTTCCTAAGCTGCTGCACCGACCAGGGCATCGACCCCGCTGGCTGCGGCACAGGTGGACATCGAGCGGTACGTGCGCTGGCGGCAGGACGTACGCCGGCACCAGCCCCCGATGTGGACGACCTGCGGGACCGCTGTCATCAAGGGCCGTACGCGTCCGTGGAGCTCGCGCGTTATCTGGGCAGGCCAGGGCAGGCGCTGACCTACAAGGTGGGTGAGCGGGTGTGGCTGGCAGGCGCTCATCCTTCCACGGCGACCGGCGAGCATTCCACCGTCGGGCGCTCGAACTTGGCTCGTTAGGACTGGACCAGCTGACGGGGGCGCTGACCGGATGACCGCACGTCACTCATGCATGGCGGTGAGGCAGGCCGGGCACCGCGCCCGTATTTGAGTCTGATGTCCTTTGATCTGCGGCCACTCTGAACGACGTCCGGACGTATCACCATGAAAGATCTCGTTACATTGGCAGTTCGTGACCTCTTCGGACGTCCGGATCTGCTGCCGGGCGGGCGTCACGATGCGCAACGAGACGTGCGGTGGCGTTCCATGACAGTCGTAGCCGCCGACCGGGTAGGCGTACACGCGACGCGACTGTAATGACGGCGTTTCTGGATGACCCGGTCGCACATGACGAAGCCGTCGGTGTCGGGTTGTCGGCAAACTTGGCCTGTGGCCGCGGTTTTCCGCCAACCTGGCACGGGTGTCCGAGACGGGGGTGTGAGGTTCCCCCCGGGATGTGGACACCGGGTTACGCCGCGATCTGGTGCAGCGTAGTCGGTGTGAGGGCTTCTTCGTAGTCGGCGGGGCTGAGGTAGCCGAGTGCGGAGTGGCGGCGCCGGTGGTTGTAGAAGGCGATCCACCGGAAGACGTCGCGGCGGGCGTCGG
>NZ_JBICUB010000043.1:0-2359 GCF_043197935.1 Micromonospora sp. NPDC048930
TGTCGGCGTACGAGTTCGTGGGTCCAGGTAGGTACGAATGAACGGGACCAGGTCAGGCGACGTTGGCTTGGCCGTCGATGGCGGTGAGGCGGTTCTTGAGTCGGTAGCTGGGTCCGTTGATGGCCACGACGTCGCAGTGGTGCAGGAGGCGGTCGAGGATGGCGGTGGCGAGGACTTCGTCGCCGAAGACCTGGCCCCATTCGCCGAAGCTCTTGTTCGAAGTGAGCAGGGTAGAGCCCTTCTCGTAGCGCTTCGAGATCACTTGGAAGACGAGGTTGGCCTGGGCCCGTTCGAGGGGCTGGTAGCCGACCTCGTCGATCACGAGGACGTTCGGCCGCAGGTAGGTGTGCAGCTTGCGGGCCAGGCGTCCGATGGCGTCGGCGGCGGTGAGGTGGCGGACCATGTCGTCGAGGCTGGTGAAGTAGACGGTGAACCCGGCTCGGCAGGCGGCGACCGCGAGGGCGACGGCGATGTGGGTCTTGCCGACGCCGGGCGGGCCGAGCAGGGCGACGTTGGCTTTGGCCTGCACGAACGCGAGGGTGGCCAGGTCCCTGATCTTGCGCGGGTCCAACTCGGGTTGGAACGCGAAGTCGTATTCGTCGAGGGTCTTGTGGTGCGGCAGCTTCGACAGGCGTAGCCCGTTGCGGAAGCGACGCTCGTCGCGGACGGCCAGTTCTTCTTCGAGGACCAGGTCGAGGAAGTCCAGGTAGCCCATGGCCTCGGTGTCGGCGCGGGCCGTGAGGTCCGCGAGGGTCCGGGCCAGGTGCGGCAGACCGAGCCTGGTAGCGGTGGCCCGGATGCGGTCGGCGACGAGGTCACTCACGAGGTCGTGCCCTTCGGGTAGCTGCGTGCGGTGGTGAAAGGGCTGGTGCCGGCGATCTGGTCATAGACCGACAGCGGCCGGCGGTCGACGGTGACCTGGGCTGCGGCGGCCCGGTTCAGCAGCGCCTGCAACGGACCGCCGCCGGGTGCGGGGCGGGTGCGTGGCGCCGGGGTGTCGCCGGTGGTGGTCGCGCGGGTGTGTCCGTCGGGCAGGCCGTCCCAGTGGGTGGGGTCGACGATGCGGGCGCCGCGTCCGACCGCCCTCGGGTGGGTGGCCAGCAGGGTCTCGCCGTGCTGGTCGGGGATGGTGGCGTGGATGGCGATGGTCGCGGCGGTGGCCCGGACCTCGACCAGCTGCCGGTGGCGGACCCGGCGGGCCGGGACCGAGTAGAGGTTCGCGTCGTAGGCGACCAGGCAGTCCTTGCCGACATGCCGCAGATGCCGGACGGCGACCACATACGGCCGGGCCGGTAACGGTCGCAGGGCGGCGTGGTCGCGGGCGGCGCGGACACCGATGACCTCGCCGTGGGTGCGGTGGGTTCGAGCCCGGCGCATCGGCACCCACGCTTGAAACGCGGCGTCCAGGTCCGCCAACGACGAGAAGCCACGCCCGGCCAGGACGTGGTCCCGGACGATGGTGACCTGCCGCTCGACCCGACCCTTGCCGGTGGGGCGGTAGGCCGCGAGAACGTCGATGTCGAAGTCGTAGTGCCCGGCGAACGCGACCGCCTCCGGGTGCAGCGGCACTGCCTGCCCAGGGGCGACGTGCCGGCGCACGACCGTTTTCGTCCGATCGTAGACGATCGACTTGGGCACCCCACCGAAGTGGGCGAACGCCCGCCGGTGGCACTCCCAGAACGCCGACAGGTCCTGACTGGTGGTGAAGCAGCAGAACGGATCGCGCGAGTACGACAGCACCATGTGGAACGAGTAGACCTTGGCGATGCCGACGTGAGCCAGGATCGCACCCTCGTCGCCCCAGTCGACCTGCGCCTGCGCACCGGGCACCACCTCGAACCGGCGGTGCAACCCGGCCAGCTCGTCCGGACCGATCCCCAACTCCGCCGCGATCCGCGGCCGGGCCTCCTGCAGATACAGCTTCACCCGCTGGTAGGTGCCGGTGAACCCGTACTGCTCCACCAACCGCTCATGAATGACCGTGCCCTTGAGCAGCAGTTCCGCCCGCAGCCACGCGTCGATCACGTGCGCGAACGGGCTCAACACCGACACCCGTCCGCCTGCCCGCGGCCGCGGTTGCGGCGGCGCCGGCGGTGCATCCCCCGCCAGATACTTGCGCACCGTCTTGCGGCCCATCCCGGTCTCCCGGGCGATCTGCGAGATGCTCAGCCCCGCCTCATGCAGCGCACGGAACCGACGTAACTCCAGCCACCGCTCCGACCGCAGGACCATCGCCGCCTCCGCACCATCTCATACCGGGCGAAGTCTCACTCATCGGACAGCCAGCAGCCCCGCCGACACGCCGCACCTGGTCCCGTTCATTCGTACCTACCTGGACCCCTGGACTCGTACGCCGACA
>NZ_JBICUB010000044.1:0-1344 GCF_043197935.1 Micromonospora sp. NPDC048930
GGTCACGTCCGCGTTGGTGGTGTAGGAGACGGCCATCGCGGGATCCGGTCTGATGTTATGCGGCGATCGGGGCGGGGTTGGGCTGGTCGGTGTCGTGTTGGTCGGGCTGGAAGGGGATGAGGCGTGCTTTGGCCAGTAGTTCCAGGCCCATGTAGCGGCGTCCTTCGGTCCATTCGTCGGTCTGCTCTGCGAGGACTGCGCCGACGAGGCGGATGATCGCGGCCCTGTTGGGGAAGATCCCGACGACGTCGGTGCGGCGGCGGATCTCCTTGTTCAGGCGTTCCTGCGGGTTGTTCGACCAGATTTGTCGCCAGATCTCGCGCGGGAAGCTGGTGAACGCGAGGAGGTCGTCGCGGGCGGCATCGAGGTGCTCGGCTGCGGCCGGGAACTTGGCTTCGATGGTCGCCACGACACGGTCGAACTGGGCTCGGACGGCGTCGGTGTCGGGTTGGTCGAAGATCGTCCGGACGAGTGTGGCGATCCACGGCTGCGCGGACTTGGGCACCTTGGTCAGCAGGTTCCGCAGGTAGTGGGTGCGGCAACGTTGCCATGCGGCCCCGGGCAGGGCGGCGCCGATCGCGGCCACGAGGCCGGCGTGGGCGTCGGAGATCACCAGACGGACACCGGTCAGGCCGCGGGCGGTCAACGATCGCAGGAACGCCAACCAGCCGGCGCCGTCTTCGTCGGAGGCGACATCAAGGCCGAGGACTTCGCGTTGGCCGTCGGCGTTGACGCCGACGGCGATCAGAGCGTGGACGTTGACGGTCCGGCCGGCTTCGCGGACCTTCATCGTCAGCGCGTCCATCCACGCGAACGTGTAATGGCCTGAGTCGAGGGGCCGGTTGCGGAACGCCTCGACCTGCGCGTCCAGGTGAGCGGCCATCTCCGAGACCTGCGACTTCGACAGCTGCCGGATCCCGAGCTGCTCGACCAGCTTCTCCACCCGCCGGGTTGACACTCCAAGCAGGTAAGAGGTGGCCACGACCGACACGAGGGCCTGCTCGGCCCGCCGGCGGTGCGTCAGCAGCCAGTCGGGGAAGTACGAGCCCTGACGCAACTTGGGGATGGCCAGGTCGATCGTTCCGGTACGGGTGTCCCACTCCCGATGCCGGTAGCCGTTGCGGGAGTTCACCCGCTCGTCGCTGCGCTGCCCGTAACCGGCGCCGCAGATCGCATCCGCCTCGGCGGACATCAACGCCTGCGCGAAGGTCTTGACCATCGCCTGCAACACGTCCGGAGACGCGCCCGTGATCTGCTCGCGCAGCAGGTCAACAGGGTTCACACTCTCAGATGCGGCCATCGCGTTCCTCTCCTTCATGACTTGGTCGTCTCGAAGGATCACGC
>NZ_JBICUB010000045.1:0-1171 GCF_043197935.1 Micromonospora sp. NPDC048930
GCGGTCCGGTCTCGGTAGAGGGCGGGCGACTCGGGGGTGAAGTCGGCGATGATGCGGTTGGCGACCTCCTCGTCCAGACCGTGGGCGAGGCCACGTCTGATCGCCGAGTCCGGCGGCCGGGTCCCGGCGAATCGCATCGCGGCACTGAGCACCCACCGGTTCGGCACCGGCATCGTCGAGATGAACGATCCTCCCGGCGGCGGTATCACGGCACTGATCGCCAGGAACGCGCTGACGCGTTCGGGCACGAGCCGGGCGACTTCGGCGCCGATCACACCACCGGCCGAGTGCGCGACGATCGCGTACCGACCCGGCGGCGCGGAGTCGATGACCGCCTGGGCGTAGTCGCGCAACCGGGCTCGGCCGCCCTGCGGTCGGGAAGCGACCCAGGTCTGCTGCCCTTCGCCGAGGTCGCGGCGGACGTCATCCCAGATCCAGGCGGGAAGCCCGGCGCCACTGAGGAACATGATCGGATCGCGTGAAGTGCTCATGACACCATCGTCACCCCCAGCGATGTCACCGGTATGTCACTATTTATTGGATGAACCGCACCGACCGTCTCTACGCCTTGCGTGAGGAACTGCGGCGCGCGGGGCCCGCCGGGCGCTCGGCGGAACGACTCGCCGAGGTCTTCGAGGTCAGCGTCCGCACGATCAAACGAGACATCTCGGCTCTGCAACACGGCGGCTTCCCGGTCCGGGCTCGACCCGGACCCGGTGGTGGCTACGTCGTTGACGCCGCCGCGACCCTCCCGCCGGTGAACTTCACCGACGCCGAGGTCTCCGGCCTCGCCGCCGCCGTGGCCGCCCACCGGGGACAGCCGTTCGACAGCCACGCCCGCGCCGCCCTCGTCAAGGTGCTCAGCGTGATGGACACCCGCGCACGAGAAAACGCCACCGCGTTGAACGGTCGTGTCTGGATCGATCACACCGACACACCCGGCGATGCCCGGACCCGACACGCGATCGAGCAAGCACTCCACGCACAACGCGTCCTCGTCGTGGACTACCGCGACCGGCATGGCACGCCCACCACCCGGCAACTCGATCCCGTTCTCCTGGCCCGCACCCAAGGACACTGGTACCTCGTCGGGCACTGCCACCTTCGTCAAGCGATCCGCTGGCTCCGCCTCGACCGCGTCAGCGCCGCACACCTGACAACCCAGCCCGCC